>NZ_JARAYZ010000001.1:2344679-3160669 GCF_033794685.1 Streptomyces sp. ID05-26A
GCGTATGGCGGGCGCGGGTCGTCCGGGTCGAGTGCCACCTCTTGCTCCTCTTCTTGTGGGCGTTCCGTTTGAGGTATCGCCAAACAGAACGCCTTCAGAGTAGGGCAACTTGTCTAGCCCGCCTAGGAAGCTAGCTCACCTGCGAAAACGTCGGCGTGCTTGACCTGGCTAGACAACCTAGCTAGCTTGTAACTTGTCTAGGTCGTACAGACGGCCTAGCAGGGCTAGGGAGGTTGCAGTCATGGCAGTTCCATACGGCACTCGCTTCGAAGCGGCGTTTGACCAGGTCTTTCCGCAGGGCGCGCTGATGGTTGGCGTGGTCGCCCCGGACATGGAGTACATGAGCAACGAGGACAAGGCACGCGGTAAGCAGGCCAAGCAGAAGGTGGACGAGCGGTCCGGCAAGCGTCAGTGGAAGGTCGTCGTCACCGACCCGTCGGCTGAGAAGGAGCGGGACGCGTCGGTCACGATCACCGTGCTCGCGGACGTTCAGCCCGTCCCTCCTCAGGCCGTGCAGGTCATGCCCGGCGTCGAGGTTCGGCCGGTCGCGTTCGAGGGACTGACGGTCGAGCCGCGCGTCATGGGGGACCGGTTCAAGTACCAGGGCTTCACGATCCGGGCCACGGGTATCAGCGCTCCTCAGGTCGGGGCTCCGCCCAAGCGTGAGAACAAGCCTGCTGGTCAGCAGGGTCAGACCGATCAGAAGTCGGCGGCCTAACAGTGGCGCGGCCGTCGCGTGAGGCGGTCGCCCGGTGGAACACCGCGTATGCGGAGCAGACGGCGGCCCTGTTTGCGGCGTCCCGTACGGGCGACAAGCAGGCACTTCTTCGTCTGGCTCTGGGCTACTCCGCGGTGGCGGAGGCGTGGCGGATCTTGGCCGCTGATCTGGCGGTGCCGCTGTGGGCTCGTCACGCCTGCTCCATTGCCGCTGAGGAGTTCGAGCGTCGCGCGCGGCTTGAACAGTCCCGTTCTGGGGAGGAGTCGTGATGTTGAAGCTCATGATCTCGCCTGGTCCTGCGGCGTCGGCAGACATCGTTGCGTGGCCCGACTCGGCTGCTGCGGAACATTGCCTGCGGCTGAACCTCGACCCGGCGCAGATCGCTATCCACGTGCCGGACGGGCCTGATGGTCGGGAGCAGTTGGCGGCGTTCCTGCGGACGCTGTCGCAGCACGCCGGCCTGTTGGCTGCGGTGCTCGAACCGTCCAAGGGTGCTGGCTGGGTTGGCAACACGCCTGGGCCACTGACTGAGTGGGGTTAGCCATGCTCGACGAACTTCAGCTGTCTGACGCGGTGCTCGGTGAGTTCGCGGACGACGTGCAGGTTCAGCTGATGCTGGTGGCCCTGCTCGACGATCCGTGGAGCTTGTGGACCGTGCCGAAGCTTGCCGAGTTTCTTCGGCAACCGCTGTGGACCGTCTACCGGCGGATGGAGCGGTTGCGCCGCTGTGGATTGGTGCAACGGGTTCCGTTCTGGCCGGAGCAGGAACGGCCGTGGCGGTACTGGGTCTCGCCGGACGGGCTGCGGTCGTCGCGGTGGCTGATCCGGGCGAACTTCGAGGTGCTGCACGTGATGGCGGTGCCGCTCGGGTTGTCGGTGCGCAAGGCGTTGGGTTTCGGCCCGGTCCTCGACGCCTGCCGGTGTGACTGTGGCCGGTGCTGTTGCGGGCTTCCGCACATCTAGCCGCGTTAGGCGGTGGTGCCGGTGAGGCCTCGCCTGCTGGCTCGGTTGATGTACCGCATGAACCTGACCGCGAAGCACCCGGTGACCGGGCGGGTTCGGATGGAGTACCGGAACTGCTCGCGCTGTCTGGGTGGCGGGTGGTTCCGCAAGACGGAGAAACGGCCGCTCTGCTCCTGGTGCAGGGCGCTCGCGAAGAAGCTCGGTCAGAGCTGATCCACAACTGAACAAACAGCGTTGGTGTGTGTCGCGCGGAAACAGTCCAAAGTCTTGGCGGGCCTTGACTGTTCCCGGCGACGTACACCGACTCGAACGACCCTGAAATCGTTGGGACACAAGGAGATTCGAGTCATGCATAGGGTATCTGTGCGCACCTGGGGTGCGTCAAGTCGACAGGATCGGTTCGCCGCGATGGTGGAGCGTTTGCAGACCGTCGACACCTACACGGTGATGATTGATGGCGGTGGGCTGGTCAGCCTCGAACTCACTCAGGCTCAGGCTGAAGGGTTCGAGTGCCTGACGTGCAAGCGCCTGTGCGGCAACGGATTGAGCGCATTCAAGCCCGTGGGGTTCATCCCGAGTACCGGCATGGTGTTCCGCTGCGTCTCGTGCTTGGACGGTGCGGCATGAGCGGGACGAAGTGGGTCGATCCGGCTCCGTTCGAGGGTGCACGGCCGCGTTTCCCTTGGTGGATCTGGCTTCCTCGGTGGGCGAAGGTTGTTGCGGCACCGTTCGTGCTGGCGGGGTTCGCCGCGTGGCTCGGCGTCCGCCTGGTGCTCATCGTCGTGCGGTACCCGGTCGTGGCCGGCCTGGCCGTCGCCGGGCTCGCGACCTATCGGAAGTTCGGGCTCTCGCCGCTCGTGCTGGCGCTGCTTACGCTCGTCGCTGCGCTGCTGATCTGGTTCGGGCTTCATCGGCCGTCGTTTCTGCGGTACTGCTGGTACCGCACGGTCACTGAGTGGCGGCGGGCCACGGTCTATGTGCCGAAGTGGCGCACGGTCATGCGGCTGGCCGACCTCGCCAAGGAACACCGGCGCAAGGAGTACCTGCCTGAGCTGCGGCGAGTTCGGGCTGAGGGCTGGCGGGACAAGGTCCGGGTACGGATGATCCCCGCGCAGTCTCCAGAGCAGTGGGAAGCGCGTCGGGACAACTTGGCGCACTCGTTCAACGCTCGGTCCTGCCGCGTGCGGGTGCTGAAGCCTCGGTTGCTGGAACTCGATTTCATCCACGCTGATCCGCTGGCTCGGCCTGTGGCGGTTCCGCCGCTGGGGGATTCCGCGGAGGTCGACCTGAAGAAGCTGGTCGTTGGGAGGACGGAGACCGGTAAGCCGTGGCGGTTGAAGCTGCTCGGCTCTCAGATCCTCGTCGTCGGTGTCCCTGGCGCGGGTAAGGGCTCGGTGCTCTGGTCGATCGTCTGGCAGCTCGCCCCCGCGATTCGCGCCGGCCTGGTGAGGCTCGTGGGCATCGATCCCAAGGGCGGGATGGAACTCGGCCAGTGTCCGGATGCCTTTGACAAGGTCGTCTACGACAACGGGCCGGAAGCCGTTGAGCTGCTGGAAGAGATCGCTGAGGAGGTCAAGGCGCGCGCTTCGCGGTACCGGGGCGTTCGTCGGCTCTGGACTCGGAACGCTGGTGAACCGTTCACGGTCCTGGTGGTCGACGAGCTGGCGGACCTTGTTGCCTACCAGCAGGACAAGCAACTCCGGGAACGCGCTGGGCGTGCTGTCCAGACGATCAGCTCGCAGGGACGGGCTCCCGGTGTGGCCACGGTGGCGCTGGTGCAGGACCCGCGCAAGGAGGTCGTGAGCTTCCGGCACCTGTTCACCACTCGGGTGGCGCTGCGCCTGGACGAGCCGATTCAGGTGGACATGGTCCTGGGCGATGGCGTTCGGCAGCGTGGCGCGGCTGCTCATGAGATCAGCGAGAGCACGCCTGGTGTCGCCTGGCTCAAGGAAGACGGGCAGCGCGAACCGGAACGCGCGAGGGCCTTCCACGTCACGGACGCGGACCTGGTCGAACTGGGCGTCTATTTCGCCCCGGCCACCGTTCACGACTTCCCGGCAAGCAGCGAGCGGAGGGCAGCATGAGCACGAACGTCACCACGTTTCCCGGCGATGTTGCAGGCCAGTCCCGCGCGGAGCGGATGAGGCAGCCTGCCGCGCTTGACGTCACCAAGGCCGCTGCTGAGCAGCATGGCGTGTGCGTCCGGCCGTTCACGATGGAAGTCGAGGACCACGAGTCCTACGAGGTTCGGTACGTCGCGGTCCCGTGTGGCTCGACGATCGAGAGCGTCTGCAAGCCCTGCGCCAAGAAAGCCAAGGCGTTGCGGATGGCTCAGTGCCGCGAAGGCTGGCACATGGAGGTGGAGCCCGACTTCACGCCGGAACCGCCCACAAAGGACCAGACCGAGCTGTTGGAGTACCGCGCTGACCTCATGAAGGCCTTCAAGGAGGAAGGCAACTCGGCTGAGGCGGACGAGCTGCGGGAGGAGATTCACAGCGTCGACGACGAACTTCGGCAACTCGGCGTCCGTGGTCGCCTGCCTTCGCCGGACGATCCCGGCAAGCGGCCTGTGAAGCGCTCGACGAAGCGTCGGCAGGATGCGCCGGACCTGCCTCGGCGGCGTGTGGAGAAGCGAACGGTTGGACGGGAGTTCGCGGGAGCCTTCCGTCCCTCGATGTTCGTGACGCTCACCCTCGACACCTACGGCAAGGTGCGCGACGACGGCACGCCGGTCGATCCGGACAGCTACGACTACCGCCGTGCCGCAAGGGATGCCGTGCACTTCGCGTCACTCGTTGACCGGTGGTGGCAGAACCTTCGGCGGGTCGCAGGCTGGGACGTCCAGTACTTCGCCACGGTCGAGCCGCAGAAACGCGCTGCTCCGCACCTGCACGCGGCACTCCGCGGTTCGATCCCCCACGAGGTCATTCGCCTGGTCACGGCGGCTACCTACCACCAGGTGTGGTGGCCCAACCACGACGAACGCGTCTACGTGGACCAGCTGCCGGTCTGGGACTTCAACGCCAAGGCGTTCATTGATCCGGACACCAGAAAGGCCTTGACCACCTGGGAAGACGCGGAGGTCGAGGAACCGGCGCACGTCGCGAAGTTCGGTCGCCAGGTGCACTCCAAGGGCATCCTCGGCGGCTCTGAAGAAGCTGGGCGGCACATCGGCTACCTGACGAAATACCTCACGAAGTCCATTGGTGAGGTGGTCGAACAGGACACCGAACGGCAACGCCGGCATGCGGACCGCCTGGCCGACGAGTTGGCTGTCACGCCCTGCTCGGACCGGTGCGCGAACTGGCTCCTGTACGGCGTCCAGCCTCGCGGCGCGAACTCCCGCATAAGCCCAGGACGATGCAAGGGACGGGCTCACCGCAGGACCACGCTCGGACTGCCTGGGCGGCGGGTTCTGGTGTCCCGCAAGTGGTCGGGGAAGACGCTCGCGGACCACAAGGCCGACCGGAAGCGCTTCGTGCTCCAGGCGCTCAAGGCCGTGGGGATCGAGAAGCCGGAGAAGGACCCGACTCGGCTCGTCTGGCACAAGGTCCGGCCCGGTGATCCGAACGTGCCGCCACGGGCTCACCTGCTCATGCACGCCATTGCCCAACGCGTGACGTGGAAGGCCGAGTACGACCGCGCACTGCTCGCGGCTGGGCCTCCAGATCTTTCGGCAACTGCGGCCTGATCAACCAAGGGGGAAGACATGAACGACATCGCGTATCGCGTTGAGGAAGTCGCTCGGGCCCTTCGGGTGGGGCGGACGAAGGTGTTCGACTTGATCAGGGCCGGTGAGCTGGTGTCCGTCAAGATCGGCGGGAGTCGTCGGGTTCCGGCCTCGTCGGTGCAGGCGTACCTGTCTCGGCTGATCGCGGAGGCTGCGTGATGGCCGGGGGCAAGCGGTCCAACGGTGAGGGCTCGGTCTACCAGCGCAAGGACGGGCTGTGGGTCGGCGCGGCCTACGTGCTCACCACGACCGGGCACCGCAAGCGCGTCACTGTTTCGGCAACCACGGAGTCGGAGGCCTGGAAGAAGCTCAGGAAGAAGATCGCCGACTCCGACGCCGGCATCCCGGTAGCTGCGGAGACGTGGACGCTGGAGAGCTATCTCAAGTACTGGCTGTCCACTGTGGCCGCGACGAAGAGGCCTCGGACGGTCGAGGGGTACGGCGTGGTCGTGCGGCGGCACTTGGTGCCCAACCTCGGGACGAAGAAGCTCCATCGGTTGTCGGCGCAGGACGTCCGGACGTTCATCACGCGGCTCCGGAACGACTGCCGGTGCTGCGCGGAGAAGATCGACGCCAACCGGCCGAAGGATGCTCGGCGTTGCTGTGCCAAGGGGAAGTGCTGCAAGACGGTTCTTTCTGACCGGACCATTCAGCAGATCCACGCTGTTCTGAGGAATGCGCTGGCGCACGCAATGCGGGAGGAGGTCGTGCCGCGCAACGTCGCCAGGCTCGTTCAGGTCAGGTCGCCTCGGTACGACGTCAATCGGGGTCTCAACGCCGATCAGGCAAAGGCACTGCTCAAGGCGGCTGAGAACGATCGGTTGAAGGCGCTGTACGTCTTGGCGCTCTACCTCGGAATGCGGCGGGGTGAACTGCTCGGCCTGAGGTGGAAGGACATCGACTGGGACGGATGGGACGAGCCCTGCGCGGAACACGGGGACGACTTCTGTGAGGACTGCGCGGAGCAGTACGCACCCACGTTGCAGATCCGTCAGACGCTTCAGCGGGTTGGCACGAAGCTCGTGTTCGTTCCGCCGAAGACGGGCCGGTCAGAGCGGGTCATGCCACTGCCGCTGCTCGTTGCCTGGGCGCTCGTCGATCACTGGGACCTCCAGGACGACGAAGCGGAGGCTGCGGGGGACAGGTGGGAAGCGGCAGGGCTGATCTTCACGACAATCCTCGGCGGGCCGATCGATCCGACCTACCTCCGGTCGAGCTGGTACCCGATCCGGAAGCGCGCCGGCCTCGATGAGGTGCGCTTCCACGACATCAGGCACTCGTGCGTGACGCTGCTGCTCAGGCTCGGCGTGCCACCGCACATCGTTCGGGACATCGTTGGTCACTCGAACATCGAAGTGACGATGATGATCTACGCTGCCGTCTCCCTGGAGGACAAGCGAGAGGCCCTGCGGAGGCTGACGGAGACTTTGGAGTAGACCACTTCGTCCCGACTTGGTACCTTGGCGATAAGAGGACCAGGCCGATAACCGCGGCCTGGTCCTCTTATCGTTCAGAGCTGACGCAGATCAGCCCTTCGGCGGGTACGGGTCGTTCCCGTAGGTCCACTCGAATTCGATCGTGCCGTTCGCACGACGCACTTGGAGCTGGCTGGGCTGATTGGCGATCGCCACCGAGCGACCTGCCTGAACAGCTGGCTCCTTGGTGTAGTGAGTTGAGAGCACCGTTCCGGCGTGCGTCACCTGCCAGAACGTGCCATTGGGACTTACGACGTACAGATTCCGGCTCATCTTGATCACTTCTCCTTGCGGACGCCCTTGAACGGCGCCCCGTCTGACTTGCCATCCATGAACTGACCGTCCGGACCCCGCTTCACCCACGTACCGGTGCGGGGATTGAGCGTCTGAGATCGCTGTCGAACCGCACCGACCCGCGACCCATGACCCGTGTTCTTCGCCATGATCAACCTCCAGTGTCACCACCACCGACAGCCCCTGGTGGGATGTCAGTGGTGCTGACACTAGGCCGTTCGAGTGGCGGTGTCAACTGCCTCGGCAGAGTGACGCCTGAGCGAGGGTTTACAGGGCAAACGTTAGCCAGTAAAATTAAGTCAAAAACGGAGCCCCACGATGCAAAGTCAAAGCGAGCGCGAGGACGCCTTTTATGCGGACGTCGGAAAGATGATTAAGAAGTATCGGGTGCAAGCTGGATTTACTCAGGCCGAGTTGGCCTCAAGAATTGAAATGACACGGTCTTCTGTTGCCAATATTGAGGCCGGGCGCCAGAGGTTCCCACTGCATGTTCTAGCTCAGCTAAGTGAAATCCTTGAGTCGCAGCCTTCTGTGCTCATTCCTGCGAAGAGTTATTTCACGGCAGATTCAGCATTGAGTAGAGAGACCCATGCGGAGCTCGACGAGATCTCCAGCACGGCACGCCGGTTTGTAGAAAACGCCATCCTCGGTTCCCGCCGCACATAGCCTAAGTGATGGTTTCCGCCATGAACGCAGAAGACCAAGCCGCCGCTATCCTGGAGAAGTTCCAGGTAGAACAGCCTCCTGTACCTATTGATCTCCTGGCGGAGCAGCTAGGAGCGCAGATCTCTTATACTCCGTCAACCGGCCCAGAGTCCGGATTTGCGCTTAGGTCGGCAAGAAATGACGCATGGGTAATTGGCGTAAACAGCAACACGAGTAGACGTAGGCAGCGCTTTACAATCGCGCATGAGGTTGGACATCTACTCATGCACGAGGGGCGAGAGTTGATCGTCGACCAATCGGTTAGGGTGAACTGGAGAGATGATGTCTCTAGCATGGCAACGGACAGAGAAGAAATAGAAGCGAACCGCTTCGCTGCCGCAATATTGATGCCTCGCCGGATGGTCATCGAAGCCATCAAGGAGCGCCCTAAAGCGGGGAGCGAGTCGAGAGACGAACTCATTGCATCATTGGCGCGTGCGTTCGATGTCAGTACCGAGGCGATGGGGTACAGGTTGATCAACCTGGGGATCTTGTCGGCCTAACCTCAAGTTGGACAGTCAGAACGTCCGCCAAGCGGTTGCTACACCCGTTGCTACACCAGAGGGGGTGTGACCAGCCTGAACGGCCGGTCACACCCCCTCTGAACTGCGGAAGCGGAGGGATTTGAACCCCCGGACGGTTGCCCGTCTCCCGCTTTCAAGGCGGGTGCATTCGGCCGCTCTGCCACGCTTCCCAACCCCGAAGGGCGTCGACCCAAAGCCTAGCCGTTCGACTCCCGCAGGTGTGTCATGACCCGGTCGAACACCTTGGCCAGCACCTCACCCTCCTCGGGCGTCAGCAGGTCGACGATGTGCTCGCGCACGCCACGCAGGTGTGTCGGAGCGGCGGCGATCAGCTGTGTCATCCCGGCCGGAGTCAGCTCCGCCAGCACCCCGCGTCCGTCCTCTGTGCACTCCCGGCGGGACACGAGACCCGCCTTCTCCATGCGGGCGACCTGGTGCGAGACGCGTGACTTCGAGGAGGCGACGTCCTCGGCGAGTTGGGTCATGCGCATGCGCTGGTTCGGTTGTTCCGACAGGCGCACCAGGATCTCGTAGTCCGCCAGTGACACTCCGTGGGTGTCCTGGAGCTCTCGGTGCAGACGGTCCATGAGCATGGAGGAACCGTTCACGTAGGTGCGCCATGCGCGCATCTCGCCCTCGTCGAGCCAGTGCGGCTCCTGCTCACTTGGTGTCACGGGAACAAGACTAAGCCTGACCATGACGATCCTGTCGTACCTCTGGAAAACGCGGCCCCAAAAAGGCAGACTCCCGGGCCGTACACGCGCGTTAACCAAGCCTTGAAAGGCTCCATCCATGAGTTCGTTCAGACGGCTTTCCGTTCTGGCGATCACCGCCGCCGCGGCCACTGTCATCAGCGCTACCGGGCCTGCCCAGGCCGATGCCCAGTCACTGCGCGGTCGGGGCACGGTTGACGTGCGCCTGATCGGCATCAACGACCTGCACGGCAACATCGAGCCGCCCAGCGGGTCTTCCGGACGCGTCATCCTGCCGGACGGTACGACCGTCGACGCTGGTGGCGCCGCGTTCAACGCCACGCACATCAAGAACCTCCAGAAGGAGGTCAAGAACTCCGTCATCGTCGGGCAGGGTGACCTGATCGGCGCGTCGCCGATCGTGTCCGCGCTCTTCCACGACGAGCCGACGATCGAGGTGCTCAACAAGGTCGGCATGGATGCGACCGCTGCGGGCAACCACGAGTTCGACGAGGGGTACAAGGAGCTGCTGCGCATGCAGCACGGTGGCTGTCACCCCGTGGACGGGTGCCAGTTCAGCGAGAAGTACAAGGGCGCGAACTTCCCGATCCTCGGTGCCAACGTCACGCAGGCCAAGAACGGGCTGCCGGCTCTGCCGCCGTTCTGGGTCGAGATCCGGGACGGGATCCCGATCGGCTTCATCGGCATGCCGCTCAAGGACGTGCCGATCCTGGTCGACCCGAACGGCATCAAGGAGCTCAAGTTCGGTGACGAGGTGAAGGCGGCCAACAAGTACGCCAACCTCCTCGACGCCATCGGCATCAAGTCGATCGTGCTGCTCGTGCACCAGGGCGACCAGGTCACCTCGACCGGTGGAGGGCCCAACGCGTGCAACGTGGCTCCGCAGAACCCCGGCAGCTACATCGCGGCCAACGTGAGCCCGAAGATCGACGCGGTCTTCTCCGGCCACAGCCACCAGCACTACAACTGCGTGGTCAAGGACCCGGCCGGCAACCCGCGCCCGTTCATCGAGGGCCTGGCCTTCGGTCGTGAGCTCAGCGTCGTCGACCTGAAGATCGACCGCCGGACGCGCGACGTCATCCGCGGCGAGACCAAGGCCGACAACAAGATCGTCACCCGCACGGTCACTCCGGACCCGCAGATCCAGGCGATCATCGACCTCGCCAAGACGAAGTCGGCCCCGATCGCGAACGCTCCGATTGGCACGATCACCGCGGAAATCAACCGCGTGGCGACCGCGGCCGGCGAGACGCCGCTCGGCATCCTGATCGCCGACTCGCAGCTGGAGCAGACCAAGGGCGCCGGTGCCGTGCTCGCCCTGATGAACCCCGGCGGTGTGCGGGCGGACCTCACGTACGCCAACTCGCCCGCGAACGAGGGCGACGGTGTGGTCACCCGCGGTGAGGCGTTCAGCGTTCAGCCGTTCGGCAACATCCTGCAGACGGTGACGCTGACCGGAGCGAACATCAAGAACGCCCTGGAGCAGCAGTTCACCGTGGCCAAGAACACGATCCTGCAGCCCTCTGCCGGCTTCTCCTACAGCTGGTCGACGTCCGCGCCGATCGGCTCGAAGGTCTCCGACATCAGGATCAACGGAACCCCTGTCGACCCGAACGCGAGCTACCGCGTGACGATCAACAGCTTCCTGCAGGGCGGCGGTGACGGCTTCAGCGAGTTCACCAAGGGCACCGCCATCACCGGTGGTGGTATCGACCTGGACATGTTCGCCGCCTATCTGGCAGCGCACCCGAACCAGGCGCCGCCGTCGACCGACCGCATCAAGCTGCTGCCGTAGTCACATCACGCGGCTGAAGGCCGTCTCGGCGACGAAAGTCGCCGAGACGGCCTTTTTCGTGTGCCCCGTTGCTCCATTTGATCTAGGGTGAGGGCCGATGTCGTGGTTGCGTCGGTTCCTCCTGCTCGCCGGTCTGGTGACCGGTGCCTGGCTGCTGGGCGGCTCAGGCCAGGCGAACGCCGACATCCGGGTCGAGATCGACCAGCTCGCGATCGAGGTCGAGCTCCCCGTCGTCGACATCGCCGTCGAGGTCGAGACCGCGCCTCCGTCACGAGAGCAGCCGGTCCCGCCGAAGTCGGAACCGCGCGTCGAGGCACCCGAAGTCGTGCTCCCGGCCCCGCCGGCCCCTGAGGCGGAAGCACCCGCACGGGCCGAGGTGGCCCGCCAGCCGTACGTGCCTCCAGTTCCGGCACCGCTCACGGCCGAGCCTGCGAACCCCGTGCCTCAACAGCCGCAGTCGCAACCGCAGGCCGAGCAGCCGGTCCCCGGCACGCTCCCGCAGAGCGGCGCGGGGTCGAGCACGAGCACCCAGATCCCGGCGGGCACGCTGCCGCACGCGATGCGGCCGCCCACCACCACAGCGTCGGAAATCAGCACCGAGCGACAAGACGTGCCACGCGCCGTGCACGTGGAGGAGCCGACGTTCTCTCCCGACTGATCCACCAGTGCCGCACACAGCACAGGGGATCCGTCACTTTCCAGGGAGAACAGTCATGCGCAAGAACCTCAACCGCACCATGTCCGCCGCTCTGCTCACCGGTGGCCTGATGGTCGCCACCGCCGGCTGGGCACAGGCCGTCCCGGTGCCGCTCAACGTCGACGAGGAGGTCCGCGTCGGCAACCTCGTCAGCGTCCCGGTCAAGGTCTGCGGCAACGCGATCAACGTGCTGGGCAACAGCGACGCCACGTGCGAGGAGAAGCCCGCCGAGCGCGTCCAGGCCGACAAGGCACTCGTCTCCGCGCCCGTCACGGTCTGCGGCAACTCGGTCGGCGTCGCCGGCGGTGGCACCGGCAGCTGCGGCGAGACCAAGCCGGAGCAGCCCAACGGCACCGTCGAGGCCCCCGTGACCGTCTGCGGCACCGCCGCGGGCGTGCTCGGCACCGCGAGCGGCGACTGCGGCAAGACCGAGACCCCCGAGCAGCCGGGTGAGCAGCCGGAGCAGCCGGGCGAGAACCCGGAGCAGCCCGGTGAGAACCCGGAGCAGCCGGGCACCGAGAACCCCGGCAACGAGACCCCGGGCAACCAGAACCCCGGCAACGGCAACCCCGGAGGCGGCGACGACGGGGACGCCGACAACGGCGGTGGCACCACGGGCGACGACTCCGGCGCCGGCACCCCGAAGACCGGCGACAAGGCCTCGCAGCGCGCCTCGGCGGTCATCCCGAACCTCTCGCGGACCGGCGCCGACCCGCTCGAGTTCCTGCTGGTGGGCTTCGGCCTGATGACCGCGGGCGTGATGGCCCGACGCGGTGCACGTCGCGTCACGAAGGCCTGATCAACAAATCCTGATCATTTCTCACAATCGCCCGGCGAGAGATTCTCTCGCCGGGCGATTGCTGTCTGCAGTGTCGATCTCCGCAGGTCACCCGTCCGACTTCACCAATTCAGGTTTGGCGTGAGGTGTTGAGAAATGGGCTGATCAAGCGCATAGTCGATAACGAGCTGGCAACCGGAAGGTGAATGAACTAGACCACCGGAAGCCACGCCCAGAAGGGGTAGGTGGTGCTGTGCAGGTATCTCCTCGCTGTGGCGAAACGCGGTCTGTCGCATCCCCGCGAGCGGATCGGACGTGAACGGTCCGAGCGCGACTGTGTAGCGACGGACACGAGGTTTCGGGTGCCCAGGCGCCGTCAGGCGTCGCTCGGTGCACTTCGACGCTGTTGAGCTCGGCTTCGGTGTCGTCTCATGGCGTCACCGGCTGAGCGCCACGCCAACCTTCGTGGGCCGTAGTCGTCACTTCCAAATGGGAAAGCCTTGGTGCGGTGCCCCGACGTCGGGCTCCGCACCAAGGCATGTTTCGTGCTTTATCGTTTGCGGCACCCATGGGGTCCTTGGCAGGAGGATGCGGTGCAGTTCAACGAAGGCGCGGAACTCGACACTTCTCAGGTTTCGGACCAACGAGGCTCAGGCGGCAGGGTCGCGGGCGTCGGTGGTGGCCTCGGCGTGGTCGGCCTGATCATCTACTTCCTGTTCCAGCAGTTCACCGGCATCCAGCTGCCCGCGGGCGGTCTGGAGGGCCTGGGCACCAACACCCAGGTCGAGTCCGGCCAGCTGCTCGACAAGTGCAAGACGGGCGCCGACGCGAACCGTGACAGCGACTGCCGGGTCCTGGCCACGATCAACTCGATCCAGGGCTTCTGGACCGACCAGTTCGCCCGCTCGGGCAACACCTACCAGGTCACCAAGACCAACTTCTTCCGCAACAGCGTGAGCACCCGCTGCGGCAACGCCTCCTCCGCGGTCGGCCCGTTCTACTGCCCCGCGGACTCCCAGGTGTACATCGACCTGGACTTCTTCAACGAGCTGCGCACCAAGTTCGGCGCGACCGGCGGCCCGTTCGTCGAGGCCTACGTGCTCGCCCACGAGTACGGCCACCACGTGCAGAACCTGCTCGGCACGTCCGACCGAGTGGGTCAGGAGACCGGCCCCACCTCGGGTTCGGTGCGTCTCGAGCTCCAGGCCGACTGCTACGCGGGTGCCTGGAGCAAGGCCGCGACGACGGTTCCGTCTTCCAACGGTCAGCCCCTCATCTCGAACATCACCCAGGAGGACGTCGACGCGGCACTGGACGCGGCGAGTCGCATCGGTGACGACTTCATCCAGCGCGAACTGGGCGGCGGCCGGGTCGACACGACCAAGTTCAGCCACGGCAGCTCGGAGCAGCGCAAGAAGTGGTTCACGACCGGGTTGCAGACGGGCGACCCCGCCCGCTGCAACACGTTCGACACGAACAACCTGGGCTAACGCAGCGATGCCCGTTCCACGCGGGACGGGACGCCGTTCACCCCCTCGGTGGTGATGGCGTACGAGGCGATGACATGGGCCGCAGCGGAAACGTTGCGGCCCATTGCTTCGCGGTTGATGTTGCCGAGGTTGTCGCACGCGCGGTGGTAGCAGGGATCCATCTCCATCCCCGCCGTGCCGCCCCACTTCGCGGCCTGCGCCACGGTCTTGACCTCGCCGCCGCCGGAGATGATGCCGCCCGCCGGGATGCCGAGCGCGGTGAACGAGCCGTAGTCGCTGGCACCCCGCACGTTCAGGCCCTCGGGACCGAGGTTCCGGGCCGTGTAGAAGTCGCTGAACGCCTTCTCGATGTGCGTCGACCCGTACGGCAGGCCGGGGTCGTTGTAGACGAAGTAGCCGGGGTTGGGCGAGCCGACCATGTCGAAGTTCAGGTACAGCGCGATGTCGAGTTGCTGCTCGAACGACAGCCCCGACGCGTAGGCACGCGAGCCGATCAGCCCGGCCTCCTCCGCACCCCACCACGTGAAGCGCACGGCGTTGGGCAGCTTGGGCCGCGAGCCCATCTTCACCGCCACCTCCAGCAGCGCCGCGGATCCCGACCCGTTGTCGTTCAGGCCGGGACCGGTGTCGACGCTGTCGAGGTGCGCGCCGGCCATGACGACGTTGTCGGTACGTCCGGTGCGCGTCTGGGCGACGACGTTGCGGTCGAGGTGGACCTCGTCGTGGTGGCGCAGGTCGAGCGTCACGGTCTGGCCGGCCAGCGCGGCGAGCGCGGTGCCGTCGGCCTTCGAGGTGCTGCCGCCGGGGACCGTGCCGGGGATGCGCAGGTCCAGGTGGCCGTCGACGTTGTTGGAGATGATCACGGCCGCCGCGCCCGCGTTCACCGCGTTGGCGTACTTGGAGACGAACGTGCAGGTACCGCGCCGGATCAGCGCCACGGCACCCTTGAAGTCCTGCCCGGCGAAGTCACTCGCCTCGCAACCGGGCGTGCCGTCCTCCGGCACCGCCCGCAACGGCGCGACGAGACCGCCGTCCGGGGTGTTCGGGGTGTCGCCGAACGGCACGAGCGCGTGCGACGCCCCGCCCACGACGGCCAGGCCCGCGTCGTCGATCTTCCGCCGCACCTCGAACTCCGGTGTGGTCACGTCGAACCCGGCGTCGCGCAGCCGCCCGGCCACGTAGTCGACGCTGGCCGCGTAACCGCCGGTCGTCGCGGCGCGGTTGCCGCCGTGGGTGTCGGCGATGCGCTGGAACGCGATCAGGTGCCGGTGGGCACCTTCCGCACTCACCCGTGCGGCGAGGTCGCGGGCGGGGTCGGTGGCTGCGCTCGCTGTGGAGCCGAGCAGCACCAGGGACGAGGCCAGGGCTGTTACCGCGGTGATGGCACGCATGACCCCGACCTTGGCCCAGGTGGTCGTGAGAGCGCTACCACCCGGGCCAAGTGAGATCAGCGGCGTGCCACGGCGAGCAACCGGTGGCTGCCCACGCGGAAGGCGCTTCCGTCGACGTCGCCGTACAGCGCGACCGAGGAGAACCCGGCGTCGTTCAGCATCCGGGTCAGCTCAGCCGCCGTGTACACGTGCTGGACGCAGGCCGACCGCTGCGTCCGCTCCCCGTCCGAGAACGTGAAGTCGATCAGCAGCCGCCCCGAGGCGACGTCGTAGGTGTTGACGGCGACCATCTCGACGCCGCCCGCCGTCATGCGGATCTCGCCCGGCAGCGAGGGCAGCAAGGACTCAGCCGTGCAGCCGTAGTCGAGGACCAGCACCGGCGCGACCCCGGCCAGCTCCCGCAGGAACCGCTGCGAGCCGGCGTGGTCGAGGTAACCGAAGCTGTTGCCCAGGCACACGGCCAGGTCGGCCGTCACGCCGAACGAGCCCAGCGACGCGACGTCGCCCTGCCGCCAGTCGAGAGAGGGAGCCAGCGCACGGGCGTGCGCGATGGCCTCCTCCGAGATGTCGATGCCCGTGACCTCGTAGCCGCGACGGGCCAGCTCGATGCTGTGCCTGCCGCTGCCGCACGGCGCGTCCAGGACGCGCGGCCCGGTGTCGAGGCCGACGAGGAAGTCGACCTCGACCGAGGTCTGCGAGGGCTGGACCGCACCACGCCAGAAACCGTTGGCGAGATCGGTGAAGAAAGAGGTGTACCAACTCAAGGTGGAGCTCCTGGTGATCGCGAGGAACAGAACGCGAGAGTCACCGGGTACTGCGAAGGCACCCGGTGTGTCCGGGGCTGCCCATGGCATCGACCTTGTCTCTGAAGAACGCTTGGTGGCACCACTGAAGCACGTCGAAGCGAAGGCGCAAAACGGTTTTACGGCTGGGAACGCGGCGTCGAGAAGCGGATCATGTTGCCGGACGGGTCGCGGAACGCGCAGTCGCGCACGCCGTAGAACTGGTCGATCGGCTCCTGCAACACCTCGGCCCCGGCCGCGCGGACCTGCTCGAACTTCGCGTCGACGTCGCCGAGCTCGAAGATGACGCCCTGGAACGATCCCTTGGCCAGCAACGCGTGCAGCGCCTCGTGGTCGGTCGGCGGGATCGGCGGGCCGATGAGGGACAGGCCGATCTCGACGTCGGGCTGCTCGGCCGGACCGACGGTGAGCCAGCGATAACCGTCCTCGATGGTGACGTCCGTGCGCACTTCGAGGCCGACGACGTCGCGATAGAACTTCAGCGCGATGTCCTGGTCGTGGACGAAGAGGAACGTGTGCGAAAGCTTCATGGCCGAAACCCTAGGGACGCTGCGACCGCGTCGCTTCTCGAAACCTGCTCGGTCGCGTCAGCCCCATCAGATGGCATCCCGGCACCGCGGCCAGCGCGTCGTGGGCACGCGCCCGGTAGGCCGACGGCGTCTCGCCGACCAGTTCGGTGAACCGCGCGGAGAACGAGCCGAGCGAGGTGCAGCCGACCTCGACGCACACCTCCGTCACCGACAGCGTGCCCAGCCGCAGCAACGCCTTGGCGCGCTCGATCCGCCGGGTCATCAGGTAGCCGTACGGGGTCTCGCCGTAGGCCGCGCGGAACTGGCGGGCGAAGTGCGACGGCGACATCAGCGCGGCGCGGGCCATCGCGGGCACGTCCAGCGGCCGGGCGTACTCGCGGTCCATCAGGTCACGCGCCCGGCGCAGGTGCGCCAGGTCCTCCGGTGTCACGGAGAACAGCATGCCACCGACTCCAGCGCAGAGAAGTGCCCGCGTTGCTCACGCTTTCCGGGCGCTCTCGGTTGCCCGTTCCGGAGAAAAGATTCGTCCCTTTTTCGCCCTCCTCCCGGCCCTTTCGCGGTGTCTTCGAACTGCGGTACTTTCCGAACGTCCGACGGGTGTGCGCGGGGGCTCTGACATCGGCGGACGGCACCATCACTGCGGGCTCGGGGGGAGCCGTTGTCCGGTAGGAATGTCACTCGGGTGGCACTGAGGATCGGTGTTCTGACCACCGTCACCGCGCTGTTCTTCAGCACGGCGAGCGCCGGCGCTTTCGCGCAGGACGATCCGTCGAGTGCACCGCCGACGACGGCGGCGACCACGACGACGACCACGACACCACCGGCGTCCACGGCGCCACCGAGCAGCGAACCGCCACCACCGCCACCACCGCCGGTCGTGGCACCCGCGGCGGTCACCGGGCACATCGCCGGCGTCGTCTACGTCGACAGGAACGGCAACCGCAAGCAGGACCAGGACGAGGCCGCCTCCGACGTCGGTCTCATGATCACCGGCAACGGCGCCGAGCACCGGACGACCACCGACGCCGACGGCAAGTTCGGCTTCCGGGACCTCGCGCCCGGCGCCTACAAGGCGATGTACTTCCTTGAAGACCAGTGGACCGTGCACGTCGTCAACGTCGACGGTGACCCGATCAAGGTCGAGCCGAACAAGACGGCCCAGGTCGTCGCACGCGGGGAGCGGCCGTACACGGAGCAGTTCTCGGTGAGCGCGACCCTCGACCGCGACAGCTACCGCATGCCGGCGACCGCGACGGTCACCCTGGTCCTCACCAACCACACCGCCAACAAGATCAGCAACATCCGGGCCCGGTGTGACCACCAGAGTTCCCCGAAGGCGCTCGGCAACGGCAAGAACTGGAACGCGCTGACGACCAACGGCGTCTCGCTCGCACCCGGTGAGCGGCGGTCGATCACGGTGGACGAGGAGGTCCCGGAGGGCGCGGGCCGGGCGGGCATCGTCACGCTCGACTGCAAGTTCGCGCCGAACCCGGACCTGAACCTCGGCCCGTGGGCGCGAACCACGGCGAAGGTCACCAGCAGCACCAACTACGCGATGGTCGTCGGCGAGGACAAGAACGCCGACGACCTCATCGGCCCGGACGAGGTCGTCAGCGGCGTCAAGGTCGTGCTGCTGAACGAGCAGACCGGCCTCCGCGCCTCCGAGGGCACGAGCGGCGCGGACGGCAGGATCGAGTTCTTCAACGTCGTGGCGGGCACGTACCGCGCCGTCGTCCTCGGCCCGTGGGGGTTCCGCGACGCCGGCCAGGAACGGGTGGTGGTCACCGAACAGGGGGGCTTCGGCCAGGGCTTCCTGAAGCAGATGAGCCCGGCGGACGTTCGTGTCTCCATCAAGCTCGACAAGCAGCGGTACGAGGCGCACGAGACGGTCGGCGTGGAGCTGACGCTCACGAACGTGGGCGGCCGCGCAGCCGAGCAGGTCGGGTTGTCGAACATGCTCACCGAACTCGACGTTCCCGAAGAGCAGTGGGGCGACTTCGCGCGGCGAGCCGGCATCCGGCTCGCCGCCGGGCAGTCCCGCACGTTCACCGTCTCGGGCCGGATCGAGACCCTGGTGGACGGCAGGCTGGTCCTCGCCGGCAAGGTGAGCTACCTCGGCCGGCCGGACAACGACGACGGCAGTTTCCACGCCGAGGCCGAGGTGGTGGAGACCCGCGGTGACGTGGTCGGCGTGGTCTACACCGACAAGAACGGCAACGGGCAGCAGGACGACGGCGAGGCCGCGCCCGGTGTCCTGGTGGAAGCCAGCGGAGGCACGTCGCACGACTACTACACCGCCACGACGGACGCCAACGGCGGCTTCACCTTCGAGGACGTCTCGTCCGGCGCGTACTGGATCACCTACGAGCTGGCCGACGACTGGATCGTGCACGACGAGGTCAACCCGTCGGCGGTCTGGGTCGAACCGACGGCGCCGACCCGGTTGACGGTGCGCGCGGACCGCCCCTACAGCGAGCTGATCGAAGCGACGATGGTGTTCGGCAAGGACACCTACATGGTCGGCGAGACCGCCGAGGTCGTCATCACGTTGAAGAACGTCACGGCCCGCCGGTTCACCCGAGTCCAGGCGAGGTGCAACCCGCTCGGCCACCAGGACCAGCTCGGCGGCGGCTACCGCAGGGTCACGCCGGAGGGCTGGGGCGACCTCCGCCGGGAGGGTCCCGGTGTGACGCTGGAGCCGGGGGAGTCGAAGACGATCACCGTCACCGAGGCGGTGCCCGCCTACGCGCGCTTCAAGCAACAGGTGGCAGTGGGCTGTTCCTTCGCGCCGAACGCCTACAACGACGGTCCGTGGGCACTCGACATCGCCTCCGTTCTCGTCGGAGTCGGTGCGGTGCAGGGAAGGGTCGCGCACGACCGCAACAAGAACGGCGTCGTCGACCGCGGTGAGGCCCTCACCGGCGTCCGGGTACTGCTGCTCACCGACCGGGAGTACGGGCTGCAGGTCGCGGACACGGTCTCGGGCACCGACGGAACCGTGCGCTTCGACCGGATGCCGACCGGTGAGTTCTGGGCGGGAATCGACGGGGAGTGGAAGTTCGACGGCGAGTCCGGCCGCGTGGAGGTGAAGCTCGACGAGGTCGCGCAACGGGACTTCTTCGTCGTGCCGAACCCGCGTGCCAAGCCGCCGGGCACCGGGAGCACGGGCGGGGCGCTCGCGAAGACGGGTGTCAGCGTGCTCGGGCTCGGCGTGGTCGCCGCGCTCCTCGTGGCGTTCGGCTTCGGCGCTCGTGTCGCCGGCCGTCGCAGGACCTGACCTGCGACCGCGCTTCGGCCGGAACCGTCCAGAGTGGAATGTCAGCCTGAAGAAGTGCCCTTCCCGCACGGCATTTCTTCAGGTATCTTGCCGGGGTCTGCGAGGCGCGTGCGGGGGCTCTGACGCTTCGCGGACCATCACCTTCGGGTTCCTTGGGGGAGTCCTTTGGCGGCGGCATCGTCGTTGAACCGTCTCGGCGTGCTCCCGAACTCCCGACCCGTACCTGCAACTGGGGGATCGATGTCCGACAGACCTGTCAGAAGGGGCCTGCTCAGATTCGCGGCCCTCGGCACCGCCGCCCTGCTGGCGTTCGGCGGCGCCACCACCGGCGCACTCGCGCAGGAGGACCCGAGCACCACCCCGACGACGACGGAGACGGCGGCCCCGCCGACGTCCTCGGACGAGCCGGCGCCGCCCGTGTCGAGCGACCCGTCGGTCCCGCCGCCGGCCGGCGACCCGGCTTCGCCGTCGACCACGACGCCTCCCCAGGAGAACCCGGAGCAGGAGAAGCCGGCCCCGCAGGATCCGGCCCAGCAGGACCCGGACAAGTCGCCCGGCGACACCTCGGCCCCGAGCACGCCAGTGCCCCCGCCCAGCGAGTCCGTGAAGCAGGCCGAGCAGCAGCAGACCGCGCCGGACCTCAAGGTCTCGGTGAAGTTCGACCGCGCCGAGTACTTCCTGGGCGATCCGGTGAGCCTCACGGTGACCGTCCGCAACGAGGGTGACGTGGCGGCGAACCAGATCAGGTTCGCCACCGAGGCCTCTCAGCTGTACCTGACCACGGGCGTCGACGACCTCGTCTCCCGTCCGAGCCTCGCACCCGGCGAGCAGAGGGTGTTCAAGCTCGGCGGCGTGACCCAGTGGACCTTCGGGCGGGCGGCGCTCTCCGTCCGCGCCTGGGTCGAGGGTTCGGTCGACAAGACGCCGAACGACAACACCGCGCTGGCCGAGACGCAGATCGTCAACAACGGCGGCAGGATCAAGGGCGTCCTCTTCGACGACCGCGACGGCGACGGTGTCGCAGACCCCGGCGAGGGCGTCGACGGGTACTCGCTGAGGCTGGTCGGTGGTCCCGCTTCGTACCCCGGCACGTTCTCGGCCTACAACGGCGGCCAGTTCGAGCTGTACAACGTCCCGCCGGCCACCTACCAGGTCCGCTGGAACGCCTATGTCGGCGACCGGGAGCTGACGATCAAGCCGGGCCAGTCCATCACCGTGACGCCGGGCGGGACCACCGAGGTCGCGCTGCAGGTCGCGCCGCCGCTCTCGCGGACGTTGTCGATCACCGGCCACTCGTTCGACAAGACGAAGTACGCCAAGGGCGACCCGATCTCGGTCAGCGTCACGCTGCGCAACAACGGCACGGCGCCGATCACGAACCTCGTCGCCGTCTGCGACCCGGAGAACGACCCGGCGACGCTCGACGGCACCGGCGACGGCTGGGGCGACCTGCGGCCGGACCGCGGCGGCGTCACGATCGTCGCAGGTGAGACGAGGACGTTCACCGTCACCGACACCGTGCCCGACGCCGAGTTCCCGACCGGCAAGGTCTACTTCGCCTGCGCGTTCAGCGCCGACGGCCGCAACACCGACGCGCCCGGCGGCTACCCCGCCTCGAACCCCGGCCTCACCGTCGGCGCGGCCATCGGAGGCATCTACGGCAGCGTGTCCGGGCACCTCCGCGCGAGTGGCTCCGGCATCCCGTCGACCAAGATCGTCGCGTTCGATCCCGCGAACAACAGGATCGTCGGCCAGTCGGTGACCGACTGGACCGGAGCCTGGCGCATCGAGAACCTGCGGCAGGGCAAGGTGGCCTTCCAGGTCATCGGCGCCTACAGGCTGGAGGACGGCAGTGAGCGCCGCCTCGTCGACGTCGTCGCCGAGCAGAACGTCGTCGCCGACCTCACCGTGGTGCAGGGACCCGTCGTGAAGGACCCGACCGTCCACGCGCCGGACCTGAAGGTCGCCGTGTCGTTCGACAAGCCGAGCTACGACATCTCCGACCTGGTGCGGATGACCCTCAAGGTCGAGAACGTCGGCACCGGCGTGGGGCCGGCGCGGAGCTACTGGCACACCAAGTACAACGAGCTCGAGCCGTCCTTCCTCTACCCGGAGCTCCGCAAGTTCCTGGACCCCGAGATCGTGCTGTACCCCGGTGAGTCCAAGCAGATGACCATCAGCGGTCACCTCAAGGACGGTGGCAGCGATCCCGAGAAGCTGCGCAAGACGGTCTACGCGATCGAGGTCGGCTCCTCCGACGCGGACAACAGCAACAACAAGGCCGAGGCGCGGGCGGACGTCACCTGGGGCACCGGCTCGTTCTCGGTCGTCGTCTACGGCGACCGCAACCTGAACGGGCAGCGGGACGCGGGCGAGGAGCTCCCGAACCACAAGCTGTCGATCGGTGGCGGCAAGCCGCACGTGAACAAGACCGGCAGGACCGACGCCTCCGGTCACGCCCGCTTCACCGACCTGCCCGCGGGCACGTTCTGGGCCCAGCAGATCATCGTCGACCCCGAGTCCGATTGGCTCCAGGACGGTCCCCAGAGCGAGCGCACCGGCGTGGTGAACCCCGGTGACGAGGGCACCGCGCAAATGCGGATGGTTCGTCCGCTGTCGGACGAGCTGAAGGCGTCGCTCAAGTTCGACAAGCCGGAGTACCGGGTGGGCGAGCCCGTCGGCGTCTCCGTGTCGATCAAGAACGGCACCACGAAGGCGTTGCAGGTCAAGGCGGACTGCGGTAGCGGCGGCTCCGGCCCGTACCTCGGCAACAGCGGGCCCGAGTGGGGTCAGCTGGCCGCCGATGGTGCCGGCGTGCCGATCGCGGCCGGCCAGACCCTCGACGTCCACGTCACCACCGCGCTGCCCCAGGCGTCGCCGGACCACGGCTACGTCGTCCTCAGCTGCTCGATCGGACCGCAGGGTGGTCTCGGCAACCCGTGGGGGAGCATCAGGAGCAAGGTGCCCGGTGCGACGCACACGTTCACCGGCTTCGTGATGACCGGCGACTGGACGGGCCAGGGTCCGGCTCCGGAGCCGGTGGCGAACACGAAGCTCGTGCTGCTCGACACCGACACCGGCAAGCCCGTCGTCAGCACGGTCACGGACGCCAAGGGCGCGTGGACGTTCCCCGACCTGCCCGTGGGCACCTACGAGCCGCTCGTCGTGGGTCCGTGGAAGGTCGTCGAGTTCGGTGAGGGCCCGCCCTTCGGCAACGTCCGCGGCGAGGAGTGGCCGTCGTACGTCTGGGTCGTGCCCGGTCCTGACGTCGCCGACCCGACCGCCACGTCCGGTGGCGCGGGCGGTGCCGGCCCGTCGGGGATCCTGGCGGCCAAGAACACCGACGCGCTCGCCAACACCGGTGTGGGCGTGCTCGGCCTCGTGCTCTTCGGCGCGTTGCTCGTGATGACGGGTGTGGCGATGAGGCGCAAGGTCGCGTAACCCGAGATCGACGGACGGGCCCGGCACTCACTCCGAGTGCCGGGCCCGTTGTCATGAGCGCCACATCTCGTTGGTCCGAACGGAGTGTTAGCGTCGCGAACCATCGGGTACGGGGGTGACATGTCGGTCTGGGAAATGATCGCGGTGGTGATCGCGGGTGTGTTCGCAGGCGGCATCAACACCGTCGTGGGCAGCGGCACCCTCGTGACGTTCCCGGTGCTGCTCGCCGTCGGCTACCCGCCCGTGGTGGCGAACGTGTCGAACAGCCTCGGCCTCGTGCCCGGCTCGCTGTCCGGCGCATGGGGTTACCGCGAGGAGCTCAAGGGCCAGGCCGACCGGGTCAAGCGGTTGCTGCCCGCGTCCATCCTCGGCGGCATCATCGGTGCGATCCTGCTGGTCACGCTGCCGGACAAGGCGTTCACCGCGATCGTGCCGGTGCTGATCGTGATCGCCCTGGTCCTCGTGGTCATCCAGCCGTGGCTCAACCGCAAGCTCTCGCACCGCCGCAACGAGGACAACGACGGCGGCGTGCTGCTCTGGCTCGGCGTGTTCGGCGCGGGCATCTACGGCGGCTACTTCGGCGCGGCGCAGGGCGTGCTGGTCATGGGCATCATGGGCGTGCTCGTCAGCGAGCACCTGCAGCGGATGAACGCGCTGAAGAACGTGCTCACCGCGTTCGTGAACCTCGTCGCCGGCGTCCTGTTCATCTTCATCGCCGACGTGGCGTGGCTGGTCGTGCTGCTGCTGGCCGTGGGGTCCGTGGTCGGTGGCCAGATCGGCGCGAAGATCGGCCGCAAACTCCCACCCGCCGTCCTGCGCGGCGTCATCGTGGTGGTGGGAGTCGCGGCGATCGTCCAGCTGCTCACCAAGTAGTTCCTAGAGCGTGAAAGCCCTGGCCGCGGCCAGGAACGCGTCGTTCTCGTCCGGCTCGCCGATCGTCACGCGGGCACCCTCGCCCACGAACGCGCGCACCACGACCTTGTGCGCCAGGCAGTGCTCGTTGAACTCCGCCGTGCGCTCGCCCAGCGGCAGCCACACGAAGTTCGCCTGCGTCTCGGGCACGTCGTAGCCCATCGCGAGCAGTTCGCCGCGCACTCGGGTGCGTTCGCCGACGATCGCGCGGCAGCGGACCATCAGCTCGTCCTCGGCGTCCAGCGAGGCCATCGCGGCCACCTGTGCGAGCGCGTTCACCGAGAACGGCACGTAGACCTTGCGCAGCACCTCGGCGACGGCCGGCGGGGCGACCGCGTACCCGATGCGCAGACCCGCGAGGCCGTACGCCTTCGAGAACGTCCGCAGCACGGCGACGTTGTCGTTGCCCGCGGCCCACTGCAGCTTCGCGAGCTCGACGCCGTCCGGGACGTGTGCGTCTTCCACGAACTCCTTGTAGGCCTCGTCGAGCACCACGAGCACGTCGCGCGGCACCTTCGCGATGAACGCCTCGATCTCCTCGGTGCGCAGCGCGGTGCCGGTCGGGTTGTTCGGGTTGCAGACGAAGACCATCCGCGTGTTCGGCGTGATCGCCGCGAGCATCGCGTCCAGGTCGTGGGTGTGCTCCGAGTTCAACGGCACGCGGATCTGCTTCGCGCCCGCCACGTGCGTGACGATCGGGTAGGCCTCGAAGGACCTCCACGCGAACAGCACCTCGTCGTTCTCGCCGCAGGTGGCCTGGACGAGCTGCTGGCACAGGGTCACCGAGCCGCAGCCGATCGCCAGGTGGTCGGCCGGGACGCCGAGCTTGTCTGCCAGCCGTCCGGTGAGTTCGGCAGAGCCCGAGTCGGGGTACCTGTTGATGCCGGTGGCCGCGTCGGCGATCGCTTTGACGACGCTGGGCAGCGGTCCGGCGGACACCTCGTTGCTCGCGAGCTTGATGGCGCCGGGGATGGTCCTGCCGGGCACGTAGGACGGCAGGGACGCCAGGTCAGCACGGGTTCGCACGGTCATGTCACCGATCCTCGCATTGCTCCGTCCGATTGGTCACGTTGACTGGAGTTCACCCCCTCGTGGAAGGGTGGGAAACATGACCACAACCCGCACCGAGACGCTTTCCCTCACCGACGGCCGTGAGCTGCGGGTGACGATCGCCGAACCCGACTCCGCCGTGCGGGGCGGGCTCGTGGTGCTGCACGAGGCCCGGGGCATCACGACGGGCGTCCGCACGCTCGTGAGCAGCCTCGCCGACGAGGGCTGGCTCGCGATAGCGCCGCACCTCTACGACGAGGACCGGGTGCACGGTGCCGACATCAAGGACCAGGTCAGCAAGCTCAACGGCGACCGGCTGCTCGCGGACACGGACGTCGCGTTCGTCTGGCTCGGCCAGCAGGGCGTGAGCGCGGACCAGATGGGCGTCGTCGGGTTCGACATCGGCGGCACCGTCGCCATGGTGGTCGCCGCCAGCCGCTCGATCGGCGCGGCCGTCACCGTCCAGGCGCCCGGCATCCTCGAGCCGCTCTCGGAGGGTCTCCCCGCGCTGGTCGACGTCGCCGCCGACCTCAGCTGCCCGTGGCTCGGCATCTTCGGGGACGACGACTCGGAAGAAGTGAGCAAGCTTCGTGATGCTGTGATCAGCTCCGAAACGGCGTCCGATCTGGTTCGTTTCACCGTTTCGAGTGACGAAGCATGGGTTCGTGCGTTGAACTGGTTCGACGCTCACATGAGGTAAGGGTCTTTCCGGCGGATTGGAACCGAACCGTCCTCCAGGTACATCTAAGGAGTGCTTCGGACGGCTGACTGGGTGTAGCTGCGCGTAACACTCAGTGCTGCGGTGACGAGTTAGCAGTGCAGGGGGTTATGAGGGATGGCTGAAGGCACTGGGACAGGTACCCCGACGACGGGTGCGGCGACGACGGGCACCGTTCCGCCGGCGGAACCACCAGCGGTGACACCGGCGGACACGACGTCGCCCACCGTGACGCTCACGGCTGAGCAGCTGGCGGCGGCGAAACCCGCCCTCCAGCAGCAGATGCTGGTGGACAAGGCGGAGGCGAGCCACGCCGCGGCCAAGCTCGACGAGGCCGCGGACCGGGGCAAGCTGACGCTCGACGTCGAGTCCGCCGACGCGTTGATCAAGGCGGTCGAGACCGCGCGCGACCAGGTGATGGACCTGTGGAAGCGTGCGACCGACCAGCTGGCCACACCGCTGCAGCTGGGGGAGAACCCGGTCGCCAAGGCGATCAGCGCGAGGTTCTCCGACCTGGCCGTCGGCGAGGACTCGGGCGCCGCGAAGGCGTTGCTCGACCTCTTCAAGGTCCTCGACGACATCAGCAACGCACTGCGCCGCAACCGCGACACCATCCGCGACGCCGACGAAGAAGCCGAACAGTCGATGAAGAACGCCGGGGGGTCCTGGTGAGTCAGGGATCGCACGACAACAAGGGCAACGGCGACAAGGACAACAAGTCGTCGCACCACCACAACGACGACAAGTACGACCGCAACGACCTGCACGAGCCGGTCGACTGGATGACGTACAGCCACGAGCAGCTCTACAACATGGTGCACACGGGCGTGAACCTCGCCGGTGCCCAGACCGCCGCCACGAACTGGCAGAAGATCGGCGAGGACATCGCCGGCGTGCGCACGAGCCTGCTCAAGGCCGTCGAGGACTCCTCGGTGGGTTGGGACAGCGAGTCGGCCAGGCTCGCCCGCGGTGGCATCACCGAGGTCACCAACTGGGTCGACGACACCGCGAACTACGCGACGAAGGTCTCGGCCGCGATCACGACCGAGACGAACAACGTCGAGGCCGCACGTGACGCGATGCCGCCGCCTCCCAAGGCCCCCGCACCGCCGGTGCCCACGGACGCGGCACTGCCGCCCAGGCCGGTGCTGCAGGACCGTCTCGCGCAGATCGACCAGGTCGACGGGTTCGCCTCGGCGGGCCTGCGCGACCGCCTGATCGCGCAGAACGGCGGTGAGTTCGCGGGCTTCGAGACCATCGGCACCAGCCCCGTCGACACCCTCGCTGCCAACGACGCCTCGCACCGCCGCGCGGCGGACGTGATGGCGGCGTTCCAGCGCAACTCGGCCGCGGTCGACCAGACCGTGCCCTCGCAGTTCACGCCCCCGGTCAACCCGCTCAACCCCACCCCGACCGGTCCCGACCTCACCAGCCGTACGCCGGGCACGCCCGTGGACGGCACCGCCGGCGGTGGCGCGGGTGCTCCCGTCACGACCGGCACGCAGAACCAGAACCGCGGCACCACGAACGCGTCCTCGCGCTTCGGCGGCGGCGCGGGCGGTGGCCGTGGCGGCGCCGGCGGGTCCGGTGGCTTCGGCGGCGGCATGGCCCGTCCGTTCGGCCCCAACTCCGGCAACCAGGGCGGCGGTGGTGGCGGCGCCGGTGGTGCCCTCACCGGCGGTGGCTCGGCCGGTGTCAGCGAGGGATCACGTGGTGGCGGTGCCGGTGGCGCCGCGGCCGCTGCGTCTGCCGCGCCCGGCAACACGACCAAGGCGTTCCAGAACCCGCTCGCGATGGGTGGCGCGCCGATGGCCGGTGCCCCTGCGGCCGGCGGCGGCCAGAACGACTCCAAGGAACACAAGACGGCGAGCTACCTGGAAGAGGACGACAACGTCTTCGGCCTGGACCGCAAGGCGGCCCCGCCGGTGATCGGTCAGTGAACGAACGCCAGTTCACGGTGAGCTCGCAGGAGTTCTTCCTGCTGTGGCAAGCCGTGCACGGCGAGGACCGCGTCGTGCCGCTCGGCACGCCCCACGTCGGGGCCACCCGAGCGGCGCGGCAGCGTCTCGTCGAGGAGAGCTCGCGAACGTTGCAGGCTCGCCGGCTGGGCACGATCCAGCGGCCGGATCCCGATCTGCGGGCGCTGGTCAGCGGCCTCGGTGAGTTCGACCGCGCACTGGAGATCGCGTACTTCAAGGGCACCGAACTGGCCCGCGGCATCGCCTGCGCGGGCTGGGGCGGTGCCTTCGCCGCTCGGGTGAACGACGACGTGCACCTCTACCCGTTCCACCCGACGTCGCTGGCCTCGGCCACGGTGTCATCGTTGCCAGGCCTCGCGCCGGGCACCGGCCGTGCCGTGAACGTGCGCTGGGACGACTACGTCCGTGCAGGTCAGGCAGGTGAGCAGGAAGGCAAGCAGGCGTTCTTGGACGTGCTGCGCGACGTGGGCATCCGCGAGCCGGAGGCGCACAACCTGATGCGGATCGTCACCTCCCGCATCGGCGGCGGCGAGCTGGGTCTCACGGCCCGCAACCGCGACGGCGTGCCCCGCCCGACCGGACGTTCGGTGTCGTGGCTCGACACCCGCGAGGGCCGCTACCTCCTGCGCAGGCAGGACGGCTGGCTGGTGCTCGCCCCGGCCGACGCCTCCCGCCTGACCAGCGCCGTCGACGAGTTGATCGCGGCGGGATAGTTCCACACCGGCGGGCTACCGCAAGTCCGCCAATCACACATGGACGTGGGGTTGTGCCTCGGTTAGACATGGGGCATGACCGACACCGACGTCGAACTGCTGTGGCGCCCGGACCCCACAAGGGACAACGGGATGACCGCTTTCCGCTCGTGGCTGGCAGACCGCGGGCACGACCTCCCCGACTACGAGTCGCTGTGGGAGTGGTCAGTCTCGGACCTCGAGGGGTTCTGGGGCGCCATTGCTTCGTACTTCGACGTTCGGTTCCACACGCCCTATGAGCGCGTCCTGGGTTCGACGGAGATGCCCGGCGCCGAGTGGTTCCCGGGTTCTTCCCTGAACTACGCCGAGCACGCACTCCGCCGCGGTGACGACGACGACCTCGCCGTGATCTTCCATCGCGAAGACGGCGTCGCCTCTTCTTTGACCTTCGGTGCGCTGCGCACGCGCGTGGCCGCTTTCCGGGCCGCATTGGCCTCTCTGGGCGTCTCGCAGGGCGACCGGGTGGTGGCACTCGTCCCGAACGCCCCCGAGGCCCTCATCGCGTTCCTGGCGGCCGCCTCGCTGGGCGCCACGTGGTCGTCCTGCTCCCCGGACTTCGGCGCCCGCGCCGTGGCCGACCGCTTCACCCAGATCGAGCCCGCGGTGTTCGTCGCGGTCTCCGGCTACGTCTACAACGGACGGTCGTTCGACTGCCGCCCGGTCGTCGAGGAGATCCGCGCGCAACTGCCCGGCCTGCGCGCCACGGTCCTGATCGACTACCTGGACAACGGCTCCTCGCTGCCGGACACCCACTCGTTCGCGGAGTTGGTGAGTTCCTTCGAGGGCGCGGCCCTGGAGTTCACCCCGGTGCCGTTCGACCACCCGCTGTGGGTGCTCTACTCGTCCGGCACCACGGGCCTGCCCAAGGGCATCGTCCAGGGCCACGGCGGCATCGTCCTCGAACACCTCAAGATGCTCGGCCTGCACAGCGACCTCGGCCCGGGCGACCGCTTCTTCTGGTTCACCACCACCGGCTGGATGATGTGGAACTACCTGGTGGGCGCCCTCATGGTCGGCACCACCATCGTCCTGTACGACGGCAGCCCGGCGTACCCGTCGCTGAACACGTTGTGGCACTTGGCCGAACAGCACCGCGTGACCTACTTCGGCACCTCCGCCCCGTACGTCCAGTCGTGCCTCAAGGAAGGCCTCGACCCGTCGTCCCGCCACGACCTGACGGGCCTGCGCGTGGTCGGCTCGACCGGCGCACCCCTGAGCCCGGAAGGCTTCCGCTGGATCGCCTCCGCCGTGGGCAAGGACGTCCAGATCGCCTCGGTCTCCGGCGGCACCGACCTCTGCACCGCCTTCGTGGCAGCCTCCCCGGACCGCCCGGTCTGGCTCGGCGAACTCTCCTGCCGAGCCCTGGGCGCAGCGGTCCACGCTTACGACGAAGCCGGCAACGCTTTGGACGACGCGGTAGGCGAACTGGTCATCACCAAGCCCATGCCGTCCATGCCGGTCTTCTTCTGGGGCGACGAGGACGGCACGAAGCTCCGCGACGCGTACTTCGACACATATCCCGGAATCTGGCGCCACGGCGACTGGATCCGCATCACCCCGAGGGGCTCGGCGGTGATCTACGGCCGCTCCGACTCGACCCTGAACCGAGGCGGCGTCCGCATGGGCACCTCGGAGTTCTACCGCGTCGTCGAGTCCGTAGAGGGCGTCGTCGACTCCCTGGTGATCGACACTTCGGGCGCCACAGAGGGAGAACTCCTCTGCTTCGTGGTGCTCGAAGGGGTTGCTTTGGCCGACGTGGAACCGTTGCTGCGCCGCGAACTGCGAGCCTCACTGTCCCCCCGCCACGTCCCGAACCGCTTCGTCGCCGTCGCCGAGATCCCGCGCACCCTGAACGGCAAGAAGTGCGAGGTCCCGGTCAAGAAGATCCTGGCCGGCATGGACCCGGACCGAGCCGTCAGCAGGGGCGCACTCCGCAATCCCGAGTCCCTGCAACCGTTCCTGGAGATCGCCTCGGAATGATCTAGGTCACTCCGCTCGGCGCGACCAGGCGTTTAACGCCCCTCTCCGGTTGCTGGGACGTGCTCTGACCAGCGCGTTCTGGGGTTTGAGGGGGGCGTTTTGCAACTCGGTTGAGGACGTGTGTAACCTATGTCCCGTGGCCGAGGATGGTCCCGGGAGGCTTCGCCTAGTCTGGTCTATGGCGCCGCACTGCTAATGCGGTTTGGGGTAACCCCCCATCCCGGGTTCAAATCCCGGAGCCTCCGCAAGGCCGAGCCTCTAGGGGATCGGTTATAATTGAATAGCTCGCGCTCGTAGCTCAACGGATAGAGCATCTGACTACGGATCAGAAGGTTGCAGGTTCGAATCCTGCCGAGCGCACAAGCTCAGGGCCCCAGTGGACTTATCCACTGGGGCCCTGATCGCTTTCCGGGCGAGGATGTCCTCCTGGCTCCTTGCTTCGACGTTTACGTCCGGCTGCCGGTCCTGCGCCGCCACGACGCGGAGCACTTCCTCGAAAGCCACGTCGATTCCTGGCACGAGTCGGGCACGTGGCTCTACGCGTCCAAAGGACTTCACCCCGCGGACTGGAGTACGTGATGCTCGCCTTCCCGCGTGACGGCGGGGTCGTGCTGGGAGTGTCGATCGACCACGAGCAGGCCGACGCCATCTTGGAGGCCGAATGGCGGCGTGGAGCAGTGGAAGACCACCTAGCGGATGCTCAGCGCTGTTCGACCGCGTTGAGGCGCAGGAACCCGGCTTCGTGCAGCCGGCGGGTGGCGGCGTCGTCGATGCTGATCCTGCTGAGTGAGCCGACGGCCGCCCCGGCTGCGATGAAGGCGGCGATCAACAAGGGGAACAGCAGGGTGCGCACGATCATGGCCCAGCAGGCCGCGGCGCCGATCCGGCCGCCGTTGTCCACGCGAACGAGGCGGGTTCCCGTGAGCATCGCGCCCAGCGCTCGGCCGTTGCCGAAGAACAGGCCGTAGAAGACCGGCGCGCACGCCAGCAGGCCGAGCATCGTCAGGGTGGTCACGTTGTCGGAGGTCCCGCTGTCGCGGAACGCGAGCACGAACACGACGAAGCCGGTGAACGCGATGAGGAAGTAGGCGACGAAGTCCACGAGCCACGCCAGGAGCCGCTCCAGCACGCCGGCGGTGACGTACAGGGTCCCGTCGTCGAACGTGTCGAGCCGGCTCGCGATCCTCGAGCCGAAGGCGTGTCCCACGTGCTCCTTGGCGACCTCCAGCCGGGTCGGTCGGCTGAAGTCGGTGCCAGTCATGATCCAAAGGTAGCCGACCCGTGCCGTCGGCGATGTGGGTCGATCAACCCGTTGACGTCACCGGAAATCCTGTGCTCGGTGGTGTCGGAAGGTGACGCACGCGGCAGCAAAGGGCAGAGTGGCGGCGTGGAGCAGCGGGAGATCATGCAGCGGGCGCTCGGCGTCCTGACGCTCACCTACGATGGCGCCGGGTCCAACGACTACCTGCGGATGGCGCTCAAGTCGTTGCAGGAGGGCGTGTTCAGCTACGAGGTCAAGGTCGACGGCGAGCTCAACGAGGCTGGTCAGCAGGCCCTCAAGCAGGCCATGGACCAGGTGTTGTCGCAGTTCGGCTGGTTCACGGCGGGGTTGCTCTACGCCTTTCACGGCGTGGCGCAGGCCTACGAGAACGACTACGAGGAAGCCGACGTGCAGGAAGTCCTGCGGCAGCTCGCGATCAGGCTCGCCGACTGACCAGTTCGGCGCGGACGCCGTCGGAGAACGGCGTCCACGCCTCGACCGCCCACGGGCCGAAGCGCAGGTCCGTCAGGGCCACGCAGGCCGCGGAGATCTCCGGGTCGACCCAGAGGAACGTGCCGGACTGCCCGAAGTGACCGAACGTGCGCGCGGAATGGGAAAGGCCCGTCCAGTGCGGTGACTTCGAGTCGCGGATTTCGAAGCCGAGGCCCCAGTCGTTCGGCTTCTGCATTCCGTAACCGGGCAGCACGCCGTTCAAGCCCTCGAAGACGACCGACGTCGCCTCGTTCACCAGCGCGGCCGAGACCAGTCGGGGCGACAGCAGCTCGGCAGCGAAAAGAGCCAGGTCAGCGGCACTGGATTCGGCTCCGGCGCCAGCCGAGCCGGTCAAAGAAGAAGAATTCATCCCCAGAGGTGCGAAAACGGCCTCGTGCAGATAAGTCGCGAACGGCATCTCGCAGGCCTCGCCCACGAAAGCGGCCAGCACGTCGAAACCGGCGTTCGAATAGATCCGCCGCGTGCCGGGGGCGGCCTGCACCTCGGGCTTGTCGAACGCGTACCCGGCGGTGTGCGAGATCAGGTGCCGCACGGTCGAACCGGAAGGACCACAGGGCTGGTCCCACTCGACCGCGCCCTCCTCGACGGCCACCAGCACGGCGTACGAGGTCAGCAGCTTCGTGACGGACGCGAGCGGGAACACGCGCTGCTGATCGCCCAGCGAACCCACGACGGCACCGTCGGCGACTACGGCCACCGCCACGTTCTCGACAGGCCATGACGCCGCTACTTCCACGCTCCGCATAGGACGCACGTTAACGTCAGGGGGTGACAGTCCGGGAACTGATCGTCCTGGGAACGGCCAGCCAGGTCCCGACCCGCCAGCGCAACCACAACGGCTATCTGCTCAGGTGGGACGGCGAGGGCTTGCTGTTCGACCCCGGTGACGGCAGCCAGCGGCAGCTCCTGCGATCGGGTGCCGCTGCGAGCGACATCACCCGGATCTGCATCACCCACTTCCACGGCGACCACTGCCTGGGCGTCCCCGGCATCGTCCAGCGACTCAGCCTGGACCGGGTTCCGCACACCGTCCACGCGCACTACCCGAAGTCGGGCGCCCACTTCTTCGAACGCCTCCGGTACGCGAGCGCCTTCTACGACGCCGCGGACATCAAGGAGGTGCCGGTCACCGGTGACGGCGAGATCGCCAACGGGAAGTTCGGGCGGCTCGAAGCCTTCGAGCTCGACCACGGCATCGACAGCGTCGGCTACCGCCTGACCGAGCCCGACGGCCACCGCATGCTCCCGGAGAAGCTCAAGGAGCACGGCATCCAGGGGCCGCAGGTCCGCGTCCTGCAGACCGAGGGCGAGCTCAACGGCGTGAAGCTGGAGGACGTCAGCGAACCCCGCAAGGGGCAGCGGTTCGCGTTCGTCATGGACACGAGGCTCTGCGACAACGTCTTCGAGCTCGCCGACAACGCCGACATGCTCGTGATCGAGTCGACCTACCTCGCCCGCGACACCAAGCTCGCCGGCGACCACGGCCACCTCACCGCCCAGCAGGCCGCCCGCGTGGCGAAGGACTGCCGGGTCCGCAAGCTCGTGCTGACCCACTTCTCCCAGCGCTACGACGACCCGGCCGAGTTCATGGCCGAGGCCGCCGCCGAGTTCGACGGTGAGATCGTCATCGCGAAGGACCTGGACCGGGTGCCGGTGCCGAAGCGAGCCACTGGTCCCTGACGATCTCCTCCAGCGCCGACGAACGAGGCTCCCAGCCCAGCGCTCGCAGTCGTGAGGCGTCGGCCCGCAGTGATCGAATCTCCCCGGCGTGCGCGGGCTTCCACGTCACGTCGGCGGGCCGGCCGGTCACCTCGGCGACGGCGTCCAGCACGTCCCGGACCGAAGCCGCGGTCGCACCGACGTTGTAGACCGACGACGTGCCCACCTCGCAGGCCTCCAGAGCCACGACGAAGGCCGCGGCGACGTCGCGTACGTGCACGAAGTCGCGCACGGCCGATCCGTCGCCGTAGACCTCCATCCCGGGCACGGTTCCGGCGGCGCACGCCACGGCCCGCGTGATCACCCGACTGGTGTCCGTGTCACCACCTCCAGCGACGTTGAACAAACGGAGAGTGGTCGCCCCGATCCGTCCGGACCGCGCCGTCCACGCCACGAGGTCCTCCGCGGCGACCTTGGAGGCGGCGTAGGGGGAGGAGGGTTCCCGGGCCGACTCCTCGGTCAGCGGAGCGTCCGAAGGCCGGTAGACGGTCCCAGTCGAGGCGAACAGGAATCGTTGCCCCTTAAGAGCATTCAGCAGATTCAGCGTCCCGCCCACGTTGGTCTCGTAGTACGGAAGTGGATCAAGGAACGACTCGCGGACACGGGCCGCGGCGGCCAAGTGGATGACGGCGTCCACATCGGGCGGCTCGAACGGCTCGGAGAGGCGTTGACGGGAAAAAACAGGTTCATGACCATGAACTCGCAGCTCACGCACCACGGCACGGCCTACGTACCCAGTGGCACCGGTCACCATAACTCGCACGAGTTGACCCTAAAGGTCGACGCTCACCGCGCCGATAACACACGAGTGAGTTACCCCCATCGCGCTGTGCACACGAGCATCGCCGGACTTCTGCACGATCACGCCGTGCACGAGTTCAAGCGGCAGGAGTTCCTGCGCAACGTGGCTGAGATCGTGGGAGCCGCGCCCGCAGCCCAGCCCGCCGAGCTGACGGCACCGCTGCCGTCGATCAACCCGAAGCGAAGCTTCCTCAACCGCGTCGACCAGGTCCTCCGGGACGCGGCTCGCTCGCTCTGAGCAGCGAGATCATCGTCTGATCCACTCGCGACCGGGCTTGAGCCGACAGGCCCGTCGCAAGATTCATCCGGCCGTTGCCGGACCGTGCTTCGACACACATACCGGGTGGCTCTACGCTACGCGTCACCCGGCGATCGCCGGTCACGTCCTCCGCTTCTCTTAAGCGAGTTTTCGGCGATGAATCATGTCCTCTCAGCGCTCAACGAGCGCCTCGGCAAGTTGTTCGGTGACCGGCTCGTAGTTCTGGCCGGTGGTACCCGTCTGGCGAAGCGCGCGCATGAGCTCCATGCGCTCGGCGCTCGCCATACGCTCGTGCTCGATACCGACGATCACGCGCCGTTGCATGATTCCCAGATCGCCCGCTGGGTGTCGCTGGGCATCAAGGGCAGCCTCGTCGCCGTCGAGCAGCGCCGTCTCGGCAAGCTGCTGACCAAGCCGGGCGCCGAGGTCAAGGCGATCCTGGGCGAGTTCGACGCGGACCGCGAAGCCGTCGTGATCAGCACGCCCTACAACGAGATCCCCTCGTTCGAGGGCCGTCCGGTGATCAACGCGCGTGAGCACGACTGGGTCGCGCTGGAGAACAAGACCACCATCGACGCGCTCTGGGACGAGCTCAGCGCCCGCCGTGCGCCCGCGATGGTGTTCGACCTCGACTTCGAACGCCTCTGGGGCGCCTCGGAGATCCTGGACCGCGGCGCGGGCGTCGTCTGGTCCGGTGACGGCCCGGCGATCAACGGCGGTGCCAACTTCGTGCGCCGCGTGCGGTCGTACGAGGAGGCCAAGGAAGCGTTCGACGTGCTGGCGCCCAAGTGCGACCAGGTCCGCGTCATGCCGTTCCTCGAAGGCATCCCGGTCAGCGTGCACGGCATCGTCTTCCCGGACGGCACCGCGGTGCTCCGTCCGATCGAGATGGTCGTGCCGCGCCGCCAGGGCCAGGCCAAGTTCCTCTACGCGGGCTGCGCGTCGTTCTACGACCCGCCCGTGTGGATCCGCGACGAGATGCGCAACCTGGCCCGCCGCGTCGGCGAGCACCTGCGTGAGACCGTCGGCTACCGCGGCACGTTCACGCTCGACGGCATCGCGACCGAGGACGGCTTCCTGCCGACCGAGATCAACACCCGCTACGGCGGCGCGATGGTGTGCTTCGAGGACGCCGTCCCGACGCTGCCGCTCGCGCTGGTCCAGGTCGCCCTCGTGGCGGGCTGGGACCTGGACGTCTCCTCGATGGAGTTCGAGGAGCTCGTCCTGCAGGCGGCGGACAACCACCGCGCCGGTGCCGTGGGCGCCAACGTGCGGGCCGTGCAGCCGACCGAGGTCGACGAGCGCCGCGTGATCTTCACCGGCTGGGCCTGCCGCCTCGCGCACACCGACGAGGCCGCGCACGCCACGCTGAGGCTGAGCCCGTCGCCGATCGGCGGCCGGCTGGACCTCGACCTGCACCGCGAGAACATGCCCGTGGGCGCTCCGGTGGCCGCGCTGACGGTCGCCGCGTTCGCGCTGGCGGACCAGGAGTGGGGGACGGGCCTCGGTGCCCTCGAACCCGCCATCGCGGTCGAGGACGAGGTCCAGGTCGAGCAGGCCATCGAAGAGGCCGTGACCGCGTAGGAACGCTTACCAGGCGCCCTCATCGCCGTACGCGGAGATGAGGGCGAACCGGTAGCCCATCAGGGCGGCGGCGACCTCGCGCGGCTGGTGCACCGGCCGCACGAGCCCCTCGCCCAGCACCTTCGGCAGGTCCACGCCCAGTAACTCGGGTGAGTCCTTCAGCAGCGCCACCGCGATTTCGGCGGCGTCCGCGAGCATCTCCTCGCCCGGCAGTTCGATCATGTCGTTGATCAGCCCGCCGACGAACGACGGCAGCTTCTCCGGCACCGCGCAGGCCAGCGCGACCAGGCACGCGACCCGTTCGGACGCGAGCGCCTCGAAGATCTTCGGCGCACCCTGGGCGACGGCGTGCCGGGTCTGCGTCAGCCAGTCCGGAGCGGTCCGCGGCAGCTCCCGGCCGAGGGCGTTCCACCTGCGGTGCGTGCGCCGGCCCTCCTCGGTGAACCCCTTGCCCGCCAACGCCATGGCGGCCAGCAGGAAGATCACCCTGTCCCGCACGTCGCCCGCGACCTTGTAGGACGCTCCCAGTTCCACCAGGAACGGCACGACGCAGAACGAGGCCTCGGACACCGTGTCGTCGGTGAGGACCCGCTCAGCGAGCTGTGAGAGCGCGGCCTGCCGCACGTCCTCGCCGGGGTCCATCAGGGAGCGCAGCAGACGGGGCACGCGACCGGCGCCACCCCGGCCGTCGTAGACCTCGGTCCAGGAAATCCTGTCGAGTCCGCGCAACGGGTCAGGCCGTTGCCAGGCGCGCGGCAGCTCCATAGGCGGGAAAGGTACGGGATGTCAGGGAAAGGTCCTCGGCGCCTCGCCCGTACGATCTCGCCGTGTCCTTCTCGGTGGCCGACATCTTCTCGGGTGCGGGCGGCATGAGCTACGGCTTCCACGCCCACCGCGACTTCCGGGTCGTCGGTGCCGCCGACGCGCAGATCGGCAAGCCGAGCTCGAAGCTGGGTTCGTTGCGCTGCAACGACACCTACCGCGTGAACATCGGCGTCGACCCGCTGGAGGTCGACCTCGGCAAGGTCTCGCCGTCGGCGTTGCGCGAGGTCTGGGGCCTCAAGCGCGGCGAACTCGACGTCCTGCTCGCGTGCCCGCCGTGTTCGGGCTTCAGCCGCATCACCTCGCAGAACCACCTGCGCGACGACCCGCGGAACTCGCTGGTCGGCCGGATCGCGGTGTACGCGCAGGAGCTGCGGCCGAAGGTCGTGCTGATGGAGAACGCCCGCGAGCTCGTCAAGGGCAAGCAGCGCCACCACTTCGACAGCCTCGCCGAGGAACTCACCCGAATCGGGTACTCCGTCTGGGGTGGCACGCACATGCTGTCCCGGTTCGGCCTGCCGCAGCTGCGCGAACGGACGTTGATGGTGGCGGTCGACGGCGGGTTGCCGCTGCTCACGCTGGACGACCTGTGGGCGGGCCGGGTGATCCGCCCGTCCGCGATCACGGTCCGGCGCGCGATCGGCAAGCTGCCCGTCGTCGCGGCCGGCGTCTCGGACCTGGAAGACCCCATTCACGTCTCACCGACCTTTTCCCAGGACCGCAGTCTCGAAAGAATGCGTGCGATTCCCGCGAACGGCGGATCGTGGGCCGACCTGCTCCGGACACCGGAGACCGCCGAGTTGTTGAATCCGGCACAACGCAAGATCGTCGAAGAGCAGAACTGGGGTTCGCACCCCGACGTCTACGGCCGGATGTGGTGGGACGAACCGGCCCGGACGATCAAGCGCGAATGCGGCCACGTCGGCAACGGGCGTTATGCGCACCCCGTCCAGCACCGCCTGTGCACGGTCCGCGAGATGGCACTGCTGCAAGGGTTCCCGCGCCAGTTCCGCTTCGACGTCTCGATCCTCGGAAACGCGTACCGGCACGTGGGCGACGCCGTTCCGCCGCTGATCGCCTACCAGTTGGCCGGGCTGACCAGGTGGATTCTCACCGGTGACCGCCCGGAGGCCAGGGAGATGTGCCTGCGCGGCACCTCACTGCGTCCCGGCGACATTCGTCCGGCAGAAGTTACCGAAATGGTGGCCTAGGTCGCTGAACCGACCGCAGTGATCATCCGTAGCGAAACGTCGCGATTGATAACTGTTCGGCAACAGATTTAACGTCACCTGACGGAATGAATGCATCGCAGGCCTATCCACTGTGGACACCCTGAGTATGTTTCCGCTGCTCACGCACAGTGGGTGATGGGTTCCTTACCTCACTCATACGTGTGTCACCCCATCGGCTAACGTCCCGCTCGCTTCCTGTCGGTTCAGTGTCGATGACGACGTGCCGACCGTCCCGACGGATGACTGACTTTCCCGCCGCGTTCGGGCCTAACTTCAGTGAGCAAGAGGAGACCCATGGCTTCCCGGTTCAGGATCGGCACGGCGCTGCTCGGCGCCTCCGCCATCCTCGCGTTGTCGGCCCTTCCGGCCCACGCTGACATCAAGATCACTCCGGACCGCGGTGGCCAGGAGCAGGGCCACAACGTGTGGCTCAAGGACGGCGACAAGGCCCAGAAGCAGGACACCTGGGTCATCAAGCTCCGCATCGAGGACGACGAGAACCGCACCAACGTCCTCGCGTACTGCGTCGAGCTGCCGACCCCGCTCGAGGACGGCGACGTCCTCAAGGAGGTGCCGTGGGACAAGCACCCCAACCCGAACACCAAGTTCAAGGGTGAGAACCCCGGCAAGGTCCTCTGGATCCTGAACCGGTCCTACCCGAACAAGTCGGTCGACGAGATCAAGAAGACGTTCGGCATCGACAAGCTCGACAAGCAGGACGTCATCGCCGCCACGCAGGCCGCGCTCTGGCACTTCTCCGACGACGCCAAGCTCGACGTCGACAACAAGAAGAACGACGCCGAGGTCGTGGCGCTGTACAAGAAGTTCGTCGCCGAGGCCAAGGTCGAGGAGGCGCCGAAGCCGACGCTGACCATCGACCCGGAGTCGAAGTCGGGCAAGCCGGGCGAGAAGATCGGCCCGTTCAAGGTCACGACCACGGCCAACGAGATCAAGCTGACCGCGAACCTGCCCGAGGGTGTCACCATCGTCGACGCCCAGGGCAACCCGCTCGAGGTCAAGCAGAAGGCTGACGGCATCACCGTCAAGGGCGTCGAGAAGATCTCCGAGTTCTTCGTGAACGTCCCGGCGAACGCGAAGGACGGCCAGGCCGACTTCAAGCTCTCCGCCGAGGCCGAGATCGCGCTGGGCCGCCTGTTCGTCGCCCACAACAAGGACTCGAAGAACGTCGCGCAGTCCCTCGTGATCGCCCAGCCGCAGAAGGCCAAGGTCGAGAAGCTCGGCAAGGCCGACTGGAAGGTCGGCGTCGTGCCGACCACCACGACCACGACGACGACCACCACCACGACGACCACCACGGCGCCGGAGACCACTCCGTCGACCACCTCCTCCACCCCGGCCAACCCGGCTCCGGGTGGCGGCGAGGACGACCTGGCTTCGACCGGTGCGTCCATCCTGTGGCCGCTGCTCGGCGGTCTGGTCCTCGTCGGCGCCGGTGTCGGTGCGCTGTTCGTGGTCCGTCGCAAGAAGGCCGGCGCCTGATCTGAGGTAGCCAGCCCCCAGACGAACGCCCCCTGGTTCCGCGCCGGAGCAGGGGGCGTTTGCCATTTCCGAAGGGTTTACCGGCGGCTCAGACCAGCCACGTAGATGTCCCCGTCGGCGATCGCGACGTCCCGGTTGGACGAGGCACCGGAGAAGATCGCGCGGGCCGGGTCGCGGAAGTTGTCCACGATCTCGACGCGCTGCACCGGCTTGGCCGTCGGGATGACGGTCTCCGGCGACCAGAAACGACCCAGCCGCACCAGGTACGTGTTCACGTTCGGCTTGCCGTCCTCGGTGGCGTAGACGCGCCACGTGAACAGGTCGACCTTCTCGACCTCACGGGTGCGCAGGCCCCGTGCGACCTCCTTGGTCTCCCAGCTGCGACCGTTCCAGACGGACAGGAAGTTGTGCAGCGGGCCACCGGCCTCGTCGCCCATGAACCACAACAGGAACGGCTGCCCGAGGGTCGTGCCCACCTGCTGGATGTAGTCGGGCGACTTCACGTTGTTCGGCAGGGTCAGCGGGGTCTCCGCGACCTTCAGGTGCTTCTCCTGGTCGGCGTCGTCGATCTGGGTGCCCAGGTCCTTGCCGGCCGCCGAGTAGAAGTGCCGGTTCTGCGGGTCGAACCACGTGTAGTAGATGTTGCGGTGGTAGCGGTCGTGCTTGTTGCCCTCGGGACCACCGCCGGCGAGCGTGTAGACGATCCGCACGCGGCCGTTGTCCTCCTGGCGGAGCTGACCGATGTAGATCTCGTTCATGTTGTCCGCGCGGGCGGTCGAGCCGATCGCGAAGCGGTCCCCGGTCAGGTCCGTGGAGGTCTTCCACGTCTTGCCGTTGTCCTTGGACACCACGTAGAGCATCGGGCGCGTGTCCGTCGGCGTCGTGCCGTCGAGGTCACGCGTCGTCTCGCGGTAGAACACGTAGATCGTGCCGTCGCGCGTGACGAACGGCATCGGGTACGTGGCCGCGTTCTTCGAGATCAGCGTTTCTTCCCAGACGCCGTCGGCCGAGTTCGGCTTGGGCGAGCGGGACATGCGCAACTCGATGTTGTGCATGCCGCGGAAGATGAGCAGGTGCCCGTCCTTGGCCTGGACCATGGTCGGGTAGTTGTGCGCGTCCGACGCACCGTCCGCGATCCGGTTGGGTGCGGACCAAGTGGACTTGCGGTGGTCGTACGACTGGACGTAGCTGTCCTCGTACTGGCCGGCCCACGAGATGAACGTCTTGTTCACCTTCTTGTCGTAGACCCCTCCAGCGACCGGACGCCGATCGCTGCGGGCCGCGACGCTCGTGGCCGTGGTCGTCACCGTGAACTTCGCTTTCCCCTGAACGTCGGCCGTGGCGTTGGCCGAGGAGACCGCGACGAGCGGCAACAGCAGTACTGCGGACATAACTCCACGCAGGAGTCGTGTCATCGAGCATCCTCCTGGTTCTGACCGCGAAGGCGGCCGACCAGGCGGCGGTAGCGACATCCTCGTTTCACAGAGCCGACTTGTCCAGGCGCAGTTAGCGTGATCGCGGACTATCACCACGCGGGCCCTACTCGGGTACCCTGCGTCAGGGACGAAGGAGCATCACATGAACTTCGACGAGATCAAGAACAAGGCCCTGGACCTCGCTGAGCAGAACCACGAGAAGGTCGACCAGGGCGTGGACGCCGCGGCGGACTTCATCGCAGGCAAGTTCGGTCACGAACAGCAGGTCGACTCGGTCGCCGAGAAGATCAAGGACATCCTTCCAGGTGGATGAGTGAACTCCTTCAACGCCACTGACGCTGGGCGGGTCACCTCCTCCGGAGAGACCCGCTCTCCTTCTGCCCGCAGGCCGGACATGATCACCTGGCAGGGCATCCACGAGCCGCGGCTGGAGCAGGTCCGCCTGCTCCTGTCGAGCGACCAACGCCTCCGCGCGTCCGGCCGTCTCGTCGCCGCCGGCCCCGACGAGCAGTTCAACGCCTCCTTCGAGGTGTCCGTGGGCGAGAGCGGCCAGGTCAACCGGCTGCTGCTGCGCACGGCCACCGTCCTCGAAGAGCGCCAGTGCTCCCTGTCGAGGACCGAGGACGGCGCCTGGCTGGTGGACCACGGCCAGGGCAGCAAGCGCGAGACGTTCAACGACGCCCTCGACGTCGACGTCCAGTTCGCCGTGCTGTTCAACGCCATCCCGATCCGGCGGTTGGGTTTGCACCGTGAACCGGGCGAGCACGCGCTGCCCGTCGTCCGCGTGTCCCTGCCCGACCTGTCGGTCAAGGCCGTCACCCAGACCTACAAGACCGTCTCGGTCGGCGACGAGGTCTCGGTGGTGCGGTTCAAGAGCGGCGGGTTCGAGCAGAACATCAAGGTCGACCCCAACGGCCTCGTCGTCGAGTACCCGCTGATCTCGAAGCGGATTTAGAAGCGCTCCAAGAAGTACTTCCTTCGTGGCGAGTCGGGGCCGAACGATGGAAGAGCCGGGGCCGGTGGTTCTAGCTTCCGACCATGCCGAAACGATTTTCGAGCGTGGTCGGCCGCTCGTTCGGTGATGGCGTCCGCGACGTCATCCAGTCCACCGGGATGACGCAGCGGCGGATCGCCGAGTTGCTCGACTGGGAAGAGGCCAAGGTCTCCGACCTGGTCAAGGGCAAGGGCGGCGTCACAGAGGTCGAAGTGGCGATGCTCCTCGGCCTCTGCACGGTGAAGCCGGACGAAGCCCGCCGCCTGCTCGCGCTCTTCAGGGAGACCCGCGAGAAGGGATACCTGGAGTTCAACGACGGCGTGCCCAAGCAGCTGACCACGTTGATCGACCAGGAGCGGCTCGCCAACAAGGTCTTCGTGTGGGCGATGGACCTCATCCCAGGCCTCCTCCAACTCGAGCAGTACTGCGCCGAGGTCGTGCGCGCCGTTCCGAAGATCTCGGCCGAACAGGTTGCCGAGATCGTGGCCGCCAAGGCTGGGCGGAAGACGGTCTTCCACCGGAGCCGTGAGTTCGTCTTCTACATCCACGAACAGGCCTTGCGGCTGCAAGTCGGTAGCGCCGAGTTGATGGTCGAGCAGCTGAACGAACTCCTTCGCATGTCCATCCGGCCCTATGTCAGCGTGAGGGTCGTTCCGCTCGCGATCGGCGTACACGCCGGACTCGCAGGTTCGTTCACCAGGCTCGGTTACGAGAAGTTCGAGCCGGTGGTCTACCTGGAAAGCCACAACTCCAACCTGTTTCTCGAGGACAAGGGCTCGATCACCGCCTACGACGAGGTGTTGGAGGCGCTCGCCGCCCAGGCCTTGGATGAGGAACAATCGAGGGAGTTGATCACCAGCTTGCTTGCGTGAGGAGACGGGCACATGACGACCTGGCGGAAGAGCAGCTACAGCGGTACTTCGAGCGACTGCGTCGAGGTCGGTCGTGGTGTCGGCATCCGGGACAGCAAGGCGCCGACCACGCACCTGCCCGTGTCGGACAAGGCGTGGTCGGCGTTTCTGGCCGAGGTGAAAGCCGGCTAGAGCATCTCGCCCAGCACCTCGGGGTCGATCAGGATCGGCGCGGGCCGGTAGGCAGGCGGCTCGACCCCCATCAGCGCGCGCACCAGGAAGTCCCAGGCCTTCGTCCGCACGAACGCCATTCGGTCGAGGAACAGGTGCTCGGACCCCGGCACGATCACCAGCTCGAACTCCTTGCCGGCCGTGATCAACGCGTCCGCGAGCCGCAGCGAGTGGTCCGGGTGCACGGTGTCGTCCAACTCGCCGTGCACCAGCAACAGCTTGCCCTGCAACCGGTCCGCGAGCTCGACGTTCGAGGCGCGCTCCCAGGCTGACGGGTTGTCGGCGCCGTCGACGTTCTCGGCCCAGCCCAGTCCGATGCACCGGGCGTCGTGCGAGCCGGACAGCGCGACGCCTGCCCTGTAGGTCTCCGGGAAGGCGAGCATCGCCCGTCCGGCAGCGAATCCGCCGCCCGAGTGGCCCATGACGCCGACTCGGTCGAGGTCCATCCACGGCCGTGACTCGGCCAACTGGTGCAGTGCGGCAACGTGGTCTTCGAGGTTGCCCGCGTCCGCCAACCGGCCGTACGACGCGTCGAGGAAGGCCTTCGAACGGCCCGGCGTGCCGCGTCCGTCGATCGCCACCACCACGAAACCGAGTGCTGCCAACGGTTCCGCGTCGAGGCCCATGCCGCCGGGGTCGAAGCACGGGTCGACCCTCGTGACCTGCGGTCCGGGGTACACGCTGTCCACCACGGCATAGCTGCCGGACGGGTCGAAGTCGCGCGGCTTGTAGAGCACGCCGTAGATGTCCGTGGTGCCGTCGGCCGCCTTGACGCAAAAGCGTTCCGGAGCGGTCCAGCCCGTGGCGAGCAGGCGGCTGATGTCGGCGGTCTCCAGCGACACCAGCACTTCGCCGTCCCACGAACGCACGGTCGTCACCGGCGGCATGTCCACAGTGGACGCGGAGTCGACGAAGTACGTCCCGTCGGGGGAGGCCGTGACGTCGTGGTCCAGCGAGTCGTCCGTGACGACCTCGAACCCGCTGCCGTCCAGGCCGACCCGGCACACCGTGCGTCGATACGGGTCGTCCGCGACCAGTCCGCTGGCCGTGAACGAGACGAGACGTCTCGTCTCGTCGACGTGCAGCACCTCGCGGACCAGCCAGGAGCCCGAGGTGACCTGGCCGAGCAGTGCGCCGGTGTGCAGGTCGTAGCGGTAGAGGTGGCCCCAGCCGTCGCGCTGTGAGAACCACAGGACCTCGTCGGCGAGCACCCGGACGAGGGGCGTGCCGTACATGAACTGGTTGGGGCCGACGCGGGTGGAGTCCGTCTCGCTCACCACGACGCGGACCTCGCCGGATGAGACGTCCATTCGGTTCAGCACAAGGGTGTGCTGGTCGCGGGGGCGGGACAGGAAGTAGACGGCCGTGCTGTCGTCGGACCACCACGCCCAGCCCGCCGTGATCGGCGAGAACTCCGGCATGAGCAGGGGATCGCAGGCAGCGAACACCGTCGTGCCCGCCTCCACGTCGAACACGACCAGTTCGGCCAGGGGCATGTCCGCGTCGCCGGGGTAGGCGTAGTGCTGGGTGTGCGTGACCGGGGCGCCGCCACCGGCCGGGCGTGACTCGATCAGGTGCGTCCTGCGGACGTTGCGCTGGTCGGTGCGGTGGGCGAGGAGCTTGGACGAGTCCGGGGACCACGCCAGGGCCGGTGGCATGTGCGGGAGGCCGAACTTGCGCATCAGCGTGCCGTAGCTCATGGCGTCCGGGCCGTAGCCGTAACCGTGGCCCTCGACGCCGTCGGACGTGAGCGCCCATTCCTCCTCGCCCGAGCGGGCCCACAGGTCGTGGCCTCGGCGGGACGCGGCGATCTTGCCGTCCGGCGAAGGCACTTCCAGCGGGTTGCCGGGGGTCGGCAGGAACGGCGTCGGGTCGAAGTCCGGGGTGCGGGTGCCCGCGGCCGGGTCGACGACTACGAACTGGCGTTCCGCGCCGTCGCGGATCTGGTACCAGAAGCGGCGGCCGTCCTCGATCCACTGTGGACGGACTTTGTCACCGACGACGAGTTCGCCGGGGGCCGCCGGGCGGCGGAGGAGTTGTTCTGCGGCTTGGTAGTTGGCGTCGGTGATCACGAAAGCTCCCCGGTGAGTGAGTGTGCGGTCAGAGGCTGCGGGCGGTGATGTCGCCGTACGACGTGGTGGCGCGGATGGTGATCGCGGTCGTGCCGTCGTTGCGCAGCGAGTTGGTGACGCGGCCGTGTGCGGTGCCGGCGTCGAGGGCGGCCGAGAGGCCGGAGGCGACGGTGATGTCGCCCTTCTGCGTGGTGATCTCGGCGGAACCGTTGAGGCGGCCGATGGTGACGTCGCCGGCCTGCGTCGAGACGTGGACGTTCGCGGCTTCGTCGATCTTGACGTCGCTCTGCGCGGCCTCGAAGGCGATGTCGCCGAGCCGGCCGACGCCGCGGAACTCGGCGCTGGCGGCCTTCGCCTCGACGCGGGAACCGGCGGGCAACTGGACGGTGATCTCGACCGACCCGGAGGAGCCGAGGATCTTGTTGCCGGTCTCGGTCGTGACGCGCAGGACGCCGTCGGCGAAGGCGACCCGGATCTTCTCGGCGGCCTTCACGTCGCGGCTCTGCGAGGCGTTGGCCGGCAGGACCTCGACGGCGGTGTCGGCGCGGTCGGCGGCGATGAACTGGACTCGGCCGGCGGGGATGTCGAGGACGGCGGCGATGGGGGCGGGGGTGGCGAAGGTCTGCATCTCGGGCTCCTGTGGCTCGTTGTTTCTGATGTGCGAAAAGCTACGTTGCGTTTCCGGATCTCGCCAACAACTTCGTTGCGACGAGAACGCTTTAAAGCAGCTCAGAAGCCCAAGATCGTTGCAACCGGATGTAGAGCTAATGCAACGCGCGTTGCAATGAGATGTCGATGAACGCTATGGTGGGACGCATGCCAGGAGGTCGACTCACCCAGCAGGAACGCCGCCAGATCGCCCTCGGCCTCGCCGACGGCCTCGCGTACGCGGAGATCGCGAGGAGCCTCGACCGGCCGACCTCGACGATCACGCGCGAGGTGCTGCGCAACGGAGGTCCGGCCGGTTACAAGGCCGACATCGCCCAGCTCACCACCGAACGCCGCGCCCAGCGCCGCAAGCAGGCCGCGCCGCGCAGGCAGGTCCCGGAACGGGCCGACGGACGCGACCCGGAGGCGGTGCGGGAGTTCGAGGAGGTGTTCTCGGGGATCTTCATCGGCCAGGGGCTGCCGAAGATGACGGCGAGGGCGCTCGCGAGCCTCTACGCCACCGACTCCGGCAGCCTGACCGCGTCAGAACTGGTGGGACATCTGCAGGTCAGTCCGGCATCGGTCTCGAAAGCCATGGCCTACCTGGAAAGTCAGGGTCTCATCGGCCGCGAGCGCGACGAACGCCGCCGCGAGCGCTACGTCGTCGACGACGGGGACATCTGGTACCAGTCGATGATCGCGAGCGCCGCCGGCACGACGACGCTCGCCGAGGCCGCGCGCCAGGGCGTCAGCAGCCTCGGCCCCGGCACCCCCGCGGCCGTCCGGCTGGAGAACATCGCGCGGTTCCTCGACTTCGTCAGCGAGAGCATCGTGCGCGCGGCCGAGCAGGCGCGCGACATCCTGCACTCCAAGCGTTAGACGCGCACCGCCACGGCCACACCCTGGCCCACACCGACGCACGCCGCCGCGATGCCGACGCCGCCACCCCGAGCCCGCAGGTGGCGGCACAGGTCGACGATCACGCGCGGCATCGAGGCGCCGAGCGGGTGTCCGTAGGCGATCGCGCCGCCGTGGACGTTGACCTTCTCCTTGTCGATGTCGGGAAGGTGGTGCACGACGGACAACGCCATCGCGGCGAAGGCCTCGTTGATCTCCCACAGGTCGACCTGATCGGCCTCGAGGTGCAGGCGCTTCAACAACTTCCGGATCGCCGACACGGGCGCGATCGTGAACCGGTGCGGTTCTTCGCCGGTGGTCGCCGATCCCAGCACCTCACCCAGCGGCTCGACGCCCAACTCCGACGCGATCGCTTCCGTGCCGAGCAACGCGGCGAGAGCGCCGTCGTTCAACGGTGACGCGTTGCCGGCCGTCACCGAGCCGTTCTCCGAGAACGCGGGCTTCAGCTTGGACAGCTTCTCGACGCTGGTGTCCGCGCGGACGTTCTCGTCGCGCCGGATCGCGGTGCCGTCCGGCAGTTGCACGGGGAACGCGAACCCCTCGTGCACGCCCGCGTCCCAGGCCGCCGCGGCCCGCCGGTGCGAGCGCAGCGCGAAGTTGTCCATCTGCTCGCGGGTGATTCCCAGCTCCACGGCCACGTTCTCGGCGGCCAGCCCCAACGGAGTCGTGTAGTGCTTGGGCATGCGCGGGTTCACGAGCCGCCAGCCCAGTGCCGTCGACACGGTCTCCAGGCGGTCCGGGAAGGCCTTGTCCGGACGGGCCGTCACGAACGGCGCCCGCGACATCCCCTCGACACCACCGGCGATGATCAGGTCGGCATCCCCGGTGATCAACGCACGGGCACCCTGGATGATCGACTCGCCGCCGGACGCGCACAGCCGGTTCAGCGTCACGCCCGGCACGGAGACCGGCAGTCCCGCCAGCAACGCGGCCATGCGGGCGACGTTGCGGTTGTCCTCGCCGGCGCCGTTCGCGTCACCCAGCAGCACGTCGTCGATGCGCGCCAGGTCGAGCGACGGGTAGCGGCGCAGCAGGTCGACGATGGGCAGCGCCGCGAGGTCGTCCACCCGGATGCCGGAAAGACCTCCCCGGTACTTCCCGAACGGCGTGCGGGCGGCGTCGATGATCAGTGCGCGGGCCATGAGACCCATCTTGGAGCAATCACGGCTTGAGCAAAAAGGGAACGTAACCCGTTTCGGGATGCACCTCTGAATCGGTGCTGAAGGCCTTCACCTCGACGGCGTGCGGTCCGGCGGTCAGCGCGGCGGTGTTGAGTGAAATCCGCCACCGGCCTGCCGCGGCGGGTCCGTCGGCCGTGGTGGGGACGGTCGCGACGTGGTTGCCGTCGAGCCTGATCTCGAACCCCGCGAGGCCCGCCACGGACGCGTCGAGGGCGTTGATCCGCACCTCCAGGACCACGCGGCCCCGGTTGAAGGCGGCGCCGTTCTCGATGGGCTGGCCACCGGCGTCGAGGACCTCGGGGATCGGGTCGGCGAGGGCCGGCTTCGCGTCCACCAGCGGGTCGGCGGTCTCGCGCTGGGTGATGCTCTTGGGGCCGGTCAGCTCGACGTCGGTGTGGGTGACCTGGACGCGTTCCAGGGTGACCAGCTGGACGTTCAGGTTGTCGGTGAAGGCCTCCCGCGGCAGGTCGGCGACGGCCGGGTACTCCGCACCGGGCTTCCACGGCTCACCCTCGACGGCAGGCCTGAGGGGCACCTGGATGCCGTTGACCTTCACGGCGGTGATGGGTTCGCTCTCGCGCGAGGGGATCATCGCGATGCGCAGCTGACCTGCGGTGACGTCCGCGAGGGGGTGGGCGCTGGTGCTGGCCGGGCCGTCCACGCGCACCTGCGGCGTCGGGCCGGTGCTCGGGGCGTCGGCCTTGGCCGTGCGGTAGCCGATCAGGTCGACGCCGGCGCGGATCCGGTCACCCGCCAGGGCCGCGACGCCCACCAGCGCCGTCGCCTCGCGCCACTGCGGTACGAACGGCGAGGTCGCGAGGACGTCGCCGTCGCGCACGACCTGGACTCCGGCGGCGGTCAGCACGACCTCCCAGCGCACCGTCACGCCCGGCACCGCGGCGGGGACGGGTTTGACCGCGGTGCCGTTCGGGACGAGCTCGAGGATCGAGTTGCCGGCGTTGTCGGTGGAGACCGTGGCGCGGATCGTGTTCGGCGGCACCGGTTCGCCCTGCACGCTGACCGGGCCCGGCACGAGGTCGAGCAGCAGCTTGCCGCCGGTGCTCGGGGCGTCGGTCTCGACCACGAGCCGACTCTCGTCGTCGCCGCGGACGAACGGTGTGCGCGACCTCAGCGTCACCGCGCGCGTGCCGCAGCTGCTGCTGATGATCAGGCGGTCGTGGTCGTCCTCGTCGCCCGAGGTGGCGCGGGCGCAGTCGGTGCGCTTGGAGAGCCTCCACCGCTGCAGGTCGGGCTCGGCGGGGGCGTCGAAGCGGTCGACGAACGTGTACGGCGCGTTGTCGGCGCGTGGGGTCGCCTTGGTCGTGACGGGCTGCGAGCGCTGGCCGAACGAGTCGACGGCGCGGATGTCGATCTGCTGCTCGCGCTCGTTCTCCAGGCCGTTGAGCTGGGTGCCGGGACGCGTGACGAGCCGGACCTTCGCGCCCCAGCGCACCTCGTACGCGGGTGCGTCGCCCGACCAGTTGAGCTGGATCTTGTGGTGGCCGGCGCGCGCGACGATGCCGGTGGGCTTCGCCGGTCGACTCGTCGGGCCCGGCACCAGGAGCTGTTCCGCCGTGTACGCCTTGAGCTTCGTCGGTGGCGGGGGAGCCGTGGGCAGGTCGCTCCCGCCGGTGTCGCGCAGCACGATCACGCCCGCCACCAGCGCGAGTCCCGCGACTACGAGGACGACCCGCTTCATAGCGGTCACGCTAGGGCGTTCACCCCAGCTCGAACACGGTTTCCGCGATAACGGGTTCGCCACCGTCCGCCGGAAGGACGCTGAGCTTGAGCCGAGCGTCCGACCCCGGGGTCAGGTCGCCGGTGTCGAGCCAGAACTCGTGCCTGCCGGGGACGCCGGGCCCCTGCTCGTTGGTGGGCAGCGCGACGATCCGCCTGCCGTCGAGTTCGAGCTCGATGCCGCGGTGGCCGATGTCGTTGAGCTCGGCCGTGACGAGGACGCGTCCCTTGGCGGGCAACGGCTGCGGAGGCTTCGCGCCGTCCTCGTGCATGACGTGCAGCCGGGGGCCGCCGGTCTTGATGCCGCCGGGCCGGTCCGCGAGCCGGGGGAGCGCGCCGGGGCGGCTCTCGGGCTTGCGGACGACCACCAGCCGTGCCTCCTGGGCACGGATCTTCCCGGCGCTGAGCGGCACGTCGGTGATGGTGACCTGGTTGCCCTGTCCGGGTTTGACGAGCTTCACGGCGACGACGTCCTGCGGCAGGTCGACGTCCTGGTCGAGCGGGATGACCTCGGTGGGCACGACGCGTTCCGGCACGCCCCCGACGCCGAACGCGTCCAGGAACCCACCGCCGTCGATGCGGATCCGCGGATGCACCACGCGTTCCCTGATCTCGACGGGCTCGTAGGCGACCACGACGCCGTCCCGCAGCGCGACCACGGCGTCCGGCAGCACCCGCATCTCCCACCGGTGCCGCACACCCGCGACGAGTCCGGTCATGGGCGCGTCGCCGAGGGCGATTTGCTTGCCGGTGCGGGGGAGTTCGGGGTCCGCGATGATCCGCGTGCCCTGCGTCGTGATGTCGAGGCTGACCGCGCCCCTGGGCTGCGCGTCGGTCTCCTTCAGGTACTGCCACGGGTCGGGCAGCAACGTCAGCCGCACGTGACTCGACTCGACCGCGCCCGCGACGCTGATGATCGCCCGGCCGGTCGCGCCGTCGTTCGCGGGCACCCCGAAGCGGATGGGCGTGTTCGACTGGAAGGAGGCCATCGGGCAGTCGACGTCGACGCGCTTGCCCGGTCCGAACGGCCGGAGACCGAGGCAGTCCGCTTCGGCCTCCACCCGCCACTTGCGCGGGTCGAGGGACTCGGGGCCGTCGAACTTGTCCGGCTGGCCGACGAGCTGGTCGTCCCACTTGCCGTTGTAGAGGTCCTTGGGCGTGGCGGCGAGCTTGAGCGGCTCACTGCGCTTGCCGGTGGCGCTGACCGCCCGGATCTCGACCTGCGTCTCCTCGTCGGGGTTCAGCCCCGGCAGTTCGACCTCGGGCGTGGGCACGAGCTGCTCGTTGCCGTTCCAGCGCACCTCGTAGGCGGACGCCGAGCCGTTCCACGCGATCTGCAGCGCGTCCACGTCGAGCGCCTGGGCCCTGGGGTTGGCCGGCTTCGTCGGCTCCTGGAGCGCCACGACCTCGACGCCGTCCGCGATCTCCTTCTTGAGGGTGTCCGGCGCGTCACCGCTGCGGAGCGCCACGACGGCGGCAACGACGAGCGCAAGACCACCGAGCCCACCGGCGAGCGTCCGTCGATCCACCCGGCGACCCTACGACGTTTCCGCCTGGGCGGTGCTGCCGTTCAGCCCAACCACGCGTCCGCCGCGCGACCCCAGGTTGCGCAGCGCGGCGAGTGCTCCCGGCTTGGTCAGGTCGATCGTGACCGCGGTGCGGCCAGGCTGGTTGACCAGCGCGTTCCTGCCCTCGTGACCGGCCTCGATGGTCTTGGCGAGACCTCCGGTGGACGCCAGCGAGCCCCGTGCCGCGCCGAGCCTGCCGAGTGCGTCGTCGACGGCCGTCAGCAGCGCGTCCCGGTTCCCCTCGCACATGGCCCGCACGAGCTCCGGCCGGCTGCCCGCGACCCGCGTCCCGTCACCGAAACTGCCCGCCGCGAGTGCCATGGCCAGCGGGCCGCCGTCGGCACCGACCGCCGCGAGGATCGCCGCCATGATGTGCGGCAGGTGGCTGATCCGCGCCACGGCCTCGTCGTGCTCCTCGGGCGTCGTCGGCACCACGTGCGCGCCGAGGTCGAGCGCGAGTCGCATGACGTCGTTGAGGTGGTCGTCGGCCTCCTCGGGCGTGACGACCCAGGCGGCGTTCTCGAAGAGGGTCGCCGTGCCCGCGTCCCAGCCGCTCCTGCTAGTGCCGGCCATCGGGTGCCCGCCGACGAACCGCACGTGCGGCGCGTACCTGTGCACCGCGTCGTGCACGGGCCCCTTGACGCTCGTGACGTCCGTGAGTCTCGTGCCCGCGGGGATCTTGCGCAGCAGGTCAGGCAGCGCGGGCATGGGCACGGCGAGGACGACCAGTGCCTCGGGGCTCCGGCTGAGGGCTTCCTCCACGGACGTGATGTCGAAGCCCTCAGCGCGTGCCTTGTCCGCGTCCTCTTTGCTCGCCGTCGCACCCCACACCGTGCGACCGGCAGCCTTGGCGGCTCGCAGCACGGAGCCGCCGATCAGTCCCAGTCCGATCACGCACACGTCTCGCACGGCGCCCATCATTCCGTGTGACGCGTACCTGCAACTACCGGAGGGCGTCCAGCGCGAACGCCGCGTACATCGCGACCCCGTGCTCCATGGCGGCCTCGTCGAACAGCACCCGGTTCGAGTGGTTCGGCGCGGCCTCCTCCAGATCGACCCCGCGAGGGCAGGCTCCGAGGAACGCCAGCGCGCCGGGAACCCGTTGCAGCACGTACGAGAAGTCCTCCGCGCCCATCAGCGGGTCCTGCATGGGCTCGCTCCACGAGGCGCCCATCGCCGTCGCGGCCAGGTCCACCACGTGCTGCCCGACGACGTCGTCGTTCACCGTCACCGGGTAGCCCGGCACGATGCTGACCTCGGCATGGCACCCGTAGGCGGCGGCCGTGTGCTTCACGGCCTGCTTGAGCTCCTTGTGCACGAGCGCGCGCGTCTCCTCGGACAACGTCCGGATCGTCCCGTCGAGCGTGGCCACCTCGGGGATGATGTTCGTCGTCGTACCGGCGTTGATCTGCGCGACGGTGACCACCGCGGGCTGGTGCACGCTGATCCGCCGCCCGAGCATCGTCTGGATGGCCCCCACCATCGCCGCGGCCGCCGGCACCGGGTCCAGCGCGTTGTGCGGCATCGCGCCGTGCCCGCCGCGGCCCTTCACGTGCACGTGGAACGTGTCCGCGGACGCCATCATCGCGCCCGGCCGGCACGTCACCACGCCGGACTTCATCGTCGACGTGATGTGCAGCGCGAACGCCTTCTCCACGCCGTCGTCGAGCAGCCCCTCCTCGATCATGTACCGGGCGCCGTGGTGGCCCTCCTCGCCCGGCTGGAACATGAACAGCACGCGACCCTTGAGCGAGTCGCGCCGGTCGGCCAGCAGACGGGCGGACGAGGCGAGCATCGCCACGTGCGTGTCGTGACCGCAGGCGTGCATGTTGCCGTCCACTTCGGACGCGAACGGCAGGCCTGTCTCCTCCTGGAGCGGCAGGCCGTCCATGTCGCCGCGCAACAGCACCGTCGGCCCCGGCTGGTCGCCCTCGAGCACCGCCACGACCGACGTCGTCGACTCACCCTTCGTGACCTTGACCGGCAACCCCTCCAACGCGTGCAGGATCGCCGCCTGAGTCCTGGGGTTCTGAAGCCCCTGCTCAGGGTGTTTGTGGATCTGACGGCGCAGCGCCACCGTGCGGGGCTGCAGTGAGCGCGCCCCTTCGAGCAGTCCGGCGAGACGGGGGTCCGGCGTAGTTGTGCTCATCTACCGATGGTGCCACCACCTCGGCTACCGGGAAGGTCGTCTGGGCCCTACGGTGTGCACATGACACAGCAGGAGCCGGTCAACGGCTTCGCGGTCGCGGTAGTCCGGGAGGACGGCCGCTGGCGGTGCAACAGGATGGACAGCTCCGCGCTGTCGGAGCTGGACGCGGCGATCACGGAGCTGCGCCAACTGAGGTCGACCGGAGCCGTCTTCGGGCTTCTCGCCGTCGACGACGAGTTCTTCATCGTTCTCCGCCCCGTGCCAGGCGGAGTCGCGCTGCTGCTGTCGGACGCGGCCGCCGCCCTCGACTACGACATCGCGGCCGACGTGCTGGACCTCCTGCGAGTCGACCCTCCGGACGAGGAGGACAACGAACTCTGGCCCGAGGGCGACCTGGGCGTCCTGTCCGACCTCGGCATGCCCTCGCACGAACTCCAGATCATCGTCGACGAGGTCGACCTCTACCCGGACGAGCAGCTCCAGATGATCGCCCAGCGCATCGGCTTCATCGACGAGCTCACGAAGCTGCTCGACACGATCCAAGCGTGATCTCCTCGGAGGACATGGTCCGAGCCGCTCTCGTCGCGGCCGCGGACGCGGGCACGGACGTCCCGATCGGCGCCGTCGTCTTCGCCCCGGACGGTTCCGTGCTCGCGTCAGCCTGCAACGCCCGCGAGGCGTTGGGCGACCCGACAGCGCACGCCGAGATCCTGGCGCTGCGTGCTGCTGCCGCTCGGTACGGCGACGGCTGGCGGCTCGACGGCTGCACCCTCGCGGTGACGCTGGAACCGTGCACGATGTGTGCCGGCGCTCTTGTGCTCGCCCGTGTCTCACGCCTCGTCTTCGGTGCCTGGGAGCCCAAGACCGGTGCGGTGGCCTCGTTGTGGGACGTCGTGCGCGACCGGCGGCTCAACCATCGGCCCGAGGTGCAGGGCGGTGTGCTGGAGGCGGAGTGCGCTGAGCTGCTGGAACGGTTCTTCCGGACCCAGCGTTAAAGCGGCTGCGGCGGCTGTGTATTGTTCTTATCGGTGGCGTGTCCGAGCGGCCGAAGGAGCACGCCTCGAAAGCGTGTGAGGTGAAAGCCTCCGTGGGTTCAAATCCCACCGCCACCGCTGTTGAAGGGCCCCGGAGTGATCCGGGGCCCTTCTTGCGTTCCCGGAACTCCTCTCAAATGTTGATCCTTCAACTTCCTTCGGGTACTGGTTGAGGTGGGCGCAGATCTACCTACCTCGAAGGAGCGAAGGATGCGCAACGCGTTGACCCGCACCGCGATCGGTCTCGTCTCGGCCGCGGCGCTCGCCGGAGCGATGGCCGGCCCCGCAACGGCCGCCCCCGCGGACCCTGAGACCGGGCTCTCGTTCTACGCCCACAAGGAGTTCAAGCTCATCAAGAACTTCCCCCAGCCGGACGGCGGGTGCCACCTGGTGCCGGCCGGTGCTGACCTCCTGGTCGGCTGGAGCGGCCTGACGAACGTCCTCGCCTACTCCACGCCGGACTGCACGGGTCAGGCGACGTCGCTGGGCACTCTGCGCAGTGTCGACTCCGGCGACGTGTCCTTCCGCACCGAGTAAGCGGTTCAGGGGCCCCGGTTGCCGATCATGGCAACCGGGGCTCTGGCTTTTGGTATCAATCGCACCCATGCAGACACAGGTGTGGGTCGCGGTCCTCTCCCTGACCGGCGTGCTGCTCGGTGGCGGCCTGTCCTCCCTGGTGCAGAGCAGCGTGGCGCGGCGGGTGGAACGCAACGACGTGCGCCGCCAGACCGCCGAACGTGCCGCCGCTCGCCGCTCCGAACAGCTCGACCTGCTGCGGGAGTTCATCCGGGTCGCCCAACGCGCGGAACGCGTTGCGGAAGACCGCGACGGCACGCCTGTCTGGAAGACGTCGGCCCTGGACGTGGTCGACGAGATCTGGGTGTGCGAACGGATGATCCACGTGCTGTTCGCCGCGCGCCTGCACGAACTGGCTCGCGCCTACGTGACGGCCCTCGACCACGTCGTCTGGCAGGAGCCCGCCGAGGGCACGTTGTGGGAGCACCTCCGCGGGCCGAAGGTCGCGTTCCTCGACGCGGCGCGTGACGAGCTGAGCCGTTAGTTGACCGCGTAGAGGAACTCGCGCAGCAGCGCCTTGTCGCCGGTCACCTCGCTGCGAGCGGGCACGCGTCGCCCGTTGAGCGTCAGCACCAGGTCGGCGACCGGCGCACGGACGTAGACGGTGCACCTCTCCTTGGCGTCGCGTTTGACCACGGGTGTCGACCCCGTCAGGTCGACGGTCCACCGGTTCGACGCCGTGTCGTAGTCGCTGGCGAAGAACCGCAGCTTGTGGCCGTGCCCGAGCAGTTCGGTGACGGCGGGCCGCTCTGCGTGGAGCGGGAAGGACGAGTTCATCCACTCCCACAGCCCGTCCCACGCCACGTCCGGTTCGACGGCGAACGGGAGCCCGAGCGCCTCGAACGCGGTGAAGCGGTGCATCCACGTCTCGTGCGCCATCCGTCGTGACCAGAAAGCGGGTCCCAGCGGCTCGTCCAGCGGCGCCTCGCGCAAGGTCTTGCCGAAGAGCGCGGCACCCTCCGTCAGCCACGGCGCCAGTTGTGCGGGCGTCTCGCCCGCGTAGCCCTCGACGGCGTGCGCCGCGCCGATCGACCTGTGTGCGAAGCCGAGGTGCCGCAACAGCTGGTTCAGCGTCCAGCCGGGACGAGAGCGCACCGCGACGCTCAGGTCAGCGCCGTCCAGCGCTGAAACCAGAAGCGATGTCTCGGTGACGACGGTTGCGAGTCGTCGGCCGTAGCTCAGCATCCCCATGGTCAAAAACGAACGCGCTCCAGCATCAGCTCCAGCAGCGCGCGGTCCCCGAACACCTCCAGCCCTTCCAGCGACCGCCGCCGGTACACGGCCAGCACCAGATCGACGACAGGCCCGCGCAACGCCACGGAAGCCTTCGCGTGCCCCTCCGAGACCACCGGCCGCGGCCCCGTGAGATCGATCACGAACTCCGCCTCGGTGTCCGTCGCGTGCATGTGCACGGTCCCGGACCCGGCGAGCGGTGCGGTCTCCTCAGGCCACCGCGAGAACGCGTACGGCAGCGCGAGATCGGTCCACTCGCGCAGTGTGTCCTGAGCGATCTCGGGGTCCAGCGAGAACGGCACGCCCAGGGCGTCGCACGCGTCCCACCTGTGGATCACCGTCTCGTGCGTCATCCGGCGCGACCACACGCGCGGGCCCGGATGGCCGTCCATCGGCGCGATCATCTCGTTCGGGTCGACCTCCCGCAGGACCTCCGCGAGAGAGGCGGCACCCTCGCGCAGCCACGGGATGAGCACGGACGACGACTCACCCACATACGACGACAGGAGTTGCGCGCCGTTGCGGGAGAAGTCGATCTCCGGGAGTCTGTCGCGGAGCATCGAGTCGGCCCAGCGGTGAGCGTGGCCGACGTGGCGCAGCAGTTGGTTGAGAGTCCAGTCTGGCGTCGACGGCACCTGAATGCCCAGGTCAGCGTCGTCCAGGGCGGTGACCAGCAGTTCGGTCTGGTTGATGATCTCGGCGCAGCGGCGCTCGTAGCTCGGTATCCCCACGAGCCAAATGTAGGGACGCCGGCCGGTGCCTGGGAGGGGCCCACTGGCCGGCGTTCCGAAACTGAGCCTACACCATGATCGAACACTTGTTCGAGTGATCATTGATGGGCCAACCGGTTAACCGTTAGTAACAACGGCTACCAAAGCTCACCCGATCGAGGAAAGATGCGGCGATCCGCCGCATCCCCTGGAGGAAGTTTTGAGACCCACCCTGCCCGTCGTCGGGACAGCGGTGGCGGCACTCGTGCTCGCCGCCGTTCCCGCCGTCGCCGCACCCAGCACAGACGCGCTGATCTCCGAGGTCTACGGGGGCGGCGGCAACTCCGGCGCCACGCTGACCCAGGACTTCGTCGAGCTCGCCAACAAGAGCGCTGCGGCCGTCGCACTCGACGGTTTCAGCGTCCAGTACATCTCCGCGAGCCCCGGCGCGAGCACGCAGTGGGGCGTCACCCCGCTCGCCGGGTCGATCGCTCCCGGCAAGACGTACCTCGTCGCCGAGGCCAAGGGCACCGGTGGCACCGTCGAGCTGCCTGCTCCGGACGCCACCGGCACCATCGCCATGAGCGCCACCAACGGCACCATCGCGCTGGTCAGCGGCACCGCGCCGCTCACCTGCAAGACGGCCGCGGACTGCGCCGCCGACACGCGGGTCAAGGACCTCGTCGGCTACGGCTCCGCCGTCGTGCGCGAGGGCACCGCGACGGCCGCCCTGAGCAACACCACCTCGGTCGCGCGCCCCACCGGTCTCGCGGACACCGACAACAACTCCGCCGACTTCGCGGCCGGCGACCCCACCCCGACCAACTCCAAGGGCGAGACCCCGGGCGGCGGCGACCCGGATCCCGACCCCGACCCCGATCCCACCCCCGGCGACAAGCGCATCCACGACATCCAGGGCGTCACGCGCATCTCGCCGCTCAACGGCCAGAAGGTCACCAACGTCCCCGGTGTCGTCACCGGCACGCGCGCCTCGGGTGACCGCGGCTTCTGGATCCAGGACACGACGAGCCCGGACAGCGACCCGCGCACCAGCGAGGGCGTCTTCGTCTACACCGCGGGCAGCGCGCCGACCGTCGCGGTGGGCGACAGCGTGCTGGTCAGCGGCACGATCGCGGAGTACCGGCCGGGCGGTGAGACGGGTTCCAACCAGACCCTCACCGAGATCACCGCGCCCACCACGATCACGGTCTCCAAGGGCAACCCCGTCCCGGCGCCGGTCGTCGTGAAGAACGTCCCGGCCGGCTACCTGCCCGCGCCCGGCGGCAGCATCGAGCAGCTCCCGCTGGAGCCCGCGAAGTACGGCCTCGACTACTTCGAGTCGCTCGAAGGCACGCTCGTGCAGGTCGACGACGCCCGCGTCGTGGGTCCGAGCAACACGTTCGGCGAGGTCTGGGTGACGGTCAACCCCGAGCAGAACAAGAACCTGCGCGGCGGCACCACGTACCCGAGCTACGACCAGCAGAACAGCGGCCGCCTGAAGATCAAGACCACCGGTACGCTGCCCGCCGCCAACGTCGGTGACGTCTTCTCCGGCGCGACCGTGGGTGCCATCGAGTACACGAACTTCGGCGGCTACACGCTGGCGGCGCTCGCGCTCGGCACGCACACGTCGTCCAACCTGCAGCGCGAGATCACGGCGCAGCAGAAGGAGTCCGAGCTCTCGGTCGCGACCTACAACGTCGAGAACCTCGACCCGTCCGACCCGCAGGACAAGTTCGACCGGCTCGCCGACGGTGTCACGACCAACCTGCGCAGCCCTGATGTCGTTGTGCTGGAGGAGATCCAGGACAACAACGGCGCGACCAACGACGGTGTCGTCGCGGCGGACCAGACGCTGCAGAAGTTCTCCGACGCGATCGTCGCCAAGGGCGGCCCGCGCTACCAGTGGCGTCAGATCGACCCGGAGAACCTCAAGGACGGCGGCGAGCCCGGCGGCAACATCCGCGTCGGCTTCTTCTTCAACCCGCAGCGGGTGTCCTTCGTGGACCGTCCGGGCGGCGACTTCAAGACGCCCGTCCAGGTCGTGAAGAAGAACGGCCGTGCGGCGCTTTCCGTGTCACCGGGCCGGATCGACCCGCTCAACGACGCGTGGGCCAGCAGCCGCAAGCCGCTCGCCGGTGAGTTCAAGTTCCGCGGCCGCACGGTCTTCGTCGTCGCGAACCACTTCAACTCCAAGGGCGGCGACGAGGCCATCCACGGCCGCAACCAGCCGCCGAACCGCACGTCCGAGGTGCAGCGCGGCAAGCAGGCCGCGTCGCTGAAGGCGTTCACGGAGCAGCTCCGCGCGGTCGACAAGGGCGCCAACGTGGTGCTCGCGGGCGACCTGAACGACTACCAGTTCTCGCCCGCGCTCAAGACGCTGACCGGTGACGGCAACCTCAAGGCGCTGATCGAGTCGCTGCCCGTCAACGAGCGGTACAGCTACGTCTTCGAGGGCAACTCGCAGACGCTCGACCACCTCGTGCTGAGCAAGAACATCACGCGCTTCAGCTACGACGTCGTCCACATCAACGCCGAGTTCGCCGACCAGGCGAGCGACCACGACCCGCAGATCGTCCGCGCCCGCCCGTCCACGGGTGACGCGAACGTCGACCGGATCGTGTTCGCGCTCGAGGATCTCATCGACTGCCTGAAGAAGTAACCGCTCCACCCGCAGCCGTCGCCGTGTCAGCTTGACGCGGCGGCGGCAGCGGCGGCTGTGGCGGCGGCCACCCCGGCCTGGATCGCCTCGAGGGCCCTGCGCACGGCGTCGCCCGCCCAGTTGCCGGCCGCGATGTCCTTGGCCCGCTGGGTCATGGCGCGCTTGTCGCCGTCGAACACCTTGTGCACGGCCTTCACCGCGTGCAGCAGCGTGATCAACGACCCCGTGCGCGCGTCGGCGCCCCGGTACCCGAACGCGACCTCACCGACGGTCTTCCGCACCTCGTCGGCCACGGATTCCTTCGTGATCACGTAGCTCTTCGCGGGGAAGATTCCGAGCACCTTCCGCGATTCCACGCGCACGATTCCACGGGCTTCGAGCTGTGCGGCGACGTTGTCGCGCACGTTCTTCCGCAGGCGTTCCACGGCTCGTTGCGGCTTCATCGGCTTGTCGAACCTGCCGATCGCCTCCTGCAGGACCGGGTCCCTCAACGGCGTCGGGTCGACGATCTGGAGCTTCTTGCCGTTGGGTTCGAACGCGATGCGGCCCGAGTTGACCAGCTCGATGAGCACGGCGCCGGCCAGCGCGTTCTCCGCCGACGAACCGTCGACGCGCAGCTTGTTGTTGTCCTGGTTGATGAGCAGCACCATCAGGTCTTCGGGCAGCATCATGCAACCGTAACGCCAGAAGGGCGCCGAACGGTGAAGTTCGGCGCCCTTCTGGACAAGAGAGCGGAGGATACGGGATTTGAACCCGTGAGGGGGTGAACCCAACACGATTTCCAGTCGTGCGCACTAGGCCGCTATGCGAATCCTCCGTGGAGAACCTTACCGGACGGGTGTTCCGGGGCCCAAAACGGGGGTCGCCCATGTGGCCGCTGACCGCGTCCGAGGAACAGGCCTAGCCTGATGGGACCACGTGGAGGGGAGTACTCCCGAAGCAGCGGTGTCGTCAATACGAAGTCCAGTGTGGGGCTTCCGGCGCCGTTGGCCGATGAGATCGTTCATCGGCGGAGGAGACCTCAGGGTTTAGCTGCTGTGCGCTAAAACCGGAGGCTCCAAGTGCTCGCCGTCATCGACGTTCTCAACGACGTCGCGGGAATCCTCAGCGCTCTCGTCGCCGTCCCCGCCGCGATCGTCACCCTCGTCCACGCCCGGCGTGCCCGGCGGGCCCTCCCGCCTGCGCCAGAGCCCGGCTCCGACGCGACGCCGGAAAAATCTTGAAGCGCCGTGTCGATCTGGCGGGGGCCCGCTCGTCGTGATCCCGTAGGACCGGACCGAGGAGGACGAACGTGAAGTACATGCTGTTGATCTACGCGGCCTCTGACCAGCAGGCGAGCTGCACCGTCGAGGACTGGATCGCGTACGAGAAGGAGATGAAGGACGCGGGCGTGCTGGTTTCCGGGCACTCGCTGGCCGACCTCGTCACCGCGACCACCGTCCAGGTCGGACAGGACGGCAGGCGCACCGTCACCGACGGGCCGTTCGCCGAGACCCGGGAGGTGCTGGGCGGGTACGACATCATCGACGTGCCCGACCTCGACGCGGCGCTGGAGTGGGCCGCGAAGTGTCCCGGCTCGCGCGACGGTGGTGCCGTCGTCGTCAGGCCGATCGCCGAGTTCTGAGCCGATGAACGTCGAGCAGGTGTTCCGGGAGGAGCGCGGCAGGCTGCTCGCGACGCTGGTCAAGCGCTTCGGCGACCTCGACCTGGCCGAGGAGGTCACCTCCGACGCGATCGAGGCGGCGCTGAAGCACTGGCCGGTGGACGGGGTGCCGGACCGGCCCGGCGCGTGGTTGCTCACGACCGCGCGCCGCAAGGCCGTCGACCGGCTGCGTCGCGACCAGGTCCACGCGGCCCGGCTGGCGGTGCTGCAGGTGGAGGTCGACCGGGCGGATCCGCCGGCCGCGGACGGGTTGCCGGACGAGCGGCTGGAGCTGTTCTTCACGTGCGCGCACCCGGCGCTGGCCGAGGAGGACCGGGGTGCGCTGACGTTGCGCTGCCTGGCCGGGTTCACGACGCCCGAGGTCGCGCGGGCCTACCTGGTGCCGGTCACGACCATGCAGCAGCGGATCGTGCGCGCGAAGAAGAAGATCAAGGAAGCGCGCATCCCGTTCCGCGTCCCCGACGTCCACGAGCTCCCGGAACGCCTGCCCGGCGTGTTGCAGGCCGTCTACTCGATCTTCACCGAGGGCTATGCGGCCCAGCGCACCGAACTGGCCGACGAGGCCGTCCGGCTGGCGCGGATCCTGCGGAACCTGTTGCCCGACCGCGAGGTCACCGGGCTGCTGGCGTTGATGCTGCTGATCCACGCCCGCCGTGACGCCCGCGCCGAACTGCTGGAGGACCAGGACCGCACGCTCTGGGACCGCGACATGATCGACGAGGGCAGCGCTCTGGCCGAGCGCGCGCTCACGGGTGGATACGGCCCGTACGGCGTGCAGGCGGCCATCAACGCGTTGCACGACGAGGCGCCGGACTTCGACAGCACCGACTGGCCGCAGATCGTGGCGCTCTACGACGTGCTGACCAAGCTCACGCCGTCGCCCGTCGTCGCACTGAACAGGGCCGCCGCGGTTGCCATGCGCGACGGAGCCGCGGCAGGCCTGGAGTTGCTCGACGCGCTGGCCGGCGAACCCCGGCTGCGCGACTACCACCCGTACCGGGCGGCCCGCGCGGACCTGCTGCACCGCCTGGGGCGCGACGCCGAGGCCGCCCAGGCCTACCGCGAGGCCATCGCGCTCGCGGGCACCGAATCCGAACAGGACTTCCTGCGCCGCAGGCTGACCGCCATCGACGGGCAATCATGATCATGAAGTGGCTGGAGGCCGAACGCCTGGGCGTCGCCGACCTTCTCGAAGACCTCACCGACGACGAGTGGCAGCGCGACACGCTCTGCGCCGGCTGGACCATGCAGACGATGGCCGCCCACCTGACCACGTCGACGCGCACGGGCTGGCGTGACGTGTTGACCGGCGTCGTGAGGGCGCGCTTCGACTGGGAGCGCATGGAGGACGAGAAAGCCCGCACGATCGCGGCGAGGTTCACCCGGTCGGAGTTGATCGCGCAGATCCGCGAGACCGCTGCCTCCCCGAAGCGCGCGCCGATGGCCGCCCCGATCGACCCGCTGGTCGACTTCCTCGTCCACGGCCAGGACATCGCCCGCCCGCTGGGCCGCGTCCGCGAGATGCCGCTCGAACCGGCCGAGGCGGCCCTCGCACATGTGATGAAGAGCCCGTTCTGGGGCGCTCGCAAGCGTTTCCGGGACACCGGAATTCCCGATCTTCCTGCCCCTGACCTGCTGATGCTCGCCACGGGCCGGAAGTTGTCCACACCTGGGGACAACTCTGTGGGCAACTCGAACACACGTTCGATCTAGATCGTTCGCTACACTTGCGTCGGACCTCGTGCGGCACACATCTCGCGAACCTCCCCAGGGCCGGAAGGCAGCAAGGATAAGCGGGCTCTGGTGGGTGCACGGGGTCCCCTTTTTGTGTCGGGGTCCACCGGTACTGTCTGCGGCGTGGCGCTCGCTCTGTATCGCAAGTACCGTCCGGCCACGTTCTCCGAGGTCGTTGGCCAGGAGCACGTGACCGATCCGCTGCGCGTCGCTTTGTCGGCAGGCCGGGTGAACCACGCCTATCTGTTCAGCGGCCCGCGCGGCTGCGGCAAGACGTCGTCGGCTCGCATCCTGGCCCGCTCGCTGAACTGCGCGAAGGGCCCGACGCCCGACCCGTGCGGCGAGTGCAACAGCTGCATCGGCCTGGCTCCCAACGGCACCGGCAGCGTCGACGTCGTCGAACTCGACGCGGCCTCGCACGGTGGTGTCGAAGACGCCCGCGAACTCCGCGACAAGGCTTTCTACGCTCCGGCCGAGGCGAAGTACCGCGTCTTCATCATCGACGAGGCGCACATGGTCACCACGCAGGGCTTCAACGCCCTGCTGAAGATCGTCGAAGAGCCGCCGGACCACCTGATCTTCATCTTCGCCACCACCGAGCCGGACAAGGTCCTCCCGACCATCCGCTCCCGCACGCACCACTACCCGTTCCGCCTGATCCCGCCCGGCCAGATGCGCGCCCTGCTGGAACGCAACTGCGCGGCGGAGGGCGTGGCGGTGGAGCCGGCGGTCTTCCCGCTGGTCATCCGGGCGGGCGGTGGCTCGGCCCGCGACACCCAGTCCGTCATGGACCAGCTCCTGTCCGGCGCGGGCCCGGACGGCGTGAAGTACGAGCGGGCCATCACGCTCCTGGGCGTCACCGACTCGGCCCTGATCAACGACGTGGTGGACGGCCTCTCCACGGGTGACGGCGCGGCCGTCTACAGCACCATCGACCGCCTGGTGGACGCGGGCCACGACCCCCGCCGCTTCGCCTCGGACCTGCTGGACCGCCTCCGCGACCTGGTGCTGCTCTGCGCGGTGCCGGACGCGGCGGACCGCAACCTGGTCAACGTCCCGGAAGACGAACTGGCCACCATGGCAGCCCAGGCGGAACGCATCGGCCCGGCCGCCCTCACCCGCTACGCCGAGATCGTCCACCAGGGCCTGGTCGACATGCGGGGAGCCACCGCGGCCCGCCTGCTGCTGGAACTGCTCGTCTCCCGGATGCTGCTCCCGTCGGCGAGCCAGTCGGAAGCGGCGCTGCTCCAACGCCTGGAACGGCTGGAACGCCGCCCTCCGGCCGCCGTCGCACCCGCGTCGGGCGACCAGCCGGCGGCTCCACAGGCCGCCGGCGGACCGGTCTTCACCAGGAGGTCCCAGCAGCCGGCGGAACCCGCGGCGGTCACACCGGAACCGCCCCGCGCGGCACCGGTCGCGGCCCCGGTGGCGGCAGCCCCACAGCCCGTCGCCACTCCGGCACCGACCCCGGCACCGGTCCAGCCGGAGCCGGTGGCACCGGCGGTCGCCCCGCCCGCCGCAACGCCCCAGCCCGCTCCGGCCCCGGTGGCGGCCTCGGGTGCGATGGACGCGACGGCGGTCCGGCGGATCTGGTCGGAACTGCTGGCAGCGGTCCGGGCGACGAGCCGCAGCACCGAGGCGATGCTGACCAACGCCACGGTCGGCGAGGTGGACGGCAACGTGGTGACGATCACCCACACCTCGGCCCCGCTGGCCCGCCGCCTGGCCGAGTCCCGCAACACCGAGGCCATCGCCACCGCGCTGGCCGCGGTCCTGGGCGGCACGTGGCAGGTCCGCTGCACCCACGGCACGCCTGGCGCCACCGCGCAGGCGTCCACTCCGGCCAAGGCGGCCCGCCCGGCTCCGACGCGCCCGAGCCAGGCCACGAGCGCCCGCCAGCCGGAACCCCAGCAACGTCCGGCCCCACGGCCACCGGTGGACGACGTCCCACCCCCGCCGGAACCGCCCGAGCCCGACGACCCCCTGCCGCCGGAGCCGGACGACGAGGAGACGATGCTGGCCGAGGCCGCCCGCCCGGCAGACCAGGACAGCACCCTCGCGGCGCGAGACCCGGAAACGGTGATCCTGAAACTGCTGGCGGACGAGCTGGGTGCCCGTCCGCTGAAGAAAGCCTGACGCGGCAAAGCCGGTTGCGTGACCGCATGGACACGCACTGTTCTGTTTGGGCTGAACGAGATCACGAATGTGTTGCACCGATCGTGGATCGGGATGGCTTTTCGCGGTCGGGCCAGCCGGTTCGAATCTTCGTGGCTGACCGGAAATGCGAGATCCAGGCCGTGCGGGACGCCTGCTGAAGGCCTGGGAGAACGTGATCGGTGTCGCACGCGAGAGGTTTGCTTAATTAGGTTAGCCTTGCTTGACTTGGCGCGCTCTTGACCGCGTCACCGAAAGGGTGTTGCCATGTCCAGCAGGGTTCGTTCGTCCGGCAGAGTTCTGGGGGGCCTCCTCCTCGCAGCGGTACTGGGCGTTGGTGTGGCCGCGTGCGGCCAGGTGCAGGACACGTCCACCCAGTCGTCGAGCCCCGCGAGCTCTGACCCGTCGGCGTTCCCGGTGAAGATCACGCACAAGTTCGGCACCGCGGAGATCACCAAGGCGCCGTCGCGCGTGGTCGTGGTCGGCACCGCCACCGACGACCTCGACGCCGCGCTGGCGTTGGGCGTGACCCCCGTCGCGTTCTTCAACAAGTCCGGCTCGGACGCCGTGCCCAGCTGGCTCAAGGGCAAGCTCGACCCCGCCAAGACGAAGATCGTCAACGCTGCCGCGGGTGTGAACGCGGAGGACGTCGGTGCGCTCACGCCCGACCTGATCCTCGCCACGTCCAGCTACGGACTCGAGCAGGAGTACCCGAACCTCGCCAAGATCGCGCCCACCGTCGGCTACGCCAGCGACTGGGGCAAGCAGACCTGGCAGGAGCACGTCCAGGTCGTCGCGCAGGCGCTCGGCAAGACCGCTGACGCGAAGAAGGTCATCGAGACCACCGAGTCCGCGATCACCAAGTTCAAGAGCGACAACCCGAAGGCCGCCGGCAAGACCTTCACCGCCTCGGTCGGCAACACCGCGGGCAAGATGTTCTCGCTGGTGTCCAAGGAGGACTTCGCGGTCAAGCTGATCGAGCAGGCCGGCCTCACGCTCAGCCCCACCGTCGCCGACGCGACCAAGAACGAGTCCGGCAGCCCGACCGGCACGCTCACCCCCGAGCAGTACGACAAGCTCAAGGCCGACCTGGTGGTCGTCGCGTTCACGACGCCGGACCTGCAGGCCGCGTTCGAGGCCAACCAGCTCGCCGCCGGCCTCAAGAGCGGCAACTACCTGCTCGTCGACATGGAGACCATCTCGGCGCTGCGCTACCCGACGGCGCTCGACATCCCGTGGGTGCTCGAGAAGCTGAAGCCGGGCGTGTCCAAGCTCGCCTGACACACCAACGAAAAAGGGCGTGCATCCCGCGGGATGCACGCCCTTTTCGGTGTTACAGCGCCAGTTCTTCCTCGGTCATCGCGTCGATCTCCAGGTAGATCTCCGCGACCTGACCCAACCGGCCGGGCACCGGCTCGTCGGCCTGCATCCTGGCCGCCATCGCGCCCACGGTCAGCGTCGCGAACAGCGTCCGCACCGTCACCTCCGACGTGTCGAGCGCCTCCCGCAGGCGGCCGACGATCATCGTCGCCAGCACCGAGTCGCCGCCCAGTGCGAAGAACGCGTCGTCGAGACCGACCCGTTCGACGCCGAGCACCTCGGCCCAGATCTTCGCCAGCACCTGCTCCAGCGCGGAGACCGGCGCGACGTAGGTGTCCGCCTCGCTCGCCCAGTGCGCGGCGACGGCCTTGCGGTCGACCTTTCCGTTGGCGGTCAACGGCATCGCGTCCAGCACGACCACCCGCGTCGGGACCATGTGCGGTGGCAGCAGGGTGCGCACGAACTCGCGGACCTCCTCGCCGTCCACCTCACCGGCCACGGCGGAGACGAGCTGCGTGCCCGCCACGCCCGCCACTCCGCGCCGGACGCCGGAGAACTCGGCCAGTGCGGCCTCGACCTCACCCAGTTCGATGCGCATGCCACGCACCTTCACCTGGTGGTCGCGGCGGCCCAGGAACTCCAGCGTGCCGTCTGGCCAGTACCGCGCCAGGTCGCCCGTGCGGTACCAGCGACGGTCCTCGTGCGTGACGAACCTGTCCGCGGTGCGCTCCGGATCAGCGCGGTAGCCGTGGGCCACGCCGTCGCCGCCGATCCACAGTTCGCCGGTGACCCAGTCCGGGCAGTCGCGGCCGCGCACGTCCACCACCCGGCACGCGACGTTGCGCAGCGGCGTGCCGTAGGGCACCGAACGCCACGACGGCTCCACCTCCCGCACCTCGCACACGGTCGAGTGGATCGCCGTCTCGGTGGTGCCGCCGAGGCCCGCGAACCGGCAGGACGGCGCCTGCTCGAACACCCGGCCGGGCAGGTCCGTGCCCACCCAGTCGCCGCCCAGCAGCACGGTGCGCAGACCGGAGAGTTCACCGGGCCGGGCGGTCACGAGCAGCATGTCGAGCAGCGCCGGCACGCAGTTCACCAGCGTCACGCCACGGGTGGCGGCCAGCTCGACCCACTGGCGGGCGTCCTTGCGGTCGTCTTCCTCGACCAGAACGACCGCGCCACCGGCGGAAAGCAGACCGAACACGTCGTAGACGGAGAGGTCGAACTCCAGTGCCGACACGGCGAGGCAGCGGTCGGACGGGCCGATGCCGAAGCGTTCGTTCAGGTCGTCGATGGTGTTCATCGCGGCCCGGTGCGGGACCTCGACACCCTTCGGCTCACCGGTGGAGCCGGAGGTGAACAGCACGTACGCGATGTTCTCCTCGGGCACGCTCACGGGCGAAGCCAGCGGTTCGGCCGAGGTCTCCCACGACGTCAGCACGTGCTCGACACCCGCGATGCGCCGGATCCGCTCGGCTCGTGCGGCAGGCTGGTCGACGCCGATCGGCACGTACCCGGCACCCGCGGCCAGCACGCCGATGGCGCTCGCGACCTGCTCGGGACCCTTGCGCTGGCTCACGCCGACGAGGTCGCCCGGCTGAACCCCTTGAGCCACCAGCGATCCCGCGATGCGCAGGGCCTTGTCGGCCAGTTCGCCGTAGGTCAGCACGCCGTCACGGCCCCACAGCAACGCCGGCGCGTCCGGCGTCTCCCGAGCCAAGGCGAAGAACCCGTCGTGCAGCAACGAACCACTGCGTGGGCCCTCGGTCGCGTTGGCGGCGGTACGGACCTCCGACTGGGACGACGGCAGCGCGCCCCCGGCCGGACGCTCCCACACGTCGTCGCGCTGACCCAGACTCGTGACGAGGTCGCGGAACGCCGCGAACATCGCGTCGATCACGCCCTCGGGGAACGCGTGCTCGCGCACGTCCCAGTTGATCAGCAGACCTTCGTTGACCTCGGTGATCTGCGCGTCCAGCAGCACCTGCGGGCCCTGCGAGACGATCCACACCGCCTCGCCGAAGCACCGGCGGACGCGGGCGTCGAACAGTTCGCCGAGGTTCAGCGCGCTGGTGAACACGATCGGCGCCAGCACCTGTTCGCCGTGGTGCCGCGAAAGGTCGCGCAGCACCTCGACACCCGAGTAGGCCGCGTGCGACGCGTCCTCGTGCATCCGCGCCTGCAACGCCCGTGCGTGCGTCACGAACGGCGCTTCCTCGCTCAGGTCGACCTCCAGCAGCACGGAGCTGGTGAAGTCGCCGACGAGCTTGTCCACGTCGGGGTGGTCGCTCTGGCGGTCGAACATCGGCAGGTTCATGAGGAACCGCGGCTGCGCGCTCCACGCCGACAGCGTCTCGGCGAACGCGGCCGCCACGACCATCGCCGGGGTGAGGCCGTGCTCGTGGGCGCGGGCGGCGAGGCGCTTGCGGTCCTCCGGCGCGAGCCAGTGGTGGCGCCGGGTCACACGAGAGGCGTCCGCGCGTTCGGACTCGGGCACCAGCGGCAGGTCCGGCGCGGTCGGCAGCTCGGAAACCCGGTGCTGCCACCAGTCCCGCGCGGCCTCCTGCTCGGCCTTGCGGCTCAGCTCGCGCTCGGCGAGGTAGCGCGGGTAGCTGTAGTCGATCGGCGCGGGCACGTGGTCCGGCTCGTCGTAGAACCGCGCCAGGTCGGCGAGCAGCACGCGGTAGCTCAGCGCGTCCGCGGCCAGCATGTCGACGTCGACGTGCAGCCGCGCCTTGCCGCCGGGCAGCCGGCTCAGCGCCACGTGGAAGACCTCGCCGTGCGCCACGTCCAGGCGTGCGTGCGAAGAGGCGTCCCGCAGTTCCTCGAGCCGTTGCGCCACCGCGGCTTCGTCCAGAGAACGAAGGTCGTGGACGATCAACGGGTCCTGGCGCCGGTCGGGCAGGATCCGCTGCTTGCCGTTGTCACCGAACTCCGCGCGCAGCATGCCGTGCCGGGCGACGAGCTTGCGCACCGCCGTCGTGAGCCGCGTCGGGTCCAGGTCGGGCCCGTCGAACTCGACGTAGAGGTGCGCGGCGACCGAGCCGAGCGTGGCCTCCTCGTCGCGGCCGATCCAGTACGCGTGCTGCATCAACGCGAGCGGGAACGGCGCGCTCTCGTCGACCTGGACCCGCACCTCGGGCTCGGGCGCCACCCCGGCGGCGTCGGCGAGGATCTGCCGCCAGCCCGCGAGCGTCGGGTTCTTGGCCAGCAACGCGAACGGCACCTTCACGCCGCCCCGCCGCCACTTGTTCGCGACCTGCATGAGCTGGATGGAGTCGAGGCCCCACTCGATCAGGCTGTCGTCCTCCGACAGCCCGGCCGCCTCCGGCCCCAACAGGTCGGTGACCTCGCGCAGGAGTTCCCCCGCTGTCGGCTGCTGACTCACCACGTGCCCAGCTCCACTTCGAACTCGTCGATGTCTTCCGCTGAAACGTCCACGAAGGACGTGTCGATCGTCGTCGGCGCGCTGCCCGCCAGTTCCGTGCGGAACTTCCCGACCAGCCCCGGCTCGTCCGGGCCCGTCACCTCGACGCGCAGCGTGTTGCCGACGGCGACGGCGTTCACCTCCAACGCCCAATGAGGTGTCTTCGGCGGTACCCGCAACACGGGTGCCTCCGGCGCCACGGTCCACGGCGCGCCGGATCCCTCTCGCAGCCGGCCGTGGTAGTTGACGACGATCGTGGGTTCGCGCAGCCCCGCGAACGGCCGGACCAGGCCGTAGCCGAGCCCGTGGTCGGGGAGCGCGTCCAGCTGCTCGGTGATGTCGCGCAACCGGATGCCCGGCCGCAACCGCACCGGGTGGATCGTCGTGAACCAGCCGACCGTGGCGGACAGGTCGGCGCCGGGAGCGATCTGCTCCTCCCGGCCGTGGCCCTCGACCGCCACCACGACGTCGCCACTGCGGCCGCGCCACGTCTCCAACGCCCGGGCCAGCGCGGCCAGCAGCAGTTCCCGCACACCGCCCGTGTCGGGCAACGGCACCGTGAACTCGGTGAGGAGCTGCTCTCCTCCCAGCGGCAGCACGGTGTCCGCGCCGTCGAGCACGTCACGCCACATGCCGGTCTCGCCGCCGCGCTGCTGGTCGGCGAGCAGCTGCGACCAGCGTCGGAACGACGTGCCGGTGCGGGTGAGCTCGCGTCCCGCCCACGCCTCGGCGAGGTCGTCCATCAGGATCCGCCACGACACACCGTCGACGACCAGGTGGTCGGCGACGATCATCACGCGGTCGTCGAACCACACGACCTGGACCATCCGGTCGGCGGTGAGACGTGCGCGGGCCGCGGCCAGTTCGGTGTCCAGGTCGCCTTCGGCTCGGCGGACGACCTCGGCCGCGTCGAACGACTTCGCCGGCACGTCGAGAGTCGTTCCGTCCCAACGGGAACGCAACACGTCGTGCCGGTCCAGCACGGCCTGCACGGTCCGCACCAGCGCGTCGTGCGTCAGGCCTTCCGGCGCGACCAGCAGCATCGCCTGCGCGAGACCGCCGCGGGTCCAGCGCATGATCGGTGTCGGCTCGACCAGGCCCACCGGCTCGTCGTCGACCGTGAGCGCGGGTGCGGAGATCACCGTGGCCAGCGCGGCCGGGGTGCGCTGCTCGAACACCTGCCTCGGCGTGATCACGACACCTGCCTTGCGGGCGCGGCTGACCAGCTGGACGGACAGGATGCTGTCGCCGCCGAGCGTGAAGAAGCTGTCCTGCGCGCCGACCTCCGGCAGTCCGAGCACCTCGGCGAACAGCCCGCAGAGCACGGCCTCCCGCTCGTCGGCGGGCTTGGCGTCCCCGGTGAGCGCGGCGAAGTCCGGCGCGGGCAACGCGTTGCGGTCGAGCTTGCCGCTCGGCGTGAGCGGCAGCTCGGTCAGCGGCACCAGCGCGGCCGGGACCATGTGGTCGGGCAGCTCACGGGCCAGTTCGGTGCGGATCGCGTCCGGTGCCGCGTCGCCGACGACGTAGCCGACGAGCCGGTCGTCCCGCACCACCACGGCGGCCTGCCGCACACCGGCGACCTTCGCGACCGCCACCTCGATCTCGCCGAGCTCGACGCGGAAGCCGCGGATCTTGACCTGGTCGTCGGTGCGGCCCAGGTACTCCAGCGCGTCTCCGGTCCACTTCACCAGGTCGCCGGTGCGGTAGAGGCGTCCCGCGCCGAACGGGCTGGCGACGAACCGCGAGGCGGTCAGCGCGGGCCGGTTCAGGTAGCCCTCGGCGAGCTGCACGCCCGCGAGGTAGAGCTCTCCGGGGACGCCGGGCGGAACGAGGCGCAGGTGCTGGTCGAGCACGTACACCTGCGTGTTCCAGACGGGCCTGCCGATGAGCACGGTGCCGTCGCCGACGCCTTCCGTCGTGTCCCAGGAGGTGACGTCGACGGCTGCTTCCGTTGGGCCGTAGAGGTTGTGCACGTGCGGCAGCGCGCGTCCGAGGTCGGACGGCAGTGCTTCGCCGCTGCAGATCACGCGCTTCAGCGACTCCGGCCGTGCGCCCGATTCGACGAACGCGCGGAGCATCGACGGTACGAAGTGGACGGTGGTGATGCTCTCGCGGTCGATGAGTTCCGCGAGGTAGGCGGGGTCCTTGTGGCCGTCGGGCTTGGCGACCACCAGGGTGGCGCCGGTGATGAGTGGCCAGAAGAACTCCCACACCGAGACGTCGAACGATGACGGCGTTTTCTGTAGAACGCGGTCGTCAGCGGTCAGGCCGTACTCGTCCTGCATCCACAGCAGCCGGTTGACGATCGCCCGGTGGGACACGACGACGCCCTTGGGACGACCGGTGGATCCGGACGTGTAGATCACGTACGCCGCGTCGCCCGGCGCAGGTGCCACGACATCGGCAGTGGGACCGTCGAGCAGGCCTGGTTCGAGCACCACGACGGGCTGGGCGTCCTCGATCATCATCGCGAGGCGGTCAGCGGGGTAGGACGGGTCGAGCGGCAGATAGGCCGCGCCGGCACGTTGGATCGCGTACAGCGCGACGATCAGGTCGAGCGAGCGGTCCAGGTGCACGCCGACGATCGAGCCGGGCCGAACTCCCAGCGCCGCCAAGCGTCCGGCCAGCTCGGAAACCCGGGCATCCAGCTCGGCATAGGTCAGCGAAGAATCCTCGAACACCACCGCGGTTGCGTCTGGCGTCCGGGAAGCCTGCTGCGAGAACAGCTCCACCAGCGTCGTGTCCGGCACGTCGTGGTCGGTGGTGCGGCCGAGCAACGCCTCGCGCTCACCGGACGTGAGCACGGACGCCCTCGACAGCGGCCGGTCCGGGTTCGCGACGAGGTGGTCGACCAGTTGCACGAACCGCGCCACCAGGACGTCCGCGGTGGACCGGTCGAACCTGTCCTCGCTGTAGACCAGCCAGCCGTCGAGCCCACCGTCGCCGGAGCGCTCGAACAGGTGGAACGACAGGTCGAGCCGCGCGGTGTAGAAGTCGACGTGCTCCTCGCGCAGGGAGGCCGCGCCGAACGGCACGGGTCCGCCGGATGCGCGCTGGAACGCGAGCATCACCTGGAACAGCGGGTGCCTGCCGAACTGCCGTGCCGGGTTGAGCGCCTCCACGATCCGTTCGAACGGCAGGTCCTGGTGCGCGTACGCCTCCAGGTCCGTGCGCCGCACCCGGTCCAGCACCTGCCGGAACGTCGGGTCGCCGCTGAGGTCCGTGCGCAGCACCAGGTTGTTCACGAAGAACCCGGCGAGACCGTCGAGTGCGCTGTCCGTCCGGCCTGCCACGGGCACGCCGAGCGGGATGTCGTCTCCGGCGCCGACCAGGCCGAGCAGTGCCGCGACGGCCGCCTGCACGGCCATGAACACCGTGCCGCCGGAGTGCTTGACGAGGTTCGCCAGTGCGCGATGGGTCTCCGGGTCGATGCGGAACGCGACCGCGTCACCCGCGTACGTCGCCTCGACCGGACGGGGCCGGTCCGCAGGAAGGCTGATCTCCTCCGGCAGTTCGGCGAGCTGCTTCGTCCAGTAGGCGAGCTGTTCGGTCGCGAGGGTGCCGAGCAGATCCCGTTGCCACAGCGCGTAGTCCGCGTACTGCACGGGCAGCGGTGCCCACGTGGGCGTGCGGCCGCGCGACCGTTCGTGGTAGGCCGTGGTCAGGTCCGCGACCAGACGCTCGGACGACCAGCCGTCACTCGCGATGTGGTGCGTCAGCAGGGAAAGCACGTGGGCGTTGTCGCCCACCCGGTGCAGCGTGGCCTCGAACGGCGGTTCGCGGTCGAGTTCGAACGCCCTGGCGGCCGCGTCGCGAGGCGCGCCCTCGCCGTGCTTCAGCGACGGCAGGACGTCGAGCACCTGCTGGTAAGGCTTGCCCTCGAACTCGGGGTAGATGGTGCGCAGCACCTCGTGCCGCCGCACCACGTCCGCGAGTGCGAGGTTCAGCGCGTCGGTGTCCAGCGGGCCGTCGATGCGCACCGCGAACGGCACGTTGTATGTCGCGCTCGGCCCCTCCAGCCGGTACAGGAACCACAACCGTTGCTGCGCCGACGACAGCGGGATCCGCCGCGGCCTCGGCATCGGGGTGAGCACGGGGCGCCTGCGGCCGGTGGAGTCCAGCAGGCCGGCGAGTCCCGCGACCGTCGGGGCCTCGAAGACCTCACCGATCGTGATCTCCGCGCCCAGGCCGGCACGCACCCGGCCGACGAGCCGGGTGGCGAGCAGCGAATGCCCGCCGAGTGCGAAGAAGTCGTCGAGCCGGCCGACCCGTTCGACACCGAGCAGTTCGGCGAAGAGCGCGGCGACGGCTTGTTCCCGTGGCGTGGCGGGCTCTTCGGACAGGACGGTGAGCTCGGGTTCCGGCAGTGCCCGGCGGTCGAGCTTGCCGCTGGGCGACAACGGAAGCTCGTCGATCTCGACGATCACCGACGGCACCAGGTGCTCGGGCATCCCGGCGGCGAGCTTCTGCCGGATCTCGGACACGTCCGCGCCGTCGCGCAGCACGACGTAGCCGACGAGCTGCTGGCGGTCGGTCCGTGCCACCACACCCGCGCTCACGACCTCGGGCAACGCCGTCAGCGCCGCCTCGATCTCGCCGAGTTCGACGCGGAAGCCGCGGATCTTGACCTGGTCGTCGGTGCGGCCCAGGTACTCCAGCGCGTGCCCGGTCCACCTGACCAGGTCGCCGGTGCGGTAGAGGCGACCCGCACCGAACGGGTTCGCGACGAACCGCGAGGCGGTGAGGCCGGGCCGGTTCAGGTAGCCCTCGGCCAGCTGCACGCCGCCGAGGTAGAGCTCGCCCGCGACACCGGGCGCGACCGGCTTGAGGAACCGGTCGAGCACGTAGGTCTGCGTGTTCCAGACCGGGAGGCCGATCGGCACTGTGCCGGTGCCGACACCGGCGGCCGCAGGCCAGTACGTGACGTCGACGGCTGCTTCGGTGGGGCCGTAGAGGTTGTGGACGTGGGGGAGCGCGTGGCCGAGGTCGGAGGGCAGTGCCTCGCCGCTGCAGATGACCCGCTTCAGGGACTTCGGCCGGGCACCGGACTCGACGAACGCGCGGAGCATCGACGGTACGAAGTGGACGGTCGTGACGTTCTCGCGGTCGACGAGCTCCGCGAGGTAGGCGGGGTCCTTGTGGCCTTCCGGCTTGGCGACCACCAGAGTCGCGCCGGTGATGAGCGGCCAGAAGAACTCCCACACCGAGACGTCGAACGACGAGGGTGTCTTCTGCAGCACGCGGTCTTCTGCGGTGAGCTGGTACTCGTCCTGCATCCACAGCAGCCGGTTGACGATCGCCCGGTGGGACACGACGACGCCCTTGGGGCGGCCGGTGGACCCGGACGTGTAGATCACGTACGCCGCGTCGCCCGGCGCAGGCGCCACGACATCGGCAGTGGGACCGCCGAGCAGACCGGGCTCCAGCACCACGACGGGCTGGGCGTCCTCGATCATCATCGCCAGCCGGTCGGCCGGGTAGGACGGGTCGAGCGGCAGGTAGGCGCCACCCGCGCGCTGGATCGCGTACAGCGCGACGATCAGCTCCAGCGACCGGTCCAGGTGCACACCGACGATCGAGCCGGGACGAACTCCCTGCGCGGCAAGACGTCCGGCCAGTTCAGCGACCCGTGCGTCCAACTCGGCATAGGTCAGCGACGAGCCCTCGAACACCACGGCGGTGGCGTCCGGCGTCCGGGAAACCTGCTGGGAGAACAGCTCCACCAGCGTCGTGTCCGGTACCGAGACCTCGGCGCCGAGCAGCTGCGAGCGTTCGTCCGCAGCGAGGAAGTCCAGGGCGCTCAGGCGGGCCGACGGGTCGGCGAGTGCCGCGGTGAGCAGGTTCTCCAGGTGCGCGAGGAACCTGTCGATCGTCGCGTGGGCGAACAGCTCGGTGGAGAACGTGGCCTCGACGCGCATCTGCCCGCCGGTGACGAACGCCTCCAGCGCGAGGTCGAACTGGGTCGTGTCGTTGTGCACGGTCTCCCAGCTGGCTTGCACACCAGGCAGGTCGAAGCCCTGCAAGCCCTGCGCCAAGAACAGCAGCATCACGTCGAACAGCACCGAACGGCCGGGCACACGCGGCGGCCGGAGGCGTTCGACGAGCAGGTCGAACGGCAGGTCCTGGTGCGCGTACCCCTCGGTGCACACCTTCTGCACGCGCTGCACCAGCTCGGCGAACGTCGGGTCGCCGGTCAGGTCGGCGCGCAGCACCAGGGTGTTGCCGAAGTTGCCGATCAGCTTCTCGACCTCGCCCGCGTCCCGGTTCATCGACGCCGAGCCGATCGGTACGTCGGTCGCGCCGGTGTACCGGCCGAGCAGGCTCGCGTAGGCCGCGAACACCACCATGAACGGCGTGACGCCACGGGTCTGCGCGAACTCGCCGACCAGTTCGGTGACGCGCGGAGCGAACGTGCGGAACCGCCGGTCACCGCGGTCGGACCGTGCCGCGGGCCGCGGCAGGTCCGTGGGCAGCGGCAGGTTCTCCGGCATCGGGTCCAGCGCGCGCCGCCAGTGCTCCACCTCGCGGGTGATCTTCGCGTCGTCCAGCGTCCTGCGCTGCCACACCGCGAAGTCCGCGTACTGGACGGGCAACGGGTCGAGCGCGGCCGGACGGCCCGTCGTGTCCTCCCGGTACAGCGCCGAGAGGTCGCGGGAGAGCGTGTTGAACGTGAAGCCGTCCCAGGCGATGTGGTGCACGGTCAGCACGAGCACGTTGTCGTTCTCGCCGCGCCGCAGCAGCCGCAGCCGCAACGGGTGGTCGCGGCGCAGGTCGAAGACGTACCCGGACTCCTCGCGGGCGATCCGCGCGACCGCGCCGTCCCGCTCCGGGGCGTCCAGCCCGCGCAGGTCGGACTCCGGCATGGTCACCACGGCGAACTTGTCCACCACCTGGCGAGGAGCGCCGTCGGTGCCCTCGGTGTAGCGGGTGCGCAGGATCTCGTGCCGTTCCACCAGTCGCTGGAACGACCGGTGCAGCGCCGCCGTGTCGAGCGGGCCGCGCAGGTCGATCGCGAGGCACACGTTGTAGGCGGGGCTGTTCGGGGCGATCTGCTGCAGGAACCACATGCGCGACTGCGCGTACGACAACGGCAGGTCGTCGTCGCTGTCCCGCTTGGGGATCTGCGCCGTGTTCGCGAGACCGGCCTCAGCCAGCCTGCGGCGCAGCAGCTCACGCTTGCGGGCGGCCAGGTCACTCACCGGGGGTCTCCTCAGCGATCAGCGTCAACGCGGCGAACCACTCACGCGACAGCTCACGGATGCGGTCTTCGGTGAACAGGGCGGCGGGCCACTGCCAGTCGGCCTCCAGGACCGACCCGCGCACCAGCACGTTGAGCACCAGGCAGTACGGGGCGGGTGCGGCGTCGTCGACCCCGCCACCCATCGCGCCCACCTCGGGGGCGCCGGTCCACGACTCGCCGTCGCGTTCGCCGATGGTCAACCGGCCGAGGTAGTTGAACTCGAGCTGCGGCTCGGGCAGTCGCGCCAGCTCGGCCGCGGTGTCCGGGTTGAGGTAGCGCAACAGGCCGTGGCCGATGCCCTTGTCCGGCACCGCGAGCTGCTCGTTGACCCGGCGCAGTCCCTTGGGGACGTCCGCGGCGAGGTCGCCGGGATCGACGCGGACCGGGTAGACGCTGGTGAACCAGCCGACCGTGCCGGACAGGTCGGCGCCGGGCACGACCTGTTCCTCACGCCCGTGGCCTTCCAGCGCCAGCAGCAGCGAGGTGTCGGACGCGTCGCGCCAGCGGGAGACCGCGTGCGCCAGACCGGACAGCAGCACGTCGTCGACCGTGACGCCGTGCCGTGCGGGCACACGCGTCAGCAACGCCTCGGTGGTCTCCTCGTCGAGCGACGTGCGGGTGGCGCGCATCGTCGCGCGGGTGTCCACCGCCGGGTCGAGCCGGCGAGTGCCGAGCAACGGGTCCGGGCCTGCGAGGACTTCCCGCCACAACGGCAGTTCCGGCGCCTTCGCCCGTGCGGCTTCCTGGAGACCGGTGGCCCACTCGCGGAACGACGTGCCGACCGGTGGCAGCTCCCGGCCGTCCCACAGGTCCGCCAGTTCCGGCACCAGCACGCCCCACGAAGCGCCGTCGACGACGAGGTGGTGCAGCAGCACGAGCAGCCGACCTTGACGGTCGCCGGTGTCGAACCACACGAACCGCGTCATGTCACCGGACGCGGGCCGCAGTTCGGCCAGCTCCTCTTCCATCACCGACGGCAGCAGTTCCGTGATGTCCTGGTAGGACAAGGCGGTCGCGTCGATCCGGCGCACGGCAGGGGCCACGGTGCCTTGTGGCGGCACGGTGAAGGTGCCGTCGAACCGCGCCCGCAGCACGTCGTGCCGGTCGAGCAACGCCCGCACCAGGTCCACCAGCCGTTGCTCGGTCAGCTCGGCCGGAGTGCAGAGCAGACGGGCCTGGCTGAGCCGGTCGTACGGCGCGTTGTCGTTCAGCCAGTGCAACATCGGGGTGAGCGGAACCTCGCCGACGCCGTCTGACGGTCCGGACTGGACGGCGGAACGGACGACGGCGGCCAGCGCGGCCACGGTCCGCTGCTCGAACACGTCTCGCGGGCTGAACGAGAGCCCGGCACCCCTTGCCTTGCTCACCAGCCGCATCGACACGATGGAATCGCCGCCGAGCGCGAAGAAGCTGTCGTCGGCCCCGACCGCGGGCAGGCCCAGCACCTCGGCGAAGAGCTCCGCGATCTGCTTCTCCCGCACGGTGGCGGGCGGCCGGGACGAGGTCGCCGTCCAGTCCGGCGCGGGCAGCGCCTTCACGTCGAGCTTGTCGTTGCGGGTCAACGGGAACGAGTCGACGCGCACGATCGCCGCCGGCACCATGTGCTCGGGCAGCGCCGCGGCGCAGTGGTCGCGCAGGCCCTCCGTGCCGCTCGCCACGACGTACGCCACGAGCCGCTTCACCCCCGGCACGTCCTCGCGGGCGATGACCACCGCGCGCCGGACGCGTTCGTCGCGCAGCAGCACGGCCTCGATCTCACCGGGCTCGATGCGGAACCCGCGGATCTTCACCTGGTCGTCGACGCGACCCAGCAGTTCGATCAGGCCCTCGGCGTTCCAGCGCGCCACGTCACCGGTGCGGTACATGCGGGTGCCGGGTGCGCCGAACGGGTTCGCGACGAACCGTTCGGCGGTGGTGCCGGGACGGTCGAGGTAGCCGCGGGCGAGGCCCGCGCCCGCGATGTACAGCTCGCCCTCGACCCCTTGCGGGCACGGTCGCAGGCTCCGGTCGAGCACGTAGGCGTGCGCGTTGCCGACCGGTGATCCGATGCACGGGTTCTCGGTGCGGTCGAAGTCGCAGGCCGCCGAGTCGACGGTGCATTCCGTTGGGCCGTAGAGGTTGTAGATCGCGAGGTCAGGTTCCGCGCGCAGCGAGCGCCACAACGGCAGCGGCACCGCCTCACCGCCGACGCCGAGCACCTTCAGCGCACCGCGCCAGCCCGGTTCGGACGCGACCTGCGCGAGCAGCGACGGCGACAGTTCGACGAACTCGATCTCGTTGTCGGCGAGGAACTTCCGCAGCAGGTCGGCGTCGCGCCGGGTGTCGGCGGGCACCAGGTGCAGCTCGTGTCCGGCGAACATCCACAGCATCGGTTGCCAGGAGGCGTCGAACGCCATCGGCCACGCGTGCGCCACCCGCAGCGGCCGCCCGACTCGCTCCTGAGCGGGGTCGAACAGGTCGGTGCGGTGGCTGACCAGCAGGTTGGCGATCGCCCGGTGCGGCACCACGACCGCCTTGGGCGTGCCGGTGGACCCAGACGTGTAGATCACGTACGCGGGGTGCTCCGGCCGGGCGACCGGCTCCAGGTCGTCCGCCGCCACGCCGGTGACGTCGGGCAGGCTGGTCAGCACGATCGCGGGGTCGGCGTCGCGGAGCATGAAGTCGATGCGCTCGGCCGGCCACTCCGGGTCGAGCGGCAGGTAGGCCGCGCCCGCCTTGAACGCCGCCGCGAGCGCCACCAGCACGTCCGGGCCGGGCGGCAGGAGCAGTGCGACGATCTTCTCCGGTCCGGCTCCGGCCTCGACCAGCCTGCGGGCGACCTGGTTCGCGCGCTCGTTCCACTGGCGGAACGTCAGCCTGCGCTCGCCCGCCACGATCGCCGTCGCGTCCGGTGTGCGGCGGGCCTGCTCCGCCAGCACCCGGTCGAGAGTGCCCTCGGTGCCGAGCACCTTGCCGGTGCCCCACTCGCGGAGTGCGGCGATCTCGTTGCCGCTCAACAACTCCACGTGCCGCACGTCGATGCCGGGCTCGTCGGCGAACACCTCGGCGGCACGCCGGAACCGGTCGGCGAGCGTGTGCGCCCACACCTCGTCGAAGACGCCCGGCCGGTATTCGAAGACGACGGTGAGCCGTTCCTCGGCGCCGACGGCGAGGGTGAGCGGGTAGTGGGTGGAGTCGTCCACCTCGACCTGGCTGATCGTGATGCCCGCGGCCCGTTCCCGTTCGGCGACGGCGTCGGTGTCGACGGGGTAGCTCTCGAACACCACGAGCGTGTCGAACAGGTCGCCCTGCCCGACGGCCCGCTGCACCTCGGTCAGGCCGATGTGCTGGTGCTCCATCAGCGCGCCCTGCTCGTTCTGCACGGACTTCAGCACGTCGAGCACGGTGCCGCGGACGCGCACGCGAACCGGCACGGTGTTGATGAACAGGCCGATCATGCCGTCGACACCGGGCAGTCCGGCGGGTCGGCCGGACACCGTCGCGCCGAACAGGACGTCCTCGCGGTTGGCCGCCCCTGCGAGCAGCAGTCCCCACAGGCCCTGGACGACGGTGTTGACGGTGAGGCCGTGCTCGCGGGCGCGGGCGTAGATCCGCGCGGTCAGCTCCTCGGTCAGTTCCAGCCGCACCTTGCCCGGCCGGACGGGAACCTTCGGTGCCGCCGGCGCGAGCAGCGTCGGGCCGTCGACGTCACCGATCGCGTCGAGCCACGCGGCGACGGAGGCGTCGAGGTCCTGCGCCGCGAGCCACGCCAGGTAGTCGCGGTACGGCCGCGGCGCGGGCGGGGTGACACCTCGGTACAGCTCCAGCAGATCCCGCACCAGCAGCGGCAGCGACCAGCCGTCGAGCAGCACGTGGTGGTTGCTGATCACCAGCCGGAAGTCCCGCTCGCCCAGTTCCACCAGCGTCATCCGCAGCAGCGGTGGCTCGTCGAGGACGAACCTGGTGGTCCGGTCGCGCTCCAGGAACTCGGCGAACTCGGCGGCCGTGAACTCGTGCTGCGCCCACGGCAGTTCGACGTCGCGCAGGACGACCTGGACGGGCTCGTCCACGTCCTCGTGCACGAGCGCGACCCGCAGGTTGGCGTGCCGGTCGAGCAACGCCTGCGCCGCCCGGTGCAACCGGCCGGCGTCGACGTCACCGCTGAGGCCGAGCACGAACTGCGCGGTGTAGACGTCGTCGGCCGACTCGTCGTACAGGGCGTGGAACAGCATGCCCTGCTGCAACGGCGACAGCGGCAGCACGTCCTCGATCGGGTCGGTCACTTCTTCCGCCATTTCGCTGCGATCTTGTCCAGCTGCTTCTGCTGCAACGACACCAGTGGCACGTCCGACGGCGTCAGCGCGGACACCTCGCCGCCGCGCGCCTGCGCGACGAGCGCCTCCAGCACCGTCCGCCACGTCCGGGCGATTCCGTCCACTTCGGATCGGGTGTGTGCACCGGTCCACGACCAGACGGCCCGCAGGACCGGTCCGTCCGCCCGGTCCTCGGTGACGACCGTCAGCTCGAGCGGCCGGTGCTGCTCGCGGGGTTCCGGCAGCCGTTCGGCCGCGGGCACCCAGTACCCGTCCGGGATGTCGAAGCGGCCGAGGTAGTTGAAGCCGATCGCGGGGTCCGTCTCGCCCCGCAGTAGTCCGTAGCCGATGCCGCTGTCCGGCACCGCCCGCAGCTTCTCCTTGACCTGCTTGAGGGTGTCGCCCGGGGTTGCGGCCGGTGCCAGCGCGACGGGGTAGACCGTGGTGAACCAGCCGACCGTGCGGGAGAGGTCGGCGCCGGGCACGAGGTGTTCCTCGCGGCCGTGGCCTTCCAGCGCGACGGTTTCCGGCTTGCCCAACGCGGTCGCGAGTGCGGCCAGCAGCACGTCCTGCACACCCGCGCGGAACGCACCAGGCACCTCGCGGAGGAGCGCGCTCGCCAGGTCGCCGCTGATCTCGTCGGTGCGGGAGCCGGCGATCGGGCCGGGACGCACCGGCGTGGTGGCGGGGAAGGCCTGCTGCCGCCACCACCGCTGCTCGGAGTCGGAGGGAGTGGGCAGGTTCCCCGCCCACCAGCGGAACGAGGTCGGCACCGGGTCGAGCTTGACCGGGTTGCCCTCCGTGCGAGCCGTGAAGGCCTGCTCCAGGTCGCCCGCCAGCACCCGCCACGACACGCTGTCCACCGCGAGGTGGTGGACCACCAGCAGCAAGCGGCCCGGTGTCGCGGGCCCGAGGTCGAACCACACCGCCCGCACGAGCGCACCCGCCGCCGGATCCAGCTCGGCTGACACGCGCTCGAACTCCTGGCGCACCACCGGTTCCAGTTCGCCGTCCACCCGCACGTGAGTGAACACACCGTCCGGCGCGGCGGCCGGCACGGTGAGCACGCCGTCCGCGAACCGTGCGCGCAGCATGTCGTGGTGTTCCAGCAACGCGTTCACGGCCTCGGCGAACGGCTCCGGACCGTCGGCGGGAGGCACGCGCAGCAACGCGGACTGGGCCATCTTCGCGTCACCGGACGCCGCCCACCACCGGATGATCGGGGTCAGCGGCACCTCGCCCGTGCCGCGCGCGCGTTCCTCGTCCTGAGGGGCTGGCGGTTCGCCGACGACACGAGCCAGCGCGGTGGCGTTCTGGAACTCGAAGACCTGGCGAGGCGAGATCCGCAGACCTGCCGCGCGCGCCCGGCCCACGAACTGGATGGACAGGATGCTGTCGCCGCCGAGCGAGAAGAAGTTGTCGTCCGGGCTGACCCGCTCGACCTTCAGCACCTCGGCCATGATCCCGCACAGCAGCTTCTCGGCGGCCGTCTCCGCGTCCCGGCCCGTGCTCTCCTCGGCGGGAGGTTCCGGCAGCGCCTTGCGGTTCACCTTGCCCGACGGCATCAGCGGGAACTCGTCGAGGAACAGGAACCGCTGCGGCACCATGTGGTCGGGCAGACGGGTCCGCAGCCAGTCGCCCAGACCGTCCACTTCGGACCCGACGTGGTAGCCCACGAGACGCTTGTCGCGCAGCAGCACCACGGCGCGGCGCACTGCCGGGTGCTGTTCGAGAACGGCCTCGATCTCCTCCAGCTCGACCCGCATGCCGCGGATCTTGATCTGGTTGTCGGCGCGGCCGAGGAACTCCAGCGTGCCGTCCGGGCACCACCGCGCCAGGTCACCGGTGCGGTACAGGCGGGATCCGGGCGGTCCGAACGGATCGGCGACGAACGCGGCGGCCGTGCGGCGCGGGTCGTTGATGTACCCGCGGCCCAGGTACACGCCACCGGCGTACAGCTCACCGGGCACGCCGACGGGCACTCGCCGCAGGTTCTGGTCGAGCACGTGCAGCTGCGTGTTGCCGTTCGGGCGGCCGATCGACACCGCGCCGCGCATGGCACTCGGCTCGCGGTACACGACGTGGCTGACGCCGATCGTCGCCTCGGCCGGGCCGTAGCCGTGGTACATCACGGCGTCGCTGACCGCGCGGAACCTCGCGAACAGCTCCGGTGTGAGCACCTCGCCGCCGCACCAGACGTGCTTGAGCGACTGCCCGCGCCGCTGGAAGTCCGGCAGGGCGATCAGCAGGTCGAGGATCGACGACGGCAGGTAGGTGTAGGTGACGCGGTGCCGCTCGACGATCCCGAGCATGTAGTCGATGTCGCGCTCACCGCCGGGTTCGGCGATGACGAGCTTGGCGCCGGTGGTCAGCGGCAGGAACACCTCGTTGATCGAGATGTCGAACCCGAGCGGGGCCTTGAACAACCCGCCGTCACCCGGCCCGAAGCCGAGCAGTTCCCGCTGCCACAGCAGCCGGTGCGTGATGGCCCGGTGCCGGATCATCGCGCCCTTGGGCGTGCCGGTCGACCCGGAGGTGTAGATCACGTACGCGAGGTTCTCCGGCTCGACCTCCACGTCGAGGTTCACCGGGTCCTCGGCGTCGAGGTCGACGTGCAGGACCGGAACGTTCAGACCTCGTACGGGTTTGTCGTGTGACGGCCCGCTCAGCACGGCGGTGAGCCCGGCGCTGTCCGCGACCTCGGCGATCCGCTGCGCCGGCCACGAGGGTTCGAGCGGCACGAACGCGCCACCGGCCTTCTCGGTGGCGAGCAGCGCGACGACGAGTTCGAGCGAGCGTTCCCAGTGCATGCCGACCGTGCGCTCCGGCCCGACACCCGCCTCCTGGAGCCGGCGGGCCAGGTGGTTGGCCCTGGCGTTGAGCTCGGCGTAGGTCAGCGACCGCTCGTGGAACTCGACTGCGACGGCCTGCGGGGTGCGGGCCACCTGCTCCTCGACCAGCGCGGTGAGGGTGGTCGCCCGCCGTTCCTCCGCGGTGTCGTTGAACCCGTCGAGCACCGCGCGTTCGGTGTCGTCGAGCAGGTCGACGGTGCTGATCCGCTGTTCCGGCTTCGTGACGAGCGTCGTCAGCACCCGGACGAGTCGCTGCGCCAGTGAGTCCACAGTGGACTTGTCGAAGCGTTCGGCCGAGTAGGTGATCAGGCAGTCGTCGTCGCCGAAGTGGAAAGCCAGGTCGAACTTCGCCCCGGTGACGTCGGTGGAGATCGGCTCGGCGGTGAGATCCGCCAGCGCGAGTTCGGTCGCGCCGTCGTCCCGGCGCGACACCATGACCTGGAACAACGGGTGCCTGCCCGGCGAACGCGGCGGGGTGAGCGCGTCGACGACCTGCTCGAACGGCAGGTCCTGGTGCGAGAACGCGTCGAGGTCGGCGTCGCGCACCCGTGCCAGCAGCTCGCGGAACGCCGGGTTGCCGGACACGTCGGTCCGCAGCACGAGCGTGTTGACGAAGTACCCGACGAGGTCGTCCAGCGCGGCATCGGTGCGACCGGCGACCGGCGTGCCCAGCGGCACGTCCTCGCCCGCACCCATCGCGGACAGCAGGACGGCGGTGACCGCCTGGCCGATCATCAGCTCGGTGACGCCGAGCTTGCGGCCCAGCGCGCGCATCCGTCCGGCGAGGCCCCGGGGGAACTCGACGGTGACGCTGCCCGCCTCACGGGTCGCCTCCCGAGGGCGCGGGCGGTCGGCGGGGAGTGCGATCTCCTCGGGGAGGCCTTCGAGCTTCTTCGTCCAGTACGCGCGTTCGCCGTCCGTGGCGAGATCTTGCTGCCACAGCGCGAAGTCCGCGTACTGGACCGGTAGCGGTGACCACTGCGGGGCTTCGCCTGCGCGTCGCGACGCGTAGGCGGTGGCCAGGTCGCGGAACAGCGGGCGGGCCGACCACTCGTCCGCCGCGGAGTGGTGCACGACGAGAGAGAGGACGTGTTCCTCGGGACTGCTGGTCAGGAGTTCGGCGCGGAACGGGATCTCCTGGTCGAGCAGGAACGGCCGGTTCGTGGCGGCCGTGACGAACTCGGTTTCGGACAGGCCGGAATGCCGAACCGCCTTGACGACAGGTGCGTCCTGCACGTGCTGGCCTTCGTCGGACAACAGCGTCCGGAGTGACTCGTGCCGCGCCACCACGTCCGTGAGCGCGGCGTCCAGGGCATCGGCGTCGAGCGGACCGGTCAGCCGGGCCGCGAACGGCACGTTGTACGTGGCGGCCGGCCCCTCCAGCCGGTACAGGAACCACAGACTCCGCTGCGCCGCGGACATCGGCACGGCCGCGGGTCGTTGCCGCGCCACCAGCTCCGGGCGTTCGGAACCGCCGTCCAGCAGGCGGGCCAGCCGGGCGACCGTGGGCGCGTCGAACACCGCGCGGATCCGCAGGTCGGCGTTCAGCGTGCGGCGGATCCGGCTGACCAGCTTCGTCGCGAGGAGCGAATGCCCGCCCAGCGCGAAGAAGTCGTCGTCCCGGCCGACCCGCTCGACGCCGAGCACGTCGGCGAAGAGCCCTGCCAGCACCTGCTCGCGCGGGTCACGGGCCGCCTCCCCGGCGGACTTCGCCACCTCGGGCGACGGCAGCGCCTTGCGGTCGAGCTTGCCGTTGGGCGTCAGCGGCAGCTCGTCCAGCACGACGATCGCCGACGGCACCAGCTGCTCCGGCAGCACCTCCTGCAGCGCACGCCGGACGTCGCCGAAACCTTCGCCGACGACGTACCCGACGAGCTGCTGGCGTTCGGCGAACACGAGGGCCGCCGCCGCACGCACCCCTGGCAACGCCATCAGGGCGGCCTCGACCTCACCGAGTTCGACCCGGAAGCCCCGGATCTTGACCTGGTCGTCCGACCGGCCGAGGTACTCCAGCGCCGCTCCGTTCCAGCGCACGACGTCGCCGGTGCGGTAGAGGCGACCCGTGCCGAACGGGTTCGCGACGAACCGCGAGGCGGTGAGGCCGGGCCGGTTCAGGTAGCCCTCGGCCAGCTGCACGCCGCCGAGGTAGAGCTCGCCCGCGACACCGGGCCCGACCGGCCTGAGGAACCGGTCGAGCACGTGGACCTGGGTGTTCCACACCGGCCTGCCGATCGGCACGGTGCCGTCGCCTACGCCCTCAGCGGCGTTCCAGTAGGTGACGTCGACGGCTGCTTCTGTTGGGCCGTAGAGGTTGTGGACGTGCGGCAGTGCGTGGCCGAGGTCGGACGGCAGTGCTTCGCCGCTGCAGATGACTCGCTTCAACGACGTGGGCCGTGCGCCCGATTCGACGAACGCCCGGAGCATCGAGGGCACGAAGTGGACGGTCGTGACGCCGGAACGGTCGATGAGATCGGCGAGGTAGGCGGGGTCCTTGTGTCCGTCGGGCCTGGCCACGACCAGGGTGGCGCCGGTGAGGAGTGGCCAGAAGAACTCCCACACCGAGACGTCGAACGACGACGGCGTCTTCTGCAAAACGCGGTCTTCCGCAGTGAGGCCGTACTCGTCCTGCATCCACAGCAACCGGTTCACGATCGCGCGATGTGACACCACGACGCCCTTGGGGCGGCCGGTGGACCCGGATGTGTAGATCACGTACGCCGCGTCGCCCGGAGCCGGTCGAGTCACCTCCGCTGCCGGACCGTCGAGCAGACCGGGTTCGAGCACCACGACGGGCTGGGCGTCCTCGATCATCATCGAGAGGCGGTCGGCCGGGTAGGACGGGTCGAGCGGCAGGTAGGCGGCGCCGGCGCGCTGGATCGCGTGCAGCGCGACGATCAGCTCCAGCGACCGATCCAGGCGCACGCCGACGATCGAGCCGGGACGAACCCCCTGCGCGGCAAGACGTCCGGCCAGCTCAGAGACCTGGGCGTCCAACTCGGCATAGGTCAGCGACGAGCCCTCGAACACCACCGCGGTCGCGTCCGGCGTCCGGGAAACCTGGTGGGAGAACAGCTCCACCAGCGTCGTGTCCGGCACGGGATGCGCGGTCGAGTTCGGCAGCTCGGCGGGGGACAGCGGTTCCAGGCGGGCGACGAGCAGGTCCGGGGTGGCGGCGAACCGCTCCAGCACGTCCCGCAGGCGTGCGGCGACGCGGTCGACGGCGGTGAAGCGGGCCGGGTCGTGGGCGAAGCGCAACGTCAGCGACTCGCCGGGGACGACCATCAGGGTCAGCGGGTAGTGCGTGGCGTCCCGCGACTCGATCGAGGTCAGCAGCGAATCCTCGAAGTCGGTGCCGGGGTAGCTCTCGAAGACCAGGAGCGTGTCGAACAGCGTCGACTGGCCGGCGGCCTTCTGGACGTCGGCGAGACCGAGGTGCTGGTGGTCGAGCAGGGCGGCCTGGTCGGCCTGCACGCGCGTGGCCAGGTCGGCGAGCGTTTCGCCGGGGGACAGGCGAACGCGGGCCGGGACGGTGTTGATCAGCATGCCGACGATCGACTCGACGCCGGCCACGTCGGGGTGGCGGCCGGAGACCGTGGCGCCGAAGACGACGTCCTCGCGGCCGGTCTGCTCTCCCAGCACGAGAGCCCACGCCGCCTGCACGACGGAGTTCACGGTGAGACCGCGGTCGCGGGCGGTGCGGGTCAAAGCGGCCGTGGTCGCGGCGGGCAGCTCGGTGTCGACGAACGAGGGCAACCCGGTGGGTGCCGCGTCGGAGGCGACGAGCGTGGGGCCGTCCAGCCCGGCGAGCGCTTCGGCCCACGCACGGGAGGCGGCTTCGGTGTCCTGTTTGGACAGCCAGCTCAGGTGGTCGCGGAACGGCCGGACGGGCGGCAGCTCCCCGCCCGAGTACAGCGTCAGCAACTCGCGCACGAGAACTGGGGCGGACCAGCCGTCCCACAGCAGGTGGTGCGCCGAGATGACCAGCACGGGACCGGTCGCGGTGCGCGCCAGCGTGAAGCGGACCAGCGGTGGCCGGCCGAGGTCGAACGGTGCCGTGCGGTCCGCTTCCAGCAGACGCCGCAACGCTTCGGGATCCGCGCAGTCGGCCTCACGCCACGGGAGGTCCGCGGAACGGAACACGACCTGCACGAACTGGCCGGAGGACTGCGTGCGGAACGAGGCGCGCAGCACCGCGTGGCGCCGCGTCAACTGCTCGGCGGCGGTGCGCAACCGGTCCGCGTCCACGTCGGCGGAAAGGTGCAGCACGGTTTGCACGGTGTAGACGTCGACACCCTCGCCGAGCAGGGCGTGGAACACCATGCCCTGCTGGAGCGGGGTCAGCGCGAGGACGTCTTCGACGTTCGACGTCACGCCTCAGCGCTCGCCGCGGACGAGGCTGAGCGGACGCATGTCCGTCCAGCTCGACTCGACGTGCGCCAGGCAGGCTTCGCGGGTGTCCTCGCCGAACACGATGCGCCAGCCCTGGGGCACCTCGGCGAACGTGGGCCACAGCGAGAACTGGCCCTCGTCGTTGACCAGCGCGTAGAAACGCCCGTTGTCGTCGTCGAAGGGGTTCGTCACTGCAGCCTCCAGTCAAACGGGTTAACTGAGGCTTACCTTAGTTAGGGTGTCTAACGGTGTCCAGCGGCGAAGAACTCCAGAACTGCGGCGTTGACCACGTCCGGACGCTCCAGGTAGCCGTAATGGCCGCAGTGCTCCAGTTCCACGTACCGGGCACCGGGAATCGCCTCGGCCACCTCCCATGACAGGTGCGGCGGAAGGCGGAGATCGTCCGCGAAACCGATCACCAGACAGGGCACCTGGACGTCCGCGTAAGCGGCCAGCCGGCTCGATTCGAGCGGGATGTCGAGGTCGAGCTGCGCGCGCAGCCCCGGCGTCCACAGGACCGGTGACATCTCGAAGACGTCGAGCCAGTCGGAGACCGCCGCGTCGTCGTTCAGCGTGTGCGGCGACAGGTTGCGCAGCGCGCGGTCGACGGCTTCCTGGCGCGGCGGGATCACGACGCCGGAGTCGACCACCTCCTTCTCCGCCCGCCCCATCGCCGCGCGCAGCACGTCCGGCCGCCCGCGGGTGGCCATCAGCACGGCCTGGGAGACGAGGTCCGGGCGGGACAACGCCAGTTCCGTCACGACCTGGGCGCCCATCGAGGTGCCCACGAGCCGGCACGGGCCGAGCCCCAGGTGCTCGATGAGCCCCGCCGTGTCGGAGACCAGGTCATCGACGGTGAATCCGGGCTCGGCGGGGGAGATTCCCCTGTTGTCGAACGTGATCACGCGGTAGCCGGCCTCGACGAGGGCGGGCACCTGGTGCAGGTGCCACACCCTGCCGGTCGCACCCGCGCCCATCACGAGCACGACGGGTGGGCCGGAACCCGTGTCGTCGTAGGAGAGCGTCACGCCGGGGAGGTCTGCGAACACGCGTCTCCCCGCAGGTTCGCGCGGCGCAGACCGGGCATGGTCAGCGCGACCAGCACGACACCCGCGACGCAGATGACACCGCCCGCCGCGATGCCCAGCCCCGGGCCGAGCAGGCGCGCGGCCAGGCCGGCCTCCGCGCCTCCGACCGCGGGTCCGCTGGTCGCCTGCGCGAGCCACAGGCTGCTCACCCTGCCCTGCAGGCGATCCGGCGTGTGGTGCTGCAACAACGCACGCCGCAGGATCTCGGACGTGGTGTCGGCCGCGCCCGCGACCACCAGGAACGCGAGGCCCAGCCACAGGTGCCCGGACAGGCCGAACGCGGTGATCGCGAGGCCCCACAGCAGCACGGCCCCGATCAGCGCGCGGCCGCTGTGCCGGAAGGTGTTGACCCAGCCGCTGAACAGGCCGCCGATGAACGCGCCCACTGCGGGCGCGGTGTGCAGCAGTCCCACCGCCTCCGGGCCGCCGCCGAACACCTCGGTCGCCATCTGCGGGAACAGCACGTACGGCATCGCGAAGACCATCGCCCACAGATCGATGATCAGCAGCCCGCGCACGATCGCGTTGGTGCGCAGGAACTTCCAGCCCTCGGCGATGGACCGCAGGGGGTGTTCCTTCACCTCGTCGACACCCTCCGGCCGCAGCGCCGGCAGCTTCCAGAGCAGCGCGACACCCACCAGGTAGCCGACCGCGTCGATCGCGAAGCAGGCCGCCACGCCGGGTCCGGCCGCGATCAGACCGGCGACCGACGGGCCGATCATCGCGCCGAACTGGCTCGCCAGCGTCAGCAGCGCGCCCGCGGCCGCGAGGTGCACGGGCCTGACCGTGGACGGGATGGCGGCCATCAGCGCCGATCCGCCGACGCCCGCGACCGAGCCCGCGATGACCGCGGCGACGTAGACGAACCACAGCGACGGCGACGGGAGCGACGCGTTGACCGCGAGAGCGCCGAGCACGACCGCGACGACGACCCTCGAACCGAGGATGAGCTTGCGCCGTTCGTTCCGGTCGGCGAGCACACCGCCGGTCAGCAGGCCGACCAGCAGGGCGGCGCCGAACGCCAGGCCCACCAGGCCGACCTGCACGGACGAGCCGGTGATTTGGTACACGTGCAGGTTGATCGCGACGTTCGTCAGTGCTGTGGTCAGCACGGTCACCGTCTGTGCAGCGAAAACGAGGCGGTATGCCGGGTCCTCGCGCAGTGGTGTGACATCGACGATGAGTTCACCGAGGCGCACGGCACCATCCCTCCAGTATGTCGGCTAGCCTAGCCTAACTTTCTTGCCGTGATCTCAGGGAGTCGACGATGCTGGACGGCTGCGTGCCTTGGCCTGCTGAACTGGCGGAGAGGTACCGGGCGGAGGGGTACTGGGCCGAGCAGACGCTCGACGTGCTGCTGCGTGATGGCGCGCGACAGCACGCGGACCGGACCGCGCTCGTCGCCGCCGACGGCACCCGCTTCACGTGGGCTGAGCTCGACGCGTGGGCCGACCGGATCGCCGCAGGCCTCGTCGCCACGGGTCTGGAGCCCCAGGACCGCGTGCTGGTGCAGCTGCCGAACGTGCCGGAGTTCGTCGCGCTGTTCTTCGGCCTGCTGCGCGCCAGGGTGCTGCCCGTGCTCGCCCTGCCCGCGCACCGCGAGAGCGAGATCGTCCCGCTCTGCGAGCTGAGTGGCGCGGTCGCGTACTTCGTCGCCGAGGACGACGGCGCGGGCTACGACTACCGCGACCTGGCCAGGACCGTGACCAAGGCGGTGCCCTCGGTCCGTCAGGTGTTCGTGGTCGGCGACCCGGCCGAGTTCGCCGCGCTGCCCGAGGCCGACCCGATCGAGCTGCCCGCCGCGGACCCGTTCGAGCCCGCGCTGTTCCTGCTCTCCGGCGGCACGACGGGCACGCCGAAGCTCATTCCCCGCACGCACACCGACTACCTCTACAACGTGCGCGCGAGTGCCGAGGTCTCCGGCTTCACCTCGGACACCGTGTACCTGGTGGCGTTGCCCGCCGCGCACAACTTCGCGCTCGCCTCGCCCGGTCTGCTGGGCGCGATGTCCACCGGCGGCACCGTCGTGCTGGCGCCGGATCCCGCCGCGGACACCGCGTTCGAGCTGATCGAACGCGACGGGGTGACGGTGACCGCAGTCGTGCCGCCGATCGCGTTGCTGTGGATGGACGTCGTCGACTTCATGGACGCCGATCTGTCCACTTTGGAGCTTCTCCAGGTCGGTGGTGCGAAGTTCAACCCCGAGCCCGCCGCGCGTGTGCGTGACGCGTTGGGCTGCGACCTCCAGCAGGTGTTCGGCATGGCGGAGGGCCTGCTGAACTTCACGCGGCTCGACGACACCGACGAACTCAAGACCACCACCCAGGGCGCCCCGCTGTGCCCGGCAGACGAGCTGCTGATCGTCGACGAGGAGGGTGAACCGGTCGCGCCTGGTGAGAGCGGCGAGCTGCTCACCCGCGGCCCGTACACGTTGCGCGGCTACTACCGCGCTGCCGAGCACAACGCGCGCGCGTTCACCGCCGACGGTTTCTACCGGTCCGGTGACGTGGTGCGGCAGCTGCCGTCCGGGCACCTGATCGTCGAGGGCAGGCGCAAGGACCAGATCAACCGCGGCGGCGAGAAGATCCCCGCGGAGGAGCTGGAGAACCACCTGCTCGCGCATCCCGCCGTGCACGACGCCGCCGTCGTCGGCATGCCGGACGAGGTGATGGGCGAACGCACGTGCGCGTTCATCGTCGTCAAGGGAGAGCAGGCACCCACTCTTCGGGAGGTCACGGCGTTCCTGCGGGAACGCGGTGTGGCCGCGTACAAGCTGCCGGACCGGCTCGAGGTGCTGGAGGAGTTCCCGCAGACGAAGGTCGGCAAGGTCTCCAAGGTCGCGCTGGTGCGTCTGCTCACCGGTGAGACCGGGTGAGCGTCCGGACACCTGTGCTGTCCCGTGCCACGGGACTGGTGCTCGGCCTGGTGGCACTCGGGTTCGTGGCGCTGCTGTCGCTCGCGGTGGGCTCGCGGTCGATCCCGCTGTCGACGGTGATCGACGTGCTCGCCTCCCGGGACGGCTCCGATTCGGCGTTCGTCGTGTGGGAGCTGCGGATTCCGCGCACGTTGATCGGTATCGCGGTCGGCGCGGCGCTCGGGGTGGCCGGCGCGCTGATGCAGGCGCTCACCCGCAACCCGCTGGCCGACCCCGGCCTGCTCGGCATCAACGCGGGCGCTTCGGCCGCGGCCGTGCTGGCGATCGGCGTGCTCGGGCTGACGGACCTGCGGGCGTTCGTCTGGTTCGCGTTCGCGGGGGCAGCCGTGGCGGGCACGGTGCTGTACGTGATCGCGGGCAGGACGGGCGCGTCACCGGTGCGGCTCGCGCTGGCGGGTGCGGCGGTGTCGGCCGCCCTGACCGGGTTCACGCAGGCGGTGATCCTGGTCGACCACAACGCGCTCGACCAGATGAGGTTCTGGACCGTGGGCGCGCTGTCACGTGCGGACATGGCGACGCTGACGGACGTCGCGCCGTTCCTGGCGGTGGGGCTGGCACTGGCGGTCCTGCTGGCGCGGCCGTTGAACGCGCTGTCGCTCGGCGACGACGTGGGACGGTCGCTCGGTGCCAATCCGGGCCGGACCCAGCTGCTGACGCTGATCGCGGTGACGCTGCTGGCCGGCGGGGCGACAGCGGCCGTGGGGCCGCTGGTGTTCGTCGGCCTCGTCGCGCCGCACATGGTCCGGGTGATCACCGGGCCCGACGAGCGGTGGGTGGTGGCGTACTGCGCGGTGCTCTCACCGGCGTTGCTGCTGCTGGCCGACGTGCTCGGGCGGGTGATGGCGCGAGAGGAGATCGACGTGGGTGTGGTGACCGCGTTGCTGGGCGGCCCGGTGTTCCTGTTCCTGTTGCGGCGCAACAAGGCGGTCCGCGCATGACGCTGCTGGATCCGGCTCCCGTCGTCGAGCTGGAGCACCCCCGTTCGCAGGCCCGGCGGCGTTCTCTCGTCGTCTCCGCGGTCCTCGTCGCCGCGATCGTGGTCGTCGGCGTGATCGCACTCGGCACCGGGGCGATCTACGTGGCACCTCTCGACGTGGCGCGCACGTTGCTGGGCAACGGCAGTCGCATCACCGACTACGCGGTGCTCGACCTGCGCCTGCCCCGCGTGCTGATCGCGATCGCGGTCGGTGCGGCGCTCGGCATGAGCGGTGTGGTGTTCCAGAGCCTGTCGCGCAACCCGTTGGGCAGCCCGGACATCATCGGCTTCAACTACGGTGCCGCGACCGGCGGTCTGCTCGTCATCCTGGTCTTCGGGGGCAGCCCCGCTGTGGTGTCGTCGGGCGCGCTGGTGGGTGGCCTCGTGACGGCGCTGCTCGTGTACGTGCTCGCGTGGCAGCGCGGTGTGCTCGGGATGCGGCTGGTGCTGACCGGGATCGGTGTCAGCGCGATCCTGCAGGCGGTCAACTTCTACCTGATCGTCAACGCCGGGGTCGCCGACGTGGCGCGCGCGACGGTGTGGCTCACCGGCAGCCTGAACAACCTCGGCTGGCCCCAGTTGTGGCCGGTCCTGATCGCGCTCGTCTTGCTGGTGCCCGCGCTGCTGTTCGGCGTGCGGTGGCTGGAGATGCTGGAGATGGGCGACGAGGTGGCGCAGGGTCTCGGCGTCCCGGTCGAACGTGCACGCGTTTACCTGATCGTCGTCGGCACGGCGGCGTGCGCGGTCGCGACGGCGGCGGCCGGCCCGATCGCGTTCGTGGCCCTGGTCGCACCGCAACTGGCGAAGAGGTTGGTCCGGTCGCACGGTGCGGGGTTGTTGCCCGCGGCCTGGATGGGCGCACTCCTCACGCTGGCAGCGGACTTCGCCGCGCAACGGATCGCCGGCGGCCTGCCCGTCGGTGTGGCGACCGGTGCGCTGGGCGGCGTCTACCTCGCCTGGCTGCTCTGGCGAAAGCCCTGACGCACGGCGACGCCCCCACCGTGAACGGAGGGGGCGTCGCCGTGTGCAAAAGGTTCAGGGTGCGAACGGTCAGGCGGGCACCACGAACGGCGCGACCGAACCCAGCTTCTCGCAGGTCTCCTCGAACTCGCGGTCCGGCGTCGAGTCGACCACGATGCCCGCTCCCGCGCGCAGCCAAGCCTGGTCGCCCTCCTGGTACACCGCGCGCAGCACGAGAGCGGCGTCCAGCGAACCGTCGGCGTCGATCGCGACGACCGCGCCCGAGTAGAGACCGCGGCTGCCGTCCATGCGGGCGATCGCGTCCAGCGACTCGCGCTTCGGGATGCCCGACGCGGTCACCGCGGGGAACACCGCCTCCAGCGCGTCCCACGCCGACCGGTCCTCGGCCAGATCACCGTTGACGAGCGAGGCGAGGTGCTGCACCGAACCCCGCTCCTTGATCCCCATGAAGTCGCCCACGTGCACGGACTCCGGCTTGCAGATCCGGCGCAGTTCCTCCTGCGCGGTCCGCACGGAGACGGCGTGCTCGAAGACCTCCTTCGGGTCGTTCTCCAGCTCTTGGCGTGCCGCCGCGTCCAGCGCGGTGCCCCGGCCGAAAGCACGCGTACCCGCCAGCGGCTGCGTGACGACGTGGCCCTCGCCGTCGACCGACACGACGATCTCGGGGCTGAAGCCCGCGGCCTCGGCGCCGTCCAGGCGCAGCACGAACGACCTCGCCGGGGTGTTGCCGCGGCGGCCGAGTTCGTAGGTGGACACGATGTCGACGGGGAACGGGATGTGCACCGATCGCGACAGGATGACCTTCTGGTACTGGCCCTGACGGATCTCCTTGACCGCCTGCGCGACCCGCTCGCGGTAGTTGGCGTTGTCCGCCGTGATGTCGACCGCGGAGGCCTGCCCGGCGTCCAGTTCGACGTCGGCGGTCAGCAGGTCGCGCACCCGCACGCGATCCGCGGCGTCGACACCGCGGATGACGGCCGCGCCTTCGTCCAGCGTCACCTCGACCCGCGGCACGATCAGCCTGACGACCTCGCCGTCGGGCACGGCGGCACCGCGCAGGGCCAGTCCCGGCACCAGCGAGGCGAAGCCGAAGTTGACCCGGCCGTACGCGCGCCAGCCGGTGACCGGCAGTCCCGCGAGCGCCTCGCGCAGCGCCTGGCCCGGCGAGCCCGACCACGGCCGTTCGGTCACCTCGCCGTCCGCCTCGACCCGGACCCGCCCGGCGTCGAGCGTCACCGTTGCGAGCGCACCACCGGCGAACGTCCAGGTGCCCGCGCGCTCGTACACGACGTAGTCGTCGAATCCGGACCGAGCCAGCCGAGCTACCAGGTCCAGCGGATCCGCCGACCCCGTCGCGATCTCTTCACGGTCGTACTCGGTCACACCTACTCCTCGTCCTTGGGCGCCGGGTCTCGGCGTTGGCCGGCCGGGCAGGCCATAACCAAGGCGATCCTAACCTAAGTAAGGAGACCCTCTACAGGTCCGAATGACCGGACAGAGCCAGATAGATCACATCCCCGCGGGCGTCCCGACCTGCTCGGAGGGTCCGACAAGATCGGAAACCAAGCCCGTAGGCTGGACCCCACCCACGAAACCCCGTGAACACCCACCCGAGAGGACCAGCGGTGCAACCCGGTCAGTTCGACATGCAGGCCCTGCTCCAGCAGGCCCAGTCCATGCAGCAGCAGATGGCAGAAGCCCAGCAGCAGCTGGCCGAAACGCAGATCACCGGCAACGCGGGCAACGGCCTGGTCACCGCCACGGTCACCGGCGGCGGCGAACTGGTGAACCTGGTCATCGACCCGAAGATCGTGGACCCGGAGGACGTGGACACCCTCCAGGACCTGGTCATCGCGGCGATCAAGGACGCGAACACCAAGGCGCAGGAACTCGTGGAGCAGAAGCTCGGCCCGCTGGCCCAGGGCGGCCTCGGCGGCCTGCTGGGCTGAGTGGTCCGCAACAGCCAAGAGATCGGTTGACCAGATGTACGAGGGCCCGGTACAGGACCTGATCGACGAGCTGGGCAGACTTCCGGGCGTTGGCCCGAAAAGCGCGCAGCGGATCGCCTTCCACCTCCTGGCGACGGAGTCGGCCGACATCGAGCGGCTCCAGCACGCACTCCAGAAGGTCAAGGAGGGCGTCGTCTTCTGCGACGTCTGCGGCAACGTCTCGGCCGAGACCACCTGCCGGATCTGCCGGGACCCGAAGCGGGACCTGGCACTGGTCTGCGTGGTCGAGGAACCCAAGGACGTCCAGGCGATCGAGCGCACCAGGGAGTTCAAGGGCCGCTACCACGTCCTGGGTGGCGCGCTCGACCCGTTGAGCGGCGTCGGCCCGGACCAGCTCCGGATCCGGCAGTTGCTCAACCGGATCGGCACGGCCACCAACGGTGTCGACATCTCCGAGGTCATCATCGCCACGGACCCGAACACCGAGGGCGAGGCCACGGCCACCTACCTCGTCAGGATGCTCAGGGACTTCCCGGGCCTCTCCGTCACGCGACTGGCCAGCGGCCTGCCGATGGGCGGCGACCTGGAGTTCGCGGACGAACTGACGCTGGGGCGTGCGCTATCTGGTCGCCGCAGCATGTAGCGACGGCCCCACCGCGGCTGGGCGGCACCCGCCTGGTCGCGGTGGACGGCCCGTCGGGCGCGGGCAAGTCGACGTTCGCGAGGAACCTCGCCGCCGAACTCGACGCCCAGCTCATCAGCACCGACCACTTCGCCACGTGGGACGACCCCACGACGAAGTGGTGGCCACGGCTGCACCAAGCCCTGACGCAAGTGGCCCGTGGCGACACCGCGAGCTACCGGAAAACCGACTGGTCCCCAGGGTTTCCGTGCATCGGAGAAGGCGACGAGGTCGTCCTGACTCCACAAAGGACCATCATCCTGGAAGGCTTCTCCTCGGCCAGGAAAGCGAACACCCGCCTGAGCCTGGCCGTCTTCGTGGACCACGAGGACGAGCGAGAACGCCTGGAGCGCGCGGTCGCGCGAGACGGCGAACACCAACGCGAACACTTCATCCGCTGGCAGCAGTACGAACGAGGCTGGTTCGCGGTCGACGAGACCAGGGCCAGAGCTGACTACGTTGTCACGTCAAGCAGTTGAGCCTGCACCACCGAAGCCTCCGGCGTCCCGATCGCGCTGAACACCTCGAGTGACGTGGACCAGTAGGACCGCGCGGAGGCAGCGTCGCCCAACACGAACGACGCGTCACCGGCCAACTGCAGGGACCGCCCGAACACCCACCGATGCCCGGAGTCCGAGCCGACCGAGGCCGCCCGCAGAGCGCACTCCAACGCGCCGGCGGCATCCGAGGTGTCGAGGTGGGTGCGCCCCAGCACGAGCAACGCCTCCATCTCGGCCAGCCGGAACTGCGACTTCCCGGCCTCGACCAACGCCGCGGTGGCCGTGGCCAGAGCCTCCTCGTACCGGCCGACCGCGCGGTAGGACGAGGCCAACCCGCGACGGGCCGAGCAGATGCCCCACGAATACCCGGTCTCCACCCCGATCGCCAGCGCGGACGAGAACTGCTCCAGCGCCTCCTCGTACCGGCCGCCCCCTTCGAGGGCACGGCCGAGCAGGTTCTGCGCGTCGCAGACGCTCTTGACGTTCTCCAGGTCCTGCGCGATCTGCATGGCGGCGGCAGCTTCGACAGCGGCCTCCTCGTACCGGCCGCGCATGATCAGCGTGATGGCCATGCCCTCGTGCATGGTGTGGCCGAAGTTGCGGGCGGCCGCACGTTCGTACAGCTCGCGTGCGCGCACGAAGTAGTCCTCGCCGAGGTCCGGCTTGCCGCGCCACGCCTGCACCTCGCCCAACGCGCGCATCGAGTTCGCTTGCAGGATCCACGAGTCGAGGCGCTTGCCGTCCTTCAGCGCCTCCTCGAACGTCGACGCGGCCTGGTCGAGCTGGCCGAGCTGCATGTAGACGCCGCCGAGGTTGAACAACGCGTTCGCCAGCAGCTGGGGCGCACCCGCCCGGCGGGCGATCACCAGGGCGCGTTCCAGGTGGTCGGCCGCGTGTTCGAGTTCGCCGAGGTCGATGTAGACGCTGCCCGCGTTGGACAGCGTGGCGGCCTCGGCGGCGGGCAGGTCGATGTGCTCCTGCAGGACGATGGCCTGCTGGTAGTAGCCGAGCGCGTTGCGGTGCTGCCCGGTCACCCAGTACAGCGTGCCCAGGGAGGACAGCATCGCGAGCTGGCCCAGTTCGTCCCGTGGCGCGCGGGCCCCCAGCAACCCGGCCTTGGACGTCTCACGCCACTCCGCCGTCAACGACTGCGTGTAGAAGTAGCCGCGCAGGGCGTCGGCCAGCTGCCACGGCGAGTTCTCCGGATCGCGCTCCACGGTGTGCGCCACCAGCGCGACGAGGTTCGCTCGTTCGACGTCGAGCCAGGTCAGAGCCTCGGTGGAGGTGCTGAACGTCCGGGGCACCACGCCGTCCAACGGTGCCGGGCGCGGGAAGCGGAACAGTGTCGACTTCATCGCCGAGGTGGCGTTGTCGACCGAGCGCACCGCCCAGTCCAGCAGCCGCCGCAACGCGAGCCGCGAGTCCGCGCGGCCCTCCTCGAACGCCAGGCGCTCGGCCGCGTAGTCGCGCAGCAGGTCGTGGAACTGGTAGCGGGACGGCGCGTGGTTCGAGATCAGGTTCGCGGTGGCCAGGCGGTCCAGCCGCCGGCGAGCGTCCTGAGTGGTCAGCCCGGACAGCGCCGCGGCCATCTCGGGGGTGAAGTCCGTGCCGGGAACCAGCGACAGCAACCGGAACATCTGCGCGAGCTCGGGCTTGAGCGCCGTGTAGGACAGGTCGAACGCCGCGTGCACCGCGACCCGTTCGTCGCCCTCGACGGCCAGCGCGGCGAGCCGGTTGCCCGCCCGCAACTCCTCCACGTAGTCCGCGATGGACAGCTCCGGACGCGACACGAGGTTCGCGGCTGCGATACGCAAAGCCAATGGCAGATGCGCGCAGAGGGCCGCCAGCTCCAGCGCCGCGTCCTCCTGGGACGCCACCTCGTCCGCACCCAGGATGCCTGCGAGGAGTGACTTCGTCTCGTGCCAGTCGAGCACGTCGAGCCGCACGTTGGACGCCGCGTGCGAGACGGCCAGGCCGCGCAACGTGTCGCGCGAGGTCACCAGCACCGCGCACCCCGGCGAACCGGGCAGCAGCGGGCGGATCTGCTCGGCGGAGGAGGCGTTGTCCAGGAGCAGCAGAACGCGCTGACCGGTCAACGTGGACCGGAACATCGCCTCCTGCTCGTCCTGGTCCAGCGGCACCTGGTCGGGTTCGGTGCTCAGCGCGCGCAGGAACCGCGGCAGCACGTCGACGGCGCTCAACGGCGGGCCGGGGGCGTATCCGCGCAGGTTGACGTACAGCTGACCGTCCGCGAAGTCCGCTCGCATCCGGTGCGCCGCGTGCACGGCCAGCGCCGTCTTGCCCACGCCCGGCGGCCCGGCCAGCGTCACGACCGGCACGCCCTGCGCGGTCCGCAGCAGGGCCACGATCAGCGACACGGCCTCGTCCCGGCCGACGAAGTCGGGGATGTCCGCGGGCAGTTGCGACGGCACGACCCGCTCGGGCTTCGAGGCCACCGCCGGTGCGCCGGTCGACGCCGTCACCACGTCGATCGACCCGGACAGCACCTGGCCGTGCACGCGCCGCAGCTCGTCGCCGGGGTCGATGCCCAGCTCGTCACCCAGCAACCGGGAAACGCGCTGGTAGGCGGCGAGCGCCTCGCTCTGCCGGCCGGAGCGGTACAGCGCCACCATCAGCTGCGCCCAGAACCGCTCGCGCAACGGGTGTTCGCTGGTCAGGCGCGACAGCTCCGCGACGAGCTCGCCGTGCCGGCCCAGTTCGAGGTCGATCTCGACCCGGCGTTCCAGCACGTGGAGGCGGCGTTCGTCGAGTCGCGGCACCTCGTCGCGGTGCAGGATCTCCGACGGCACGTCGACCAGGGCCGGACCCCGCCACAGGCCGAGCGCGGCGGCGAACGCGGCCGAGGCGGCCTGGAGGTTCCCGGCGGCGCGCTCCTGCTCACCCTGGTCGATCAGGGGTTCGAAGCGCATCAGGTCGATGGTCTTCTCGTCGACGTCGATCAGGTATCCGTCGGGCACGGTCCGGATCGGCACGGACGGTCCGAGCAGCTGTCTGAGACGCATCACATATGTCTGAAGTGTCGCGCGTGCCCGAGCGGGTGGATCTTCACCCCACACGTTGCCGGCGAGTTCGTCCACGGACACCGACGTGCCCGCGCGCAGCAGCAACGACACCAGCAGCGCGCGCTGCCTACCCGCCCTGACCAGCAGAGGTTCGGAGTCGAGGAGGACCTGGAGAGGGCCGAGCACGCGGAACTCGACCAGTCTGCTCATGGGACCTCCTCCGCGTGTCGTTGTTGTTTCTACAGCCTAGGAGAGCGTCCGACGCATCTGCCGTGCTCACGTTGGGTCAGCGGCCGTGCGCCGGACGTATCAGAATGCCTGGTCTAGTGGCCGGATCGTGACCTGAGTAGCCCCGGAGGGGGTATGTACAACGGTTATCGTCGGCGACCACACCGTGAGACGTGCGGATTTCTGCAAGGGGTGTTTGATGGTCCACTCAGTAACGGCTCGCCGCCGTTGGGTCGCCGCGATCGGCTTCCTCAGCGTCAGCGCGCTCGCCCTGTCCGGTTGCGCGCAATCCCAGCGCGACTCAGGCGGCGGCGGCAAGGAAGGCGGGACGCTGACCTTCGGTGCCGCCGGCGCGCCGAAGCTCTTCGACCCGTTCTACGCGACTGACGGCGAGACCTTCCGGGTCTCACGCCAGATGTTCGAGGGCCTGGTCGGCTTCAAGCCGGGTACCGCCGAGGTCGAGCCCGCGCTCGCCACGAAGTACGAGCCCTCCGCGGACGGCAAGACGTGGACGTTCACCCTCAAGGAGGGCGTGAAGTTCCACGACGACACGGCCTTCAACGCCGAGGCCGTCTGCTTCAACTTCAACCGCTGGTACAACCAGAAGGGCGCCGGCACGAGTGACGCCGTCTCCCAGTACTGGCTGGACAACTTCGGCGGCTTCGCGAGCACGCCGGACAAGCCCTCCCTGTTCAAGTCCTGCACGGCCAAGGACGCCAAGACCGCAGTGGTCGAGCTGAACGAGGTCACCTCGCAGTTCCCGTCGGTCCTCGGCTTCACGTCGTTCTCCATCTCCAGCCCCGACGCGCTGAAGAAGTACGACGCGGACAACGTCCAGGCCGCCGGTGACGCGTTCACCTACCCGGCCTACGCGAACGAGCACCCGACCGGCACGGGCCCGTTCAAGTTCAGCAAGTACGACAAGGCCAACAACACCGTGGAGCTCGTGAAGAACGACGCCTACCACGGCACGAAGGCCAAGCTGGACAAGGTCATCTTCAAGATCATCCCGGACGAGACCGCCCGCAAGCAGGCGCTCAAGGCCGGCGACATCGACGGCTACGACCTGCCGAACGCGGCGGACTGGGCCGGTCTGAAGACCGACGGCTTCAACGTCGCGATCCGTCCGGCGTTCAACGTGTTCTACCTGGGCATCAACCAGAAGAACAACCCGAAGCTCGCCGACCTGAAGGTCCGTCAGGCCCTGCAGTACGCGATCAACCGCGAGCAGCTGGTCAAGTCGCAGCTGCCCGAGGGTGCCAAGGTCGCGACGCAGTTCATGCCGGACACCGTCAACGGCTACAACAAGGACCTCAAGGCCGTCCCGTACGACGCCGCCAAGGCGAAGTCGCTGCTGGCCGAGGCCGGTGCGTCCGACCTGACGCTGAAGTTCTACTGGCCGTCCGAGGTCACGCGTCCGTACATGCCGTCCCCGAAGGACCTGTTCGGCGCGATCTCCACGGACCTCCAGGCCGCCGGCATCAAGATCGATGTCGTCACCAAGCCGTGGAACGGTGGCTACCTCACCGACGTCGACAACAGCATCCCGGACCTGTTCCTCCTGGGCTGGACCGGCGACAACGGCACCGCGCACAACTGGGTCGGCACGTTCTTCGGCCGCACCGACAACCGCTTCAACACGGGTGTCTCCCCGTGGGGCGCCACCCTCGCGGCGGACCTGGCCAAGGCCAACTCCGAGCCGAACGAGGCCAACCGCACGAAGCTGTACGAAGAGATCAACAAGAAGATCATGGAAGAGGACCTTCCCGCGATCCCGATCTCGCACTCCCCGCCCGCGCTGGTGTTCAAGTCGGACGTCAAGGGTCTCGTCCCGAGCCCGCTGACCGACGAGAAGTTCGGCCCAGTCTCCAAGGGCTGAGCTGACTAGCTCCCACCACAAGAGAACAACGGGGTAGCTCAAGTGCTCCGCTACACCATTCGACGGCTGGTTCAGCTGGTCGGCGTGGTGCTGGTGCTCTCGCTGCTGCTCTTCGCGTGGATGCGATCTCTCCCAGGAGGGCCGGTTTCGGCCCTCCTGGGAGAGCGCGCTACGCCGGAGTCGCGTGAAGCCCTCACCAAGCAGCTAGGCCTCGATCAGCCGATCTTCGTCCAGTACTTCAAGTTCCTCGGGCGCGCGGCGTCCGGTGACTTCGGCGTCTCCACCGGTGTCCAGCCCGGTGACTCGGCGCTCGACATCTTCGTCCAGCGGTTCCCCGCGACGATCGAACTCAGCTTCTTCGCGATCCTGATCGCGATCGTGGTCGGCGTCCCGCTCGGCTACCTCGCGGCGAAGCGTCGCGGTGGCCTGTTCGACAACTTCAGCGTCATCGGTTCGCTCATCGGTGTCGCCGTGCCGGTGTTCTTCCTGGCCTACGTGCTCAAGGACGTGGCTTCCGAGGCTCTCGGCCTGCCGTCCTTCGGACGCCAGGGTGACATCGACGCCACCCGCGTCACCGGCTTCTTCACCCTCGACGGCCTGCTCACCGGTGAGTTCGACGCGACGCTCGACGCGTTGGAGCACCTGATCCTGCCGGCGATCGCGCTCGCCACGATCCCGTTCGCGGTGATCTTCCGGATCACCAGGGCGGCCGTGCTCGACGTGCTCGACGAGGACTTCGTGCGCACCGCCGAGTCGAAGGGCCTCACCGCATCGGTGATCCGTCGCCGGCACGTGCTGCGGAACTCGATGCTGCCGGTCGTCACGACGATCGGTCTGCAGACCGGTGCGCTACTCTCCGGCGCGGTGCTCACGGAGAAGGTGTTCGTGATCCCCGGTGTCGGCCAGGCGCTCGCCATCGGGTTCGAACGGCGTGACTACCCGGTGCTGCTGCTCCTGATCATCATGGCGACCATCGTCTACGTCGTGGTCAACCTGCTGGTCGACCTCTCGTACGCGCTCATCGACCCGCGCATCAGGACGAGGTGAGCGCAGTGGCACTCGGAGTCTCCAAGAAGGAAAAGATCGACGGCCTCGCCGACACCGCGGGCGTCTCGCTCGCGGCCAGCGCGTGGAAGCGGCTCAAGCGCAGCCCGGTGTTCCTCATCGGCGCGACGATCATCGGCATCTTCGTCGTGCTGTCGGTGCTCGCACCGTGGCTCGCTCCGCACGACCCCGCCGACAAGATGCTGATCGAGCAGGTCGTCAAGGCGCGCAACGAGATCCCGCCCGCTCAGCCCGGCCACCTCCTCGGTGGTGACCTGCAGGGCCGTGACTTCTTCTCGCGCCTGCTGGTCGGCTCGCAGCAGACGTTGATCGTCGGTGTCGGCGCGACCCTGATCGGTCTCACCGGCGGCCTGATCCTGGGCACGCTCGCGGGCGCGATCGGTGGCTGGGTCGACTCGATCGTCATGCGGCTCGTCGACGTCATGCTGTCGCTGCCGTCGCTGCTGCTGGCGTTCTCGATCGCGGCGATGTTCGCTCGTCCCAGCCAGTTCACGGTGATCCTCGCGGTCGCGATCGTGCAGATCCCCGTGTTCGCGCGCCTGCTCAGAGGCTCGATGCTCGCGCAACGGCACAGCGACCACGTGCTGGCGGCAACGGCTCTCGGCGTGAAGAAGGGCTCGATCGTGTTCCGGCACATGCTGCCGAACTCGCTCAGCCCGGTGATCGTGCAGTCGACGCTCGTGCTGGCCACCGCGATCATCGAGGCGGCCGCGCTGTCGTTCCTCGGTCTCGGCAACCCGGACGACCGGATCCCGGAGTGGGGGCAGATGCTCGGCGACGTGCAGAACGTCTTCGACACGCATCCGCACCTCGCCGCGTGGCCCGCGGTCTGCATCATCATCGTCGCGCTCGGCTTCACGCTCATGGGCGAGACCCTGCGCGAAGCCCTCGACCCGAAGAACAGGCGGTGAGTCGTCGTGGCACTGCTCGAAGTACGTGACCTCACCGTCGTGTTCCAGCGCAAGGGCGAGGAACCGTTCCGCGCGGTCGACGGCGTCAGCTTCGACGTCGAGCCCGGCCAGACCGTCGGTCTGGTGGGCGAGTCGGGCTGCGGCAAGTCGGTGACATCGTTGGCGATCATGGGGCTGCTGCCCAAGCGCGGCGCCACGGTCACCGGCACCGTGACGTACGACGGCACGGACCTGCTGAAGCTGTCGGACAAGCAGATGCGCGACAAGCGCGGCAGCGAGCTCGGCATGGTCTTCCAGGACCCGCTGTCGTCGCTCAACCCCGTCGTCCCGATCGGCCTGCAGGTCACCGAGGTGCTCGAACGGCACCGCGGCATGCCCCGCAAGGAAGCGATGGTCGAGGCGAAGAACCTGCTCGACAAGGTCGGCATCCCGGACCCGAACCGCCGGCTCAAGGAGTACCCGCACCAGCTCTCCGGCGGCATGCGGCAGCGCGCGCTCATCGCGATCGCGCTGGCGTGCCGGCCGAAGCTGCTGATCGCGGACGAGCCGACGACGGCGCTGGACGTGACCATCCAGGCCCAGATCCTGTCGCTGATGAAGGAACTGGTGCAGGACCTCGGCACCGCGCTCGTGATGATCACCCACGACCTGGGTGTCGTCGCGGGCCTGTGCGACGAGGTCAACGTGCTGTACGGCGGCAAGGTGGTCGAGAAGGCCATGCGGCACAAGCTCTTCGCCGAGCCGCGCCACCCGTACACGCACGGCCTGCTCGCGTCCATCCCGCGCCTCGACGCGGCACCCGGCGAGAAGCTCACGCCGATCAGGGGGTCCGTCGCGGACAACATCCCGTGGACGAGCGCCTGCGCGTTCGCCCCGAGGTGCCCGAACGCGCTGGACGTGTGCCGCGCGGAGACGCCCGCCGAGGAAGACCAGCTGGGTCGCCTGCTCCGCTGTCACAACCCGGTCGTGCCGGGAACTCCCGCCGCCGAGGAGGTGCCGGTATGAGCGAGACCCTGGTTTCCGTCCAGGACATGAAGGTGCACTTCCCGATCAAGCGGGGCGTGTTCATGGACCGCACCGTCGGCTACGTCTACGCGGTCGACGGCGTCGACCTCGAGATCAAGCGCGGCGAGACGTACGGCCTCGTCGGCGAGTCGGGTTGCGGCAAGTCCACCCTCGGGCGGGCGATGCTGCGGCTCAACGAGCCGACCGCGGGCAGGATGGTGTTCGACGGGCAGGACTTCTCCGCGCTCAAGGGCGAGGAACTGCGCAAGATGCGGCGCCGGATCCAGATGGTGTTCCAGGACCCGCTGTCCTCGCTCGACCCGCGCCAGTCCGTCGAGTCGATCCTGGTCGAGGGCCTGCGGGCGCACGACCTGGACGAGGGCAAGGAGTCCACGGCGAAGCGGCTGCGCGAGCTGCTGTCCGCCGTCGGTCTGCCGTCCACGGCGCTGCGCAAGTACCCGCACGAGTTCTCGGGCGGTCAGCGCCAGCGCATCGGCATCGCGAGGGCCCTCGCGCTCAACCCGGACCTGATCGTCGCCGACGAGCCGGTGTCCGCGCTGGACGTGTCGGTGCAGGCCCAGGTCGTGAACCTGCTGGAGGAGCTCCAGGAGCAGTTCGGCCTGACCTACCTGGTGATCGCGCACGACCTCGCCGTCGTGAAGCACATCTCCGACCGCGTCGGCGTGATGTACCTGGGCGGCCTGGTCGAGGAGGCCACCGCCGAGGACCTCTACGCCGAGCCGCTGCACCCGTACACGCGGGCGCTGCTGTCGGCGATCCCGGTGCCGGACCCCGTCATCGAGGACCGGCGTGAGCGGATCCTGCTCGCGGGCGACCTCCCGTCGCCGGCGAACCCGCCCAGCGGCTGCCGGTTCCACACCCGGTGCCCGTGGCGGCAGGAGACTCGCTGCGACACCGAGCGTCCGGTGCTCCGGGAGCTCAAGCCGGGGCACAAGGTGGCGTGCCACTTCGCCGAGCGGATCCAGTCCGGCGAGATCCAGCCGCACGAGGTGAAGCCGATCCTGGTGGAGGAGGGCGACGGCCTGTCGCCCGACGTGCCGCTGGTCGGACCGGCTTCGGTGACCGAAGCGCTGAGCTGACGGTATTTCGTTGGGAACGGGGCCACCTTTCGAGGTGGCCCCGTTCGTTTCTCCAGGGCGTTGCGCTGTTCTCGTGTGATGGACAGTCGTGGCTCGATCCTCCTTCGTGCGGCGGAGATCGCCTCGGTCGACGGCCTCGAGGGCGTCACGATCGGGCGGCTCGCGATCGAGCTCGGCATGAGCAAGAGCGGGGTGTTCTCGCACTTCGGCGCCAAGGAAGAACTGCAGATCTCGGCTGTGCACGCCGCGGCGGAGATCTTCGCGCGCGAGGTCGTGATGCCCGGCGGTTCGGTGCTGGACCTGACCGACCGCTGGCTCGACTACTCGAAGCGCCGGGTGTTCCCCGGCGGCTGCTTCTTCGTCGTCACGCGCTCGGAGTTCGCCGCCAGGCCGGGCCGGGTGCGCGACGCGTTGATGCTCTTCAACCTGCGCTGGATCTCACTCCTGGAACGGCTCTGCGGCGACGCCCAGATGGCGTTCGAGGTGGACGCACTGCTGGCGGCCGCAGACCGGTTCGCGGTGCTCTACGACGACGCCTCGGCGTACGAGAGAGTGCGGTTGGCGTTGCGCGCACGGATGGCCATGCCGACCGGGATGGAGAGGAGCGTGGCGACGCCGAACGACAACAGCATCGCGAGCCACGCCTCGTCGACGAGCTGACCGCCGATGTACCCGACGGTGGCGGGGTAGAGGCTCCACAGCGCCGACCCGACCGCCGCGACCGGCACGAACCGCCGCAGCGGCCACTTCAGGGCTCCCGTCAGCAACGCCCCGACGATGCCGCCCGCCGGCAGGAACCGCGCCGCGATGAGGATCGTCTCGCCCTTGTTCGCGAGCTGGTCCGCCGTCCACACGACCATCGCCCGCGCCTTCGCGTTCTTGTTGACCTTGTCGAGGGCGCGCATCCCCATCCGGCGTCCTGCGGTAAAGTTGATCAAGTCGCTGACCAGGCAACCGACTGCGGCGACGAGCACCACCAGGTACAGAGGCACCTCACCGGTCGCGGCCAGGACGCCGGCGCCGATGAGCACGGCCTCCGTCGGTGCCAACGGCACGACGGCGACCAGGAACAGCACGACGAGGCTGGCGGCGGTGCTCATGATCGGTGAACGTACGTGACCCAGGTGAACAATCCCGACCTGGGTGTTTCTTCAGCGCGCCCACAGGAAGCCGCACGGGGCTGGGCCGAACGGTCCTGGTCGCTGTCCGAAAGGGCATGACTGACCGGTCCGCGCCGCGAGCCGCCGGTACCGGATCCGGGCCCTCATCGGAGCTGTGGTGGTCGTGGGCGCCGTGTGGCCGGGCGGGTCGGATCAGCCTCTGTGGCCGAGTCCGACGCCTCCCACTAGGTGTGATCCAGGGCATATGCGTTTCGGTGGCCGTCGCCGCCGTGCTGTGGCACGCCGTCCTGGCACGTCGTGACTACCGATGACAGCCCGGCATTTCCACTAGACCTCCGATCTGTCTCGTGTTCTTCCTGGGCTTCTTCCGTTGACCTGCGTGATCGGCCGCCGTTAACGTCCGAACTCAATTGGAAAGCTTGTTTACCAATCCTTCGAGCCGCCGCCCTTTTGCCCAGGAGGACGAAGTGATCAGAAAACGCACCAGAGCCGGTGTCGCTGTGGCCCTGCTCGCGCTCGTGGTCCCCCAGATCGCGGCGTCGGGCACGGCCAACGCGGCTGACTCCCTGCTGTCCGCCAACAAACCCACCACCGTCTCGTCCGTCGAGGCCGAGACCTTCGGCGGCGCCAACGCCGTCGACGGGGACTCGACCACGCGCTGGGCGAGCCTCGAGGGCGTCGATCCGCAGTGGATCGCCGTCGACCTCGGTGGCACCGCCAGCATCACCAAGGTCAAGATCAACTGGGAGGCGGCCTACGCCTCCGAGTACAAGATCCAGACGTCGGCCGACGGTTCGTCGTGGAGCACCAAGAAGACCCTCACCGGTCAGAACGGTGGCATCGACGAGACGAGCGTGACCGCGTCGGGCCGCTACGTGCGGATCTACGGCACCAAGCGCGGCACGGCCTACGGGTACTCGCTCTTCGACCTGGAGGTCTGGGGCAGCGGCTCGGGCGTCGACCCGACGCCGCCGACCGCGCCCGCCGGCCTGACCGCGACCGGCACCACGTCGAGCTCGGTCAGCCTGCAGTGGACCGCCGCGACCGACAACGTCGGTGTGACCGGCTACGACGTCCTGCGCAACGGCAGCGTCGTGGGCACCCCGACGGGCACCACGTTCACCGACACGGGCCTCGCGTCCGGCACGGCGTTCACCTACACCGTCAAGGCCCGTGACGCGGCCGGCAACCTCGGCCCGGCGAGCAACTCGGTGCAGGCGACCACCCTGCCCGCCGCTCCCGGCGACACCATCACCGTCGTCGCCGCCGGTGACATCGCGTCGCTGACGAACACCGAGCACTACGAGACGGCGAGGCTGATCGACCAGATCAAGCCGAACCACGTGCTCACGGTCGGCGACAACCAGTACGACAGCGGCACGCTCGCCGAGTTCAAGGCCCACTACGACAAGTCGTGGGGCAAGTTCAAGAACATCACCCACCCCGCGACCGGCAACCACGAGTGGGAGGACAACCTCAACGGGTACAAGTCCTACTTCGGGGCCCAGGCCTACCCGCAGGGCAAGCCGTACTACAGCTGGGACGCCGGCGACTTCCACTTCGTCTCGTTCGACTCCCAGAAGATGTACGACACGGGTGCCGACTCGACGCAGATGACCTGGCTGAAGGCCGACCTCGCCGCGAACACCAAGGCGTGCGTCGTCGGTTACTGGCACCACCCGCGCTTCAACTCGGGTGAGTACGGCGACAAGTCCAAGATGACGACGGTGTGGAACGCGTTCGCGGACGCCAAGGCCGACCTGGTGCTCAGCGGCCACGACCACCACTACGAGCGTCTCCAGCCGCTCAACAAGAGCGGTTCGGTCGACGTGGCCAACGGCCTGCGCTCGGCGATCATCGGCATCGGCGGCGACTACCTCTACTCCAACGTCAAGCCTCGTGCGGGCGTGGAGAAGTGGTTCGCGGACTCGCACGGCGTCGTGAAGTTCACCCTGTCCGGTCGCTCCTACTCGTGGGAGGTCATCGACACCGCGGGCAAGGTGCGCGACAAGGCCGGTCCTTACAACTGTCGCTAGTCAGTCTGGCTGTTGATCGGAGGCCGTCGTGTACATCGCAACCGCCAGACAAGCTCCGGCTTCGGGTGGCACCGGCAGGATCGCGGGGAACGTTCTCGCACTGGGCGCGGTGTCCCTGCTCACGGACGTCTCGTCCGAGATGGTCACCGCCATCCTGCCGTTGTACCTGGTGCTGGGGCTGGGGTTCTCCCCGCTGCAGTTCGGTGTGCTCGACGGCATCTACACCGGTGTGACAGCACTCGTCCGCGTTGTCGGCGGTCACGCTGCGGACCGCTGGCAACGGCGCAAGTTCGTCGCCGGACTCGGATACGGGATCTCGGCGCTGGGCAAGCTCGGCCTGCTCGCCGCCGGGACCTCGGCCACCGCGATGGGGCTCGTGCTGGCCGGGGACCGGACCGGCAAGGGCTTGCGCACCGCGCCGAGGGACGCGCTGATCACGTTGAGCAGCGAACCCTCGGCGCTCGGACGGGCCTTCGGTGTCCACCGCGCCATGGACACCGTCGGCGCGTTCCTCGGCCCACTGCTGGCGTTCTGTCTGTTGTGGACGCTGCCGGCCCGCTACGACGTGGTGTTCGTGGTGAGCTTCTGCTTCGCGGCAGTGGGTTTTCTCGTTCTGGTGCTGTTCGTGCGTGATCACCGGGACGTGCTGCCACGCGTCGCGGTGTCGCTGCGATCGGCGTTCGGGTTGTTGCGGTCCAGGCCGTTCCGGCGGGTCTGCCTGGTCGCGTGCGGCCTCGGGTTCCTGACGCTCGGCGACGGGTTCATCTACCTGTTGCTGCAGAAGAAGCTCAACGTCGAGGTCGCCTACATCGCACTGCTGCCCCTCGGCACGGCCGGCGTGTACCTGCTCGCCGCCGTGCCGCTGGGGTCACTGGCCGATCGCGTGGGCCGGTGGAAGATCTTCCTGGTCGGGCATCTCGCGTTGCTCGGCGCGTACGTGCTGCTGGCCGGTGTCTCCGGGATCTCCTTGCTGATCGGGGTCCTGGTGCTGCACGGGCTGTTCTACGCGTGCACCGACGGCGTGCTGATGGCCGTTGCCGGGCCGATGATCCCCGACGAACTGCGCACGTCCGGCCTGGCCCTGCTGCAGACCGGGCAGGTGCTGGCCCGTGCGACTTCTTCCGTGCTCTTCGGTGCCCTTTGGACGTGGTTCGCTTGGTGAGGATCCTGATCGTCATCGTCGCCGTGATCGCGCTGGGCGCGGGTGCCACCGCCTACGCCCTGCGCGCTCCAGAGGCGGTTTCGGTCGCGGTGGAGGCCGGGACGGTCGAGCTGTCGTCCGGGCGGCTGATGTTCGTGGACGAGGTGAGCGGTCGCGTCGCCTCGGTGCCGTTGACCGATCCGTCCGGGCCGCGGCGGGTGAGTTCGCTGTCCTGCAAGCGCTTCTTCACGTCCGGCGGGCAGGGGTTGTGCCTCGCGGACGCCTCCGGCCCGTTGCCTGGGGCGACGGCGGTGTTCGTCGACCGCGGGATGACCGAACGCCGGCGCGTCGAGGTCGACGGCGTGCCCAACCGCGCCAAGCTGTCGGCGGACGGGCGGATGGCGTCGTGGACGACGTTCGTCACCGGCGACTCGTACGCGCAGGCCGGCACGTTCTCCACCCGCACCGCGATCTTCGACCAGCAGACCGAGGCCTACGCCAGCAACATCGAGGGCACGTCGGTCGCCGGCATGAAGACGTCCAACGACATGAACTGGTGGGGCGTTACGTTCGCCCCGGACGACCGCACGTACTACGCGACTCTCAGCACCGGCGGGAAGACGTACCTCGTCCAGGGCGACGCGGTGGACGAGTCGGCGAAGACGTTGCGGGAGAACGCCGAGTGCCCGTCCCTGTCACCGGATGGCAAGCGCGTGGCGTTCAAGAAGCGCGTGCCCGGCGACGGCGCCCGGCCGTGGCGGCAGCACGTGCTGGACCTGACCACGATGGTGGAGACACCGCTGGCGGAGACCCGTGGGATCGACGACCAGGTCGTGTGGCTCGACAACGACACCATCGCCTACGGCCTGCCGGGTGAGGGCATCTGGGCCGTGCAAGCGAACGGGGAGGGCGCGCCGCGGCAACTGGTGCCGCACGCGTCCTCCCCGTCCGTCGTCCTCGGTTAACGGTTGGCGCGGTTGATGGCGCTCACGATCGCGCGGAAGCTCGCGGCGACCGTGGACGAGTCGATGCCCACACCCCACAGCACGCGGTCGCCCACGGCGCATTCGACGTAGGCGGCCGCGCGGGCGTCGTCACCGGCGGACAGCGCGTGCTCGGCGTAGTCCAGCACCCGCACGTCGTAGCCCACCGAGGCGAGCGCGTCGACGAACGCGGCGATCGGGCCGTTGCCCGAGCCCGTAATCTCCTGCTGGTCGCCGTCGATCATCAGCGTCGCGGTGATCTCCTCGCGGCCGCTGCCGTCCGAGCTCGCGCGGTGCTTCAGCAGGTACAGCGGCACCCGGCCGTGCAGGTACTCCTCGGCGAAGGCGTCCCACATCTCCTTCGGGTTGATCTCGCCGCCCTGCGAGTCGGTGACCTCCTGGATCACCTTCGAGAACTCGATCTGCAGGCGCCGCGGCAGGTCCAGGTGGTGCTCCTGCTTCATCAGGTACGCCACGCCGCCCTTTCCGGACTGCGAGTTGACCCGGATGACGGCCTCGTAGTTGCGGCCGACGTCCTTCGGGTCGATCGGCAGGTACGGGACCTCCCACTCGAAGTCGTCGACGTGCTGGCCCGCCTCCTTGGCGTCGGCCTCCAGAGCCTCGAAGCCCTTCTTGATCGCGTCCTGGTGGGACCCGGAGAACGCGGTGAAGACCAGGTCGCCGCCGTACGGGTGGCGCTCGGGGACCGGCAGCTGGTTGCAGTACTCGACCGTGCGGCGGACCTCGTCGATGTCGCTGAAGTCGATCTGCGGGTCGATGCCCTGGCTGAACATGTTCATCGCCAGCGTGACCAGGCAGACGTTGCCGGTGCGCTCACCGTTGCCGAACAGACAGCCCTCGATGCGGTCCGCGCCGGCCAGGTAGCCCAGTTCCGCGGCCGCCACACCGGTGCCGCGGTCGTTGTGCGGGTGCAGGCTCAGGATGATGGCCTCGCGGTTGGCGAGGTTCCTGGACATCCACTCGATGCTGTCCGCGTAGACGTTCGGGGTGGCCATCTCCACCGTCGCCGGCAGGTTGATGATCAGCGGCTTTTCGGGCGTGGGTGCGATGACCTCCTGGACCGCGTTGCAGACTTCCAGTGCGTAGCTCAGCTCGGTGCCCGTGTAGGACTCCGGCGAGTACTCGTAGCGGAAGTCGGTCTCCGGGTAGTCCTGCTCCTGCTGCTTGGCGAACTTCGCCGCCTCCACCGCGATCTTCTTGATGCCGTCGCGGTCGCTGCGGAACACCACGCGGCGCTGCAGGATCGACGTCGAGTTGTAGAAGTGGACGATCGCCTTGTTCGCTCCGCGGAGGGACTCGAAGGTCCTCGCGATCAGTTCCTCGCGGCACTGGGTCAGGACCTGGATCGTGACGTCGTCCGGGACCGCGCCGTCCTCGATGATCTCGCGGACGAAGTCGAAGTCGGTCTGGCTCGCGGCCGGGAAACCTACCTCGATCTCCTTGAAGCCCATGCGGACCAGCAGGTCGAACATCTTGCGCTTGCGGGCCGGGGACATCGGGTCGATCAGGGCCTGGTTGCCGTCTCGCAGGTCGACTGCGCACCACAGGGGGGCGGTGGTGGTCTTCTTCGTCGGCCAGGTGCGGTCCGGGACGTCGACTACCTCCACCAGCTCGTGGAACGGGCGGTAGCGGTGGAACGGCATGCTGCTGCCCAGTTGGCGGTTCCAGGACTGCTGGGATTCCGGGGCCGGGCGACTCGGCTTGCGGATTCGGCTGGTGCCTGAGGAGTAGGCGTCTGCGGAGTCCGGGCTGGTGGTGGTGAATGCCTCGTTGGAGGTCATGTCGGGGGTGCTCCTGCGGGTCGTTTTACGGGAACGACCGGCGGCAACGCTGAAGCCCGCGACGGGGGGCCGGTCTGATCAGACCCCGTCACGGCAGCGAAGCAGGAGGGAACGCCACACGTCGGACAGAGTAGTCACATGTCGGGGTGGGATGGAACTTGACGACCGGATCGTGGGATATCTGCGGGTCTGGTGGGGGGCGCCTTGCGGTCTGGTGGCCTGGCGGGTGGTCACCTTTGCGGTCCGCGACCTGGCGGGTGGTCACCTTGCGATCCGCGACCTTGTGGGTGGTCGCCTTGCGAGTGGCGGGTCACTGCTGCGTGCTTCCCCTGGGGGCGCTGCCCCCAGACCCCCGGCAATCTGATCAGGGGGCCCACGCCACGAGCAGGTTGATGGCACGCCTGTTGCGTTGGGCGGCTGCGCGTTGCTTAGTTTGGTTGCGTTGGCGGTGGGGTCCCATCACGAGTCACACCAAGAGCGGGCCACATGCCTGGAGGGGTGTCAAGCAGGCGAAAAGCGTGCCTGCTTGACACCCCTCCAGGCATGCAGCAAGTGCTATGGCGCGACTCGTGATGGGACCCCACCGCCTGGACCGCCTGCTGAGGACGGCTTGCCTTCGGCTTCGCGTGTGGTCTGACGTGCTCGTTTGCCCATGGGTTTGGGAAGCAGGTCATCTTGCAAGTTTTGGCCTGCTCGGATCTGGGAAAAGTTCACGTATGGCCAGATTACGTACCTCCAGTGGCCGCGGCACGGCTTCGCGCGTGATCAGCGGCATCGGTGTTGTCTTCGCCCTCATCGAGGTGCTCTTCATCTTGATGAACGTGTTGGGCGCGAACGCAGCGAACGCGTTCTACAAGTTCATCCAGTCCCTAGCCGAGCCCCTGGCGCTGTTCTTCCCCGGTCTGTTCAACACGGGGAACTTCAATCTCGACGTGTTCCTCAACTACGGTCTCGCCGCCGTGTTCTGGCTGGTCGTGACTGGTTTGATCGCGCGTGCGGTGTCGCGCTACTGAGTAGTAGATTCCGGCGGTATGCGGACGCGTGTTGTTGGTCTTGCCGCCGGGATCGTCAGTTGGGTCGGCCTTGCGCTGGCGGTGGTGCTCGTCGTTCACGTCGTGCTCACCGTCGGCGGGGCCAACCCCGGCAACGTCATCACCAGTACGGTCGCCGCTGTGGCCGAGCCGGTGGCGTTGGCGTTCAAGGACCTGTTCAGTCCGTCTGACGCCAAGCTGCGGGTGATCGTCAACTTCGGGTTGGCCGCGTTGTTCTGGCTTGGCGTTCGAGCGATCGTCCTTAAGCTTGTTAGGCGCCTCAACTAGGTTCGTCATCATGGCGCGCGACGACTTTTGCAACAGCTGTGGCACTCAGTACGCCGAGACGGCTGCGTACCCGCGTAGGTGCGGTAGCTGTGGGCACATGGTGTGGGCGAATCCCTCGCCTGTCGTCGTGTTGCTGGTGCCGGTGAAGGACGGGCCCCGGACCGGGTTGCTGACGGTTCGCCGGGCCATTCCTCCTGTGGGGGAGCTGGCGTTCGTCAGCGGGTTCATGGATCGCGGGGAGTCCTGGCAGCAGAGTGCTGTGCGGGAGCTTGAAGAAGAAGCGAACGTGCGGCTTGCGCCGGAGGACCTGCGGCCGTTGCACTTCGTGTCCACGCCCGACGGCGGGACTGTGTTGATGTTCGCCACTGCGCCCGCGATCAACGCTGAGGACATGCCTCCGTTCGTTCCCAACGACGAGGCGTCCGAGCGCGCGATCATCTTCGACTGCGTGCCGTTGGCGTTTCCGCTGCACAACGAGGTCGCTACCAAGTACTTCTCAACTGAACTGTGACTCGCCCCAGGTGCCGGTGAAGACGGTGTCGCTGAGGGGGAGGCGTTTGCGTTCTCGCTGCTCGCGGGCCTGAAGGTCTTCGGGGAGGTCGGAGAGCGCGCCTTGTCGTCCCAGTGCCATGGCCACCAGTGGGCGGGCGTTGCCGGGCATCGAGAACGTCTTGTGGGCGGCTTCCTTGTCGAAGCCGCCCATCATGTGTGCGATCAGGCCGAGGTCGACGGCCTGGAGGGCGATGTTCTCCATCGCGAGGCCCAGGCCGAACTCCACGTTCGGGATGTCGCCCCGGTCGTCCGTGGTGACGACGCAGCCGATGAGCAGGACCGAGGCGCGGAACGCCCAGGTCTTGTTGCCGCGCGTGAGCGTTTCGAAGATCGCGTCGAACGTCGTCGAGCCGCGGTGGCCCGCGATGAAGCGGGCCGGTTGGGTGTTGCCGTGGGACGGGGCCCAGCGGGCCGCCTCCAGCAGCGTGCGGAGTTCGTCGTCGGACACCGTTGCGTCAGCGTCGAAGGCTCGCGGGCTGCGGCGCTGGGAGATGAGTTCGTTCATCAGATCGCATACTGCCAAACGGCCAGGGAGTAGGCGCCGAACCACGCGCTGAACAGCGTCGCCATGCCGAGGATCGTGAAGACGGTGGACGGGCGGCGGCGGGCCAGGACCAGGGCCAGGGGGAGCAGCAGGGTGAAGGCCGGGAGCAGCAGGCGGGCCTTCGAGTTCATCAGGCCGTTCGAGCCTACGTCCATCACCAGGACGCCGATGCCGTAGACGATCAGCGGCCACTCCAGGCGGCGCTGGAAGGCGTAGAAGACCAGGACGATCGCGAACGCCAGGAGCCAGACGGTGCCGGTTTCGAGGACCGAGCGCGGGTTGCCGAGGTGGCCCCAGGCGAACTCCCAGGTGGCAGCGCCGCCGTCGAACTTCGAACCCCAGCCGCGCTGCTGCACGCCGAACCAGCCCATGAGGTCACCGGTGCGGACGGCCACCCAGCCGAGGTAACCGAGCAGGCCGAGCGGGGCGAGCGCGCCGCCGACCCACGCCCGCCAGTCCTTCCTGTCGGCGAGCACCGCGACCAGGGCGGCCAGACCCACGGCGACGATCAGGGCTGCCGCGGTCGGACGGACCAGGCCCGCGGCGGCGCAGCAGACGCCGGCCAGGATCCAGCGCTTCTTCACCACGCCGACCAGGGCCCAGACGGCGAACGCGCAGAACGTGGCCTCGGAGTAGGTCATCGACAGCACGACGGCCATCGGGGACGCGGCGAACAGCGTCACGAAGATCAGGCCCGCGCGGGTCGAGCCGTCGCGGACCACGCGGCCCAGGACGAACAGTCCGTACGCGCAGAAGATGCCGCTGATCAGGCTGACCGCGAAGGCCGCGCCGACCACGTCCACGCCCGGCAGACCGTCGACCCAGCGGACGAACGCGGGGTAGCCGGGGAAGAACGCGAGCGGGGTCTCGGCGGTGCGGCGGCCGAACGCGTCGTACGGGGGCGCCGGGACGCCGTTGTAACCGCCCGACGCGATGCCGAGGAACCAGTCGCCGTCCCACGACTTCAGGTTGTCGATCGAGGTGTCGGCCTTGCCGGTGAGCCTGTTCTGGTACTCGACGACGAGCTGCAGCACGAACAGACCGACCTGGCGGACGATCAGGTAGATGAGCGCCGGAGCGGTCCACAACGCCGCCGGATGTCTGAGCGCTTCGGCCATCCGCGAGCGCGCACTGCTCTCATGCACGGCTGCTGGGGCCTCCACGACATCGGCACTCGACGACACCCGGACAGAGTAGTCACGCGCATCACGGCTCCAGAGTCTCACCAGGTGGTCCGGGTAGGCTGCCTTCGACGTGGGGTTTTAGTCGCGCGAAGGAGGTCAGGTCGGTGGCGCTCGTCGTCCAGAAGTACGGCGGTTCATCGGTTGGGAGTGCCGAGCGGATCAAACGCGTGGCCGAGCGCATCGTCGCGACCAAAAAAGCGGGTAACGACGTCGTGGTCGTCGTGTCCGCCATGGGTGACACGACTGATGAGCTGCTCGACCTCGCCCGCCAGGTCTCGCCGGTGCCGCCCGCACGTGAGCTCGACATGCTGCTCACCTCGGGTGAGCGGATCTCGATGTCGCTGCTCGCGATGGCGATCAACTCGCTCGGTGCCGAAGCGCGCTCGTACACGGGCTCGCAGGCCGGCGTGATCACGACCTCGGCGCACGGCAAAGCCCGGATCATCGACGTGACTCCCAGCCGGATCCAGGACGCGATGTCCGAGGGGGCCATCGTGATCGTCGCGGGCTTCCAGGGCGTCTCCCAGGACTCCAAGGAGATCACCACGCTCGGCCGCGGCGGCAGCGACACCACCGCGGTGGCGCTCGCGGCGGCGACCAAGGCCGACGTGTGCGAGATCTACACCGACGTGGACGGCGTCTACACGGCCGACCCGCGCATCGTGCCGAACGCGAAGAAGCTCGACACGATCACCTACGAGGAAATGCTCGAGATGGCCGCGTGTGGCGCCAAGGTGCTGATGCTCCGCTGTGTGGAGTACGCCCGCCGCTACAACGTGCCCGTGCATGTCCGCTCTTCGTTCAGCAACAAGACCGGAACCATCGTGTCCGGTTCAGTGGAGGACCTTCCCGTGGAACAGGCGATGATCACCGGCGTCGCGCACGACCGGTCTGAAGCCAAAATCACCGTGACCGCAGTTCCCGACCACCCCGGTATCGCGGCCAAGATCTTCCGCGTCATCGCGCAGGCGGAGCTCGACATCGACATGGTCGTGCAGAACGTCTCGCAGGCCGCGTCGGGTCGCACGGACATCACGTTCACGCTGTCCAAGGACGACGGCCCCCGTGCCGTCGCGGCGCTCGAGAAGGCCCGCGGCGAGATCGGGTTCGACCAGGTCCTCTACGACGAGCACGTCGGCAAGGTGTCGCTGATCGGCGCGGGCATGCGCTCGCACCCCGGCGTCACGGCGACGTTCTGCGAGGCGCTGGCCACGGCCGGCGTCAACATCGACATCATCTCCACCTCGGAGATCCGCATCTCGGTCATCTGCCGCGACACCCAGCTCGACGACGCCGTCCGTGCCCTGCACGACGCGTTCGAGCTGGGCACCGACGAAGAGGCCGTCGTTTACGCAGGGACTGGACGATGACTGGGCCTGTACTCGCGCTGGTGGGCGCGACCGGTGCCGTCGGCACCGTGATGATCGACATCATGAACACCCGCTCCTCCGTGCCGTGGGGCGAGATCCGGTTGATCGCGTCCCCGCGCTCGGCCGGCAAGAAGATCAACGTGCGCGGCCAGGACGTCACGGTCATCGCCTTGTCGCCCGAGGCGTTCGACGGCGTCGACATCGCGATGTTCGACGTTCCCGACGAGGTCAGCGCCGAGTGGGCGCCGATCGCCGTCGAGCGCGGTGCCGTCGCGATCGACAACTCCGGCGCGTTCCGGATGGACGCCGACGTGCCGCTGGTCGTGCCCGAGGTGAACGCGGACCAGATCAACGAGCGTCCGCGCGGGATCATCTCGAACCCGAACTGCACGACGCTGTCGATGATGGCGTCGCTCGGCGCACTGCACCGCGAGTTCGAGCTCAAGGAACTCGTCGTGGCCTCCTACCAGGCCGCTTCCGGTGCCGGCCAGTCCGGCATCGACCGCCTGTACGCCGAGATCGCGGCGCTGGCGGGCAAGGAAGCGGGGGTGTCCGCGGGTGACGTGGCCGAAGCGCTCGCCGCCGCCGGTCTGTCCGCCGAGGACTCGCCCTTCCCCGCCCCGCTGGTGCTCAACGTGGTGCCGTGGGCCGGTTCGCTCAAGGACGGCGGCTGGTCGTCCGAGGAGCTGAAGGTCCGCAACGAGGCCCGCAAGATCCTCGGCATCCCGGACCTGAAGGTCTCCGCGACCTGCGTCCGCGTGCCCGTCGTCACGACCCACTCGCTGTCCGTCCACGCGACGTTCGCCCGCGAGATCACGGTCGAGGCCGCGCACAAGATCTTCGAGTCGCAGCCGACGATCGTGCTGGTCGACGACCCGGCGGCGCAGAAGTTCCCGACGCCCGCGGACACCGTGGGCGAGGACCCGACGTACGTGGGCCGCGTGCGCCAGGCGCTGGACTTCCCGAACACGCTGGACTTCTTCGTGTGCGGTGACAACCTGCGCAAGGGTGCCGCGCTCAACACCTACGAGGTCGCGGAAGAGCTCGCGAAGCGCCTCTAGATGATCGACTCTCCTGTCGCCGCCGGGCCCGGTAGGGTTCGGCGGCGATGGGGGACATTGAGTGGGTGAGGCCGCCTCGGCTCGTAGAAGTCGTGGCCGCCTATCAGGGTTTCGCTTTCGGCGCGGGTGTCCGAACAGGACTCGTCGACCAGCTGGTCGCGTGTTCCGCGGAGGACCCGGCCGCCGCACTGGCCTCGTGGGCGTCCGAGCCCGGTGTGCAGGCCGATCTGGTGTCGCGGCAGGGTGCCAGGAGCTCGTCGCGCGGCAAGGTGAGGTCGCAGGGGCCCGGCGCGTTGATCTGGGCGCTGCCCGCCGCCGTCCAACGGCTCGACGAGGATCGGATCCGTGAACTCGTCGCGCTCACCCACGGGCCCGGCTCACCCGCGTGCGACGCCGTGATCATGCTGGCCAAGAACCTCTTCACCCCTTCCGAGCTGGACCCGCCCGAGGCTGACCCGTTCACCGCCGCGGGGGCGTTGGCGCAGGCCGTCCGCGGTGAGGGCCGCGGGGTGGCGCGGGCCGTCGCCGGTGCGCTGGAGGGCGGACCCGAGCACGACGTCCGGCTCGTGGCCGAAGAGCTGTACCGGAGGTCGTGGTGAGCCCGTTGACGCCGGTGGAACAGCTCCTGCACGACCACGAAGGCGACGCGGAGGGCTTCGGGCACCACGCCGCGCACGGTGAGCTGCTCATCCCCGGTGAAGCCCTGATGACCGACGCCGATGTTCTCGTCGCCTACACCGACGAGTCACGGCTGCCCGCGGGCGTAGAACAGTGGATCCGCGTCCCGTTGCACACGATCCTGAGCAGGCTGGTCTCGACGAAGCCGCGGCTGCACGTCAACCCCGGCCTGCCGTTCGAGGCAGAGTTCGACTTCGCGCAGCTGGCCGGCGCCGCCGCGGAGCACATGCGGACCTGCGGGTGCGGCGAGCGGCCCTCCGCCACGCGTGAAGCGAGCCGGTGGGTCGACGCCCGCGGCCACCGGTTCTTCCTCGTACCGCACGAGGACTCACGGCTGCGCGGGTGCCTGATCGGCGGTGCGATCGGCGACGCGCTCGGGGCGAACACCGAGAACCTCCCGATGGAGGTCGTGTACGAACGCCACGGCCCGGACGGCATCACCGACCTGCCCGAGAAGCCGGACATCACCGACGACACCCAGATGACGCTGTTCACGTTCGAGGCGGTCATCCGGTCGCACGTGCGGCAACGGATCACCGGCGAACGCGAGCTCACCACCGTCACGCAGAACGCATACCAGCGTTGGCTCCACACGCAGAAAACGCCGTGGGACAAGGCACGCGGCATCCACTCCACTGTGGACGAACCGGACGGCTGGCTCGTGTCGCACCGCGATCTCTTCCGGATGCGGGCGCCCGGCCTCACGTGCACGAGCGCGTTGCAGGAGTACGCCCGCACCGGCGAGCAGGCCACGATCACCAAGCCCGTCAACAACTCCAAGGGCTGCGGCGGCGCCATGCGGGTAGCGCCGGTCGCCCTGGCCGACGACGATCCGGCCGTCGTGTTCGCGCTGGCGGCGGACAACGCGGCGCTGACACACGGCCACCCGAGCGGCTACCTGTCCGCGGGCGTGTTCGCGGTGCTGGTGCACCAGCTGTTGCGCGGCAAGGACTTGCTCAAGGCCCTGGACGTCGCCGTCGACTCGTTGGTCCAGCGCGAAGGCCACGAGGAGGTCGTCGCGGGCATCGAGCACGCCCTCGAACTCGCCGCGCTGGGCAACCCCGGCGTCGCGAAGGTCGAGGAACTGGGCCGCGGGGGTGTCGGCGACACGGCACTGGCGATCGCGTTGTACTCGGTGCTGGCCACCGACGACCCGAACGAGGCGTTGCTGCTCTCGGTCAACCACGGCGGCGACAACGACTCGACGGCGTCCATGGCCGGCAACCTCGCCGGAGCGTTGCACGGCGTCGGGAAGATCCGCCCGGCCTGGGTCGAACGAGTCCAGTTCCGGCCGGTCATCGACCGGATGGTGGCGGACTGGGACCTGGAGAGGAGTGCGGCCGCGCCGGTGGGACAGGAGTGGTTCGTCCGGTATCCGCCGTCCTAGTGGCTCTAGGGTGAATCGCATGGCGGAGAGCGACGATCAGTACGACGCGTTGGGCGCGATCTACGAGCGTGCCAAACACATCCCGACCGGCCTGGCCGAGCGCGCGACGCTCCTGTCCGCGGTCGGTGACCTGCTGGGCCGTTCGGTGCTCGACGTGGCCTGCGGCACCGGGTTCTACGCCCGGCTCTTCCACGACCTGGGCGCGACCCGCGTGGTCGGCGTCGACTCGGCGGGGGAGATGATCGGCTACGCGCGGCACGTCGAGCGGCGCGAACAGCGCGGCATCACCTACGAGCAGCACGACGCGACGGCGTTGCCCGTGCTCGGCGAGTTCGACGTGGTGACGGCCGTCTGGCTGCTCGGTTACGCGGACGACGAGCCCGCGCTCGACGCCATGATCGCCAACCTCAAGGCCAACGTCGCTCCGGGCGGCCGGCTCGTCGTGCTGGTGCCGAACCCGGACGCCGACTGGGACCTGCTCGCGCAGTACGGCCGCTACGGCTACGAGGTCACCCGCACGGGCCCGATGAACGTGAAGCAGCCGGTCACGGTGCAGGTGCTGGGCGACCCGCCGTTCGACTTCGACTCCTTCTACTGGGAGCGCGGCGTGTTCGACGCGGCGCTGACCCGGGCCGGCCTGGTGGACGTCACCCGCCAACCCGCCGTGACGCCGGACGACGAACGCGGCGAGGAGTTCTGGGGCCCGCTGCGGCAGTCCCCGAGCTTCGGCGTCTTCACCGCCGTGCGGGGTGCCGCATGATCGTTCTCGCGGTGGACCTCGGCACCACGGCTACCAAGGTCGTCGCGGTCGACGCGCAGGCCCGTGTCGTCGCCTCGACCGAACGCACCTATCCCATGCACACCAGCGGTCTCGAAGCCACGCACGACCCGCGGCAGGTGCTCGACGCCGCGTTCGACGCGCTGCGCGAACTGGCCTCCGACGACGTACGAGCGATCTCGTTGACCGGTGCCATGCACTCGATCATGGGTCTCGACAGAGATCTGTCTCCGGTCACAGATGCTCTGAGCTGGGCCGACAACCGCGCGGTCGAGCAGACCGAACGCCTGCGGGGCACCGCCGAGGGCCGTGAGCTGCACCAGCAGACCGGCGCGCCGATCCACTCGTTCACGCCGCTGATGAAGCTCGCGTGGTTCCACGAGAACGGCGTCCGTGCCGCGAAGTGGTGCGAGATCAAGGACTTCGTGCACCTGCACCTGACCGGCGTGCTGATCAACGAGCACTCGTCCGGCTCCGGCACGGGCCTGATGAACATCCACACCCTGCAGTGGCACGAGCCGTCGCTGGAGTTCGCCGGCGTCACCGCGGACCAGCTCCCGCCGTTGGTCGAGCCCACGCACTCGACGCCTCTCACCGCCCTGATCCCCGGTCTGCGCCCCGGCATCCCCGTGATCGTCGGCGGCGGCGACGGACCGCTGGGCAACCTCGGCGTCGGCGCGGCCACCCCCGGCGCCGGCGCGGTCTCGCTCGGCACCTCGGGCGCGCTCCGCGTGGCTCAGCAGGGTCCCGGTGTCGACGCCGAAGGCCGTACGTTCAGCTACGCCATCGGCGAAGGCCTGTGGGTGCGCGGCGGTGCGATCAGCAACGGTGGTGTGGTCGCGCAGTGGGCCGCGGAGACGTTCGGCGTCCCGGTCGGTGAGCTGCTGACGCAGGCCGCCGACGTCGACTCCGACGGGCTCGTCGCGCTGCCGTACCTGCTGGGCGAACGGGCACCGTGGTGGGACCCGACAGCGCACGCCGCGTTGCTCGGCCTCAGGCGCGAACACACCCCTCAGCAGATCACGAAGGCGCTGGTCGAGGGTGTGTGCCAGCAGTTGGCGCTCGTGCTGGACGCGGTGCCGAACGTCGACTCGTTGAGGATCACCGGCGGTGCGTTCCGCGCCCCGATCTGGGCCCAGACGCTGGCGAACACGCTCGGGATGCCGTTGCACCTCACCGAGGACAGCGGTGGTTCGGCCGTGGGAGCCGCGCTGCTGGCGTGGCGGGCGCTGGGGGAGATCGAGTCGCTGACCGTCGACCTCGTGCAGCCGACCCAGACGATCACACCGGACGAGAAGCTGGTCGAGAGGTACGCGAACGCACGGCCGTTCGTCGTGAAGGCCTACAAGGCGCTGGAAGACCTGTACGACGAATCACATCGTTAGCAAAGAAAACCTTTTGCCATCCGGGCGAGGATGACGAGGTGGACCTCGCCCCCTTCAAACACGTTCTCCTGCTGCCCAGAGTGCGGCCCCTGGCGCTGTTGATGTTCTTCGCGAGGATGCCTCCGGCAGCGACCGGCGTGATCCTGACGCTGCACGTCGCGGTCACGCTGGACAGGGGTTACGGCGCGGCGGGGCTGGTCGGGGCGGCGGGCACCATCGGCATGGGGCTCGGCGCCCCGTTGATGGGGAAGCTGATCGACGCGCGCGGTCTGCGGTCGATGCTGGCCGTGAGCGTGACGGCCTCGGCGGCGTTCTGGCTCGCGGCCCCGCTGATGGGCTACTGGACGTTGCTGGTGACGTCGTTCCTCGTCGGGCTGCTGGGCGTGCCGATGATGTCGATCGGACGGCAGGTCATCACCGCGCTCGTGCCCGAAAGCCGGCGGCGGGTCGCGCTGTCGGTCGACTCGATCTCGGTCGAGCTGTCGTTCATGGGCGGTCCGGCACTTGGCGTGCTCGTCGCGACGAAGTTCTCCACCAACGCCGCGCTGGTGTTCATCGGCGTCTCGATCCTGGTCGCCGGGGTGCTGCTGTACTGGGCGAACCCGCCGATGGTGCACGAGGACGAGGTCGTCGACGGGCCGCAGCCCCGGCTGTTCGAGTGGATGCGCGGACGGATCGTCGGCGTGCTGGTCGTGTGCGTCGGCGCGACGGTGTGCCTCGCGGGCATGGAGGTCTCGGCGATCGCGTCGCTGGAACACATCGGCAAGCAGAGCTGGCTCGGCGCGGTGTTCTTCGCGATGTGCGCCGCGTCGATCGTGGGCGGCCTGGTCTACGGCGGCGTGAAGCGCGTGCCGAGCGTGCTGGTGTTGCTGGTCCTCATGGCCGCGCTGGAGATCCCGGTCGGTCTGGGTGATGGCAACGTGCTGCTGCTGTGCCTGCTCCTCGTGCCGATGAACCTCATGTGCGCGCCGTTGATCGCGGCCTCCGGTGAGCACATCAGCAAGCTCGCGCCGCCCACCGCCCGTGGCCTGGCGCTCGGCCTGCAGGGGTCGGCGTTCACCGTCGGCAGTGCGATCGGCGCTCCCGTCGCGGGCGTCGCGATCGACAGCGGCGGTGCCCCGTTCGGCTTCGCGATCGTCGGCGTGATCGGGCTGCTGGTGGCGGGCGTCGCCTGGCTGCTGGCCCGGCAGAGCAAACCTGTTGCCACCAGGGTGACGATGTCCTCGTGAACCTCGCTCCGTTCAAGTCGGTCCTGGCGCTGCCGGGGGTCCGTCCCCTGATGCTGCTGATGCTCTTCGCCAGGATCCCTCCGACGGCCGCGGGCGTCACGGTGACGCTGCACGTCGTCACCACGCTCGACAAGGGCTACGCGGCGGCCGGCACGGTGGGCTTCGCGACCATGGTCGGCCTCGGTCTCGGGTCGCCGTTGATGGGCAAGCTCGTCGACAGCAAGGGCCTGCGGTTCGTGCTCGCGCTGAGCCTGCTCGAAGGCGCGTTCTGGGTGACGGCACCGTTGATGGACTACTACGTGCTGCTCGTGCTCGCGTTCGCCAACGGGCTCGTCGCGGTGCCGGTGATGTCGATCGGACGGCAGGCGCTCACCGCGATCGTGCCCGAACCCCAGCGCAGGCCCGCGTTCTCGCTCGACTCGATCTCGGTCGAGCTGTCGTTCATGGTCGGGCCCGCGGCGGGTGTGCTGATCGCGACGAAGTTCTCGACCGGGACTGCCCTGGTCGTGATCGGCGTGGCGATCCTGACCGCGAGCGCGGTGCTGTTCCTCGTGAACCCGGTGCTGCTGCACGAGGACGACGTGGTCGACGGGCCGCCGCCCCGGTTGAGGGAGTGGCTGCGCGGGCCGATGATCGCCGCGTTGATCATCCCGTTCGGCGCCACGATGGTGTTGTCGGGCATGGAGATCTCGGCGATCGCCTCACTGGAGCGCACCGGTCAGCAGAGCTGGCTCGGGCTGATCTTCTTCGTGATGTGCGCGGCCTCGGCCCTGGGCGGGCTCTTCTACGGGAGTCTCAAACGCGTGCCGACCGGGGTGTTCCTGTTGGCGTGCATGGCGTTGCTGGAGATACCGGTCGGCCTCGGCGACGGCAACGTGTGGTTGCTGGCCCTCGCGTTGATCCCGATGAACCTCGCCTGCGCGCCGACGATCACGGCGTCGTCCGAGCTGATCGCCAAGAGCGCGCCACCCACCGCGCGCGGGCTGGCACTGGGACTGCAGGGTTCCGCGTTCACGTTCGGCGTCGCCGCGGGTCAGCCGCTGGCGGGAGTCGCTGTGGACCACAGCGGACCCCCGCTCGGCTTCGTCGTCGCCGGTGTCGCCGGACTGCTCGTCGCCGGCGTCGGCTGGGTGCTGTCGCGGCAGCGTCAGGCGGTCTCGGTGACGTCCTGAGCGGAGTTGGCCAGCGCGAACCCGGTCCGCAGCGCGCCGACGGCCTCGGACACGGCCTCGCGGAAGATCCCGCCGACGCCGAGCACGTTCGCGAAGCCGTGGAACAGGCCCTCGTGCCTGCGCAGCACGACCGGCACGCCCTCGGCGGCCAGCCGTTCGGCGAAGGCCTCGCCCTCGTCGCGCAACGGGTCGTAACCCGCCGTCGCGATGTAGGTCGGCGGCAGGTTCGAGAGGTCCTCGGCGAGCATGATCGACAGACGTGGGTCGTGCCGGTCCTTGCCGCCCTCGGTGTACTGGTCGAGGAACCAGTCCATCTTCTCGTCGGTCAGGAAGAACCCGTTGGCGAAGATCTCCCGCGACCGGCGGCGCACCGACGCGTCCACACCGGGGTAGAAGAGCAGCAGGAACGCGAGGTCGACCTCGGCGGAGTGCGCGGTCACCGCGGCCAGGTTGCCGCCCGCGCTGTCCCCGCCGAGCGCGATCCGCTTCGGGTCGATGCCCAGGTCCTCGGCCTTCGCGACCGCGTACCGCAGCACCTCGGCGGCGTCGTCGGCCGCGGCGGGGAACCGCGCCTCCGGGGCGAGCCGGTAGTCGGCCGCCAGCACCCGCACGCCCGCCTCCTTGGCGAGGAACCGGCACAGGTTGTCGTGGCTGTCGAGACTTCCGGTCACCCAGCCGCCACCGTGGTAGAAGATCAACAACGGCGAGCCGGTCGGCAGCAGTCGCGGTATGTAGAGCCGGCCCGCGAACTCGCCGATCGTGAGGTCCCGTGCACCCACTCCGGTGATCTTCGGGCCGGAGACGAGCTTCGAACTCAACTCCAGGTCTAGCCGACTCTCGGAAGCTGACTTCGTGCGCCAGTCCGTACCCGACAGCTGCTGGAGCTTGAGCAGCAGCTGGGCCTCCGGGTGCAGGTACTGACCGTCCAGGTAGATCGGCGCACCGGCGATGAGTCGGCGCACCGGCCCAGGGAGACCGAACGCGAAGCGCAGTGCGCCGGCCAGTACGCCGGCCTGGAAGTTCGACATGTGTCTCAGGTTACTAGCGAGTAGCCCTGGATCTCCAGTTATCTGGAGGTGGAAGGATCGACGTCATGACGGTGACGGTGGTGGGCATCGGGGGCTCGATCAGGTCCGACTCGCAGTCCGAAAGGGCGTTGCGGGTCGCACTGGAGGGTGCTCGCGAGCTCGGTGCGGAGACGATCCAGTACAGCGGCCCCGACCTGGTGCTCCCGTTCTACGACCCGTCGGTGCCCGACCGCACGGACGTCGCCCTCCGCATGGTCGAGGACCTGCGCCGGTGCGACGGCGTGATCGTCGTGTCACCCGGCTACCACGGCACCGTGTCCGGCCTGGTCAAGAACGCCCTCGACTACATCGAGGACCTGCGCGACGACGAACGCCCGTACCTCGACGGCCGCGCCGTCGGCACCATCACCGCCGCCTACGGCTGGCAGGCCGCGGTCAACACGCTCTCGGCCGTCCGCTCGATCGTGCACGCCCTGCGCGGCTGGCCGACCCCGCTCGGTGCCGCGATCAACTCCGCCCAGGTCAAGTTCGACGGCGACGGCGCCTGCTCGGACGCCGACGTCGACCGCAACCTGCGGGTCATCGGCCGTCAGGTCGCCGAGTTCGCGCTCCGCCGCCCCCTCTCCGACGTGAACTGAGTCACGGTCGGGCATTTAAGTCGTGCGCGATGCGTTCTCCCTCAGTGAAAGGCTTTAAGCCCACTGACTCAAGGGAGAGCGGAATGGAAGCGCTGTACACGGCTGAGGCGACTGCTTACGGCGAAGGCCGCAACGGCGAGGTTCGTTCATCCGATGGTGTGATCGACGAGGTCCTGTCGATCCCCAAGGAGATGGGCGGCCCCGGTGGCGACGCGACCAACCCGGAGCAGCTGTTCGCAGCCGGGTACTCGGCCTGCTTCAACTCCGCCATCGCAGCAGTCGCGCGCGCCGGGAAGATTCAGGTCGCTTCTTCTGAGGTAACCGCCAAGGTGGGCATCGGATCCAACGGCGCCGGCGGCTTCCAGCTCGCCGTCGAACTCGCGGTGAAGATCCCCGGACTCGACCAGGCGGTCGCGGAGAAGCTCGTCGAGCAGGCCCACCAGGTCTGCCCGTACTCCAACGCGACGCGCGGCAACATCGAGGTGGCGCTCACCGTCACCGTCTAGGAGGCGCGTTTCACATGGCCAAGAACCCGATCACCAGCCCCCTGGCAGACGCCGACCGCGATGCCGTCGGCGCCATCCTCCAGGCGACCCTCGTCGACCTCGTCGACCTTTCCCTGATCGGGAAGCAGGCGCACTGGAACGTGATCGGCAAGAACTTCCGCAGCGTCCACCTCCAGCTGGACGAACTGGTCGTGCTGGCCCGCAACGCAGCCGACCAGGTCGCCGAACGCGCAAGCGCTCTCGGCGTCACGCCGAACGGCACGGCGAAGACCATCGCCGCGTCGTCCGGCGTGCAGGAGATCGAGACCGGCTGGCTGAAGGAGGAGCAGGTGGTCACGTCGATCACGTCTTCCCTGGGGTCGTTGATCGCCCGCATGCGCACGCGCATCGAGGAGACCGACAAGCACGACCTCGTCAGCCAGGACCTGCTGATCGGCATCACGCAGGAACTGGAGCAGGCGCACTGGATGTGGCAGGCCCAGGCGGCCTAGCCCGTCAGTCCTGCAAGTTCGTCAGGTGAGAGACGCGGGTGCCTCGCCCACCGCTGTCACCCAACGAGCCTCACAGGCCAGCGTCTAGCTCGTCAGTTCGACATCAGCCGGCGGATGGCCCGTTCCTCGACGGAACGGGCCTCGTCGACTTTCCGGGCCAGTTCGTCGTAGTCGCCGCCCAGCGCGATCTCCGACCACAGCGCGCCCGACTCCCGGAACTCCGGCGCACCGGGCAGTCCGGCCTCGTCGAGGAACTCGGCGTAAAGCGGCCGAGTCGCACCTTTCGCGGTGTACTCGACCTCCAGGCAGTCGTGCAGCCTCTTCTGGACGAACGCGGGGTCGTAGGCCCAGCGCTGAGCCCAGCCCTTCTTCCCCTTGTCGCGCAACTGCTCCGCGAGCTTGCGCATGCCGGAGAACCCGAAGTTCACGTCGAAGTTGTTGCCCAGCACGGGCCCGGTCAGGTGCTCGCACGTCATCCGCACGGCACCCGCGACGTCCGGCTCACCCCGGCGCTCACCGATGCGGATCATCTCGTGCTTGCCCAGGCCCCAGCTCTTCAGGAACTCGCCGAGCGGCTGAGCGTGCGTGAACTCGCCGAGCGGCTGAACGTGCGTGCCCTGGTCGTGCACGGTGACGACGTCCCCGTCCACACCGAGCACCCCGACCGGGTGCTTCTCCTTGCCCACCAGGCAGATCACCGGCCCGTCAGCCGCCCTCAACTGCTGCTCGGCCTTGCGCGCGGACGTCGTGGACGTGACCTCGTGCTCGATACCGGCGTGCACGAGCGCGGTGGGGATGAACGGCGCGGGGTGGTGCCGCGCGACGATCGTCATCGTGGGCGTGTGGCCCTTGTACTCGAACACGAAGTACATGAACCCGATGCCGCCGGCGAGTCCGGCGAGCATCGCCTCGGACCACTCGTCGTCGAGCATCTCCCGCAACAGCGACGAGTCGTGCATCTGCCCGGCAGGCCTGTCGCTTCGCGACTCCTTCATGCCGTGTTCATCGGGGCTGCCGTGCGCTGCGTTTCCGGGGCGGCCTCGGCGCCGCACGACTGACATGTCACCGCACGGCCGACATGTCACCGCACGGCCGACATGTCGCCGGACGACCGACATGTCACGGTGGCCACGCGCCGTGCCCACCGCTCCCCGCGCGATTCCTCCTGACGCAACGCGCGGGTCCCGGTTTTGGTTCCCGCTCTGTCCACAGGCTGCCGAGCCCGAGGTAGCCGCAGGTCAACGCGCCGGAAGCCTGTGGACAACTCGCGATCATGCTCTGGCTGCCGGGGCACCCGGCAGCCAGAGCGCGGGGTTACTTCGCCAGGTGCCGCCTGGCGAAGTCCACCTCGGCCGCCGTCTGCCGGAGCGTCTCGGCGACCACCAGCGACCCGTGACCGGCGTCGTAGCGGTACATCTCATAGGCGTGCCCACGCCCAGCGAGCGCGTCGAGGTAGTTGTCGATCTGCCGGATCGGGCAGCGCGGGTCGTTCTCGCCCGCGAGGATCAGCACCGGCGCCGTGACCTGGTCGACGTACGTGAGCGGCGAGCACTCCCTGTACAGCTCCGGCAGGTCCTCGGGGGAGCCGCCGAACAGCGCGCGGTCGAAGGCGCGCAGCGGTTCCATCTCGTCCTCGTAGGCGGCGAGGTAGTCCGCGACCGGCACGCCCGCGACGCCGACGGCCCAGCGTTCGGGCTGCATGCCCAGGCCGAGCAGGGTCAGGTAGCCGCCCCACGAGGCGCCGTTCAGCACCGAGCGCGCGGGGTCGGTCAGGCCCGACTCGACCGCCCAGTCGTGCACTGCGGCGATGTCCTCGAGTTCGGTGATGCCCGGCCTGCCCTCGATGGCGTCACGCCACTTCGAGCCGTAGCCGCTGGAACCGCGGTAGTTCACGTGCACGGTCGCGAAACCGGCGTCGAGCCACACCGCGCGGTAGGCGGAGAAGCGGTCCTCGTCGGAGGAGTGCGGGCCGCCGTGGATCAGGAACACCGTCGGGAACGGGCCTTCGCCGTCGGGCTTCGAGACCAGGGCGTGCACGTCGCCGACGAACACGTCCTCCAGCCTGAACGACGTCGCGGGCTTGGCGCCGGCGGGCTCGACCAGCACGCGCTCGGTGCCGTCGGTGGCCAGTGCGCGGATCACCGTCGAGCGCTCGGCGGACGACCAGGAGTACTCGACCGTGCCGTCCGGGCGCACGCCCGCGGAGCCGACGACGCCGGGTGCGGTGTCCAGAGTGGACAGTTCGCCGGTCGTGAGGTCGTAGCGGTGCACGGTGTTGCGGGCGTGGTGGGTGTGCACGACCAGCAGGGCGGACGCGTCCGGGTACCAGTCGGCGGCGACCTCACCCGGCAGGTCGAGGACGATCTCGTGCTCGGTGTCGGCGGCGACGTCCCAGATCAGCAGTTCCTCGCGGCCGCGGCGCTCGTGCAGCACCAGCAGTCGCTGGTCGCCGCGAACCGGGCTGAACGAGATGGCGTCGAGGCCCTTGCCCTTGCCGTCCCACTTCTCGGCGACGGTCTCGCCGGTCTCCGCGTTCAACGCGCGCAGCGCCATGTGGCGGTTGTCGCCGTGCTCGGAGTGCGCGATCACGACGAGCGACTCGTCCTTGGCCAGCGCGGTGACACCGGCGTCGTTGACGTGCTGGTAGATCACCTCGCTCCGACCGCCCCGCGTCAACCAGACCGTGGTGCCGTCGTCGGTCGACGCGGCCACGGCCGTGACGGTGCGACCGATCTCCAGACCCGCCGGGTAGCCGGGCGTCACGTCGGCGACCGCGGGTTCTGCCTTGCTGCCGTCGGCCTTGAACGGCTCGCGCACCCAGACGCCGAACTCGTCACCGTCGTGGTCGTCGAACCACCAGATCTCGTTGCCGTCCGGGTCGAGCGTGGCGTGCGACGTGCCGTTCGGGCGATCGGTGACCTTGCGGTGTTCGTCCGTCGCGCGGTCCCAGGAGTAGACCTCCCACACGCCACTGGCGTTGGAGACGTACAGGGTGCGGTCCGGTGCGTCGTCGGCCCAGGCGGGCAGGCTCATGCGGGGAGCGGTGAACCGCTCACGCCACCGGGTCTCGGCGGCCGGGTCCTCGAAGAGCTGGTCCGGAATGACGGGAGAAGGGTGCGTGGTCACGGTTCAACACTAGAGTCAGAGGCTGCTTCTAGGGGGGTCGCAGATGACACAACCACCACAGTGGGGTGCGCCACCGCACCAGCCACCACCGGGCCACGGGCACCAGGTACCGCCCGGCTACGGACACCAGGTACCGCCCGGTCACGGACACCAGCCGCCGCAGCAGCAGTGGCCCCAGCAAGGTCCGGCGCCGCAACAGCACTGGCCGCAGCAACCGCCGCCCCAGCAGCAGTGGAACCAGCAGCAGTGGAACCAGCCGCCCGGCGGGCTGCCGCCGAAGCCCTCGCAGCTCACCCTTCTCGCGGTCCTGAACTGGATCCTGGCCGTCGCCATGCTGGCGTTCGCGGCCTTCGTGATCGTGAGCTTCCTGATGTCCGGCGGCACGTTGTTCGTCGGCATCCTGCTGGCCGTGATCGTCGCGGGCTTCGGCCTGCTGAACGCCCTGGGCGCGATGTCGGTCAACCACCCGCACTTCCCGAACACGGCCGCCTCGCAGATGGCGGGCGGCTTCACCGCGCTCGTGCTGCTGGTGGCACTGGTCCGCTCGGCACGCCGTGGCGTCGCCGAACTCGTGCCCTCGCTGGGGTCGGCCGCACTGCTGGCGGTGTGCGTGCTCAGCCTCGTGCTGGCGACGCGCCCGGCCGTGAAGCGGTGGATTGTTGCAAAGCATCAGCAATCTTTGTCGCAAGGCCACCGGCCGAGGACCAGACGCTGATTAGTTGAATCGAGTCAGAAAATCTAGGTGTGCGGTCCGGCGAGAGTTAACGTGGAGGCATGACCGACACGATGGAGCGCCTCGCCGGGGCCGCGACGTTGGAGGAGGTCCAACGGATCGTCCGCACGGCGGCCAGGTCTTCGCTGGTCGCGCACGGTGCGACGTTGGTGCTCCTCGACGGCGACCTCTGCTATTACGCGGACGAGGACTCGATGAGCCCGCTGTGGAAGGGCCAGCGCTTCCCGGCCGTGAACTGCATCAGCGGGTGGGCGATGATTAATCGTCAGACCGTGGCGATCAGGGACATCCGCTTCGATTCGAGGATTCCTCAAGAAGCGTATCGGCCGACTTTCGTGCGAAGCCTGCTGATGGCTCCGATCCTGCGCCCGGCACCGCTCGGCGCCATCGGCTGCTACTGGGCCGTGCCGCACACCGCGACCCCGGACGAGACCGAGACGCTGGAGTCACTGGCTCGCGTGGCCGGCGATGCCCTGGAACGTTTCCCGGAGGGCCTGCCCGCGCGGGGCTTCATCAACTGACTTGCCGGAAGTGCCGCAGCGCCAACGGCTGCCGCAGGTACTCGTCCTCGTCGGGGAACGTCACCGGATCGGTGCGCCACCCCGGACCCGCGTAGTTCTCGAGCGCCTGCTCGTCCCGCCACCGGCTCACGTACCGCACGCATGACGGGTCATCGAGGTCGACGAGCACCTCGTGCCCTTCGAGTCCGTCGTAGATCTCGGGGAACCCCGCGACGAGGTCCCGCACCCGTGCGACGAACTCCTGCTCTCGCCCCGGCTTCACCAGGGCCTCGGACACCCGCGTCAGCATGGACGCGAGCCTATTGCCGGCCGAGTTCCTCCTCGAAGATCTGGTCGACCTTCCGCGACGCCCGGGACAGGGCCCTGACCGCGAAGAAGACCACAGCGAAACCGACGGCGACCGCGACCGTCACCCAAGCCGATGTGAGCATGTAAACGATCCCCAGGGACTGCAACACCACAATTGCCTTGGCCGCTACGACGATCCAAGACCTATGAGCAGGATTGGCGGCGGAGGCGGAGTCCATCACAGACATCTCCCGAAATATTCAATGAGGGGCTGAACCACTGCCTTCGTCGTTTGGATCAAGACAGCCGTTACGCAACGTGAGTTGAACCGTCAACCTTCACTCTTAAGGGTTAACGCTACGTGGTCGTTTCGTAAAGTTTGGTGCAGAACGATGGCCCTGTGTCATGCAAACACGGTCCCGTCTACGGCCGCGCGTGTCGAGCTGCATCACACGATCGGGTGGCTTATCGGGAACCTTGATGTCCTTTCGCGTGACCAGAAAGGACCTTCGACTCTGGGGTGGCGGGCCTTCCCGGGCAATGTCGGCAAACAAAAGCTGAGACGAATTCACGACTGAAACAACCCTCTCGTTTCGTGTCGTGGGCTGCATCACACGCCTGCGCGGAGGAGATGATCTGACGCATGAACTGGTCCCGAGCAGGCGTGCGGCTCCGCTCCCTCGCGCCCGAGTTGCACGCCAAGTTCCTACCTCCGGCCACCGCGGCAGACCTGGCCGCGGCCGAGGAGGTGATCGGCACGCCGCTGCCGGCGGACCTCGCGAAGTGGTGGGCGGCGTGCGGCGGCCTGGAGAACGTGGACTACGCCCCCGTCATCCCGAAGTACTACAGCCCGCTCGGCGTCGGTCAGGCGCTGGAAGTCCGCGAGATGATGATGGAGGTCCGGCGGCAGGTCGCGGACGATCTGGGCGTCGAGGACGTCGACGGCCACGAGGCACGCGCACTGGGTGAACCCGCCGGGACCCTCATCGGCGACCTGTGGCTACCGCTCTTCGTCCCGGTCGCGGTCAGCGCGTCCGGCAGCTACCTCTTCGCCGACCTCCGCGAGGGTGCACGGCGTGGTTGCGTGACGTTGTTCGACAACGTCGAGGGCGCGGACGAGGAACCGTGCTGGGAGAGCGTCGCCGCGATGCTCGACGCGACGGCGGAGTGGCTGGAAGGCGACTTCGCCGTCGAGTGGCGGGTGTGAGTGGGAAAGCCGGAAAAACAAATCAGCTCCCATCCGCATTTCTGCGAACAGGAGCTGCTTTGTTTTATTCAGTCGGGGTGACAGGATTTGAACCTGCGACCTCTTCGTCCCGAACGAAGCGCGCTACCAAGCTGCGCCACACCCCGGCTGGGAACATGTAGAACTCTACATCATGTCCGCGCCAGCTCCGAATCGGACCCCCTCATTCCGCCCCTGACCAGGCGTAACGGGCCGCGGAACCAGGGTCAGCAGGGAAGCCTCCGGAGGGCAGCAGAAGCGCACCGGCGCGTACGGCGAAGTGCCCATCCCGGCAGAGACGTTCATCCACATGTGCGAACCCCAGCGGGAAACACCGCGGGCCCGGCCCCGGTCCAATTCGCAGTTCGTCACGACGGCGCCGTAGAACGGGATGCGGAGTTGGCCGCCGTGCGTGTGGCCGGCCATCACGAAGTCGTAGCCGTCGGCCGCGAACGGGTCGAGGACGCGCGGTTCGGGGGAGTGCGTGACGCCCAGCCGCAGTGCCGCGGAGGGGTCCGGCGTGCCCGCGATGTCGGCGTAGCGGTCGCGCTTCAGGTGCGGGTCGTCGAGGCCCGCGCAGAAGATGGCCTGGCCGTTGACCATGATGGTCTTGCGCAGGTGCGTGAGGTCTTCCCAGCCGCGCTCGATCATGCCGGCGCGCAGGTCGCGCCACGGGAGCGTCGTGCCGTGGATGCGCTTGGTCTTGGAGGACGGCAGCAGGTAGCGCACCGGGTTCTTGAGCCTGGGCGCGTAGTAGTCGTTGCTGCCGAAGACGAAGACGCCCGGCTTGTCGAGCAACGGGCCGAGCGCGCGCAACGTGCCGGGGACGGCGTCCTTGTGCGCGAGGTTGTCGCCCGTGTTGACCACGAAGTCCGGGTTCAGGTCGGCCAGGGCGGCCACCCAGCGCTGCTTCGACACCTGGTTCGGCGTCATGTGCAGGTCTGAGATGTGCAGCACCCGGATCGGCTTGGCTCCGGGGGACAGGACCGGCACCGTCGCGGTGCGCAGGGTCCAGTGCCTTCTCTCGATTCCCGCCGCGTACGCGACGGTCGCGGCGCCGAGAGCGGTCGTGGCGAGGAGGGCGCGGCCCAGCTTGTTCACGCGTCAAGGGTACGGAAGGGCGTTAACTCGATCGGCGCGGCATCCGGCGGGCGGTACCGTTCTGCGCCATGGCGGACTTGAAGACGCGACTGAAGAACGACCTGACTGTCGCGATGAAGGCACGGGAGACCGTCACGGCCGGTGCGCTGCGGATGGCGCTCACGGCCGTCACGAACGAGGAGGTCTCGGGCAAGCAGGCCCGTGAGCTCAGTGACGACGAGGTCGTGAAGGTCCTCGCGCGTGAGGCGAAGAAGCGCAAGGAGGCCGCGGAGGCCTTCGACGGTGCCGGGCGGGCCGAGAAGGCCGACCTGGAGCGCCAGGAGCTCGCCGTGCTGGAGATCTACCTGCCCAAGCAGCTCGACGACGCGGAGCTGACGTCCATTGTGGACAAGGCGTTCGACGCCGTCGCCGCGCAGCTCGGCGAGGCGCCGGGGCAGAAGCAGATGGGCCAGGTCATGAAGGCCGTCAACGCCGAGGTCGCCGGACGCGCCGAGGGTGGCCGCGTCGCCGCCGCGGTGAAGGCCAAGCTGACCAGCTGACACGTCGTGCCGCAGCGGCCGTCGAAGCCGCTGCGGCACCCCAGCTCAGAACGCCTTGTCGACCGCGTCCGCGAACTCGCCCATCGACCCGAACTCCAGGTCGTAGCTGAAGTCACCGGACGGTTCGGGCGTCGCGCCCCAGCCCGGCCGGTCGTGCCGCCGGTTGATCCACGCGGACCGCAGGCCCTCGCGCTTGGCCGGCACGTGGTCGTGGAACAGGCTCTGCGCCACGTGCAGCAGTTCCGAGCGCTCGATCCCCAGCGAGTCCAGCTCACGATCCAGCGCGCGGAAGTGGTTCTCGGCGGGCTTGTACGCCCCGACGTCCTGCGCGGTGACGATCGCCGCGAAGTCCCCGCGCAGCCGCAGGTTGCTGCCCGCGAACCCGTCGCGGTGCACGTTGGACAGGATGATCAGCCGGTAGTGGGCGGCCAGGCGCGCCAACGCGTCCGCCGAGTCCGGGAACGCCGGCCAGTCCGGCACGGACGCACCCAGCCGCCCGGCCCATTCCTCGCTCACCTCACGGCCCAGGCCCTCACCCGTGCGCCGGAACGCCTCCGCGAGCACCTCCGGGTACAGCCTGAACGGCGTCTCCGCCGCCACGACCGCCTCTTCCCTGCCGTACGCGAGCAGCAGCTCCTCGTCGGACAGGGAGAGTCCCGCGGAACGTGCCCACGGCGACAGCACCGCCGCGATCCCGGTCTCCCAGTCGATGAGCGTGCCGTAGCAGTCGAAGCTGAGCGCCTTGAACGTCGTCAGATCCATGACTCAAACTGTAGTACAGTTCAACTGTAGGGCAACTGGTTAAACTGGCCACATGTCAGCCCTCGACGGCCTCGAAGTGCGCCGCACCACCACGGCTCAGCAGCTCGCCGACGGCCTGTCCGAACGGATCATGGCGGGCGCCTTCGGCCCTGGTGACAGGCTCAGGGAGAGTGCGATCGCGGCAGAGTTGGGTGTCGCGCGCAACACCATCCGCGAGGCCGTCCGCATCCTCGAGCTGACCGGCTTGGTGCGCTACGAGGTCAACCGGGGCGCCGTCGTCATCGCGCCCACGCGGGAGAAGATCGAGGCGCTCTACACCGCCCGCGAACGCCTGGAGACCGCCGCGCTCGCCCGCACCCCGCGTCCGGAACAACTCCAGGCGATCACCGACGCGTTCGACGCGCTCGTCGAGGCGGCGGAGAACGGCTCACCGGAGATCGTCGACCGCGACCTCGCGTTCCACCAGGCGATCGTCGCGCTGCTCGACAGCACCAGGCTGGACGAGTTCTTCGCCGCGCTGACCAAGGAACTGCGCTTCTACCTCACGGTGCTCTCGAAGCAGGAGACACCGGCCGAGGTCGTCGCCGAGCACCGCGCCATCCTCGACGCCGTCCGCCTCGGCGACCGCGACAGGGCGGTCGCCGAGATCCGCGCTCACGTCGACGTGAGCGTCGAGCGCCTCAACGCGATGCTGGCCCAGGGCTAGCGGTTCGGCTCGGTCGGCAGCGTGACCGGTGGCGGCTGGTTGCCGGGACTGCCGGGGGGAGGCGGCTGGGCCGGGGGCTCGGTCGCCACCGGCGGCGGCACGTACCCCGAGCTCACCGACAGCGTGATCACCGTGCCGCGCAACGCGTTGCCGCGCGGCGACTGGCTGACGACCGTCCCCTTCGGCTGCTCCGAGTTCACCGACTGCTGGCTCACCTTGTAGCCGGCCTGATCCAGGATCCGGGTGGCGTCGTTGATCTGCTTGCCCACCACGTCCGGCACCTGGATCTCGCGGCCGCCCTTGAGGTAGCGCTGCTCCACCTGCGGCAGCGGGGACACCGCCATCCCGCCGTGCATCTTCGTCATCGTCTCGAACCACGTCTTGGCCGGGATCGTGCCACCGAAGATGTTGCCGTTGCCGCACAGCCGGGGCTGGGCGCCGAGGCAGATCGGACGGGGCGAGGTGCCGTCGTTGAACGTCTGCACGGCGCCCGCGAAGTCCGGGGTCGCGCCGATGAACGCGGCCGACTTGTACTCCTCGGTGGTGCCCGTCTTCGCGATCATCGGGCGGGTCCACTTGGCGTTGCGGGCGGCGGCCGCGGCGGTGCCGTTGCCGACGTCGTCCTTGCTCATGCCGACCGCGAGGCCGTTCGCGAGGCCCTCGGCGACGACCTGCTCGCACGGCGCCTCGTTGACGGGGACGCCCTTGCCGTTGCGGTCCAGCACCTTCGCGATCGGCGTGGGCGGGCACCACTTGCCGCCGCTCACGATGGTCGCGGCGACGTTCGCGAGTTCCAGGGTGGACACCGGCGCCGGGGAGAGCGTGAACGACGCGTTGCCGCCGTTCTGCTTGTAGAACTCCGTCTGCGAGATGCGGTTCTGCTTGTCCTTGGCCTTCGGGTCGGGCCTGGTGCCCTGCAGGTTCGTCGCCATCGTCTCGCGCATGCCGAGCCGCGAGGCCATGTCCACGACCGCGTCCATGCCGGTCTGCTCCTCGAGGATCACGAAGCCGGTGTTCGGCGACGTGGCGAGGGCCTGCTGCAGCGTCATCGACGACGGGTAGCTCGAGTCGAAGTTCGACAGGCAGTACCAGCGCGTGCCGGGCTCACCGGTGCTCGGGCAGCGCTGGGCGCCACCCTTGAAGACCCGCGACGTGTGCGAGGTCGGCGTCGGGATGACGTTCTCGATGCCGAGCCCCTTCTCCAGCGCCGCCGCGGCCGTGAAGACCTTGTAGATCGAGCCCGCGCCGAACTTGTTCTCCACGCCGCTGGGCAGGTCGTACGTCGTCTGGCGCAGGTCGGACTTCAGGCCGTAGTCGCGGTTCGCGACCAGCGCCAGCACGTCGTGGCGCTCCTTGCCGGGCTTCACGATCGCCATCGTGTTCGCGATGCCGTCGACGCCCTTGCCGACGCCCGCCTCGGCCGCCTGCTTCGCCTGCTGGGTGGCTGCTCTGTCCAAAGTGGTCTGAATGGTGTAGCCGCCGGTGCGCAGCTGTTCCTCGCTGAAACCCGCGCGCTGCAAGTAGTTCACGACGTAGGAGCAGAAGAAGCCGTTTTCCGGTCCGGCACCGACACAACCGTTCGGCGGGGTGCGAACCGGGGCCGCGAGACCCAGCCCTTCCTTCTTCGCCGCCTCACCCGCGTCGCGCGACAGCTTGTCGTTCTCGACCATCCTGTCGATCACTTTGTTGCGCCGGTCCAACGCTTTGTCCGGATACGCTTCGGGGTCGAGCGCTGACGGACTGTTCACCATTCCCGCGAGCATCGCCGACTGGGGAACCGTCAACTTGTCCGGAGTGGTGTTGAAGTAAGCCTGCGCCGCCGCCGCGATGCCGTAAATGGTCGAACCGAAAGGAACGACGTTCAGGTAGCGGGCGAGGATCTCCTCCTTGCCGAGCTTGCGCTCCAACTGCAACGAGATCCGCGCCTCGCGCATCTTGCGCGCGATCGTCTGCTCCTGGGCCTTGGCCTGCTCCAGCTTGTTGTTCCGGGCGACCACGTGGACCAGGTAGTTCTTGACGTACTGCTGGGTCAGCGTCGACGCGCCCTGCGACACCGAGCCGCTGACCTGGTTCGTCAGACCGGCACGGATCGTGCCCTTCCAGTCGACGCCCTGGTGCTCGTAGAACCGGCGGTCCTCGACCGAGATCAGCGCCGCCTTCATGGTCGGCGAGATCTTCTCGGGAGGTGTCAGCACTCTGTACTGGTCGAACAGGTAGGCGATCGGGGCGCCTTCCTTGTCCGTGACCGTGGTGATCAACGGAGGATCCGTCGTCACCAGGTCGGCCGAGATGCTGTCCACCGTGTCGCTGGCTCTGTTCGAGACGAGGCCTGTCGCACCCACGACTGGGAACAGCATGCCGGCGAGGAGAACCCCAGCCAGCAGGCACAGGCCGAGCATCTTGAGCACGCCATTCCTGACTCGCACGCGGGTCAGCGTACGCCGTACACGAACGGGTGAAGGTGATCAGTAAGTGTCGTTACTCAGCATGAGTAGTCATACGCACGACAGGTAACAGTCGGGTGACCCAGGCTTGGACAGGGAACCGAACGGCACTACAGTCCGTCAACGTCCAAGGAATGCAGCCGTAGCTCGAACGCTACGGCATCCGTGGCAGGGGTGTGGCGGATTTCCACATTTGGACAGCACTGAGGAGTGGGGGATATGAACCAGGGGGATTGGCGTATCAACGCTTCGTGCCGTGACGAAGAGCCGGATCAGCTCTTCGTCCGAGGTGCGGAGCAGCGCAAGGCGAAGCTCGTGTGCCTGGGTTGCCCGGTGCGCATGGAATGCCTGGCCGAAGCGCTCGACAACAAGATCGAGTTCGGGGTCTGGGGAGGCATGACCGAGCGCGAACGCCGTGCTCTGCTGCGCCGCCGTCCGGACGTCGACTCGTGGCTCGAACTTCTCGACAACGCCCGTCAGGACCACGTCGAGGACACACGGGTCGGTTAGTCAGTCACCGGCGAGGCGACGGCCTATCTCTCGTAGGCCGTCCAGGTCGTGCACGTCAGCAGGCAGGGCGGGCACGCCGACCAGCGGAACGCCGGGGTGGGCACGCGTGAACCGGGCCAGCAGCCGCTTCTCTCGATCGGCGACTGCGACCCGGTCCGCGTGCAGCCGGAGCACTGCCGCGGCGAGCGGCGCGTCACCGGAGCGGTCGAGGTCGTCCGCTGCGGCGAGCGCCTTCGCCGCGGGCAGGTCCGCCGCCAGCACGGGGTGCGTCCTGTTCGCGACGAGCCCGCACAACGGCATCTTCTCGGCGCTGAGCCGCTCCACGAAATAGCTCGCCTCGCGCAATGCGTCGGGTTCCGCCGCGGCCACCACCACGAAACCGGTTCCGGGCGAGCGGAGCAGTTCGTACGTGCGCTGGGCGCGCTCGCGGAATCCGCCGAACATGCTGTCGAAGGCCTGAACAAAAGTCGACGCGTCCTGCAACAGCTGGCCACCGACGATCGTCGACACGGCCCGCGTGAAAAGACTGAAGCCAGTTCCTACAATTTTCAACAACCCGCGGCCCGAAGCGCGCGCGGGAGCCGACAGCATCCGGATGAACCTGCCGTCGAGCACCGTCGAGAGCCGCTGCGGTGCGTCCAGGAAGTCGAGCGCCGACCGCGACGGCGGGGTGTCGACGATGATCAGGTCCCACTCGTCCTGTGCCACCAGCTGGCCCAGCTTCTCCATCGCCATGTACTCCTGCGTGCCGGAGAACGACGAGGAAATGGTCTGGTAGAAGGGGTTCGACAGGATCTGGTCGGCCCGGTCACGACCCGCGTGGGTCAGCACCATGTCGTCGAACGTGCGACGCATGTCGAGCATCATCGCGAACAGCTCGCCCTTGGGCTCGAAGCCGTCCACGACGACCTCGCGCGGGTGGTTGTCCAGTTCCCGCAGACCCAGCGACTGGGCGAGGCGCCGCGCCGGGTCGATCGTCAGCACGACCACGCGCCTGCCGCGTTCGGCCGCGCGCAACGCCAGCGCCGCCGCGGTCGTCGTCTTGCCCACGCCGCCGGAGCCGCAGCACACGAGGACGCGCGTCTCCAGGTCGTCGAGCAACGGGTCGAACTCGAGCTTGTTCATCGGACCCCCGCCGCGACCAGCACCTCGGCCAGCTCGTACAGCGCGGCCACGTCCACCCCGTCCGTCAGGTCGGGCAGCTCCAGCGTCGGCAGGTCCGACTCGCCGAGCAGTTCCTTGGCCTCTTGTTGTGACTGCACCCGGATGGCGTGCTCCACCGTCTCGTCGACCAAACCCTCGAGCGTGAACTCGTCGAGGTCGAGTCCGGCGGTCTTGAGCCCCGCGCGCACCCGCGACTCGTCGAGCCTGCCCTCGGCGGCGACCGGCAGCGACCGGGCGGGCAGCCGCGCCGGCTGGACCCGGTTCACCAGCACCGCGCCCGGACGCAGGTCGGCGCCGTCCAGGTCGACGACGGCGTCCAGGGTCTCGCGCACCGGCATCTCCTCCAGCAGCGCGACCAGGTGCACCGCCGTGTCGCCGGAGTGCAGCAGCCGCACGACGCCCTCGCTCTGCCCCTTGATCGGCCCGACCTTGGCGAGGTCGGCCATGGCCTTGGTGACGTCGAGGAACTTGACCACGCGCCCGGTGGGCGGCGCGTCCAGCACGACGGCGTCGTAGAGGTGGCGGCCGTCGGGTCCGGTGCGGTTCACGCACTCCTTGACCTTGCCGGTCAGCAGCACGTCGCGCAGGCCCGGCGCGAGCGTGGTCGCGAACTCGATCGCGCCCATCTTGCGCAGCGTCCGGCCCGCGAAGCCGAGGTTGTAGAACATCGCCAGGTACTCGAGGAGCGCGGCCTCCGCGTCGACCGCGAGCGCGTGCACCTCACCGCCGCCCGGCGCGGACGCGATCCGTTCCTCCGAGTAGGGCAGCGGGGCCCGGTCGAAGAGCTGGGCGATGCCCTGCCTGCCCTCGACCTCCACCAGCAGCACGCGGCGCCCGCCGGTGGCCAGCGCGAGCGCCAACGCGGCCGCGACCGTCGTCTTGCCCGTGCCGCCCTTGCCGGAGACCACGTGCAGACGGGCTCGGGTCAGCTCCTCGGTCCACGACGTCACACGTCCAGACTATGTGTGAAATCGGTCGAAGGTGGATCGGTCGGTCAATCCACCATGGTGAGGAAGAGAACGGCCATGGCGGTGGCGGCGACCAGCGCCCAGGCCACGACCGACGGCAGCCACAGCGCGATGCTGCCCGTGAGGATCACCACGACCACGAGTCCGATGAGCCCGGCCTGCCAGACCTGGGTGCGCTGACTGTGCTTGCGGTCACGCACCTGCGCCATGGCGACGAGCACCATCACCAGCCCACCCGCCGCGAACAGGGCGGTGGCGATGATCCGCCAGGTCTCCATGTGATCAAGGTAGCTCCCAGTGGCGGAACCGCGCAGGCGCCGCACGGGTGGCAAGTTAGGCTCCGCGCATGACGAAGTGGGAGTACGCGACCGTGCCGTTGTTGATCCACGCCACGAAGCAGATCCTCGACCAGTGGGGCGAGGACGGCTGGGAGCTGGTCACGGTGCTGACGAACCCGACCGGTGAGCAGCACGTCGCGTACCTGAAGCGAGTGAAGGCATGACCACCTGGAGCAACCGCCTGAAGGAGCTCGGCATCGAGCTTCCCGGCGTCGCCGCCCCGCTCGCCGCCTACGTGCCCGCCACGCAGAGCGGTCCGTGGGTGTTCACGTCCGGCCAGCTGCCGTTCGTGGAGGGCAAGCTGCCCGCCACCGGCAAGGTCGGCGCCGACGTCTCCCCGGAGGAGGCGAAGCAGTACGCCGCGACGTGCATCCTCAACGCTCTCGCGGCCGTGCATGCGCTTGTGGGGATTGACTCGATCAAGCGAGTCGTGAAAGTTGTCGGGTTCGTGGCCTCCGCCGAGGGCTTCACCGGTCAGCCGGGTGTCATCAACGGTGCCTCGGAGCTGCTCGGCGAGATCTTCGGTGACGAGGGCAAGCACGCCCGGTCCGCCGTGGGCGTGGCCGAGCTGCCGATCGGCGCTCCGGTGGAGATCGAACTGATCGTCGAGGTCTGAGTTCCGGGCTCTGGCTTTTGCTGAAGGGTGTGACATGTCGGACACGTGCCACGAACTGCTGCTGCGGCTCGCCGGACGCCTTCCGGACGACCTGCTGTGGCGGTACCGGGACTGGGCCGCCTCGGACGCGTACGCGGTGCTCGCGCGCTCGTTGCCGCGCACCCTTCTGCACGGACGCATCCCTCTGACGGATCACGAACTGCGCCTTTTGCAGGACGCGCTCGTGCCCTACGGGGCGGAACCGGGATACCTCAGTTCGGTCAAAGGACTGGACGAACTGCCTGCCACCGACTACACCTTTTCCCCGGAATCACCTGATCGGGTGCCGATGGGGGATTCCGCGACCGTCGTCCTCGGTGCCACGCTGCGAGGCCGGCACGGGGTCGGTGAAGTTCGCTCCTGCTGGCGCATCGGTCCCGAAGGGATCAACCGCGTCCTGCTGGTGGCGGCCAGCACCGGCCACGCCCGGCTGACTGGCGAGCTGCAGCGCGTTCTGCGGGCGTTGGGCGAGCACGACCCGTGCGTCGAGGTCGTGTCGTCCGGCATGGACCTGCCGCCCTACCACCGGGCGGCGCTGGCGGCATCGGAGCTGGTGTGCGCCGGCGCCGAGTCCGATCAGCACCTGGTGCTGAGCTAAGGAGAACTGACGTGACGAACGACGGTGTCGGCCTGCCGGTCCGTCTCCACGATCTCCTGTTGTCGATGGCCGGGCGCGTGGACGACGCCGCTCTGTCGCAGGCCCGCGAGTTCCTCGCGGTCGGAGAACTGGACCGCTCGATCGAGCTGCTCGTCGGCACGCTCCTCGCGGGCAGCATCCCGGTGCTGCCGGACGAGCGCGCCGCCATCACGTGGATCCTCCACGAGGTCCGCTCGGACGGGGCGCTGACCGACCGCCTGCCGGTGGTCGAGATGCTGCCGTTCGTCCGGCACCGCTTCACCTCCGAGACCGACCCGGCCTCGGACATCGCCGCCGACCTGACCCGTGCGGTGTCGGTGCTGCCGGACATCCGCTCGGTGCGGTGCGTCTGGCGTTCGTCGCCGACGGGCTCCACGCCGGGTCCGTTGCCGCAACGAGTGGTGCTGGTGGACATCGGTCCGCAGGGCTTCGCGCCCGCGACCGCCTACCGGGTCGACGCGGTGCTGCGCAAGGCGGGCGTCCGTGCCGCCGTCGAGGTCCTGACGACCGGCGTGCAGCTCAGCGACTACCACGCCTCCGCGGTGACGGCGTCGCGCGCGGTGCCGATCTCCGGTGCCCCGTCCCCGTCCCCGATGGCCGACCACGTCGCCCAGCAGCAGGCCTGGTTCGACCAGCCGGCCGAGGAGCTTCCCGCTCCGGCGCCGGTGGCCGAGCCGACACCGGCGCCGGAGCAACTGGAAGAGACCGGCTCACGACGCACACGTTCCACACCGACGGCGCTGGAGGGCTCGCAGCCCTTCCCTCCCAAGCCCGTCAAGCGCCTCCCGATGGTCGCGCCGGAGCCCGAGCACGAGGTGCTGCCCGAGCCCGTGCCGATCAACCGCGCCGAGATCACCACCGAGCTCAAGCCCGACGAGCTGGCGGCCCTGCAGGCCGCTCTCGCCGAGCCGGTCGGTGAACCGTCCTCCGTGGACGCGAACCTCAGCGAACGCGAGCGGGCCCTGCTGCAGCAGCTGCACGAGGAGCTGGCGCAGCGGGAGCAGACCGGGTCACCGGGGTCGGACAGCGGCCGCTGGCAGATCGACCGCTCGTCGTCGCGTCAGTCGGCGTTCGGGGCCTCGAACAACGGCCACCAGCCTCAGTAACCGGTCCGCAGGTACTCCAGCTGGGCCCGCACCGACCACTCGGCGGCGGGCCACAGCACCCTGTCGACGTCCGCGTAGACGACCTCGACGACCTGCCGTGGCGTCGGTGCGCCGCCGAGCTGTTCGACGGCCTTGCGGACCTGCTCCAGGCGTTGCGTGCGGTGGGCCAGGTACCTGCGCGCGGCTTCCCCGGCGTCGGTGAGCTCGGGGCCGTGACCGGGCAGCACCGCGGTGCCCTCCGGCAGTTCGGCCAGCAGCTTCAGCGACTCGAAGTAGTCGCCGAGCTTCCCGTCCGGGTGGGCGACGATCGTCGTGCCGCGGCCCAGGACGGTGTCGCCGGTCAGCACGGCCTCGCCGTCGATCACGAAGCACAGCGAGTCGCTGGTGTGGCCGGGCGTGCCCAGGACGCGGAGCTCCAGCCCGGAACTGGTGATCACGGCGCCGTCCGTGAGGCCCTCTGAGCCGTACGTGAACGTCGGGTCGAGCGCGCGCACCGGTGCCTTCACGAGCTCCGCGAACTCCCTGGCGCCCTCCGAGTGGTCGGGATGGCCGTGGGTCAGCAGGACTTCCGAGATCGGGCCGACGGCCGCGACGCGCTTCAGGTGGGCCTCGTCGAGCGGGCCCGGGTCGACGACGACGTACGACGTGGCGTCCGGGGCCTTGAGCAACCACGTGTTGGTGCCGTCGAGCGTCATCGGGGACGGGTTGTCCGCGAGCAGCACGGCCGCATGGGGCGTGACCTGGCGGAGTTCGCCGTAACGCGGGTGCTCCGCGCGGGCGCCGATCAGCGGGGAACCGCTCACTGGAACACCACCCGGATGACGTCGCCGTCGCGGATCAGCTTGGGGATGATCTTCTCGACGCTGCGCTCCTCGGCCATGACCTTCTCGACGGTGCCCAGGGCGCCCACCTCGTCGAGGGTGCGCCAGGTGGGCGGCATGAGCATGCGGCGGCCCTCCTGAGCGTCCTGGATGGCATCGGCGGGCGTCTGCCACGAAGCGTCGGACGCCTCGGTCGTCTCGCCGTCCGCGTTCTGGCCCTGCGGCAGTGCGGCGACGAAGAAGCGGGTGTCGTAGCGGCGGGGCTCCTCGTACGGCGTCACCCAGTTCGCCCACGGCCGCAGGAGATCCGCGCGCAGGACGAGGTCGTTGGCCGTGAGGAACTGGGCCAGGGAGATGTCGCGGTCGACGAGCTGCTGCCGGGCTTCCGAGTACTTCGCCGTGTCCGCGACGACCGACGTGGCGTCGGGGCCCGCGAGCAGCACGCCGGACTCCTCGAACATCTCGCGCACGGCGGCGCACACGAACGCACGCGCCGTTCCCGCGTCGACGTCGAAGATCTCGGCCCACCACTCCGGCGGCGGACCGGTCCACGCGACGGACGTGTCGGCGTCGCGTCGATCCACGCCCCCACCGGGGAAGACGCTCATGCCGCCGGCGAACGCCATGCCCTTCACCCGGCGCAGCAGGAAGGCTTCGAGGCCCTCGGCGCCGTCGCGGAGCAGGACCACCGTGACGGCGTCCTTGGGTTCGACGGGTTGGGAGACCGGCTTCGCGGGTACCAGGTTTCCCGGCAAGGTCATGTCGTCGGGCATCCTCCGAGCGTACGACCGCGCTGACTCGAGGATGGTGTGATGGCGACGAACGTCTCCGGCTGCATGGTGAAGATCCTGTTGTTCCTGCTCGGTGCCGTCATGGGCACAGGCCTCACCGCGGTGGCGGGCGTGGTGATGTTCCTGCCCGACACCACGACGGTGAGCAGCGTCGATCCGACCACCGAGGCGCCGGGCGTCTACGTGAAGAAGGTCGACCGGCTCGTGGGCGGCACCCACTACGAGGTCTGGCTCGGTCCGTCGGCGGACCGCGGCTTCGTCGTGACGGTGCCCGGCGGGTGGGGCCACGAGCCGCAGCGGGAGACCTCCGACGCGGGCGTGCGCCTGAAGTTCGACAAGGGCGGCGAGATCTTCGTGCCCAAGGCCAGTTACTCCTGAGGCAGGATGGGCGAGTGGACGAACAGCTGCGCGTAGGACTAGTCGGTGCCGGCCCGTGGGCGCAGATGATCCACGCCCCCGGAATCGCGAACCACCCCGGCACCAGGCTGACCGGCGTGTGGGCGCGCCGCCCCGAAGCGGCCGCCGAGCTCGCCGGTTCCCTCGGCGCGGAACCGTTCGAGGACTACACCGCGATGCTGTCCACTGTGGACGCCGTGGCGTTCTGCGTGCCGCCGGGCGTGCAGGGCCCGATGGCGATCGAGGCGGCCCGCGCGGGCAAGCACCTCGTGCTGGAGAAGCCGATCGCGGAGTCCGTCGAGGTGGCGGCGGAACTGGCCGATGCCGTCGCGGAGGCCGGCGTCGCGTCCCTGGTCGTGCTGACCCGCCGCTACGCCCCGGAGACCAAGGAGATGCTGGCCCAGCTGCACCGCACGGGCGGCTGGACCGGCGCGGACAGCCGCTGGATCTCCGGCGCGCTGCTGGACGGCCCGTTCTCGAACTCCCCGTGGCGCCACGACAAGGGCGCGCTGGACGACGTGGGCCCGCACGCGTTCGACCTGCTCGACGCCGCCCTGGGCGAGGTCACCGACGTGCTGGCCGCGAACGTGTCGGACACCGGGCTGTGGCAGCTGATCCTGCAGCACTCCGGCGGCGCCACGAGCACCGTCTCGCTGTGCCTGTCGTTGCCGCTGCAGCCGCCGTTCGCGGACCTCACGGTGTTCGGGGTGAACGGCCATCGCACCCTGACCAACCGGGACACCCCCGCGCTGGAGTGCTTCACGAACCTGCTCGACGACTTCGTGGCGATGGTGCACAGCGGCACCACCACGCACGAGTGCGATGTGCGGCGAGGGCTGCACCTGCAGCGGATCATCGACCTGGCGCGCAGCAAGGCCGGTGCGTGAGGTTCACGATCGACCCCGAGACGCTGCGTGAGGTCCCGGACGCGCACGAGGCATGGACGCAGATCGGAGTGGCCGCGCGCATGCTCGGTCAGCTCGACCTGGCCGAGCAGGCACTCACCACGGCGTTCGAGCTGCGCCCCTCGACCGCCTCGCTGCTGAGGCTGGCGCACGTGCACCAGTGGCAGGGCAGGTTCGCCGAGGCGCACGCGGAGTTCGCCCGGTGCGCGGACAGCGGCGAGATCGCCGACTTCGTGCACCAGCACTGGGGAAAGTGCTACTTCGACGAGGGCCGGTTCGACGAGGCCCGCGCCCACTTCCAGCGGGCGTTGGACCTGCGTGAGGGCGGCGACCCGGCGTTGGCCGAGTCGGCGCGGGTCGCGCTCAGGGCGGCGGAGGCACGCAGCACGCGCTGACCCGTCCAAAATTGTCAGGGGTGCCCGCTAGCGTCCAGAACATGGACCTCACCGCCACGACCGCCGAGCTCGCCGGTGCCGCCGCCGAGGTGGCGCGGCTGCTGCCGACCAGGGTGCTCGACCCGGTGCTGGCGGGCGTCAGGCTCCGCGCGGGCACGGACGTCGAGATCGCGGGCAGCGACCAGGAGCACGGCGTGCGCCTGAGCATCACCGCGACGGTGCACACCGAGGGCGAGGTGCTCGTGCCGGCGAAGCCGCTGGCCGCGACCCTCCAGGCACTCGACGAACCGCAGGTGCGGCTCAAGGTCGAGGGCCAGCGGCTCGCGATCCGCACGCCGAGTTCGAGGTTCGCGATCCCGTTGCTCGACCTGGACCACCACCCCGGCGTCCCGGAGCTGCCGCGGCTGCAGGGGCACGTCGACGCCGCGAAGCTCAAGCTGATCGCGGCGGTGGCGGGGGCGGCGAGCAAGGACGACGCGCTGCCCATCTTCACCGGCATCCGGATCCAGTCGGACGAGCAGAAGCTGCACGTCATGGCCACGGACCGCTATCGCATGGCCTACGCCACACTGCCGTGGGAACAACAAGGTCAACTGGACCTGTTGGTACCTGCGAAGGCGCTCGTCGAAGCAGCCCGGCAGGCCGACGGCCGTGTCGCCCTGCACGCGAACGAGGACCGCATCGGCCTCGCCTGGGGCCACAACTCGATCTCCACCGCACTGCTGGCCGCTCCGTTCCCGGACGACCGGGCGCGCCGACTCCTGGAGGCAGTCATCGACAGCACGGTGCTCGTGGACGCGGACGCGTTGGCACGCGCCGTCCGCAGAGCCACGCCCTACGGCGGCCCGCACCAGGCCGTGACCATCCAGGTCGAGGACTCGGAGGTCAGGGTCAAGGGCAGCGACCCGCAACAGGGCGAGTCGGAGGAGTTCGTCAAGGCCACGGTCGAGGGCGACCGGCTGACCAAGACGTTCCAGGCCCGCTACCTCGCGGATGCGCTGAAGGCGTTCGCGGGCAGGCGGATCGAGCTGAAGATCCAGGACGGCCTGCGCTCGACGGTGCTGACGTCGCCGCCGCTCGAGGACGGCGTCGAGCTCACCTACCTCGTGGTGCCGATGCGTTCGGTGGCCTGAGAAGCGCGGAAGGCCGGCCCGCGCCGGACCGGCCTTCCGTTTCGTTCGTTCCCGGCGCGAGGCACCGCACCAAGCACGGAGAACGCGAAAGGCCGGCCCACTCCAGGCCGGCCTCCCACGTCACGTTTCTCAGCGCGAGGCGAGCTCCATCTCGGACCGCGCCGGCACCTCGGCGGGCACGCCACGCTGCACGGTCCCGCGCAGCAGCCAGACCGCCAGCGCGATCAGCAACCCGGCAACGCCCGACGCGATGAACGCGGGCCGCGTGCCGAAGTGCTCGATCAGCTGGCCGGACAGGCCCTGCCCGATGGCGAGGCCGACGGTCACCGAGGTGATCACCCAGCCGAACGCCTCCGCAGCCATGCCGTTCGGCGTGACCTGCTCGATCGCCGCCGAGTGCGCGGTCGACTGCGGCGTGATCAGCGTGCCGACGAGGAACAGCGCCACCGCGAGACCGACCAGCGTGGCCGGGATCGCGAGCAGGAACGCCAGCAGCGCGAAGCCGCCCAGCAGCACCGGCAGGCGCAGGTGCATCGGGCGCGGCCACGGGCGCATGCCGTAGAGCACACCGAAGATCACTGAGCTGATCGACCACAGCGACAGCATCAGGCCACCCATCGAGGCGTGGCCCGCGGCCTTCGCGAACGCCGGCACGGCCACCTCGACGAAGCCGATCGTCACACCGAAGCCGAGCGCGGCCAGTGCCACGGTGCGCATGCCGGGGTAGGCGAACGCACCGAGCAACGGGCGCGGCGCCTGCTTGACGGGACCCCAGGCGCGCACGACGGGGTTGAACGCGAACCACAGCGCGCCGACGACCATCAGCACGGAGCCGACGACCACGCCGGTGCCCGCCCACGGCGCGGCCAGCAGCACACCGGCGAGACCCGGTCCGAGGATGAAGAAGACCTCCATGCTGATCGCCTCGTAGGCGTAGCCCGCCATCCGCGTCGGGCCGGCCGGGACCATCCGCTCCCACAGCGCACGCGACGCCGAGCCCACCATCGGCTCGGTCGCGCCGACGCCGAGGGCCAGCGGGACCAGCACGAACACCGACGCCCCCGCCTCGACGGAGAGCACGGAGACGGTGACGAAGAAGGCGAACAGCCCGATCACCCAGAGCAGGGGACGGGTGGGACCGAAGCGGTCCATCAGCCGGCCCTGGACGACGGACCCGAGTGCCACGCCCACCAGTGCCGCCGCCGAGACCATGCCGGCGACCGCGAACGACCCCGTCGCGCGCTCGACGTAGAGCAGCAGCGAGAGCCCGACCATCGCGATGGGCAGGCGGGCGAGCAGAGACGCAACCACGGGGCCGCGCATGCCGGGAGTCGTCAGGGCAGCACGGTAGTCGGACAGGCGAGCGGAGTGGGACATGTGTACCAGTATGCCAAAGCTGGTACGGATGTACCAGATCGGGTGCGCAGGGTCACGACGATAACGATCGAGTCACAGGAATGGGATGACCGGGTGAAAGATGCAACGAATCAGCCACACCCGAGGTCCTTGAGGGTGAAAGGGCTTGAGCAGTCGGGGTGCTGACGTGCGAAAGTTGACTCGTCGCTCGAAAGACCAACCTCTGGCCTGAGGGTCGGGGCCTGCGCGCCAGAGGAAGGGAAGCACGGTTCGTCGGGGGATGGGCCGTGCAAGCACAAAGGACCGGTGCGCCACGTCGGGGGTGGCGCCCGGTCCTTTGTGTTTCGAAGAGCGGTGTTCGCCGGCCGACCGCCCGACGCAGAGGGGGGCGGAAGACCGGCGGGCTACCGGCTAGCGGGCGCGGCGCGCGAGGCGCTCCGGGTCCAGGATCAGCACGCTCTTGCCTTCGAGCCTCAGCCAGCCGCGGTGCGCGAAGTCGGCGAGAGCCTTGTTCACGGTCTCGCGGGACGCGCCGACGAACTGGGCGATCTCCTCCTGCGTCAGGTCGTGCGTGACGCGGAGCAGACCGGCCTCCTGCGAGCCGAAGCGCTGCGCGAGCTGCAGCAACGCCTTGGCGACGCGGCCGGGCACGTCCGTGAAGATCAGGTCGGCCAGCATGGAGTTCGTCCGGCGCAGCCTGCGGGCCAGGGCCCTCAGCAGCTGCTCGGCGATCTCCGGCCGGTTGGTGATCCACTGTCGGAGCGCGGGGCGGTCCATGGACACCGCGCGCACCTCGGTCACCGTCGTCGCGGTCGACGTGCGGGGGCCGGGATCGAAAATGGACAGTTCGCCGAACATGTCGGAAGGTCCGAAGATCCCCAACAGGTTCTCGCGGCCGTCCGGCGACTTGCGGCCGATCTTCACCTTGCCGGACTGGATGATGTACAGGCGATCGCCCGGCTCACCCTCCGCGAAGATGACATGGCCACGCGGGAACTCCACCGTCTCAAGGGTCGTCGCCAGCGCCTCTGCAGCTGCTGGGTCCACCCCTTGGAAGATGCCCGCTCGCGCCAGGGTCTCGTCCACCTCGTCCCTCCTAATCGACGCGACGGCACGCCTACCACCATCTTTGGTGGAGTCAGCGCCGTGCCGCCGATCACTGCGTTGCAGTCTAAGGGCTCTCTTGTGGATCGCCGCTCGGCTCGCCGTCTTACTAGGAACAACCCGACTGGCTCGATCCAGAGCCCAACGAGCCAGCCTACGCCATTTGGGTGTCGGTCAGCACCAGGGCCATCAGCGGACGCGCTTGCGCGCACCACCGCGGCCGCGGCGACGGAGGCGGAACATGTCGAGTGCGCGACCGATGCCGTGTCCGTAGAGCGCCTTGACCTCTTCGGGCCTGGCGGACTCCAGGAACTCCTCGACCTCGTTCTCCTGCACGGCAACGTGCCGGAGCTTCGCTTCGACGCGCTCCATGAAGAGCGCGAAGAACATGATCACGATCGGAACGACGATCACAAGCCAGGCAGTCATGATGCTCCGAAGTGTGGCGCATGAGGGATTCGAGTGCGGATCTAGGGGTGGGTTCCGGCGTGTTGACTACTCTGGATCAGTGCCCGCAACCAAGAAACCGGAAACCAAGCTCGGCCTGACCCGAAGGGCCCGCCGGATGGTCCGCGTGCTGGCCGAGGGATACCCCGACGCGCACTGCGAGCTGGACTTCACCACTCCGCTCGAGCTCGTCGTGGCGGTCATCCTGTCCGCGCAGTGCACCGACAAGAAGGTCAACGAGGTCACCCCCGCGCTCTTCGCGAAGTACCCGACGGCCGCCGACTACGCCGGCGCCGACCGGACGGAACTCGAAGAGATGCTCCGCCCCACCGGTTTCTTCCGGAACAAGGCAACGTCCCTGCTGGGTCTCGGTGCCGCTCTCGTGGAGCAGCACGACGGGGTGGTGCCGGGCAACATGGAGGAGCTGGTCAAGCTCCCTGGTGTAGGACGCAAGACGGCCAACGTGGTTCTCGGCAACGCGTTCGATGTGCCCGGGCTCACAGTCGACACCCACTTCGGCCGGCTCGTGCGCCGCTGGGGCTGGACGGACCTCGACGACGCCGTCAAGGTCGAGCACGCCATCGGCGAGCTGATCGAGAAGCACGACTGGACCATGGCCTCGCACTGGATCGTCTTCCACGGCCGTCGCGTCTGCCACGCCAAAACCCCAGCTTGCGGCGCCTGCCTGCTGATGAAGGACTGCCCGTCCTACGGCCTCGGCCCGGAGGATCCGGACAAGGCGGCCAAGCTCGTGAAGGGCGACGAGAAGCCCCACCTGATCGAGCTCGCCGAGCGGGTTCGGGCCGGTGACAAACTGGTCGGGTGAACAACCGCACGCGCTGGCTCGCCGTCGTGCTCGTCCTCGGCGTGGCGGGTGTCGTGGCGCTGTGGCCCCGTGACGAATCGCCGGGGCCGCCACCCACGTCCACCCGCCCGACGCAGGACATGGCCGCGTTGCGCGCGCAGGCCCAGCTCCGGCCGTGCGTGCCAGGAGCGCAAGACGGCATCGGGGTGACGTGCCTCGGCGACGGCACCCGGACGGCCGTCGCGCTGAAGGGCCCACTCCTGATCAACTTCTGGGCGACCTGGTGCCAGCCGTGCCAGGAGGAGCTGCCCGTGCTGGATTCCTACGCGAAGCAACCAGGTGCCGTGCCGGTCGTCCCAGTTCTCGTGGAGAGCAGGGAGGCGGACGGCCTGGAGTTGCTCGCCCGGCTCGGCGTGCGACTGCCGTCCGTCCACGACGGCGCCGACGAGCTGCGCAAGACGGTCAAGGCGCCGATGACGCTTCCCGCTACGTATTACGTAACAGCGGACGGTCAAGTCCGGCAGATCACCGATCCGCCGTACTTCACCGCGCCGGAACAGGTGGAGAAGGCGGTTCGATGACGGAGGCGGTGGAGCCACCCGACTGGATGCAGCGCCTGGCGAAGGCCACCGAGGAGATCGACGGGCGAACGTTCATGCGGGACCCGCGGACTCCGACGAGGGCCTACCGCAAGGCGGCCGTGCTCATGCTGTTCGGCGAGTCCGAGGAGGACGGGCCGGACATCTTGCTGTTGCGCCGATCGGACACGCTGGGCTCGCATCCGGGCCAGGTCGCGTTCCCCGGCGGGGCGCAGGACGACACGGACGACGGGCCGGTGGGCACGGCATTACGCGAGGCTTACGAGGAGACCGGTGTACTTGAGTCAGGAGTGAGACCGCTTGCGACGCTGCCGGAGCTCTACGTGCCGGTGTCGGGGTTCGTGGTCACGCCCGTGCTCGCCTACTGGGAACAGCCGAGCCCCGTCGCACCTGTCGACCTGGCGGAGACCGCCGCGGTCGCCCGGGTGCCGGTCGCGCACCTCGCCGATCCTGCCAACAGGTTCCGGGTGCGTCACCCCGCGGGCTACGTCGGAGCGGCCTTCTCCGCGCCGGGCATGCTGGTGTGGGGCTTCACCGCGGGGTTGATCAACGGCCTGATCGCACTCGGCGGCTGGGAACAGCCGTGGGATGCGACCGATGTGCGTGACCTTGAACTAGCGTTGCGCGCTACACAGTGAGGCGGAGGTTTCGGGTTGAACTGGGTTGACCTGCTGGTGCTGGGCCTTGCCGCGATCGCCGCGGTCTCCGGGGCCAGGCAAGGCATGGTCGTCGCGCTGCCCGCGTTCGTCGGCGTGCTCGTCGGCCTGGTGCTGGGCACGCAGATCGCACCGCTGCTCGTCTCCCAGTTCGAGAACGTCGTCACCAAGGTCGTGTTCGCGGTCGGCATCGTCGTGCTGCTCGTGGCACTGGGCGAGACGATCGGCGTCTACATCGGCCGGACGATCAAGGCCCGCGTCAACGCGTCGCCGCTCAAGGGCGCGGACAACGCCCTGGGCGCGATCGTGCAGGGCATGGTCGTCTTCATCGTGGCGTGGATGATCGCGCTGCCGCTGACCTCGGTCGTCGGCCTGCCGAACCTCACGTCGTCGCTCAACCAGTCGGTCATCCTCGGCAAGGTCAACGACACCATGCCGCAGGCCGCCAGGGTGCTGTCGAACGACCTGCAGAAGCTCTTCGACGTCTCCGGCTTCCCGCAGGCGATGGACCCGTTCAACCGCACGCCGCTCAAGGACGTCGAGCCGCCGAACAACCAGCTCGCGGAATCCCCGGTCGCGAAGCGGCTGCAGGCGTCGGTGCTGAAGGTCCGCGGCCGGGCGCCGTCGTGCTCGCGCGCCCTGGAGGGCACCGGTTTCGTCATCGCGCCGGAGCGGGTCATGACCAACGCGCACGTCGTCGCCGGCACGAACGAGGTCACGGTCGAGGTCGGCCGCGGCCAGTTCGACGCGACGGTCGTCTCCTACGACCCGCGCACGGACATCGCCGTGCTCGCGGTGCCGGACCTGGAGGCCACGCCGCTGCAGTTCCGCTCGGACGAGGTGCAGCCGGGCGAGGACGGCATCGTGCTCGGCTACCCGCTCGACGGCCCGTACAAGGCCTCGCCGGCCCGCGTCCGCGAGCGCATCCCGCTGCTGCGCGGCCCGGACATCTACGACGCACAGACGGTCACGCGCGACGTCTACACGGTGCGCGCCGAGGTCCGCTCCGGCAACTCGGGCGGCCCGCTGGTCGACCCGAACGGCCGGGTGATGGGCGTGGTCTTCGGTGCCGCGGTCGACGACCCGGAGACGGGCTTCGTGCTCACGGCCCAGCAGGTGCAGGCGATGGTGCAGAAGGCGCCGACGCTGACCCGCCGGGCCTCGACCCAGGGCTGCGCCAGCTAGAGCCGATGACGGGCCGCGACGCCGTCGAGGACGTAGTCGAGGCCCGTCTCGAACCTCACCGCCGGATCGCGGTCGCTGGACTCGTGCATGACCCTGGCCAGCGTCGGGAACCTGCCGGTCGCGAGCATCCGCTGCATGTACGGGCCGGACGCCCGCTGCCACTGCTCCTCGGTCATGCCCGACGACCGCTCCGCGCGCAGTTCGGTGATCTCGCCGCGGACGGCCCCGAAGACGTACGCCATCACCGCGCCGACCACGTCGAGGACGTGGTCGATGTCTTCGAACCGGACCGCGGCGAGCGTGGTCTCCATGTGCGTCAGGGCGTGCGGACCCTGGTGCGGCCGGTTGCTCAGCAGGTCGATGAACCACTCGTGCCGCCTCGCCGCGTCCCGGATGCCGTGCGCGACGTGCCGCAGTCCCTCGCGCCAGTCCGCTGACTTCCCCGGTGGTGTGATCTCGCCGTAGACCTCGTCGACCATGAGGTCGAGCAGTTCGTCCTTGGTCTCGACGTAGCCGTAGAGGCGCATCGGGCCGGCGTTCAGGGCGGCGGCGACCTTGCGGAACGACACCTCGTCGAGCCCGCCCTCGTCGGCGAGCCTGATCGCGGCACCCACGATCAGGTCCCTGCTCAGCGGGGTCGGGGACGGCTTGCTGGGCGGCTCTGGGCGGTCCCACACGGCTTCGTTCGACATCGGGCTGGACAATACAGCGTCTCATCGCGATACAGTGTATTGAGCGATACGGCGTATTGGGAGGATGAGATGAAGACTTCGGTGTTGGTGGTCGGGGGAGGGCTGGCGGGGACGTCGGCCGCGTTGTTCCTGGCGTGGCGCGGAGTGGACGTGGTGCTGGTGGAGAAGCATCCGGGCAGCTCACCGCACCCGCGAGCGGTCGGTTTCACGGCACGGACCGGTGAGATGCTGCGTGCCGCCGGGCTGGAGGACGAGCTGCCGGCGAGCAGGATGGCGAAGGGGTTCGGCATCCGGCGGGTCCGGGTGGCGAGCCTCGTGGGGGAACGGTTCGAGGAGACGTTCTGGACGCCTCCGAGCGAGCTCTCGACCGTGGAGTACTCGCCGTCGACCGGCGTCGGCGTCGCGCAGGACAGGATGGAGCCACTCCTGCGCGACAAGGCCCGTGAGCTCGGCGCGGACATCCGCATGAGCACCCGGCTGCTGGAGTTCACGCAGGACGACGACGGCGTCACGGCGCTCGTGCAGGGTGACGGCGAGCCATACGAGATCCGCGCCGACTACCTGGTCGCGGCCGACGGCCACCGCAGCCCGGTCCGGGAACAGCTCGGCATCACCCGCAGCGGTCGCGGATACATGCACACCTCCCGCAGCGTGCTGTTCCGTGCGCCGCTGGACGAGTACCTCAAGGACGGCATCGGCCAGTTCATCGTCGACGGCGTCGGTTTCCTGACCACCTACGGCGACGGCCGCTGGGTCCTGATGCTCGACGACCGCGAGTACAGCGAGCCCGAACTGCGGGAGAAGATCGTCCAGGCGATCGGCCGCGACGACCTGGAGATCGAGATCGTCACGACGGGCCGCTGGACGATCAGCGCCGCCGTCGCCGACCGGTTCTCGCAGGGCCGGATCTTCCTGGCCGGGGACGCCGCGCACACGTTGCCGCCGAGCCGTGGCGGGTTCGGGGCGAACGTCGGCATCGAGGACGCGCACAACCTCGCGTGGAAACTGGCGGCCGTGCTGGGCGGCGAGTCACGACCGTCCCTCCTGGACACCTACGACGCCGAACGGCGCCCGGTCGCCCTGCTCTGCCACCAGCAGATCTTCGCCCGCAACGACGGCCACAACCGCGACGGCGAACCGGAGGACGTGCCGTTGATCGACAACAACGCGATGCACTACGGCGTCCTCTACCGCTCGGACGCGGTGCTCGGCGCGGGCCCGGAACTGCCGCCCGCGCAGCTCCCCGAGCAGTGGAACGGCCAGCCGGGCACGCGCGCCCCGCACGCGTGGATCGAGCCGGGCAAGTCCACTTTGGACCTGTTCCAGCGCGGCTGGGTGCTCGTCGCCGACCACCCGCAGTGGGAGGAGGCCGCCTCGGGACTCGTCCACTACGAACGCGTCGAGCAGCTGGAGATCTTCGGGCTGTCCGCCAAGGGCGCGTCGCTGGTCAGGCCGGACGGCTACGTCGCCTGGCGCTCGACGGAGCTGCCGGACGACCCCGCGGCCGAACTCGCGGCGGCGTTCAGCTCAGCTTCTGCAGGAACTCGGTGATCAGCCTGCTCGTGGTGTGCGGCGCTTCCTGGTTCGGGAAGTGCCCCACCTCGGGCAGGTAGCGGAACTCCGACTCGGGCCCGAGCCACGGCAGCGAGTCGCGCGCGGCGGACTCCCGGACGATCGGGTCGAGCGAACCGTGGATCTGCAGCACCGGTACCTGCATCGGCTTGTCGACGGCCTCGGCGAATCGGCGGCCGTCGCTGCGCAGTTGTGAGCGCACCGCCCAGCGGTAGTACTCCAGCGCGCTGTGGGCCACGCCCGGCACCGTCATCGCCTGCCGGCAGCGGCGGATGACCTCGTCGAACTCGGGCGCCGAGCGCCACTTCGGCCCGGACCACGCCGACAGCAGCTTGGCGACCTGCAGGCCGTTCTCGGCGGTCAGCCAGCGTTCCGGGTGGATCGGCAGCTGGAAGCGCAGCACGTGCGAGTTCGTGCGCGGATGCCTGCGGAACGTCCGGCGCGTCACCAGAGGGTGCGGTGCGGACAGCACGGAGATCGACGAGACCACGCGCGGATGCATGGCACCGACCGTCCACGCCGTGGCGCCGCCCCACGCGTGACCCACGAGGTGCGCGCGCTGGGCGCCAAGTGCCTTGATCAGGCCCGCGACATCACCCGCGAGGGTGAAGCCGTCGTAGCCGCGGGGAGGCTTGTCCGAATCGCCGTAGCCGCGCAGGTCGACGGCCACGGCGCGATAGCCGGCCTCGGCCAGTGCGGTCAGCTGGTGCCGCCACGACCACCAGAACTCGGGGAACCCGTGAAGCAGCAGCACGAGCGGGCCTTCGCCCAGCTCGGCGACGTGCAGGCGGATGCCGTTGGCCGAGACGTCGCGGTGCGTCCAGGGGCCCGCGACCCGCACGACGGACGGGTCGGGTTTGCGGCTCAGTTGTCGTCGCCCCTGCGCGTGAGGGCCGCGACGGTGTCCTTCGCGGCCGCGATCGACTTCTCGGGTGCCCTGATCTTCTTGACCTTGCGGTAACCGAGGAAGGCGAACAGCACGGCGCTGAGCAGCATCACGGCGAACACGAGCCCGAAGCCCGCCCAGTAGCCCCAGCCGAACCACTCGGCGAAACCGAAGCCGAGCGCCATGAACAGGAAGAACAGGCTGAAGCACAGGATCGTCAGCGCGACGATGAAGAAGACGCTGCCCTTCACGCCCTTCTTGATCTCGGCGGTGATCTCGCCCTTGGCGAGCTCGACCTCTGCTCTGACCAAGGTCGACACCTGCGCGGTCGCGTCGCGGACGAGGCCGCCGATCGAGGCCTCGGCGGTGGGGTCGTCAGCGGTCAGCGGAATCGACGCGATGTGCTCCCTGGTGGTCACCCGGACATGGTGCCATGCGCCCGGCTGCGACGAATGAGCAACACCGCGGCGAGCAGCGACGCGATCATCGAAGCGAGCAGAACGGCCGCCTTCGCGGTCTCGGCCTCGGCGAGGGAGAGGTCCGCGATCAGCAGGCTGACGGTGAACCCGACCCCGCCCAGCGTCGCCACCGCCACGATGTCGCGCGGCCCCGCCCCGGACGGCCAGACCGCCGCCTTGAACCACACCGCGAGCGCCGAGGCCCCGACGATCCCGATCACCTTGCCGATGATCAGCCCCGCCATCACCCCGAGCGCGATCTTGTCCGAGAACAACTTCCCCAATGCCTCCGAGCCCACCGGCACACCCGCCGCGAACAGCGCGAACACCGGCACCGCCACTCCTGCCGACCACGGCTGCAGCCGGTGTTCCAGCCGTACCGCCGGGGCTTCCTGCTCGTACGGGTCGCGCCTGACCCGCGTCAGCAAGGCCAGCGCGACGCCCGCGATCGTGGCGTGGATGCCCGACTCGTGCATGAACCACCAGGTCGCGAGAGCGATCGGCACGTAGATCCAGGCGCTGGTGATCCTCCTGCGCTGAAGGAACCAGTACAGCGCCAGCAGCAGCACGACCGCGCCCGCCGCGAGCAGGTTGAACTGGGCCGTGAACAGGATCGCGATCAAGATGATGGCGCCCAGGTCGTCGACCACGGCCAACGACAGCAGGAACACCCGCAGGCTCGACGGCAGTCCGGACGCGGTCAGGGCCAGCACTCCGAGCGCGAACGCGATGTCCGTCGCGACCGGAATCGCCCACGCCTTCTCGATCCCCGGCTGCCCCCAGCCGATCGACAGCGCGACCAGCGCGGGCACGATCATCCCGCCGGCGGCCGCGATGATCGGCAGGATCGCCGCCTTGAAGTTCGACAGCTCACCGACGACGAGTTCGCGCTTCAGTTCGAGCCCGGCGACGAAGAAGAAGACGGCCAGCAGCCCGTCCTTGGCCCAGTCGCCGACGCTCAACGGTCCCAGGTGAAGGTCCCGCAGCGCGAAGTAGGCGGGGGAGAACGGCGAGTTGGCCCACAGCAGCGCGATGGCCGTGGCGCCGAGCAAGACGGTTCCGCCCACGGTCTCGGTGCGCAGGTAACGGGCGAAGTCAGCGATCTTGCTGGACACAGGGCTCCCAGGGCGGTCGACAGGTACACGAATACTCGTGCCGACCAGACTTCCCGGCTCACCTGGATGGAATCCTAACGCGAACGGGCGCCCTCAGGTGAGGACGCCCGTCACGTTTGAACGAGATCAGTCTTCGGACTTGCCCGACTGCAGACCGGCCGAGATCAGGTCCATGACCGACGAGTCGGCCAGCGTCGTCACGTCGCCGACCGTGCGGTTCTCGGCGACGTCGCGCAGCAGGCGACGCATGATCTTGCCCGAGCGCGTCTTCGGCAGCTCCGGCACGACCATGATCTGCCGCGGCTTCGCGATCGGGCCGATCTCCTTGGCCACGTGGTCGCGCAGCGCCTTGATCGCGTCGGCGCCACCGGCGTCGGCACCCGCGCCACCGCGCAGGATCACGAACGCCACGATGCCCTGGCCGGTCGTGTCGTCGGACGCGCCGACGACGGCGGCCTCGGCCACGGTCGGGTGCGACACGAGCGCCGACTCGACCTCGGTGGTCGAGATGCGGTGACCGGACACGTTCATCACGTCGTCGACGCGGCCGAGCAGCCAGATGTCGCCGTCCGCGTCGTACTTCGCACCGTCACCGGCGAAGTAGAAGCCCTGGTCGGAGAAACGCGACCAGTACGTGTCGCGGTAGCGCTCCTCGTCGCCCCAGATGCCGCGCAGCATCGACGGCCACGGCTCGTCCAGCACCAGGTAGCCACCGCCACCGTGCGGGACCTCGACGCCCTCGTCGTTGACGACCTTCGCGCCGATGCCGGGCAGCGGCTGCTGCGCCGAACCGGGCTTGGTCGAGATGACGCCGGGCAGCGGCGAGATCATGATCGCGCCGGTCTCGGTCTGCCACCACGTGTCGACGATCGGGGCCTTGCCGCCACCGATGTTCTCGCGGTACCAGATCCACGCCTCGGGGTTGATCGGCTCGCCGACCGAACCCAGCACGCGGAGGCTGCTCAGGTCGTACTTGGCCGGGATGTCCGCGCCCCACTTCATGAAGGTGCGGATCAGCGTCGGCGCCGTGTAGTAGATCGAGACGCCGTACTTCTGCACGATGTCCCAGTGCCGGCCCTCGTTCGGGGTGTTCGGCGTGCCTTCGTAGACGACCTGCGTCACGCGGTTCGACAGCGGGCCGTAGACGATGTAGCTGTGGCCGGTGACCCAGCCGATGTCCGCGGTGCACCAGTACACGTCGGTGTCCGGCTTGAGGTCGAACACGTAGTTGTGCGTGTACGACGCCTGCGTGAGGTAGCCACCGGACGTGTGCAGGATGCCCTTCGGCTTACCCGTGGTGCCCGAGGTGTAGAGGATGAAGAGCGGGTGCTCCGAGTCGAACGCCTCGGGGGTGTGCTGGTCGGACTGCGAGTCCACCAGCTCGTGCCACCACACGTCCTTGTCCGTCCACGCGACCTCGGTGTCGGTGCGCTTGACGACGATGACCTTCTCCACCGACGGCGCGCCGGCGACGGCCTCGTCCACGGCCGGCTTGAGCGGAGCCGGGTTGCCGCGGCGGTACTGGCCGTCGGTCGTGATCACGAGGCGGCACGAGGAGTCCTCGATGCGGGTGCGCAGCGCCTCGGCGGAGAAGCCGCCGAACACGACGCTGTGCATCGCGCCGACGCGGGCGCAGGCGAGCATCGCGAAGATCGCCTCGGGGACCATCGGCATGTAGATCGCGACGCGGTCCTCGGCGCCGATCCCCAGCGACGTCAACGCGTTCGCGGCCTTGGAGACCTCGCGCTGCAGCTCGGCGTAGGTGATGGCGCGGCTGTCGCCGGGCTCGCCCTCCCAGTGGATGGCGACCTGGTCGCCGTGGCCGGACTCGACATGGCGGTCGACGCAGTTGTAGGCCACGTTGAGCTTGCCGCCGACGAACCACTTGGCGAACGGCGCGCCGGACCAGTCGAGGACCTGGTCCCACTTGGTTTCCCAGTGCAGCCGTTCCGCCTGCTTCGCCCAGAACGCCTCGCGGTCGGCCTTCGCCTCCTCGTACAGCGCGGGCTGTGCGTTCGCCTGTGCCGCGAACTCGTCGGAAGGCGGGAACGTCCTGCTCTCCGTGAGCAGGTTGTCCAGAGCGTTGCCCTGGCCTGGCGACTGCGTCATGGTGCGAGACCTCCTGGAATGTCCAGACCGGTTGGGGATGCGGGTACTGACCGTAGTGCGAGCCAGTTCACTTCCAACAGGTTCCTCCCCAAAAAGGTTCAGACCAATCTGGGGAGGTCGGTTACACGGCTGTCATTGTGTAACCCGTTTTGTCTGGTCCGGGCACGTGTGGCGCGTTGAACGGGCGCAGTTGCGCGCTCAACGGTCTGCGCAGTGAGCTGGGTCACCGGTTTCACCTGGTCAGGTACTCTGCGCGACCGTGACCGATCCTCTCGCTCCGCTGCTTTCCTTGCCTGGCGTGGCTGACGCCGCGAACGCCGCCAAGGACGCCGTCTTCCAGGTGCACCGCCATCGGGTGAACCTGCGCGGCTGGGCCACGACGGCGGCGGAGGCGTCCGTCCGCGCGGCCCGTGCGTCGGCGGCCCTGGAGGGCGGTCCGACCGAGATTCCCGAGTCCGGCGAGGTCTCGGATCCCGTGCTGGCCGGGTCGTTGCGGGTCGCGGAAGCGCTGGGCGGACTCGTCGCCACGTGGCAGCGCGCGCCGTTGCAGGCCCTCGCGCGGTTGCACGTTCTCGCCTCCGCGGACCTCACGACCGACGTCGGACGACCGCGCGTCTCCGAGGACGTGTCTCAGCGGCTCGACATGCTCGGCTCGTTGGTCACCGGCGGGACGTCCGTGCCGGCGCCCGTCGTCGTCGCGGTGGTGCACGGCGAACTGCTCGGGCTCGCGCCGTTCGACGTCGCCAACGGCGTGGTCGCGCGGGCGGCCGCGCGGATGACGTCGATCTCCTCGGGCCTCGACCCCAAGGGCCTCGGTGTGCCCGAGGTGGCGTGCCTGCGGCGTTCGGCCGAGTACGAGGCCGCGTCCGTGGCGTTCGCGTCGGGGACCCTCGAAGGCCTGGCCGAGTGGATCCTGTTCGTGTGCTCCTCGTTGGAGGCAGGCGCCCGCGAAGCTCGCAGCATCGCGGACGCCGCACTCACCGGGTGATCTCCGCGAGGACCTCGGCGGCCCTGATCGCGTCCTCGTCGGTCACGTAGAGCGGGGCGAACCCGAACCGCAGGACGTCCGGCGGCCGGTGGTCGCCGATGACGCCGCGCGCGATCAGTTCGTCCATGACGGCCTTGGCGTCCTGGCAGCGCACCGAGATCTGGTTGCCGCGTTGTTCGGGAGTGATCACCTCGAGGTTCGTGAGCTTCTCGACGTGCTCGCGGAACAATGCGGTCAGCCTGAGCCCGCGCTCGCGCAGTTCGGCCAGGTCGACGCCGTCCCAGACGTCCAGGGCGGCGTCGAGTGCCAGCATCGACAGGATGTCCGGCGTGCCGACGCGTGCGCGCACGATGCCGGGGTCCGGTTCGTAGGAGGGCTTCATGCCGAACGGCTCGCGGTGGCCGTTCCAGCCCGACAGCGGGTTCTCGAACGTCGCCTGCTTGTGCTTCGGCACATAGATGTACGCCGGCGAGCCCGGTCCGCCGTTGAGGAACTTGTAGGTGCAGCCGATCGCGTAGTCGACTTGGAGCGCGTCCAATTCGATGGGCAGCACGCCCGCGCTGTGGCAGAGGTCCCAGACCACCTGTGCGCCAACGGCATGCGCCTGCTCGGTGAGCGCCTTCATGTCGTGCAGCTCGCCGGTCCGGTAGTCGACCTGGTTGAGCAGCGCCACGGCGGTGTCCTCGGTCAGGTCCAAAGAGGACGGATGCGCGGCCCGGATCTCCAGCCCTGTCAGCGAAGCCACCGACTGTGCGATGTAGCCGTCGGTCGGGAACGTCGACTCGTCGCACACGATCTCGGTGCGGCTGGTGCCCTTCACCGCGCCCATCAACGCCTTGAAGACGTTGACCGACGTCGAGTCGCCGACCACGACCTGGCCTTCGGCGGCACCGATCAGCCGGCCGACGCGGTCGCCGATCCGTTGCGGCGCCTCCCACCAGCCCTCGCTCCAGGAGCGGATGAGCCGCGTGCCCCACTGGTTCCTGACGACGTCCTGCATGCGGTCGGCGACGTGTTTCGGTGCTGCGCCGAGGGAGTTGCCGTCGAGGTAGATGACACCTTCGGGGATGTCGAACAGCTCACGCCTCACACGTAACTCCTCGCGGTCCACAGCTCGGGGAACACCGCTCGTTGGGTGCGCTTCTCCAGCCATGCAACACCAGCGGACCCACCCGTGCCGACCTTCGAGCCCATCGACCGGCGGGTCGCCAGCAGGTGGTCGTAACGCCAGCGCGCGAACTCCTCGGCGATGTCGGTCAGCGCCTCGCCCAGTTCCAGCAGGTCGCGGTCGCTGCCGCGGTAGATCGCCGCCCACACCTGCTCGACCTCGGCCGACGGTTCGTAGGCCTTGGTCAGGTCGCGGTCCAGGACAGTCTGCGGGATGTCGAAACCCTTGCGCTGCAACGCGGCCAGCACGTCGTCGTAGAGCGACGGCAGCGCCAGCGACTTCTCCAGCTGGTCGTGCATCGCGGGCACGGCCCGGTGCGGCACGAGCATCGACGCGGACTTCTCGCCGAGCAGGAACTCCATCTCGCGGTACATGCCCGACTGGAAGCCGGACCCCTCGCCGAGCGCGTCGCGGAACGAGTTGAACTCGGTCGGCGTCATCCGCGCGATCGGCCGCCATGCCGCGGACAGCGCCTGCAGGTGCAGGTCGGAACGCCGCAGCGTCTGCACGGCCGCGCGGAGGTCGTTGGCCCGCAGTTCGGTCTGGGCCTGGCGCCACTCGAAGCACAGCAGGCCGAAGTACAGCTCCATCACCTGCGTGATGACCAGGAACGACATCTCACGGGGATCTTTGGACCACTGCTGTTGAAGGGTGTGCAACACCGACGCGTGCACGTAGTCCTCGTACGGCGTGGTGCCGCCGAAATCCAGCTTGGGGGACACGGGGCAGCTCATGGGTTCAATCGTCCTGCCTGGGCCTCGTCACCTGAATGGGCGACGAAAGGCGTTCGCGTCAAACTTCTTCTGAACGCAAAACAGATCCCCAAGTACCTTTGCATTCATGTTGGACGAGGTGGACAAGGCCCTGTTGGAGGCGCTCCAAGAGGATGCGCGCCTGTCGTACAACGAACTCGCACGCCGAGTCCACGTCTCCCCGCCGACGGTCGCCCAACGGGTCCGCCGGCTGGAGAACATGGGAGCCATCACCGGCTATCGCGCCGTGGTCGACCCCACCGTCGTCGGACGTCCGGTCGTCGCGTTGGTGCGCATGAAGTGCTACGGCCCTCGTTGCATCACGGTCCACCCCGAGCTGCTCGACGACCTCCCCGAAGTGGTCGAGGTCGTGCGGCTCACCGGGGACATCTGCTCGGTTGTGAAGGTCGTCACCACGAGCATCGTCGAGTTGGAACGGCTGCTGGTCCGGCTGGCCGCTCACGGGGAGACGTCCAGCGCAATGGTGCTGTCGACGCCGATCCCGTGGCGTCCGGTGTTGCCCGGATAACATGCATCTCAGATTCCAATTAAGCTAGCCTCGATCTTGTGAGGCTGACCAAGAGCACCGACATCGCGCTGCGGATCGTGATGCGTCTGGCCGTTGCCGAGACGGACCGTCTCGTCTCGTCGAACCCGACCACGCGCGAAGTCGCCGAGGTCATGGGCGTGCAGTACACCCACGCCGCGAAAGTCGTCGCTCAACTCCAGCACCTGGGGATCGTCGTAGCCCGACGCGGCCGAGGTGGCGGCCTGGCCCTCGCCGAGACGAGACGTCTCGTCTCGGTGGGGTGGCTCGTCCGCCAGTTGGAAGGCGAGGGCGACGTCGTCGACTGCGAGGGCGACGTGCCGTGCCCGCTGGCCGCGGCCTGCCGTCTTCGGCGCGCGCTGCGCCAGGCCCAGGAAGCTTTCTACGCCTCGCTCGATCCGCTGAGCGTCGAGGACCTCGTCGCTGATCCCACCGGTCCTGTGCTGCTCACCCTGCAGCTGAAGTGAGGAAATCGATGTTGTCCTCGAAGTCGGCCGACCTGGTCGAGGCCACCCTGCCCGCCGTCGGCGCCGCCATCGGTGAGATCAGCGCGTTGTTCTACGAGCGCATGTTCGAAGAACACCCGATGCTGCTGCGCGACATGTTCAACCGCGGCAACCAGGCCAACGGCACGCAGGCGCAGGCGCTGGCGGGGTCGATCGCCACGTTCGCCTCGGGGCTGCTCGCCGGGCAGACGCCGGACGGGATGCTGCGCCGCATCGCCCACAAGCACGTGTCGGTCGGCGTGACGCCCGGCCAGTACGCGGTCGTCCACAAGCACCTGCTCGGGGCCGTCGCCGAGGTCCTCGACGTGAGCGACGAGGTGGGCCAGGCCTGGAGCGAGGTCTACTGGCTGATGGCCGACACGTTGATCGGCCTCGAGCGGTTCCTCCCGCAGGGGCAGCGGGAACACCGGGTGATCGCCCGGTTCCAGGAGACCGAGGACGTCGTGACGTTCGTGGTCAGGCCGCTCGACGGGCAGGTGCGCGCGGGCGAGCCTGGGCAGTACGTGTCGGTGCAGGTCCCGCTCGCCGACGGCGCCCGGCAGATCCGCCAGTACAGCCTGTCCGGACGGTCTGACGACGCACTGCAGTTCTCGGTGAAGCGCGACGGCGAGGTGTCCAGCCACCTGCACGACAACGTGCCGGTCGGCAGCACCGTGCTGGTCAGCCATCCTGCCGGGGACCTGACGCTGGTGCCCGGTGAAGGCCCCGTGCTGCTGGCGTCGGCGGGCATCGGCTGCACGCCGATGATCTCCATGCTCGCCGAGCTGGCCGCCACCGACTCACCCCGGCGGGTCGTCGCGATCCACGGCGACCGCGACCAGCTCACGCACCCGTTCCGCGCGGAGCTCGCCCAGCTCGTCGCGAAGCTGGAGAGCGCGCAGGCGCACGTCTTCTACGAGCGGCCGATCGGACAGTGGCCCGCCGAACGGACCGGGCTGGTCGACCTCGGCGCGGTCGAGTTCCCGCAGGACACCACCGCCTACCTGTGCGGACCGGTGCCGTTCCTGCGCGCGATGCGGGCGCAGTTGCTCGAAGCGGGTGTCACCGACATCCACTACGAGGTGTTCGGACCGGACCTAGCCGGCTAGCCGGTCCAGGGCGTTGCGGACGTGGCCCTTCGTGTCCTCCAGGGCAGCGGCCGCACGTTCGGTCGGTTCGCCCGACAGCAGGTGCACGAGTGCCACCTTGAGGTCACCGGACGCGTCCGCCAGCGCCTGTTCGCAGGCGGTCTCGGGCTGGCCGGTGGCCTCGTGCAGGATCCGGATCGTCCGCCCGCGCAGCTTCGCGTTCGTCGCGCGCATGCTGACCATCAGGTTCGAGTAGGTGCGGCCGAGCTTGATCATCACGGCCGTGGAGAACGACGTCAGGACCAGCTTCTGGGCCGATCCCGCCTTCATCCGCGTGGAGCCGGCGATGGCCTCGGGGCCGGTGTTCAGCGCGACCAGGACGTCCGGTGTGAACGGCACCGACGCGTTGTTCGAGACCAGCACGGTGTGGGCGCCAAGCGCTTGCGCCTCTTCCAGCGCACCGATCACGAACGGCGTGCGTCCGGACGCTGCGATGCCCACCACCAGGTCTTTCGCGGTGGCGTGACGGCGGATCTGGGCGGCGCCGGAGTGGTCCTCCACCTCTTCGACGGCACGGACGAGGGCTTCCGGACCGCCGGCGTGGTGGGCGACGAACCAGTCCGCCGGGGCGTTGAACGTGGGCACGAGCTCGGCGGCGTCCAGCGTGGCCAGCCGCCCGGACGTGCCGGCGCCGACGTAGTGCACCCGGCCGCCGGACATGATCGCCTCGACGCCGAGGTCGACGGCGCGGGCCAGTTCCGGCAGCGCCTCCGCGACCGCCGCCGGGACCGTGCGGTCCTCTTCGTTGATCATGCGCAGCACGTCGATCGTGGGTACCCGGTCGATGTCGGCGGTGCGGGGGTTCCGTTGCTCGGTCGGAGATTCCACGCGCACCACCACACCGTCCCGGGGGGAGATCATTTAGACGTCTCCCGCGGCCGTCGGCGGCCATCCGGCCGGGCACCGAGCCGGTGCCCCGACACCGCTTCGTAGGTCGCCTCCAGCGCCGTCTTCGCCGTGTCGACGTGGTGCTGGGCGACCCCGATGAACAGGCAGTCGATCACCGTGAGCTGGGCGATGCGACTTGCCATCGCGCCGGAGCGGAACGTGGTCTCGCGCGCGGCCGTGGTCAGCACGTGGTCGGCGACCTCGGTGATGGGCGAGCGCGGGAAGTTCGTCAGTGCGACCGTGGTGGCGCCGGTCTCGCGGGCGACGCGCAGGGCCTCGACGGTCTCCGCGGTCGAGCCGGTGTGCGAGATGCCCACGGCGACGTCCGCCTCGGTCAGCACGGCGGCCGACGTCAGCGCGATGTGCGTGTCGTTCCACGCGAAGCAGGTGAGCCCTATGCGGTGCAGCTTCTGCTGCAGGTCGAACGCCACGAACGCCGAGGCGCCGAAACCGTAGACGTCCACACGACGGGCGCCCGCGACCGCTTGGACGACCTTGTCGAGCGACTCGACGTCGAGCTGCTCGGCGGTCTCCTCGACGGCGCGGGCGTCGGCGAACGCGACCTTGCCGACGACCTGCTTGAGGTCGTCGCCCGGTCCGATGTCGCCACCCATGTCGTGGTTGGCCCTGGCCTGGCTGCGGGCCGTGTCGGCGGCGAGCGCGATGCGCAGCTCCGGGTACCCACCGACGCCGATCGCCTTGCAGAACCGCGTCACCGTCGTCTCACTGGTGCCCGCCTGCTCGGCGACCTCGGTGATGCTGCGGTGCGCGACAGTTCCGGGGTTCTCCAGCACCACCTTCGCGACGCGCTGCTCGGCGCGCGCGAGGCCCGGCAGCAACGACCGGATCTTCACCAGTGGACTGGACTCGGCACTGCTTTCAGTGGACACGTGGGAAACTTACTAACCGCCACACCGACGGTCAACGGAGTGTGTCCGAAAGTCACTCTCTCGGCAGGTCCTAGTGGACGGCGGGCACCTTCCGGGTGGAGACCGCGATCCGGTTCCACGAGTTGATGGTGAAGATCAGCGCGATGAGCTGGGCCAGTTCCTCCTCCTCGAAGTGCTTCGCGGCGCGCTCGTAGACCTCGTCGCTGACGTACTCGTGGCTGCTCATGACCGTGATGGCCTCGGTCAGCAGCAGTGCGGCCTTCTCCTTCTCGGTGTAGAGGTCGCCTGCCTCCTCCCATGCGTTGAGCAGGTAGATGCGGGCCTCGGTCTCGCCACCCTTGCGGGCGTCGACCGTGTGCATGTTGAGGCAGTAGGCGCAGTGGTTGAGCTGGGACGCGCGGATGCGGACGAGCTCGGCGAGCTGCTCCTCGAGGCCTTCGCGAGCGGCGGCGTCGAGGGCGATCATGGCGCGGTAGACCTTCGGGGCCTTCTTGGCGAGGTCGATGCGGTTCGTCATGGGAAGAAATCTATGACCCCGATTGGCCCTGGGCATGGTGCAATCTTCACGTGGAATCGTGGGCCAATCTCGACTTCCACCTGGACCTGTCCGGTCCGGGTGGCCTGCGGCACAGGTTGACGGCGTCGCTGCGTGAGGCGGTCCGGTCGGCCCGGCTGCCTCCGGGGACCCGGCTGCCCGCCTCGCGGTCGCTCGCCACCGACCTGGGGATCGCGCGGAACACCGTCGCCGAGGCGTACGCCGAGCTGGTGGCGGAGGGGTGGCTGACCGCGCGTCAGGGCTCGGGGACCGTTGTCGCCCAACGGGTCTCGCCTCCGCAGCCGGTGACGCGCCCGGTGGCCGGAGCGGACGTGCGGTTCGACCTGCGGGTGAGCACGCCGGACGTCACCGAGTTCCCCCGCGCCGAGTGGATCCGGTCGACGCGGAGGGCGTTGACGGCGGCGCCCTCGGAAGCGTTCGGGCCGGGGGATCCACAGGGGCGGATCGAGCTGCGGACGGCGCTGGCCGAGTACCTGGCGCGGGCTCGGGGCGTGCGGGCCGATCCCGAACGGATCGTGGTGTGCTCGGGCTTCGGCGGCGCTGTCCAGATGTTCGACAAGCTGCTGAAACCGCCCGTGGTCGTCGAGGAGTACGGGCTCGACTTCCACCGGTCGCTGTGGACGTCGACGGTGCCGTTGGCGGTGGACGACCACGGTGCGAACACCGAACAACTACCTGACGACCTGCGTGCCTGCGTGATGACGCCCGCGCACCAGTTCCCGTTGGGCGGTCCCTTGCACCCTCGTCGGCGCGCATCGGCCGTGGAGTGGGCACGGCGTGTGGGCGGCCTTGTGCTGGAAGACGACTACGACGGTGAGTTCCGCTACGACCGGCAGCCCGTCGGTGCCGTGCAGGGGCTGGACCCGGAGCACGTCGCCTATCTCGGCACGTCCAGCAAGGCGTTGTCACCGGCGTTGCGGATCGCGTGGATGGTGCTGCCGGACCGGTTCGTGGATCCGATCCTGGCGCTGAAGACCGATCGTGAACAGCACATCAGCATGCTCGACCAGTTGACGTTGGCCGACTTTCTGGAGGCCGGGTCCTACGACAGCCATGTGCGGCGGATGCGGCTCAAGTACCAACGGCGGCGTGACCGGCTCGTGGAGGCTGTTTCGCCGTACGCGTCGGTGTCCGGCATCGCGGCCGGGATGCATGCAGTGCTTGACACGCCTCACGAAACCGCGATCGTCGAGACCGCGCGCGAACGTGGGATCGAGGTCAGCCCTCTCTCGTCGTTCCGGCACGAGCTGAGCGACGACGACCGCACAGGGATCGTGGTGAGCTTCGGAGCGCCCGCGTTTCCACGGGCGCTCGACAGCTTTGCCGAAGTGCTAGCGGCGTGCCACTGACCAGCCTTCGGCCGTGACGTCGCCGCGTGCGTGCACGTAGACGCCGCGGCCGTTGTACTGGCCGGCCTTGGTGTAGACGAACCTGCTCTTCACGGACTCCGTTGGCACCCAACGACGTTCGGTCGTGGTGATGGTGCGCGCGTCCTGCCAGTCCGTGCCGTTCCAGTGCTGGATCGTGAGCTTGTCGCCCTTGTCGACGTCGACGAAGACCTCGACCGGACGTTCCGCGGTGAGGGTGCCGCCGGAAGTCGTTGCCCGCCACTGCTTTCCGTGTGACTTCACGGCGAGTGCGTTCGCCAGGCCGTCGGCCGCGGCGCGACGGGCCGGGTTGACGCTGCCCCAGTCACGGCTCGGGTGCACGCGGTTGGTCAGCAGGACCACGATCGAGCGCGAGGCCTTGTCGATCACGAACGACGTGCCGGTGTAGCCCGTGTGCCCCGCGGTTCCCGGGCCGCTCAACGCTCCCATGTACCAGCGCTGGTTCAGCTCGAAGCCGAGGCCGTGGGCGTTGTCCGGGAACTGCTGGTTGAAATTCGTGAGCATCAGCTCGACGGAGTGCTCGGTCAGGATGCGTCGGCCCGCGTACGTGCCGCCGTTGAGGATCGTCTGGCCGAGGATGGCGAGGTCCTTCGCCGTGCCGAAGACACCGGCGTGGCCTGCTACTCCTCCGAGGGACCACGCGTTCTCGTCGTGCACCTCGCCACGGACCATGCCGCGCGGTGGTGCCGTCTGGAACTCCGTTGCGGCCGTGCGGTTCTTGGCCGTCGGGTTGTAGCCGGTGTCCTTCATGTTGAGCGGCTTGGTGATGCCGTCCCTGACTGCCTGGTTGAGCTTCTTGCCGCTGACCTTGAAGACCAGCTCGCCGAGCGTGATCAGGTTCAGATCCGAGTAGACGTATGTGGTGCCGGGCGTGGACTTCGGCTTCACGTCCATTACGGCCTTGATGCGTGACGGAGCGTCCGGGTACTTCTGCCACAATGGGATGAACGGTTCGAGGCCGCTCGTGTGTGTGAGCAGTTGCTTGACGGTGATGTTCTCCTTGCCGTTCACGCCGAACTCGGGCAGGTAGGTGGCGACGCGTTCGTCGATGCTCACCCGGCCCTGCTCGACCTGCTGGATCACCGCGATCGACGTGAAGAGCTTGGAGATGGAGGCGAAGTCGAAGATCGTGTCCTTCTGCATCGGGACGCGTTGTTCTTCAGGCAGTTGTGTCTGCTGGTCTTCATAGAGGACCGCGTAGCCCGTGCGGTCGTGCGTGACGATCTTGCCGTCGTGCACGTACATCGTGACCGCGCCGGCGTACAGCGGCTTGCCGTTGGCCTGGGGTTTCGTGAACTCGCGGAGCTGACGCAGGGCCGTGTTGACCGGCTCCGGGTCGAGGCCAGCCCAGAACGGGTTCGACCGGCGCAGCGTCGTCCACTGCTGTGCGAAGCCGTCCTGGGGCTGGTCGAAGTGGCCGGGGACCGCCGTCGTCACGAGTGCGACGGCCAGGGCAGGGATGAGCATGTCGTCCTCACCGGTAGCGCAGGTAGGGCAGGCGGGTGCGGCGGAACTGCTGGAGCTCCTGCTGCCACGCGCCGACGACCTCGTCCAGGGGTGCCTGGGCGTCGATCATCTTCCGCAGCCGGTCGGAGCCGCTGAGCTTGTCGATCCAGTTGTCGGGACGCCACGCGAACACGGCGGGGTACAACGACTTCGCGGTGATCAGCATGGCCACGGCGGCCCTGATGGCGTCGAACCTCCGCGGGTCGGTGACGTGCAGGGTCACCCCGCCGCAGGTCTTGCCCTGGAACTTGTTGAACGTCGGCGAGAAGTAGGTCTCGCGGAACCGGACGCCCTGCAGGTCCAGGGCGTTCAGCGCCTCGGCCCAGCGCCAGTCGATGCCCGGCGCGCCCACCGTTTCGAACGGGCGGGTGGTGCCGCGACCCTCGGACAGGACCGTGCCCTCGAACAGGCACGTGCCGGGGTAGACCAGCGCGGTGTCCTGGGTCGGCATGTTCGGGCTCGGCGGGACCCACGGCAGGCCCGTGTCGAGCTGATTGCGCCGCCAGTTCCGGACGTTCACCACGTCGAGTTTGGTCTTGAGGCCGAACTCGCCCACGAAGAAGCGAGCCAGTTCGCCGACCGTCATGCCGTGTTGCTGCACGATCGGCTTCAGCCCGACGAAGGTCGCGTAGGCCGGGTCGAGCTGCGGGCCGTTGGCGGTGCCACCGATGGGGTTCGGGCGGTCGAGGACCATGAAGTCCAGGCCCTCGGCCGCTTCCATCGCCTGGTACAGCGACCAGATGTAGGTGTAGAAACGCGCGCCCACGTCCGCGATGTCGAACACGATCGTGTCGACGCCCGCCTTCGTGAACATCTGCTTGATCTTCGCGGGACTGGCTTGGTACGTGTCGTACACCGGGATACCGGTGCGTGGGTCCGCGTAGTCGCCTTCGGAGCCGCCTGCTTGTGCCGTGCCGCGGAAGCCGTGTTCTGGGCCGAACACGGCGGTCGGCTTGGCGTCGTGGGCGACCATCGAGTCGACGACGTGGGTCTGGTCCTTGAGGATGCCAGTCGGGTTCGTGAGCACGCCGACCTTGCGGCCCTTGAGCTTGCGCCAGCCGTCTTGCGCGAGTTGTTCGGCGGCGGTGGCGAGCTTCGGGGCCGCGGTGGCCGTGCCGGCGCTGACGAGGGGGACGGACAGGGCGCCTGCCGCGAGGAAGCTCCGCCTTCTCACCAGGTCACCCCATGTCCGAACGGGTAGGGGGTCGGGCCCGGCACGTCGACCGGCAGCTTGCCCTGCGGCTTCACCTCGCCGAGCAGGACCCTGGCCAGTGCCTCCATCGAGACCGTGGTCGTCGAGTAGGTGGCGAGCCACGTCTTGGCGTTGCTGTGGGCGACGTCGTACGGGTTGCCGGTGGCGGCCGCGACGACGGGCTTGCCGGTGGCGGCGAGCTGGTTGATCAGGTCGATCTGGGCGGCCCTGGTGCTCGCGTTGTTCGTCAGCACGACGATCTTGTCCGCGTTCGCCGCCGCTGCCACGGCCTGCTGGATCTGGCCGGCCGTGGGGCTGGTCGAGGTGACGAACTTGGTGCCCTTGAGCCTGGTGGCGAGGGCGCTCGTGGTCGCGTCGCTGGTGCCGACGACCAGGGGAGCGGTGGCGTTCAGGGGAAGCGCCTGGCCGTCGTTGCGGACGACCGTGATGGTGCGGTCGGCGATCTTCTGCGCTGCCTCGGTGTTGGAGCCGACGACCTGGTCGACCTTGTTCTCGTCGACGTCGGCGGTGAGCATGACGCCGCGCAGGAGCTTCATCTTGAGGATGCGCAGGACGCTCTGGTCGATGCGCTGCTCGGTGAGCTCACCGCTGCGGACCGCCTTGACGACGCTGTCGATCGCGACGCCGAGGTTCGGAGGCATCAGCAGCTGGTCGACGCCCGCCTTGATGGCCAGCACCGGGATCTCCGCGTCGGAGTGCAGCTTGCGCACGCCCGCCATCTCCAGCGAGTCGGTGACGACCACACCGTCGTACTTCAGCTCGTCGCGCAGCAGGCCCGTGATGATCTTCGGGCTGAGCGTGGCCGGGTTGCCCGACGGGTCGATCTGCGGCACCTGGATGTGCGCGGTCATGATCGAGTCGATCTTGGCGGCGATGGCGGCCTTGAACGGCGGCGCGTCGATCTGGCGCCACTGGTCGAGGCTGCGGTTCGAGACCGGCAGGGCGGTGTGGCTGTCCTCGGACGTGTCGCCGTGGCCGGGGAAGTGCTTGGCGGTCGAGGTCACCGAGGTCATGTCGAACCAGCGGCGGCCCTCGTAGCCCTGGACCTGGGCGGCGACCATGTCGGCCGCGAGCAACGGGTCACTGCTGAAGCTGCGCACGCCGATGATCGGGTTCGCCGGGTTGGAGTTGACGTCGGCGTCCGGCGCGAAGTTCTGGTTGATGCCCATCGCGCGCAGTTCCTGGCCGGTGATGCGGGCCGCCTCTTCGGCGTCCTTGGTGCTCCTGCCCGCGCCGAGGGCCATGTTGCCCGGCAACTGGGTGGCCGGCGGGCCGATCCGCGTGACGACGCCCATCTCCTGGTCGATCGAGATGAGCAGCGGGACCTTGCTGGCCTTCTGCAGGCCGTTGGAGAGCTGCGCGATCTGTCTGGGGGTGTCGATGTTGTCGCGGCTCGAGTTGTTGAAGTAGATGACGCCGCCGGGCTGGTACTTGCGCACCATGTCCGCGGCCGTCGCCACTCCGAAGTCGGGCTGGTTCTTGGGGTGCGGGACGTCGGCGGCCTGGCCGTTGACGTACGTGACGAAGAGCTGGCCGACCTTCTGTTCCAGCGACATCCCGCGGAGCGTGGTCACCGAGGCGTCCGCTCTCGCCACCGGCGTGAGGGCGACCATGGCTGTGACCAGCGTCAACGCGGCGATTTTCCGCACTTGGAAGTGCCTCCCGGTGATGTTCCCACAGATAACTGGCGTATTTCGCAAGTTACCCACGACCGTGGGGTGGGTCAACGGGTGGCCATTGTGCCGTTCGGAGGGTTTTCCCCGAAACAAGCAGACGGGGCACCCTCGAAAGGGTGCCCCGTCTTCAGCGCGGGCTTGCGAGTTACCAAGCGTGCAACTCCAGTCGTACAACCCTGGCCTCGGCGTCCGGCGTCCCGGTACGCAGGCCCTAGACGACAAGCCTCCCGCGGCGTGCTGCGCGTGGGTACTCGAAGTCCGCGCACGGAGCTTGGCCGGGGTGGATCCTGACTTCTCTTCGTCTGGTCCCTGGCCGACCCGAGGTCCGCACCACCCATTTAAGTGCGTGGGCCCGGTCACAGCAAGGGCTCGGACGGGTGCACCGTTCAAGCCACGTTCAGTAGTGAAAGTCTTGGCGTTTCTGGATTTGTGAGGCCGTGTTCGCGTTCGGGTACCGCCGTGCGGGCGGTGCCGTGCACTCACCGGGGCACCACGTGCGCGGGGCGTTGCCGCTACTCGCCGGTACCCCTCACTTCTCGGTGCTTCGTGCCCGCGGGGGCTTGACTTCAGCCGCTGTTCCGCTTGCGGCGCAGGCCGTACCAGGCCGCTCCGGCCGCCGCGACGGCACCGAGGCTGATGGCCGTGACCGCGACCGCCCTGCCCGAGGGCGTGGGGATGCGGCCGCGCAGGCTCACCGGGTCGACGAACTGCTGGATCGGCCAGTCCTTCTCGACGGCGACGCGGCGCAGGCCCCGGTCCGGGTTCACGACCGTCGGGTGGCCGACCACCTCGAGCATCGGCAGGTCCGTGACGCTGTCCGAATAGGCATAGCTCTTCGTGAGGTCGTAGCCGTGCTCCGCGGCGAGCTGCTTGATCATGACCGCCTTGTTGTCGCCGGCGCAGTAGAAGTCGACGTCGCCGGTGTAGCGGCCGTCCTGGATCACCATCTTCGTGCCGACGCTGTAGTCCGCCCCGATCATCTGGGCGATGGGGGCGACCAGTTCCTCGCCGGACGCGCTGACGATGACGACGTCGTGGCCCTCCGCCTTGTGGTCGGCGATCAACTGCGTCGCTTCTTTGTAAACGAGCGGGTCGACGATGTCGTGCAGCGTCTCGTTGACGATGCTGCGGATCTGCTCGACGTCCCAGCCGGCGGCCAGCGCCGTGATGTGCGCGCGCATGCGGTCCATCTGATCCGCGTCCGCGCCCGCGAGCATGAACACGAACTGCGCATATGCGCTCTTCAGGACCGCGCGCCGGTTGATCAGCCCCTCCTGGAAGAAGGGTCGGCTGAACGCCAGCGTGCTCGACTTCGCGATCACGGTCTTGTCGAGGTCGAAGAAGGCGGCGATCCGGCTCATGTACGTCAGCTTAGGTGTACTCGTCAGTAGGCCGTTCGGGCGGCATTTCGTTCGTGTACGAAACCCTTGTGCGCCACGGTTACGGAAACTTGGCCCTCAGCTGTTGCGGAAGTTGCGCGCGGCACTGGCGCTTGGGGATACAGTAGGAGAGTCCGGTTCGACGGACGGGTTCAGTCCGACCCCCCGGGACTGAACCATTGACGACCCCCGTCCCTCCCCCCTGACGGGGGTCGTCCCATATCCGGACCCCGTTTCCACGCGGTCGTGACTGGACCTCTCCTGCTCTTCTTCGCCTTGGTCTTCGTGGCGTGCGCCCAACCCTCCAGCGTCGCACACGGGTCCGACACTTCCGGTCTCCCAAGGCTTTCAAGATCGCGACTTGTCCACAGTCGCTGATTTGTCCACATGTAGATCTTCACCCCGTTGTGTCGTTCATCACGACCGACCACCGTCGATCCCATGACCCACCCCATCGCCCTGCTCACGGACCAGGACCTCCTCGACGAGGTCCTCCGAGTGGCCGCCGCAGCCGACTGCCCGCTCTCCTGCGCACCCGACGTCACCTCGCTGCGCTCGCAGTGGCACACGGCCCCCTTGGTCCTCCTGGACCCGGCAGCGGTCTCGGCCTGCCTGGACGCGGGCTTCCCCCGCCGCACGGGCGTCCTGGTGGTCCACGGAGGCGACCCGCCTTGGGCTCCGGCCGTGGCCCTGGGAGCAGACGGCGTCCTGGAACTCCCGGTGGAGGGCCGCTCCCTGGTGACGGCCCTGACCGACCTGGGCGAGGGCCCACCGTCGGACCGCGGCAGGGTCGTGTCGTTCATCGGCGGCAGGGGAGGCGCGGGAGCCTCGACCCTCGCCATAGCCTGCGGCCGCGAGGCAGTGGCCCTGGGCGGCGAAGCGATGCTCGTCGACTGCGACCCGCTGGGCGGCGGCATAGACCTGGCCCTGGGCACCGAGTCGGACCAGGGCGCCCGCTGGCCGGGAGTGCACGCCACCGGCGGCAGGGTCCCGATGTCGGCGCTGCGCTCAGCCCTCCCCACCTCGGGCAACCTGAGCGTCCTGGCCTGCGACCGCTCAGCCCCCGACCCGGAACCGGCAGCCGTGGCAGCAGTCCTCGACGCGGGCCGCCGAGCAGGCTGCACGGTGATCTGCGACCTCCCGCGCTTCCCGACGGCCTCAGCCTCCGCGGCCCTGGACCGCACAGACCTGACAGTCCTGGTGGTGCCGGCCGAGGTGAGAGCCACAGCGGCAGCCAGCCGAGTGGCCACCCACCTCCTGACGAACGGCCGCACCCTCCGCCTCGTCGTCCGGGGCCCGTCCCCGGGCAACCTCCAGCCGTCCGAGATGGCCGACGTGATCGGCGTCCCCCTGCTCACCTCGATGCGCCCCGAACCGGGCCTCGCCGAAGTGCTGGAACGGGGCCGCTTCCCCCGCAACCCGAAGGGCCCGCTGGCGACCGCGGCCCGAGCGGTGCTGAAGGAGCTCCGCCCATGACGGCCGCGCCGGTCGTGCTCGACGAGGCCGACTACCTGGCGCCTTCCCCAGCAGACACCGACCCCGAGCCGGACTGCACCGGGTGCGGTTGCGTGCCTGTGTTCGGCGCGGGAGAGGTTCCGCAGCCCCGTCCAGCGGCCGACGTCGGATCTTCTTGCTCCTGAAGGGTTCCGGGCTCGTCTCGTCCGGCGCCCAGCTTGGACTTCGCCACGAGATCCCTTCGCACGGAAGGAACTCAGCCGTGATCCTCCTCCGCATCCTCGGCCGGATGCTGCGCAACCTCGTCGTCTACGGCCGCCTCTACCCACCCCGCTACGTCTTCAAGAAGGAGGAGCCGAAGTGAACCGCTTCCTCATCTGGTGCCAGGAAACCTGGCTCCGCCTGACGGGCCGCGAGATCACCTACGGCCGCCACGCCCGCCGCCCGGAGGCAGCGACCTGACCTCCGCGACCCTCTCCTGCGGCAGCGATCAAAGCTCCCACTGCGACATCACGCGCGCCCTCTGGCGTGACGACGCCCCAAGCCCCTCACCGCGTCGCCACCCAGCCCGCTCGCGTCGCCACCCAGCCCGCTCGCATCGCCACCCAGCCCCTCACCGCGTCGCCACCCAGCCTGCTCGTGCTCTGCCTCCGCTCACTCGCGCCGTCACCCACCCCACTCACACCACGCCTCAGCCCACAAGTGCCGTGCCCAGGAGGAACACACCGTGCCCACCCCACATCCCGCACCTCACCGCACCGAGTCGGCGAGGTGCGTGACATGACCTCCGCCCTAATCGACCGGGTCCGCCACCGCCTGGCCGGCACCGACATGGAGATGACAGCGGCCGTAGTGGCCCACGCGGTCCGCTCCGAAGCAGGCGGCGTCCTCGCCGACTCCGACGTCCTCGAAGCACTCCAGGTGCTCCGCCAGGAGTTCAGCGGTGCCGGCCCCCTCGACCCGCTGCTCGACGACCCCGGCACCACCGACGTCCTCGTCACCGCGCCGGACCAGGTGTGGGTCGACGGCACGACGGGCCTGCGCCGCACCGGCATCACCTTTCCCGACGAGGACGCGGTCCGGCGCCTCGCGCAGCGGCTGGCGGTGGCGGCGGGGCGGCGGCTCGACGGCGCCTCTCCCTGCGTCGACGGGTGGTTGCCAGGGAGCGGGGTGCGGCTGCACGCGGTGTTGCCGCCCATCGCGGACCGCACCTGCCTGTCGCTGCGCGTCCTCAGGCCGGCGACGCACGATCTCGAGGCGCTGCGGGAACTCGGCACGTTCGATGCCGAGATCGCCGCCGCGTTGCGGGCGATCGTCGAGCAGCGGCTGGCGTTTCTGGTGATCGGCGGGACCGGGTCGGGCAAGACGTCGTTGTTGTCGGCGTTGCTGGGGTGTGTGCCGCCGACGGAACGCATCGTGTGCGTCGAGGACGCCAGTGAGCTGAACCCCGACCATCCGCAGTTCGTGCGGCTCACCGCGCGGCCGGCGAACGTCGAGGGGGCCGGCGAGGTCACCACCCGGCAGTTGGTGCGGGAGGCCTTGCGGATGCGGCCCGACCGGATCGTGGTCGGCGAGGTGCGCGGGGCTGAGGTGCGGGAGTTGCTCACCTCGTTGAACACCGGGCACGAAGGTGGCGCCGGGACGTTGCACGCCAACTCGCCGGCGGAGGTGCCCGCACGGCTCGAGGCGTTGGGGGCGCTGGGCGGGCTTTCGCCGCAGGCGTTGCGCAGTCAGGTCTCGGCGGCGGTGCGGGTCGTGCTGCACATGCGCCGGGACGTGAACACCAGATATCTCAACGAGATCGGGGTGTTCGGGCCAGAGCTGGAGGTTCGTCCTGTCTGGACGAGGGACCGCGGGTGGCTGGCGAAGGAGTTGCTGTGGTGAGCCTTCTGTTGCTGGCGACGGCATTGCTCGTCTGGCCACGACTCGAGCCGATCCGAAGACTGAGACCACTAACCAAGCGCGAAATCGTTGTGCCGCAGTACGTCTGGCTCGCAGCGGCGGCGGCCATCACCTACCTCGTGGCAGGTGCTGGTGGACTGATCGCCGGAGCGGTGCTGACGGCGACCGGGTGGAGAATCCTCAAGCGGCACAAGCGAAGCAAAGCGATCAGCCAGGCGACGGAAGCGTTGAGCAGCGGGCTCGGTGGTGTGATCGACGAACTCCGAGCGGGCGCGCACCCGGCCCAGGCGGCGGAAGGCGCGGCGGAGGACACCCCGGCGCCGGCGAAGGAAGTGTTGAGAGCGGCGGCGGCCGCGTCGAGGCTGGGTGGTGACGTGGAGCGGACGTTGCGGGAGATGAAGCCGCCGTTGCTCGGCAGTGCCACCGATCAGCTGGCCAGGGCGTGGCACGTGTCGGCGAAGCACGGTGTGGCGTTGGCGGACGTTCTGGACGCCACCAAGCGCGATCTCGATCAGCGGGCCGCGTTCGGGCGGCAGGTGCACGCGCGGATGGCCGGGCCGCGGGCCAGCGCGATGGTGCTGGCGGTGCTGCCGGTCCTCGGTGTCCTGTTGGGCGAGTTCAGCGGTGCCAGGCCGTTCCACGTCCTCACGAGCACCGGGGCGGGGCAGTTCCTCCTTGCACTGGGTGCGGTGCTCGCGGCAGCCGGAGTGTGGTGGACGCAGCGGATCACGGAGGTCTCGCCGTGACGTTCCTCCTGCTCGCGCTGGCAGTGCTCGTCGCGCCGGCGCCACGACGATCGAGTGATCGTTTCAAGCCCAGAGCCCATGCCCCGCCGCGAACGACGGCGCAGCCGGACGGTCCGTTCGAACGGGCGGCGGCCTGGGACCTGCTCGCCGCCTGCCTGAAAGCCGGGTTGCCGGTGCCCACCGCGATCCAGGCGGTCGGGATGAAGGAACTCGGCCAGGTCGCGGAGTTGCTCAAGCTCGGTGCCGACCCGGTCACGGCGTGGGCGTCCGCACTCGACAGTCCGGAGACGGCGCCGCTGGCCAGGGCCGCGCGGCGGACGGCGCGGTCCGGTGCGGCGCTGGCCCGGCAGACCGCCGAACTCGCCGAACGGACCAGGGCCGCCGCGGGTGACGCCGCCGAGGCCAGGGCGCAGAAGGCCGCGGTCGCGGTCGCGGCGCCGCTCGCACTGTGTTTTCTGCCCGCCTTCCTGTGCCTCGGCGTCGCGCCGGTGGTGCTCGGGCTGGCCGGTCAATTCCTCGGATAGGAGAAGCAGATGGAACTGCTGCAGGACGACAGCGGGATGAGCACGGTGGAGTACGCGATCGGGACGTTGGCTGCGGCCGCGCTGGGCGGTCTGCTGTACGTGCTCGTCACCAGCGACTTCATGGAGAACCTGATGGAAGAGCTGATACAGCGTGCGCTGTCGTCGGTCTGACGATCGGGGCATGGTCACGGTCGAGGCGGCGATCGCCGTGTCCGCGTTGCTGGTGGTCCTGTGGCTGGGGGCGAACGGGCTGACGGCGGTCACCGAGCAGATGCGGTGCGCAGACGCGGCGAGAGAGGCAGCGCGGCTCACGGCACGCGGGGAACGGCAGCGCGGGGAAGAGGCCGCCGGACGAATCGTGGGTGCTGCCAACGTTGTGATCAACGAACAAGGTGCCGCCGTCGAGGTCGTGGTCAGCAAACGCGGACCGTTGGGCTTACCGCTCAGCGCGCGGGCGTTCGCCGTGCCGGAGCCACGATGAACGGCGAACGGTCCGGTTGCGACCGGGGTTCGGCTGCGGTGAGCGGCGTGGCGGTGATGTTGTCGCTGATCATCGTCGTGGTGGCCGGTGCGCGCGTCGGTTCGGCGGTCGTCGCGCGGCACCGGGTGACCGGTGCCGCCGATCTGGCGGCGCTGGCCGCGGCCGCTCGCCTCGTCGACGGCGCCGAAAGTGCTTGTGAACAGGCAGAACTCGTGGCATCGGAAAACCGGGCGGAGCTGACGAGTTGCGCGGTGAGCGGATGGGAGGTGGTTGTGGAGGTGTCGGTGATTACGCCGTTCGGCCCGGTGAACGCACGCGCCAGGGCAGGTCCGGCCGAAGATCGTGCCGTTTGGAGCACGACGAGCGGTCGACTCACAGCGGTGAGCGGGCTCACACACCCGCCGGGACATGCTGAACGGTGATCGAACCAAACGCGCGGAGTTCAGTTGCTCGGTCTGGCAAAGGACGTTCGCCGTTCCGTAGCTACCAGTTGTCGAGCGGGGGTTACGGAGGCCGGTGCCGGTGTCGTTAGTTGTAGTGGCGGCACCGACGCGGTGTCCCTACGAACACCGGCACCACGTTGATGTCGAGTCAGAGCCTGGGAAGAAGGCGACGGAAGATGGATTGGTCGGATAGCTGGCGCGGGGCCTTCCGCATCGAACTGCGGGCCGAGGCCGTGAGCCTCGCGTACCGCGGTTGGCCCGTGCTGCCCGGCACCTATCCGGCCGGTTCGGAGAACGGCGTCACGCAGTGGGCGGGCCGCAGCGGTCTCGAGCTCCACGGCCCGATCCCCGTGCACCGCGACTGGGTGGACCGCATCGGGACCCGTCCCGACCAGGTCGCCACGTGGTGGGCGGGCCGCTCGTACAGCCTTCTCGTCGCCACCGGCCACGTCGTCGACGCGATCGAGGTCGGCGCCGGCCTCGGTCACCGTGCGGCCGTGGCACTGCGGCAGATCGGCGTTCCCGTGCCGATCGCCGCGACCCCGTCCGGCCGCTGGATGTTCCTCGTCAAGTCCGGCTCGACGCTCACCGCCGAGCTGGCCAACAACGCGGACGTGCACCTCTACGGCAAGGGCGAGTACATCCCGCTGCCCCCCACCACCATGGCGCACGGTGTTGTGCACTGGCGGGTCAAGCCGCAGGTCTGCGGCTGGAACCTGCCGGACGCGCACGTCGTGCAGGACGCACTCGTCGCGGCCGTGCACGCCCCAGCGAGCTACCAGCTCGAAACCGTCTGACACAACTAAAAGCCCGGCCGTGTTGGGTGTCGTCGTGGACTCTCCCCGACAACCCCGAAGGCGATGCCCTGCACGGCCGTTCCACCAAGCCCGGTCCGATGATCGGCCTCCGCACCCCGCACGTCGGGGGCCGGCAGAGGAACGGGCGAAAAGCCGAACACGCACCCCGAAGGACAGCCTCCCGCACCAGTGACCGGACCGAGGGACGTTAGTGGCAGAGCACCCGCTCTGCCGCGGTCGGTGAAGCCGGCTCCTCCCCGGAGTTCGTCAGCAGACAGTCGACACCGTCGCCTCCCGCGTGTCCTGTCGAGACGAACGAACCAGATTCCACCGATGTTCCAAGGGATCCGGTCACGAAGCGGTAGCAGGCGGGAACACAGTGTTCGGCACGTGGAGAGCGCGGCGGGGGTACCCGTGAGCCCCCGCCGCGCCCACGAAAACTAGAACCGGAGACCCTCCGCGTAAGCGGAGAAAGCCAGGGTCTCCTCCATGGATCCGGGCCGTGGAACCGCATCGGCGTCCCAGCCGAGGTCCCGGTCCTGCAAGACCTGCTCGATCAGCGGGTGCCACCGCTGATCGAGCATTTTCTTCGCCCACACCAGGGCGCCGCGCTTGGACTCCACCTCTCCCGTGTGGATGGTGTAGAGCGTGCGGCAGTAGGCCGAGACGATGTAGCGCTGCGACCACGCGTTGCCCATCGGCGCCCACTCCCGGATGCCGTCGAGCACGTGCGGCAGTTCGGCCAGCATCGACGAGCGCAGCACGGACGCCGGCACCTCGTCCACGAGGGACGTGATCGGTGGGCCGTCCAGCACGATGCCGTGGTGGCGCAGGATCCAGCGGGCGTGCGGGCTGTTGCAGTGCAGATCCCACACCAGGGTTCGCGTGCCGTGGTCGTTGAACAGCCATGGAACCCCGAGTCCCGCCACCGAACGCAGCGACTCCACGTCCGCGTACGAGCCCTCGATCTCGGTCGACCAGCGGCCGGGACGGGTCGGGATCTCGTCGTGCAACCGCCGCAACCCGGCCTCGCGATCACCGGACGGCAACTCGGTGCAGGCGACGATGAAGTCGCAGTCGCTGTGGACGTCACCCGCACCCAGGGCGAACGAACCCTGGAGGTACGCGCCGACGTAGGTGGGGCCGAGGATCTCGCGCACGGACGAGACGAGGTCGGCGAGCAGTGCGTCGAGGTCGGAAAAGGGTGTGAACAAGGCAGACTCCAATGAACCCGTGGCCGATGAGGGGACGGGCGCGGCGGAGTGCTCGGACCAGCCGCGCGCAAGGGCACGACAGGCTTGCGGCCCGGTCGCACGATGCACCGACGGGCGCAGGTCCAGCCGCGCAAGGGCGCGACGGCAGGGCCAGCAGGTCCAGCCGCGCAAAGGCGCGACGGGCGCGGGCCGGTCGTGCAAGGGCACGACGGGGTCCGGCTCAGCCACGCCTAGGCGCGACGGGTCCGATCGGTGGCGTTGCAGCAGCAGGCGTTCACCCCGCCACCGTAACCACAAGCAGGCCGGGCAGTCAGGCGATTTTGCCCAGCACCACGTCCAGCACCAGCACGGCACCGGCCTTGTCCAGCGGGTCGTTGCCGTTGCCGCACTTGGGCGACTGCACGCACGACGGGCAGCCCATCGGGCACGCGCAGGCACTGATCGCCGCCCGCGTCGCCGACAGCCACGCCCGCAACGCCGAATGGCCCCGGTCGGCGAAGCCCGCGCCGCCGGGGTGGCCGTCGTGCACGAAGACCGTCGGCATCCCCGTGTCCGGGTGCGCGGCCGTCGACACCCCGCCGATGTCCCATCTGTCGCACGTCGCGAACAGCGGTAATAGGCCGATCGCCGCGTGTTCGGCGGCGTGCAGGGCTCCGGGGACCCGTTTGGCCTCCACACCTGCAGCGAGCAGCAGGGACTCGTCGACCGAGTACCAGACCGCTCGGGTCCGCAGGGTCTGCTCGGGCAGGTCCAGCGGGATCTGGTCGAGCACCACGCCGGAGGGCAGGCGGCGCAGGTAGCCGACGACCTGGGTCGTCACCTCCACCTCGCCGAGCGACACGGACACGCCGTCGAAGTCGGTGCGTTCGACCTCGCGGACCACGGTGATGTCGACGCAGTCACGCGGTTGCGTCGTCCACTCCGGGTCTTCGCGGTGCACCATCGCGAGGCCGCTCTCCAGGTCGAGGTCGTCGACGACGTAAGAACGACCTTGGTGCAGGTACACGGCGCCGGGATGCACCTGCCAACTCGCGGATCCGGGGTCGACCGTGCCGAGCATGCGGCCCGAGTCCGCCTCCACGACGGCCACCTGCTCGCCGCCGGAGCCGCGGATGTCCACACCCGCGTGCGGCCGTTCGTGCGATGCCCAGTACCAGCCGGCAGGCCGTTTGCGCAGCAGTTTCTCCGCCACGAGCTCGGCGAGGACGGCCTCCGCGAGGGGGCCGCCGAAGTCGTCCAGGCAGGCCGGTGTCAACGGCATCTCGGACGCCGCGCACGCGAGCTGAGGGCCCAGCACGTACGGGTTCAGCGGGTCGAGCACCGTCGCCTCGACCGGGCGGTCCAGCACCGCGGCCGGGTTGTGCACCAGGTACGTGTCCAACGGGTCGTCGCGGGCCACGAAGACGACCAGCGCGCTGTCGCCGGACCTGCCCGCACGGCCCGCCTGCTGCCAGAACGACGCCAGAGTGCCGGGGAAGCCGGCCACCACCACCGCGTCCAGGCCGGCGATGTCTACGCCGAGCTCCAGCGCGTTCGTGGTCGCGACGCCGAGCAGGTCGCCCGTGGACAGCGCCTTTTCGAGGGCCCGCCGCTCCTCCGGCAGGAACCCGCCCCGGTACGCGGCCACCCTGGGCGGCAGCTCACTGTCCACTTCGGACAGAATCCGCTGGGTGGCCAGCGCCGTCAGCTCGGCACCGCGGCGCGAGCGCACGAAGGCCAGTGACCGGGCACCCTCGACGACCAGGTCGGCCAGGATCCGCGACGTCTCCGCGCCCGCCGAGCGTCGGACCGGCGCCCCGTTCTCACCCTCCAGAGAGGTCAGTGGGGGTTCCCACAACGCGACCGTGCGCGACGCACGCGGCGAAAAGTCGTCCACGACAGCGGAAACGGGGACGCCGAGCAATCGTTGAGCGGATCCAGAAGGATCAGCCACAGTGGCCGATGCCAAAACGAAGATCGGATTCGCACCGTATTTCCGCGCGACCCTCCGCAACCGTCGCATCAACAACGCCACGTGCGAACCGAAAACGCCGCGATAGGAATGGCACTCGTCGATCACCACGTACTTCAGCCGCCGGAAGAACCGCAGCCATTTCGGGTGCTGCGGAAGGATTCCGCGGTGCAGCATGTCCGGATTGGTGAAGACCCAGTTCGCGTGGGCCTTGACCCAGTCGCGTTCGGCCATCGGGGTGTCGCCGTCGTAGGCCGACGCGCGCACGCCCTTGATCCCCAGTTCCTCGAGCGACCGGAGCTGGTCCGCCCCAAGGGCTTTGGTCGGCGACAGGTAGAGCGCGGTGGCCTTCGTGTCCGCCAAAAGAGTGGAAAGCACGGGCAACTGGTAGGCAAGTGACTTGCCCGACGCCGTGCCGGTCGCGAGGACCACGTGCTGTCCGGACCACGCCAGCGACGCGGCCTCGACCTGGTGCCGCCACGGCTCGCGCACGCCGATCTCGACGAACGCCTCGACGACCGCGGGCGCGGTCCACGCAGGCCAGTCCACGTGATCTGCCTGCCGCAACGGCAGATCACGTGCGTGCGTGAGGGGTGACTCCCCGGCGGGCACACCCGCCAGCACGCGGTCCAGCAGCCGCCGTCCCTGATCCACCACGGGTCCGAGCTTCGCATACACCACCGACAGTCCCGGCTGGGCCATGCTCGACTTCCTGCGCAGATAACGGTGTGTGCACGGATCGGGACGTTTCGTTGCCTCGTTGCAACCAACCCCTAGACTCCCCGCTCATCGCATCCAATGAGGGATGCGTCACGTCGCGCTGGGCGGCTGGTCTGCCTTGGCGCTGCACATGGCAACTCACCAGGAGGACGGATGTCCCGGCATTTCCTCGCGGAGGGCCTCGAGCTCTCCGGGGGTGATCGCGGCGTCGTAGCCGTGGTCGCCGTGGTCGCCCTGGCTGCTCTCGCCGTCGGGTACGTGCTGCTCAAGGAGGTGCTGGCCGCGGGCCAGGGCACCCCCAAGATGCAGGACATCGCCAAGGCGGTTCAGGAGGGCGCAGCGGCCTACCTCAACCGGCAGTTCCGGACGCTCGGCATTTTTGTCGTGATCGTGTTCGTGCTGCTGTTCGCGCTACCGGCAGATGATTTGGCCGAACGAATCGGCCGATCTTTGTTCTTCATCGTCGGTGCCGTGTTCTCGGCGACCATCGGCTACCTGGGCATGTGGTTGTCCACGCGCGCCAACGTGCGTGTCGCCGCCGCAGCGAACGAAGAAGGCGGTCGCGAAAAGGCGACGCGCATCGCGTTCCGCACCGGCGGCGTGGTCGGCATGATGACGGTCGGTCTCGGCCTCTTCGGCGCGGCGCTCGTCGTGCTCGTCTACGCCGGTCAGGCCCCGAAGGTCCTGGAGGGCTTCGGTTTCGGTGCCGCGCTGCTCGCGATGTTCATGCGTGTCGGTGGCGGCATCTTCACCAAGGCCGCCGACGTCGGCGCCGACCTCGTCGGCAAGGTCGAGCAGGGCATCCCCGAGGACGACCCGCGCAACGCCGCGACCATCGCGGACAACGTGGGCGACAACGTCGGTGACTGCGCCGGCATGGCCGCGGACCTCTTCGAGTCCTACGCCGTGACGCTCGTCGCGTCGCTGATCCTCGGTACCGCGGCGTTCGGCGTGCAGGGGCTGCTCTTCCCTCTGATCGTTCCCGCGATCGGCGTGCTGACCGCGGTCATCGGCGTCTACACGACCAAGGCGAAGGCGGGCGAGAACGGCCTCGCGGCCATCAACCGCGCCTTCTACATCTCCGCGGTCATCTCCGCGGTGCTGTGCACCATCGCGGCGTTCCTGTACCTGCCGAGCTCCTTCGCGGACCTCAACGGCATCAGCGACTCGGTCAAGGCGGACACCGGCAACCCGGCGCTCATCGCGTCCGTCGCGGTGATCATCGGCATCGTGCTGGCCGGCATCATCCTCTGGCTGACCGGCTACTACACCGGCACCGACCACAAGCCGGTCAAGGAGGTCGGCGAGACCTCGCGGACCGGTGCGGCCACGGTCATCCTGTCCGGCATCTCGGTCGGTTTCGAGTCGGCCGTCTACACCGCGCTGGTCATCGGTGCCGCCGTCTACGGCGCGTTCCTGCTGTCCGGTTCGGTCGTCGTCTCCCTGTTCGCGATCGCGTTGGCCGGTTGTGGTCTTCTCACGACCGTCGGCGTCATCGTCGCGATGGACACCTTCGGCCCGGTCTCGGACAACGCGCAGGGCATCGCCGAGATGTCCGGTGACGTGCACGGCGAGGGCGCGCAGATCCTCACGGAGCTCGACGCGGTCGGCAACACCACCAAGGCCATCACCAAGGGCATCGCGATCGCGACGGCGGTTCTCGCCGCGACCGCGCTGTTCGGCTCCTACCAGGACGCCATCTCCCAGGCGCTGTCGAAGGCCGGGCAGACCGCCCTGGACTTCACGGACTTCGTCGTGTTCTCGCCGAACGTCCTGGTCGGCATCGTCATCGGTGCGGCCGTCGTCTTCATGTTCTCGGGTCTCGCGATCAACGCCGTGACGCGCGCGGCCGGTGCCATCGTGTTCGAGGTGCGCCGCCAGTTCCGCGAGAACCCCGGCATCATGGACTACTCGGTGAAGCCGGAGTACGGCCGCGTCGTCGACATCTGCACCAGGGACTCGTTGCGCGAGCTCGCGACCCCCGGTCTGATGGCCGTGCTCGCCCCGGTCGCCGTCGGCTTCGGCCTCGGCGTCGGCCCGCTGGCCGGGTACCTCGCCGGCGCGATCGCGACCGGCACGCTCATGGCGGTCTTCCTGGCCAACTCCGGTGGTGCCTGGGACAACGCCAAGAAGCTGGTCGAGGACGGCCACCACGGCGGCAAGGGCTCCGACGCCCACGCCGCCACGGTCATCGGCGACACCGTCGGCGACCCGTTCAAGGACACGGCCGGCCCGGCCATCAACCCGCTGATCAAGGTGATGAACCTGGTCTCGGTGCTGATCGCGCCCGCCATCGTCACCTTCTCCATCGGTGACAGCGCGTCCGACCCGATCCGGATCGCGATCGCGGTGGTCGCGACCCTGATCATCGTCGGTGCGGTGGTCGTGTCCAAGCGCCGTGGCACCTCGATCACGGACACCCCCGCGGAGTCCATGAGCAACGGCGCCGCGTAGTTCGACAGCCTCCGGTCGGGGTACGTTCGGGTCTTCCCCCGACGTACCCCGACCGAGGAGTTCCGACATGAGGCGCAGCCTCGTCGCCACCGCCGCTGTAGCCGCCCTCGCGCTGGCCGGGTGCACCAACGGCGGCAACTCCGGCACCTCACCGACGCCCACCAGCGGTTCGGCCGACGCCGCCGCCGTCGCCTACATGGACAAGGTGTGCGGCGCCGCCTCCGAGTTCGCCAAGGTCGAGAAGACCGCCCCCAAGGTCGACCCCGGCGACCCCGGCAAGCTCAAGGCCGAGATGGCCGCGTACATGGGTCAGCTCGCCGACGCGTTCGCGAAGTCGGCCGAGAGCCTGAAGAACGTCGGCCCGTCGCCCGTCGCGGGCGGTGAGCAGGCCGTCACCAAGCTGGGAGAGACGTTCACGTCGCTCAGCACCTTGTTCGCCGACGCCAAGGTCAAGGTCGAGCAGGCGGACGCCAACAACGCCACCGGAGGCCTCCAGGCCGCCGGGGAGGCCATCGCCAAGCTCTCCGAGCTCGCGGACCCGCTGCGCGACCTCAAGGACGTCCCGGAGCTGCAGACGGCCACGCAGTCCGCGCCGAAGTGCCAGGAGATGCAGCGCCTCAACGTCACGCCGACGAGCTGAGCAAGACCGTTCGGAGTAGCTTCCGGCTCATGCGCCGCTCTCTCATCGCAGTCATGACGAGCTGTCTGCTCGCGGTCACCGCGTGCAGCAGCGGAGGTTCACCCGCACCCGCCGCCAGCGAGGCGGACGTGGTGGCGTGGATGGACAAGGTCTGCGGCGCCGTCGACGGCACCGTGAAGGCCATGTCGGACGAGCCGCCGATCGACATGACGGACCCGTCGAAGCTCAAGACGGGTCTGTCGGACTGGCTCGGTTCGAAGGTCACCGCGGTCGACAGGTCGATCGCGGACCTCAAGGGGCTCGAGGACGGCCCCCACCCGAAGTCGAAGGAACTGGCCACCGCCGCCCAGGACGGCATGGGTCAGATCAGGACCCTGCTCGCGGACACCAAGTCGAAGCTGGACTCGTCCACCGACTCGACCCAGGTCGTCACCGCCTTCACCGAGATGATCGGGAAGGCGGGCGAACTGGAGAAGGCGGGCGCCGACGTGCAGAAGAAGTTCGACGAGACGGGCCTCGCGGGAGCGGCGCAGAAGGCGTCGAACTGCAAGGGCCTGCAGGCGTCACCTCCCAGCTCCTGACCAGCGGTAATAGGCAGGCCGGGTCACTCGAACGGGTGCTGTTCGGTGACCCGGCCTTCCGCGCGACGAGGTGTGCTCGGAACGGCGGGTGCCGGCCCGAGCAAGATGGACCCGGTGAGGACACGTCTGCTCGCCGCCCTGCTGACCGGTTCCGTCGTGCTGACCGCCTGCGGAACGGACGCGGACAAGCCGATCACCGACGCCCAGACCCAGTGGGTGGACGCGTTCTGCGGCGGTGTCGCTCCGGGTGCTGAAGCGGGCCTGGAGCTGCGCAAACAGGATGCGGCGAACCCCGGCGCGGTCAAGGAGGCGTACGTCCGGCTCGTCACCTCCAACGCCACGGCGTTCACGGCCGCCGAGAAGAAGCTGAAGGAGCTCGGCGCGCCCGAGGCCGATCTCGAGGACGTGCACGACCGGCTGGTCGCGTTCGTCACGCAGTCCGCGAAGTCGTACAGCGACGCGCAGGCGCCGGTGCGGGCGCTGGAGGCGAACGCGCAGTTCTGGGACAACGCCGAGAAGGTGCTGGCCGACACCAACGTCGTGACCAGCCCGGAGGATCTCCGCGCGACTTTCCAGGAGCTGCAGAAACGACCGAAGTACGCCGGCGCGCTGGGCAAGTCCCGATCTTGTGACGCGCTCAGGGGCGCGAACCTGTAACAACAGCACCACTGGCCACAGTCGAACGTGTGTTCTACCCTGTTGGCCGTGGTTGGGCAGCTGTCCTTCTTCTCGGCCGAGGCGCGCAGCCCGGCCAAGGCGGACCTCGCCGGCTTCCTCTGCGGGCCGGGTCAGGCCGTCAGCTTCGCGCGCGGTACAGCCGCCCGCGTGTACACCGAGCTGCGCGACGACTGGCGGCTGCGTCCCCTCAAGCAGGCGTGCGCCGAGCGCGGCGTCACCACCGAGCTGTGCGTCAACGAGGCGGGCACGCACTTCGTCCGCACGCCGTTCCGCACGGATCTCACCCCTCTGGCCGCCCGCTGGCTGGACGGATCCGTCAAAACGGTGCCCGCGGACTTCGAGCTGAACGGAGCAGTGCTGCGCGTCTGGGCGCTCGCCGCGGGCAGCTGGATGGAGTCCGCCTACCTGCTCGGTTTGGACCCCAACGCACCGCAGACACACCTGCCGTTGCAAAATGCCCTGCTCGCATCCGGACTTCCGTGCACCCTGGTAGGGGCACCGGCGTTGCGGGTGACCGGCCGGCGACGGCTGGCGCGGCTCGCTGAGCTGGTCGGAAGCCCACCGCAGGGAGTGGCGATGAGCACCTGGCCGGCAGCCTGAGCGGGCGGTCCGGCAAGGTTGTGTCACTCTGTCTCGTCGTACAGGCGTCGCAGACACACGACGGATGGTGTGCTTTTCGGCCGACGCTGGGCAACACTGGCGGGCCTGGGAACCGGGTTTGGAAGAGAGCGGGACGGCGAGTGGCTGGATCGACACGGGCGAAGAAGAGCAGCGGAGGCGGGGGCAGCACCCGACGACTGGTGATCGTCGAGTCGCCCACGAAGGCGCGCAAGATCGCCTCATACCTCGGCGCCAACTTCGTCGTGGAGTCCTCCAGGGGACACATCCGGGACCTGCCGCGCGGTGCCGCCGACGTCCCCGCGAAGTTCAAGGGCCAGGCCTGGGCCAGGCTCGGCGTCGACGTCGACCACGACTTCGAGCCCCTCTACGTGGTCTCCGCCGACAAGAAGTCGCTGGTCACGGAGCTCAAGGAAGCCCTCAAGGACGTCGACGAGCTCTACCTCGCGACAGACGGTGACCGCGAGGGTGAGGCCATCGCCTGGCACCTCCTCGAGACGCTGAAGCCCAAGGTCCCGGTCCGCCGGATGGTGTTCCACGAGATCACCGAGTCCGCGATCCAGGCCGCCGCGGCCAACCCCCGCGACCTCGACCAGGACCTGGTCGACGCGCAGGAGACCCGCCGCATCCTCGACCGCCTCTACGGCTACGAGGTCAGCCCGGTCCTGTGGAAGAAGGTCATGCCGAAGCTCTCGGCGGGCCGCGTGCAGTCCGTGGCGACCCGTCTGGTCGTGGAGCGCGAACGCGAGCGGATGAAGTTCGTCTCCGCGAGCTACTGGGACATCTCCGCGCAGATGGACGCCGGTGCCGACGCCACGCCGCGTCAGTTCGGCGCGCGTCTCGTGGCCGTCGACGGCACGAGGCTCGCGACGGGCCGTGACTTCGGCTCGGACGGCAAGCTGACCGGCAAGTCCGACGTCACCGTGCTGGACGAGACGCAGGCCCGCGCCATCGCCGCCGGGCTGCAGAACGCGCCGGTCAAGGTCTCCTCGGTCGAGGAGAAGCCGTACACGCGCAAGCCGTACCCGCCGTTCATGACCTCGACGCTGCAGCAGGAGGCGGGCCGCAAGCTGCGGTTCTCCGCCGACCGCACGATGCGCACGGCGCAGAAGCTGTACGAGAACGGCTACATCACCTACATGCGTACCGACAGCACGACGCTGTCGGAGACCGCGATCAACGCGGCGCGTGCCCAGGCGACGGACCTGTACGGCGCCCAGTACGTCTCGGACAAGCCCCGCCAGTACACGCGCAAGGTCAAGAACGCGCAGGAGGCCCACGAGGCGATCAGGCCGGCCGGAGAGGTCTTCCGCACGCCTGGTCAGGTGGCCGCCGAGCTCGACTCGGACGAGTTCAAGCTCTACGAGATGGTCTGGCAGCGCACGATCGCGTCCCAGATGGCCGACGCGCGGGGCAACACGACCAGCATCCGCATCCAGGGCCGTGCCGCCACGGGCCAGGAGGTCACGTTCGCCGCGTCCGGCCGCACGATCACGTTCGCCGGCTTCCTCAAGGCCTACGTCGAGACCGTCGACGCCGAGGCCGGTGGCGAGTCGGATGACGCGGAGTCGCGCCTGCCGCTGCTGGTCAAGGACCAGGACCTGACGATCGCGGAGCTGTCCGCGGACGGTCACTCCACCTCGCCGCCCTCGCGCTACACCGAGCCGTCGCTGATCAAGACGATGGAGGAGCTCGGCATCGGCCGTCCCTCCACCTACTCGTCGATCATCAGCACCGTGCAGGACCGCGGCTACGTGTGGAAGAAGGGCGCGGCCCTTGTGCCGTCGTGGGTCGCGTTCGCCGTGGTCGGGCTGCTGGAGCAGCACTTCGGCCGCCTGGTCGACTACGACTTCACCGCGGCTCTCGAAGACGAGCTCGACGGCATCGCCGCCGGTCGTCAGGGCCGCACGAACTGGCTGTCCGGGTTCTACTTCGGCGGCAGCATCGGCCCGGACGGCTCGATCGGCCGGTCCGGCGGGCTGAAGAAGCTGGTCGGCACGGGTGTCGAGGACATCGACCCGCGCGAGGTCAACTCGATCCCGCTGTTCAGCGACGCCGAGGGCCGCACGGTCGTCGTGCGCGTCGGCCGCTTCGGCCCGTACCTCGAGCGCGAGGTCGACGGCGCCGCGCAGCGCGCGAACGTGCAGGACGACCTGGCGCCGGACGAGCTGTCCGCGGAGATCGCCGAGAAGCTCTTCTCGACGCCGCAGGAAGGCCGATCCCTGGGCACCGACCCGGTCTCGGGCAACGAGATCGTGGCCAAGGAGGGCCGCTTCGGCCCGTACGTGACCGAGGTCCTGCCGGAGCCGGCCGAGAACGGCTCGACGTCCAAGGCGAAGGCCCCGAAGCCGCGCACCGGCTCGCTGTTCAAGTCGATGGCGCTGGACACGATCACGATCGACGACGCGCTGAAGCTGCTCTCGCTGCCGCGCGTGGTCGGCAAGGACCCGGAGACGGGCGCCGAGATCACCGCGCAGAACGGCCGCTACGGCCCGTACCTGAAGAAGGGCACGGACTCGCGGTCGCTGGTCGACGAGGCCCAGATCTTCACGGTCACGCTGGAAGAGGCCCTGAAGATCTACTCGGAGCCGAAGAAGCGCGGCCGTGCCGCCGCCGCACCGCCGTTGCGCGAGATGGGCAACGACCCGGTGTCCGGCAAGCCGATGGTGATCAAGGAGGGCCGCTTCGGCCCGTACGTCACCGACGGTGAGGCGAACGCGTCGCTGCGCAAGACCGACAGCGTCGAGTCGATCACCGACGAGCGCGCGGCCGAACTGCTGGCCGAGAAGCGCGCCAAGGGGCCGGTCAAGAAGAAGGCTCCGGCCAAGAAGCCGGCGGCGGCGAAGAAGCCCGCGGCCAAGAAGGCTCCGGCCAAGTCCAAGAGCTGAACCCGAGGGGGTGGCGGTGCCGATCAACGAGTTCGGACCCGACGGGACTCAGGCCCCGCCGCCTCCCCGGCTGTTCCCCGACTCCGTCGCGGGGTTGGTGACGGCCGACAGCTTCGTCTCTCCTCAATGGACGTCGGTCAGGTCACGTGTGGTGGTGCCTACACCTCCCACGCCGACCGAGGAGATGCGTCAGGCGATCCACACGCAGATGCGGCGGGAGCAGCGGCGGCCGCGTGCCCAGGCGCCGCAGGCCCCTCACCAGTACGCTCCGCAGCAGTTCGCTCCGACGTACCAAATGTCTGCGCCCCAACAACAACAGCAACAGCAGCAACCCGCGCGGCAGACGAGTGGCGTGGCCGCGTTCCTCGGCTGCCTGCTCGTCATCGGGTTCTTCGTGCTGGTCCTCGTCGGCATTCTCGGAGCGATCTTCAGCTAGCCGTGCCCTGAGTCCGCCAACCTGACTCACCACATCCGGTTACGCTGACCGCACGGGAGTGGCGACTTAGGGGTGACTGAAATTCAGGACGCGGACACACCGGCGACCGAGGCAGGCCAGGCAGGGCAGGCCCAGTCCAGCGTGTCCACGGTTCACCGGCTTCGATCGGTACTCGCCATCCGCCCGTTCCGGCGGCTCTGGCTCGTCACCTACCTGTGCAGCGTTGGTGACTGGCTGTCACTGCTCGCGTTGACCGGTCTGGTCTCCACGATGATGAAGAGCTACGAGTGGCAGTCGTTCGCGCTGCCGCTGGTCGTGCTCACCCAGCTGTTGCCGGGCATCCTCTTCGCGCCGATCGGCGGCGTGCTCGCGGACAAGTTCGACCGCCGCAAGGTCATGGTCGTCTGCGACGTCCTGCGCGGCTCGTTGTTCATCTCGATCGCGCTGGTCGGCTCCCCGATCTGGCTCTTCGTCGCGAACTTCCTGGTCGGCTGCTGCGCGATGCTGTGGATCCCGGCCAAGGAGTCGGCGGTCCCGAACCTGCTGCGCCGCCCGGACCAGGTGGAGTCGGCGAACCAGCTCGGCCTCGTGATGACCTACGGCATCTCCACGATCAGCGGCTTCGGCCTCTACTCGCTGATCTCGGGCATCCCCGCGTACCTGAACCTGCAGGGCGGGAACCTGGAGTTCACCATCGCGACGATCGCGGTGGTGATCAACGGACTGCTGTACTTCACCTCGGCGATCCTGGTGGCGACCCGCCTGCCGGAACTCTCCGGCCGCGTCTCCTCGACCCGCAAGAAGGACGACGAGGACAAGCTCGGGTTCGTCGCGATGTTCCGCGACGGCCTGAGGTTCGCCGGCAAGACGCCGCTGGTCCGCGGCCTGCTCATCGGCATGATCGGCGCGTTCGCCGCGGCCGGTGTCGTGATCGGGACGGCCAAGCTCTACGCGTTGTCGCTGCTGGGCGGGGCCTCGACGTTCGGCCTGCTGTTCGTGGCCGTGTTCCTCGGGCTCGCGGTGGGCATGGCGACGGCACCGCGGCTGGCTCAGCGCCTCGCCTACAACCGTCTGTTCGGCGTCACGATCGTGCTCGCCGGTATCTCTCTCGCGCTGGTCGCGTTCGCTCCACACTTGTGGATCGCGCTGCTGACGGTGGCACTGGTCGGTGCGTGCGCGGGCGTGGCGTTCCTGACGGGCCTCACGATCGTGGGCTCGCAGGTCGAGGACGACATGCGCGGCCGCACGGTCGCGCTGATCCAGACGTTGCTGAAGGTCGTGCTGTTCGGTGCCTCGGCCGGCGCGCCGCTGCTGCTCACGTTGCTGCAGAAGCGGCAGGTCAGCGTGTTCGGTCACCCGATGGAGGTCGACGCGAGCCGTCCGGTGATGGTCGGCGGTGCCGTGATCGCGATCGTGCTGGGCCTCGTCGCGTACCGGCAGATGGACGACCGGCGCGAGGAACCTGTGTTGTCGTCGCTGTTCGCGGCGATCCGCGGCCGTCGGCACACCAAGGGCATGCTGATCGCCGTCGAGGGCGACACCCGCGAGGACACCTCGGTGCAGGCCCGCCGCCTGGCCGCCGCGTTGCGCGCGGAGGGCCTCGACGTGCTGCTGGCCGCCGACCCCGAACACGACGAACGTCGTCTGCGCACGATGCTGTCGTCCGCCGAGTTGGCAGGCGTGCGCGCGCAGGCTCTCGTAGCCGCCGCCGTACGCGCCGATGTCGTCGAACGGCAGGTGCGTCCCGCGCTCGAAGGCGGCTCCATCGTGGTGATGGAGCGCTACGTCGACTCGCCGCTCGCACACTTCACCGCGACGAGCTCGCTGGAACACCAGGAACTCGAAGGCCTGGTCGACTGGGCCACCGGCCGGCTGCGCCCGGATCTGACGATCCTGCTGGACCGCCCGGCGGTGGACGGCAAGGGCATCGGCCCGGAACACCACTGGCGCGTCCAGCGGCTGCTGAGCGAGATGGCCGCCGCCGCACCGGACCGCTACGTCGTGGTCGAGGCCGTCGGCGACACCGACGAGGTGGCCGACCGGGTCCGCTCGGCCGTGGTCCCGTTGCTGGCCAGGCGCAGGCGCGCGGTCCCGCAAGCCGTCGTCTGACCGCCCGCTGGAAGACTGCACCCATGAGCGTGTGGGACGAGGTGGTCGGCCAGCCCGACGCGGTGGCGACCCTGTCGGCGTCCGCGGAGGCCGCGGCCACGATCGTCGCGGGCGGCACCCCCGCTCCCGGCGTGATGACCCACGCCTGGCTGTTCACCGGCCCGCCCGGCTCAGGCCGTTCGTCCACCGCCCGCGCCTTCGCCGGCGCGCTGCAGTGCGTCGTGACGGACGACCGTCCCGGCTGCGGAGAGTGCAGCGGATGCCGCACGACGTTGCACGGCACGCACGCCGACGTGCGCGTGGTGGCGCCCGAAGGCCTGTCGATCTCCGTCGCCGAGATGCGCTCGCTGGTCCAGATCTCCGCCCGCCGCCCCACCTCGGGCCGCTGGCAGGTCGTGATCATCGAGGACGCGGACCGCCTCACCGAGGGCGCGGCCAACGCACTGCTGAAGGCCGTCGAGGAACCGCCGGCGCGCACGGTCTTCCTGTTGTGCGCGCCTTCCGACCACCCCGACGACGTGTCGGTGACCATCCGCTCCCGGTGCCGGCTCGTGTCGCTGGGCTCGCCCCGGCCCGCCGCCATCGCCTCGGCCCTGGAGGCCGTCGACGGGGTGTCGCCGGAGATGGCTTCGTGGGCCGCTTCGGTGTGCGGTGGCCACGTGGGCCGTGCCCGCCGGCTGGCCGCGGACGAGCAGTCACGTTCCCGGCGCGAGTCCGTGCTGCGGATCCCGCTGGCGCTGCGCAAGCCCGCCGACGTCTTCACCTGCGCGGACGAGCTGATCAAAGCCGCCGAGGAGGACGCCTCCACCGCCAACGAGTCGCGCAACGAGGCCGAGCGCGAGGCCCTGGAGACCGCGATGGGCGCCGGTGGCACCGGCAAGGGCACCGCCGCCGCCACCCGTGGCGCCAAGGGCGCGTTGAAGGACCTGGAGAAGCGGCAGAAGTCCCGCGCGACCCGGACGCAGCGCGACTCGCTGGACACGGCGCTGGTCGACCTGGCCGGTTTCTACCGGGACGCGCTGGTGACCAAGACCGGGTCGGAGGCCGCGCTGATGCACCCGGACCGGTCCCAGGACTCCCGCACTGCCGCGGCGCAGTGGTCGTCCGAGTCGATCCTGCGGCGGATCGAGGCCGTGCTGGCGTGCCGGGAGGCGATCGGGGTCAACGTGAAGCCGCGGATCGCCATCGAGGCGATGGTGACGACGCTGCACCGGGGCTGACCGCGCTCAGAGCCACCCCAGCGCGGCGGACACCTCGTCCGCCGCCCGCAGCACCCGCGGCCCGAGCGCGATCAACTCGGGCAGCGAGTGCTCCATCGCCAGGGAGGACGCCGACAGCCCGCCGATCACCGCGCCCGAGTGGTCCCGGATCGCGGAGCCGACGCAGCGGACACCCACCTCGTTCTCCTCGTCGTCGAGTGCGAACCGCGACCGCCGCACCCGCCTGAGCTGCGAGATCAGGCGGGCGGGCGAGGTGATCGTGCGCGGGGTGCGGCCCGGCAAGCCGGTGCGGGCGACGTAGGCGTCCAGTTCGGACGTGGAGAACGAGGCCAGCACGGCCTTGCCGATGGCGGTGCCGTGGGCCGGCAGTGACATGCCCAGGCGGGACGCCATCCGGTACGGCTTGTCGGCCTCGATCTTGTCCACGTAGACCAGTTCGTCGCCGAAGAGCACGGCCAGGTGCACTGTGCAGTCCGTCGACTGCTGCAGTGCGCGCAGGGCCGGCCGCGCTCGCTCCACCGTGTCCAGCGGCCGCAGGACCTTGCCTGCCAGGGCCAGCACGCGCGGGCCCGTCAGGTAGCCGTCCGGCCCCGGGGTCGCGAAGCCGCGGTCCACCATCGCCTGCAGGAGGCGGTGGACCGTCGACTTCGGCAGGCCGGTCACCCGCGCGATGTCCGTGATGCGCGTGTGGTCGGCGAGCGCCTCCAGCACGGCGAGCGTTTTTTCGACGGCGGTGTCGGTCATCTCGCCAGCCAGCCTCCATCCACGACCAGAACGTGTCCGGTCACATAATCGGACGCGGCGGACGAAAGGAAGACAGCCGGGCCCACGAGATCTTCCGGCGTGCCCCAGCGACCCGCCGGGATCCGGGTGCGGATCGCCTGCTCGCGGTCGGGGTCGGCCTTCAGCGGAGCCGTGTTGTTCGTTTCGACGTAGCCAGGGGCGATGGCGTTCACCTGCACGTTCGACCCCGCCCACTCGTTCGCGAGCAGCTTGGTCATGCCGACCAGGGCGTGCTTCGAGGCGGTGTAGGCCGAGACGAGGATGCCGCCCTGGAACGACAACAGGGACGCGATGTTCACGACCTTGCCGCCGCCGTTGGCGATCATCTGACGGCCGCAGAGCTTCGAGATCTCGAACGCCGAGTCGAGGTTCACCGCCATGATCCGCTGCCAGTCGGACAGCGGGACGTCGACGGCGGCGCCCCGGTGGATGGTGCCGGCGTTGTTGACCAGGACGTCGACGCGGTGCTCGGCCAGGACCGGTGCGAGCGCGGGCTCGACGGACGCCGGGTCCGCCAGGTCCACCGAGACCGTGGCCACGGCGGGTGCCACGTCCGACAGGTCACCGCGGCCGACGAGGACCAACCGCGCGCCCGCGTCGTGCAGGCCGCGGGCGATGGCGCGGCCGATGCCCGTGCGGGCGCCGGTCACGAGAGCCGTCTTGCCTTCGAGGGAGAAGTTCATCGGAGCTCCGTCACGGCGACCTGGTCCATGTCGTCGTAGGCCTGGTTCTCGCCGCCCATGGCCCAGACGAACGTGTACGAGTGCGTTCCCGCTCCACTGTGGACGGACCACGACGGGGAGATGACCGCTTCCTCGTTGCGCACCAAGATGTTCCGCGTGTTCTGCGGTTCGCCGCACAGGTGGATCACGCGGTGCTCCTCCGGCAGGTCGAAGTAGAGGTAGCACTCGGTGCGGCGGTCGTGGGTGTGCGGCGGCATGGTGTTCCAGACGCTGCCCGGCGCCAGCGACGTCACGCCGAGCACCAGTTGCGACGAGCGGATGCCGTCCGCGTGCACGAACTTGCGGATCTCGCGGACGTTCGCCGTGCTCTGGTCGCCCATGTTCACCACGTCGACCTCGTCGTAGCGGGCGACGGAGGTCGGGTGCGAGGCGTGCGAGGGCGTCGAGAAGAGGTAGAAGCGGGTGTCCTCGCCGGCGGCGTGGAACTCGACGTCCGTCGAGCCCTGGCCGACGTAGAGGCAGTCGCGCGTACCGAGTTCGAACTCGGTTCCCGCCACGGTAATCGTCCCGGTCCCGCGGATGACGACCACGGCGAGTTCGCGTCGTTCGAGGAAGTGCTGCGAGCGCAACGGGGAAGCGCTTTCCAGTTTGAGCGGTTCGCCCGGTTTCGGGGTCGCTCCGCCCAGGACGATGCGGTCCTCGTGCGTGTAGACGGTCCGGATCTCACCCGGTACGAAGAGGTCGTCGACGAGGTAGTGCTGCCGCAGCCCGTCCGTGTCGAAGCCCGGCAACTGCGCCGGGTTGGTCGAGTGCCTGATCTGCATCTGGGGCGTGCCTTCCGATCGGGGCGGCGGAGTGACACCATGTCCGCCGACCATGGAACTACGTTCCGTGGAACGGAACAAGCCCGCAGTCTCCCCGCCGCCGGAGACGTGTTCAGGTGTGTGAAAGGCGGCCTTGGTGTACCAGCAGAACCCGAACCCGACAGGGTCACTGTTCCTGTCGGCACTTCTCGCGTTGATACCGCTCGTCGCCGTGCTCGTGCTGCTCGGCGGTCTCAAGTGGAAAGCTCACTGGGCGGGGCTGACCGCCCTCGTGCTCGCGATCGGCGTCGCGCTGTTCGGCTACTCGATGCCGCTCGGCCAGGCGCTCAACTCGGCGGCGTTCGGCGCGGCGACCAGCGTGCTCGTGGTCCTGTGGATCACGTTCAACGCCATCTGGATCTACAACCTGACCATCCACAGCGGACACTTCAACGTGCTGCGGCGGTCGTTCAGCTCGATCTCCGACGACCAGCGCGTGCAGGCGATCGTCATCGCGTTCTCGTTCGGCGCGTTGCTCGAAGCCCTCGCGGGAGGCGGAGGTCCGGTCGCGATCTGCTCGGTCATGCTGATCGCGCTCGGTGTCGACCCGATGAAGGCGGTGGCGCTGGCGTTGATCGCGGACACCGCGCCGGTGGCGTTCGGCGGTATGGGCAACCCGATCACGGTGCTGAACACGGTCACCGGGCTGCCGGCGGACACGTTCGGCGCGATGACCGGCCGTCAGGTGCCGATCCTCGCGTTGCTGGTGCCGTTCGTGCTGATCTTCGTGGTGGACGGCAGGCGAGGCGTCAAGCAGGCCTGGCCGGCCGCGCTGGTGGCGGGCGGCTCGTTCGCGATCACGCAGTACCTGGTCTCGAACTTCTGGTCCTACAAGCTGTGCGACATCATCGCGGCCGTCGTCTCGGTGCTCGCGTTGATCGCGCTGGTGCGGGTCTGGCAGCCGGAACGCTCGATCCCGCCGGTCATCGCCGGTGGGTCTGTCGCCGACTCACGGCGGGACGTGGTCATGGCCTTCAGTCCGTACGCGATCATCGTGGCGATCTTCTCGGTGGCGCAGATCGTGCCGGTGAAGAAGTTCCTCGACTCGCTGACGTACAAGTTCGCGTGGCCCGGCATGCACCTCGTCGCGCCGAACGGCAAGCCGATCAAGGTCGAGTACGCGCTGAACTGGGCGTCCGCGACGGGCACGTTGCTGTTCGTGTCGGGCCTGATCACGTTGGTGCTGCTGGGGATCAACGCGCGCAAGGGCTTGGAGATCTACGGCCGCACGATCAGGCAGTTCAGCTGGGCGATCGTGGCGATCCTCGCGGTGTTCTCGCTGTCGTACGTCATGAACTACTCGGGCCAGATCACGACTCTGGGCCTCTGGCTCGCGGGGACCGGCGCGTTCTTCGCGTTCCTGTCACCGGTCGTGGGCTGGTTCGGCGTCGCGATCACCGGCACGGACGCGGGCTCCAACGCGTTGTTCGGCGGTCTGCAAGTCACTGCGGCACAACAACTCGGCGCGTCACCGTTCCTGTTCGGCGCCTCGAACAGCTCCGGTGGCGTGATGGCGAAGATGATCTCGCCGCAGAACCTCGCCATCGGCACGGCCGCCGCCGGTCTGGTCGGCCGTGAGGGAGACCTGTTCCGCAAGGTCTTCGGCTGGAGTCTCCTGCTGTTGCTGGCGATGTGCGTCATCGCCTACCTGCAGTCGACCCCGGTGCTCGGCTGGATGGTGCCCTAGGACTTCTCACGCCTCGCGGGCAGCGCCGCGAAGATCACCACACCCGCGAGCAGCAACGCCGTGCCGGTCCAGAACAACGGGATCGAGTTGTACGCGGCGTTCGTGTAGGCCAGCGGCGGCGCCCCCTTGGGTGGCGCCGCCGGTGCACCGGGCTGCGCGGGCACGGTCGTCGGTGGCTGGGAGGTCCCGCAGATCACGCCACCCTGCGGCGCCGCGGCCCGGACGATCTGCTCGCCGAGCGAGATCTGCGCGAGCGCCGACGGCAGGTTCGGCAGCTTCAGCTTGTCGGTCGGCAGCACCTGCACGTCGAGCATCCGGGCCGTGGCCCCGAGCTGGAACCCGCTGAACCCGTTGCCGGTGAACGCGGCCTTCTTCTCGTTGAGCCCCGCGATCTGCAGCTTGATCACGACCAGGTCCAGCAACAACGGGATGTCGAGCGTCGGGTGCGCGGCGTCGAGCGTGCCGAGCTCCTTGCCGTTCTGGCTCACTTTGAGCACCGGCGCGGTGTACGTGATCTTCGACGTCGCCTCGTCCCCGGTCGCGGTGACGGTGAGCGTCGGAGGGGTGGCGACGTCGATCTTGACGCCACCCGCGAGCTCGACGCTGACCGCCCGCATCGTCGACGTCGACTCGACCGCCTTGTTCTTGCTGCCAGGCAGGTCGACGAGCTTGACGACCGAGCTGGCCTCGAACGCGTCCGGGATGCTGATCAGGCTGGTCTTCACCGGCAACGGCACCTCGGCCGGCAGCGCGCTGAGCACCTCCAGTCCCGCCAACGAGGTCTTCGCCGTGGCCAGCGGACTGACGCAGGGCCCGACCTTCTCGTCCCACCGGGCGTGCACGCTGCCGTTGAGCACCTTGAGCCTCGCGAGCGGCGTCTCCGGAATCGGCAGCCCACCGTTCGTCGGCTGAGGGTTGTCCGGAATCGCCGTCTGCACCAGCGTCCGCGGCGACTGCGGCGACCGCCCCGCCACCGCGAACCCGAACGGGTTGGCCTGCGTGACCACCCGCTCGGTGCTCAGGAACGCCTCGGTGTTGACCTGCGCACTGGCGAGCCCCAGCCCGAACTCGGTCACCGACTGCTTGGGCAACTGCTCGCCGAACCCGGGCAGGATCGTGTTCGTGGGCACCCCCTGCGGCCCGAGCCGGACCACGCTCAACCCGGTCCCGGCATCACCGACGGCGTGCGCGAGAGGCTGAGGCCCGTTCGGCGCCGACGCCGGCGGCTGGTTCGGATCGCGCGGCCCCGGCACCGGAGTGGTCGGAGGCTGCGCGAGCGCGGGAGCCGCGACGAGCGCGAGCAGCAACCCGGCCAGCGGCACGGACAACGAACGGCGCATGAACCTCTCCCTGGCGGTTAGGAGGTGGTGACGTCGGTCACGGTCCGTACAACGATGCCGACCCCCGTGAGTAACGCGGTTGCGGGTCGGTTATAGTTATCGCGTCTCGCCGCCTTAGCTCAGTCGGCCAGAGCAGCTCACTCGTAATGAGCAGGTCATCGGTTCGATTCCGATAGGCGGCTCGGTGAGACGGAAGGGCCAGGTCACTCGCTGACCTGGCCCTTCCGCATTGTCTAGGCTCCGCCCATGGCTGTGATGCACATCAGGAACGGCTCTTCGAGATGGCTCGTCGTCTGGCTCGAGCCTTGGGGTCAGGACCGCTGGCTCGAACGCGACGAGATGTTGTGCATTCGCACGGACAACAACGGCGAGAAGCTCGCATTCGACGTCGAGTACCACGCGAACGACAAGGAGCGTGCCGCCGGGATCGAGAACGTGACCATCTACGTCGAGAACTGTTCGTACGACGTGGACGTCACCGACGAAGAGGGCAACTTCGTCGAGTGCGGGCACAAGCGTCCTGAGGAGATCGACCGGGAGTGGACGGCTCGGCGGGTCGCGGCGGAGGAAGAACTCAGCCGCACGTCGTGAGCGCCCGGTCGAGCGCCGCGCGTTCCGCCGGTGCCACCGAAAGCCCGTAGGCGGCCTTCACCGTCACGTAGATCCGCCCGTACGAGCACGCGTAACCGGCGTTGGGCGGCATCCACTCGTCGGGCGTCTTGTCGCTCTTCGACTGGTTGACCTTCCCGGACACCGCGACGAGGTTGCGCAGGTCGTTGGCCGCGGCCAGGCGCTGCTCGGGCGCCCACGAAGCCGCGCCGCTGCGCCACATCTCGGCCAACGGCACCACGTGGTCGATCTGAATCTTCGACACACCGGTCACGCTCGTGCCCGTGTAGGGGTCGTCGAGCGTGCCGGCCTGGACGCCGCAGCGGCCCGGTTTGCGTTCCACGCCGGTCAGATCGCGGGCCAGGACCTGGCTGCGTTGGTCGCAGCCGTCGCCGTCGGTGTCGAACCACGGCTGGCCGAAGACGCACGCCTTGCCCTTGGAGCAGTCGCGGACGTAGCCGTCGAGGCGTCCCGGCGTGTTGACTGGCAGGGCCGCGAGCGACGTGCGCGCGGTGACGGCGTCGAGGGTGCCCTGCGGTACCCGGTCCACCTGTGGTCCCGCGGAGGACAGGGGGATCGCGGAACAGCCGGTCAGCAGGACGATCAGCAGCAACCAGCGCATGGAGAAGGCTTACCCGCCGCACCTGGGGGTCATGGCCGCCCAACGGCGTAACTCGTGCCTCACGCTGGTGAGACACTTGGTGGAGCAGGCTGTTCCGCTCGACACTCGTTCTACCCGAAGAGGTTTGTCGACACGTGGATCTCCGTACCCTGATGAAACCCGTTGCGGCCGTTGCCGTTCTGCTCCTGCTCGTCACGTCGTGCTCGAGCGAGCCGGACATGCCGCCGCGCGAGTTGCCGCCCGCCGGAGGGCAGCTCGACTACCAGCTCGGCGGCGCCTACCAGCCGGACGTGCCGGTCAAGATCGTGGTGCGCGACCGCAGCAAGATCATCGACGGCCGGCGGTACAACATCTGCTACCTCAACGCGTTGCAGACGCAGCCGGGCACGATGGACGGCGGGCTCGACTGGTGGCGCAAGAACCACGACGACCTGCTGGTCAAGAAGTCGAACGGTGAGGTCGCGATCGATCCGGAGTGGGCCGAGGGCATCCTCGACATCTCCACGGGCGACAAGCGGAACAGGATCCTGGAGATCCAGAAGAAGTGGATCAAGGACTGCAAGACGTCGTTCTTCAAGGGCGTGGAGCCGGACAACCTCGACTCCTACACGAGGGCCGAGGGGGCGTTCGACCTCAACGCCACCAAGGAGTTCATGAAGTCGTTCGTCCAGTACGCGCACGAACAGGGTCTGGCCGTCGCGCAGAAGAACACCGCCGAACTGGGCCAGGCGGGCAAGAAGGAGATCGGCTTCGACTTCGCCATCGCCGAGGACTGCCAGGCGAATGACGAGTGCCGGTCCTACCAGGACGCGTTCGGCAACGACTTCTTCCAGATCGAGTACACCGACGAGGGTTTCCGGAAGTCCTGCACCGATCGCGGCGGACGGGTCTCCGTCATCCGCCGCGACCGGAACGTGGTGCCGTACGGGCACGAGGACTACGTCTACGAGGTCTGCCCGCCGACGGTCTGATTCAGGAACGCCTGCCACTTCTCGCTTTGCCCGGTCGTGTCACCGAAGAGGTGGTGGCCGACGGCGTTGGTGCCGTGGAACCGGTAGATGCCCTCCGGCCCGCGCACGCCGAGGAAGTTGTGCAGGTCGTTCTCGACCAGGTAGTCGACGACACCGTTGACGCCGAACGGTTCCAGCACGACCTCGTCGCCGACCTGAGCGCCTTCGGGCACGCCGAGCGCCCTGAGCAGCACCGGCCAGTTGTTCGCGCCCTCCGGCTGCTCCGGCCACTGGGCGAACACGTACGTGCCGGGCCTGCCCGTGAAGTGCTTCACGTACTGGGCCATCGTGAACAGGTACATGTCCCAGCCCTTCGACTGCTGGTCGACGAACTCGTCGCCCCAGCCGTCGGCGAGGATGCCGGTGTGCACGAACCGCAGCACCGTGCTGCCCTGGTCACGGCCCTCGATCAGGTACTCCATGGCGTGGAACGTGCCGTCCTCGCCCTTCTCTGTGGCGTAGGCGAAGTGCTTGCCCGGCTCCCAGGCCGTGATCGTCGAGGACTCCTGGAAGAAGCCGAGGTCGAGCGACATGCGGCCGCCCACGCGGCCGTCGACGGTGTGCGGTCCCATGAACCACGAGTCGATGCCCGGTCCGGTCGCGATGGCGTCCCAGACCTGCTCCGGGGTTCCGTCGACCTCGACTTCCTTGCTGATCTCGAACTCGTGGGTCACGACTCGTCCTCCTTGGACGCGTTGGCGTTCACGCTCGGATGCAGGGCGACGACGACGCGGTGCGGACGCCCTCCTTCTGCCTGTTCGTCGTGGTACTTGGCGACCAGCTGCGTCATGAACCCGGCGAGCTCCTCCGCGAACGCCGCGCGGTCCGCCGCCGTGGCGAACCGGACCTCACCGTCCAGCGCGAAGGTCGCGAGCCGCTTCTTCGCCCTGGTCGCGCCCGTGATCAACGTGCCGACGTCGCGCACCAGCCTGGCCGAGACCGCCAGCAACCACCGGGCGGACAACCGATCGGGCGAACGCGCCGGGTCGGGCTGCACGGCCGCGAGCGCGGTCGGCGAGATGACGTAGGACGCGGCGGTCGCCTGGAGCAGGCGTTCGTTCACGTTGCCCTTGCGCCGTTCCTCGACGAGCTCCACCAGGCCGTGCTGCTCCAGCGTGCGCAGGTGGTAGTTCACCTTCTGCCGGGGCAGCCCGACCTTCGCGGCGAGCATCGTCGCCGATCCGGGCTCCACCAGCTCCGCGAGCAGACGTGCCCGCACCGGGTCCAGCGACACCTCGGCCGCGGACGGGTCTTCGATCACCGCCACTTCGAACATGGACCCAAGGTCGCACCGAAAACAAAATTAGTCAAGAACTGACTTGCTGTCGGTGACTTTGCTCCACCTGGGTGGCGTTCGAGCCGGTACCGTAAGCGACGTCTCGATTGGTCGTTGCTTGTTCGCAACCCCTGAGGAGACAAGATGATCATGATGTTGGTGCTGACCCTGTTGGCGCTACCGTTCGCCCTGACCGCGGCCAACGTCGGCAGACGCCGATGGATCCGCAAGCAGGGCGTCGCGAGGGTGCGCGCCGAACTCCGCGGGTTCCACGCGGAGCTGGCACGACAGGGTCTGAGTCACTTCTCCGGGCGCTGAACGGCGCTCGTCGACGGAGAGATCCTGGTGACGACATCGCCGTAACGGTCCAGAAGCGCGGTCGTGACGGTCTCCGGGGTGCCGAGGACGCAGAACTCGGCCAGCACCTCGTCCGTGATCAACTCGCTCATCTCCGCCCACTGCTGCCGCCGTGACATGCGGTGCAGCTCCTCGTGCAGCTCGCCCCACCCGTGCAGGTCCAGCACCGGCCGGTACGCGGGGGTCGACCCGTAGAACGCGATCTGCCGCTTGACGTCCGCGACCTCCTGGTCGTTCGTCGCGGCGAACACCGGGCCGCTGATCTCGAAGCCCTCCAGCGTCTTCCCGGCCTTCTCCCGCCCCCGCGCCAGCGCCGGCAGCGTCACCTCGCGCAGATACCGCTCGGTCGTGAAGTTGTGGCACAGGAAGCCGTCCGCGACCTCACCCGCCACCTCGGTCATCAGCCCGCCGACACCCGCGAGGTAGATCGGCGCGGTCCCGTGCGGGTTCGGGCCCGGGTCGAAGAACGGCGTCATCAGCGTGTGCTTGTAGAACTCACCGCGGAACGCCAGCCGCTCGCCGGTCTCCCAGGCGTGCCAGATCGCACGGATCGCCAGCACGAACTCGCGCATGCGCGCGGCGGGTTTGCTCCACGGCATCGAGAAGCGCTTGGTGATGTGGGCCTCGACCTGCGAGCCCAGCCCGAGGTTGAAGCGGCCCCCCGACAGCAGCCGGAGGTCGTTCGCCGTGGTCGCGACGGTCATCGGGTTGCGCGCGAACGCCACCGCGATCGCCGTGCCGAGCTCGATCCGCTCGGTCGCCGCGGCGGCACCGGCCAGCGCGAGGAACGGGTCGTGCTTGGTCTCGGCGAGCCAGAACCCGTCGTAGCCCCGGTCCTCCGCCTGCTTCGCGATGGCCCCGGCGTCACCGGGGGTGTAGTCGACGGCACTGCTGTCCAGCTTCATGCCGCTGAGGTTATTGCGCGCCGGTCAGCGGTAGCGGGATTCGCAGGCGACGCCGTTGCGGTTCTCGTCGAGTTCGATGCGGTAGCCCGGCTGACCCCAGTAGAGCGGCGCCGCGCCTGCCCTGCGCGCGTCGTCGCAGGTCGCGTAGAAGACGGGCTTCGGCTTGGGCGGTGCGGGCGGCTTCGTCGTGGTGGTCGGGGCCGGAGGTGGTGGCGGCGGAGGCGGGGGAGTGGAGGTCTCCAGGGCGTCCTTGCCGCCGCACGGTGCTCCCCACAGCCCCATCGGGACGCGCTGCGCGGCCCCTTCGGCCTCCCGCTGGCCCGGCGTCGGGGTGCCGGTGACGCGGCCGGCGCCGTTGCCGATCGCGAGCAACGCGTAGTCGGTGCCGTCGGTGAGGCTGAGCGCGCCGGTCGCGCGGTCGTAGCGGACCTGCTGGCCCTGCAGCATGGCCTTGGCGAATCCGGCGGCGGCGTCAGCCCAGCACGGTCCTGGCTGAGCCAGGCCGCTGACCTCGGCCTTCGAGCCGTCGGAGAGCATCACGGAGCGGCCGTCGACGATCGACGCCACGCTGATGCCGAGCTGGGCCGGCGGCACGGTGGCCGACGTCGACGACGCGGTCACCGGTGTGTCCTCCACCGGCTTCTCGACGGCGACAGGCCTCGACTGCTGCACCTGCGCGGCACATCCTGCGGTGAGCAGGACCAGCACGACTCCGCCCACACTTCTCCACCCCGACATAGCCCCGCATACTGCCTGCTCGCAGGGGTGTGGCCAAGGTTACGTATTTCGATCGGATCGGTTCACTTCGATTCCGAACCGAAATACGGAGACGCCCAGTTCAGCGGGCGGGCTTCAGCGTCCAGACGACGGTCATCTCACCGGTGGTCACGCCCTCGGCGTTGGTGATCGTGATCGTCACGGGGAACTCGGGCCGCGTGCCGGACTCCAGCTCGGCCAGGACCTCGTCCGCGGAGCGTCCCAGCACGGCCTCCGCGCGCATCGGGCCCATCGCGATCTTCTTGTAGGCGATGTCCGCGCGGACGGCGAGTGGCGTGGCCTTGCCGAGGTGCGCGGCGAACGCGGCCATCACGACGGCGCCGGACGCGGACTCGCCGAGGCCGAACATCATGGCGGCGTGCGGCCCGCCGATGTGGTTGTGCAGCTCCGGGGTGTCCGGCAGCGAGGCGACGACGCGGCCGGCCGAGACCTCCTCGAACTCGATGCCCGTGGTCTTCACGTAGGGCACGGCCTGCTTCATGGCATCGGCGACGAACGACACGTCTTGGCTCATGAGAGGGATGCTACCGGCGAGTAACCCGTGAGGCTACTCATCGGTAACCACTACGGCCCGCGTCCATACCACTCCTCTGTGGAGTGAGACTCGGAACTCACTTGCAATTCGATGGACCGGGATGGATGCTTGTACCGAGCAACTAGTTGGGTGATACAAGCAACGAGGTGTCAGATGGTCGATCCGGGCAGGTGCACAGGCTTCGCCGTCGACGTCGGCCCCGAGCACGAGCTCGCGGACCGGGTCGGCATGGCGATGGTGCGGCTGAACAAGATGCACGCCCAGGTCGCGCACCAGATGGCCAAGCAGGGCATGGACAAGTCCGCCTTCGTGCTCCTCGCGACGCTCTCCGGTCTCGGGGAATGTCGTTCGAGCGCGCTCGCGGAGGCGGTGCTCTCCGACCCGTCCACGGTCAGCAGGCAGGTGGCCGCGCTGGTCAAGGACGGGCTCGTGGAGAGGCACGCTGATCCGGCCGACGGCCGAGCCAGCGTTCTCGCGGTGACAGAGGCGGGACGCACGCTCATCAAGAACCGGCGCCGGCAGCGCAACGAGGCCATCGAGCGGATGTTCGCCGAGTGGCCGGACGAGGACTACAAGCTTTTCGCGGAACTGTTCGAGCGCTTCGTGCAGGACTACGAGCGCACGGTTCCGGCGTTCATGACCGACCGCGGGACGGGGACCCGCGCAGGAGGGGAAGACTAGAAATGTCATCAACAACCGATGCGACACCCACGCCAGGGGTCTCCCTGACGCATCGCCAGATCATGACGATCCTGTCCGGCTTGCTGCTGGGCATGTTCCTCGCGGCGCTGGACCAGATGATCGTCGCCAGCGCCATGAAGACCATCGCCGACCAGCTGCACGGACAGACGCTGCAGGCGTGGGCGACCACCGCCTACCTGATCACCGCGACCATCACGACCCCGTTGTACGGCAAGCTGTCGGACATCTACGGGCGCAAGCCGATGTACCTCGCGGCGATCTCGCTGTTCCTGGTCGGCTCGCTGCTCTCGGGCATCGCGACGTCGATGTACGAGCTGGCCGCGTTCCGCGCGGTGCAGGGCCTGGGCGCCGGCGGTCTGATGTCGCTGGCCTTCGCGATCATGGCGGACATCATCTCGCCGCGTGAGCGCAGCAAGTACTCCGCCTACTTCATGGCCGTGTTCGGGTCGGCCAGCGTGCTCGGCCCGGTCATCGGTGGCGTGTTCGCCGGTCTCAGCTCGTTCCTCGGCGTCACCGGCTGGCGCTGGGTGTTCCTCGTGAACGTCCCGATCGCGCTGCTCGCGCTGTTCGTCGTGGCCCGCGTGCTGAACATCCCGCACCAGCGGGTGAACCACCGCATCGACTTCGGCGGCGCCATCGCGCTGACCGTCGGCCTGGTGCCGCTGCTGATCGTGGCCGAACAGGGCCGCGAGTGGGGCTGGGCCTCGGGCCTGTCGATCGCCATGTACGTGATCGGCGTGCTGGGCCTGGTGGCGTTCGTGTGGGTCGAGAACCGCATGGGCGACGAGGCGATGCTGCCGATGCGGATGTTCCGCAACCACACGTTCTCGCTCGGCAACACGATCAACTTCGTGCTCGGCATCGGCATGTTCGGCGGCATGGTCTCCATCCCGCTGTACCTGCAGATCGTCAAGGGCGTCACGCCGACCACGGCAGGTCTGATGCTGCTGCCGATGACGTTCGGGATCATGTCGGCCACCGCGATCGCCGGCAAGGTCACGTCGTCGACCGGGCGCTACAAGATCTTCCCGATCATCGGCGCCGGGCTGATGGCGGCCGCGTTGTTCCTGCTCAGCACCATCGGCACGGACACGCCGAGCTGGCTCGTGATGGTCTTCATGTTCATCATGGGCGCGGGTCTCGGTCAGTGCATGCAGACGCTGCTGCTGGCGATCCAGAACGACGCCGAGCCGCGGGACATGGGCGTGGCGACCGCCTCGGCGACGTTCTTCCGCCAGATCGGTGGCACCGTCGGCACCGCGGTGTTCCTGTCGATCCTGTTCAGCACGGTCGGTGACAAGATCGCCGAGGGCCTGAAGGCCGCGGCGCAGACCGACGCGTTCCGGGCGGCCCTGGCGCAGAACCCGGAGTTCGCGAAGACGCTGCAGAGCGGGTCCGGTGTGGACATCAACAACACCGAGTTCCTCAACCACCTCGACCCGGTCCTGGCGAAGCCGTTCCTCGACGGGTTCTCCAGCGCGATCGACACGGTCTTCCTGACCGGCGGCATCGTGATGATCGCGGCGTTCGTCCTCGTGTGGTTCCTGCGCGAGAAGCCGCTCTCGACCAGGTCGGGTCTGGAGCGCGTGGCGGACGCGGAGGCCCTCGCGGTCTGAGGTTTCGAAGGCACGAAAAAGAGGGAGCTGCTCCGAGCAGCTCCCTCTCCTTCGTTCGTGCCTAGTGGAAGGTCTCGCCCCGTGCTTCGGCGTCCTTCAGGCGCTGGTAGGAGCGCTTGATCTCGGCCTCGGCCTCGGTGCGGCCCACCCAGGACGCGCCCTCGACGCTCTTACCGGGCTCCAGGTCCTTGTAGACCTCGAAGAAGTGCTGGATCTCCAGGCGGTCGAACTCCGCCAGGTGGTGGATGTCCCGCAGGTGCTCGTGGCGCGGGTCGTGGGCCGGGACGCACAGAACCTTGTCGTCGCCGCCCTTCTCGTCCGTCATGCGGAACATGCCGATCGCACGAGCGGCGATCAGGCAGCCGGGGAACGTCGGTTCCTGGACGAGGACGAGGGCGTCCAGCGGGTCGCCGTCCTCACCCAGGGTGTTCTCGATGAACCCGTAGTCGGCCGGGTACTGCGTCGACGTGAACAACGTGCGGTCGAGGCGGATGCGGCCACTCTTGTGGTCCACCTCGTACTTGTTGCGCACGCCCTTGGGGATCTCGATCAGGACGTCGAATTCCACTGGTCCTCGCTCATGTAGCCCATTCGTGATGCCCACTAGTGTGGACCACGACGCCTTGTCAACCCTCATCGGAGCGGCGGTTGGGGGGTGTGAGATTGCCCGTACCGAGCTGACGGAGGCCCACTTGCCGGACGAGCCCCAGTGGCCGACCGAGGACGACGACGCCGGGTCGGTCGCCGCCGCAAAAGAGCCAACGGTGCAGGTCAGCCGCCCGTCCGTCGACCAGCCGACCATGCGTTTCCCGCTCGCCGCCGTGCTCTCCGCACCGTCCACTCAGGAGCCGCTGCGCTCCTCGCCGGTCCGTTCCGCCCCGAACGCCTCGGGCTCCGTTCATGCCACGCCGGGTGTGCCGGCGGCCGGTTCCGGTGTCTCCGGCGGGGCTTCCGGTGAAGCCGCCGGTGGGAAGTCTCACGGGGTGATTGGTCCAGAAGTCGGCCAACCTCGGGCCGTCCCGGTGCGCGTCGAGCCGAGGGGCGACCAGACCCGTGTCGTGCCGCGGCCGGAGCAGCGGACCACGGAGCTCTCGGTCCCGCCCGCGAAGACGGCGCGCGTGGACCAGCTCCCGCACCTCGAACAGTCCTGGTTCGACCAGACGGTCAGGCCCGACCCGCAGCCCGCGCCGCCTCCCCAGGCCCGCCCCGAGCCGCCGCGTCCCGAGCAGACCAAGCGCGTGGACCAGCTCCAGGCCCAGGCGCCGCCACGCCAGGAGCCGCAGCGCCCCGAGCAGACCCGTCCGGTACCGCCTCCCCGCCAGGAGCCCCGCGACCTCCCCGTCACCGGGTACGAGGAGGAGCCGGAGGACCGCCTCGCCGACGAGCCGAAGAAGAGCCGCAAGCCACTCCTCGTGGTCCTGAGCCTGCTGGTCGTCGCGGCCCTCGCGGGCGCGACCGTCTACGCGGTCGAGGAGTTCGGCGGCACCCAGGCGATCGAGACCAGGCCGCCGGCCGCGCCCGCGAACGTCCAGACCCTGGTCAAGGCCGTCACCGCGGGTGCCCCGGCACCGACCCCGGCCGGTGTGAAACAGGCGTTGACCGGTCCTGCGGGCAACAGCGCGCTCGGCACGCTCACGGGCAGCGTCATCGACCCCGCCAGCGGCACCCCGCTGTGGCAGCAGGGCGACACCACGCCCGCGACACCCGCGTCGAGCCTCAAGATCCTCACGGCCGCGGCGGCGTTGCTCAGCCTCGAGAAGACCGACCAGCTGTCCACCAAGGTCGTCCAGGGCGCGGAGCCCGGCACCGTGGTGATCGTCGGCGGCGGCGACCCGACCATCTCCGGCGCGCCCGGCAAGTCGGTCTACCCCGGTGCCGCGACGCTCGACGACCTGGTCGGCCAGGTCAAGGCCAAGGGCCCGGTCACCAAGGTCCAGTTCGACCTCAGCCGGTACACCGGCGAGGCGCTCGGGCCGCAGTGGGAGAGCGTGGACATCGCGGGCGGCTCGGTCGCGCCGATCGTGCCGTTCATGCTCGACGGCGGCCGGATCGACCAGACCAACGTCAACGGTGCCCGCACCGGCAGCCCTGGCCAGGCGGCGGCGGACGCGTTCGCTCAGCGCGTCGGAGCCCCCGGTGCCACGGCGGGCACGGCCCCGGCGGGTGGGCAGGTGCTCGGCGAGATCAAGTCGGCGCCGATCGAGCAGCTCGTCGACAACATGATGCAGATCTCGGACAACGTGCTCACCGAGGCCGTCGCGCGGGAGATCGCGATCAAGACCGGCAACGAGCCGTCGTTCGCGGGCGGCGTGAAGGCCGTGCGGGACGTGCTGACCAAGAACGGCTTCGACCTCACCGCCGCGAACTTCGTGGACGGCAGCGGGCTGTCCGCCACGAACAAGATCCCGCCGAAGCTGCTCACCGACGTGCTCACCGCCGCCGCCAAGCCCACGCTGGACGACGCGCGCACCGCGAAGTTGCGGCCGTTGCTGACGGCGCTGCCGGTCGCGGGCGGCAGCGGCACGCTGGCCGGTCGCTACGGCGGCAGCGCGGCGCCGGGCAAGGGCTGGGTGCGGGCCAAGACCGGCACGCTCACCGGCGTCAACGCGCTCGCCGGCATGGTCGTCGACGTGGACGGACGGGTGCTGGTGTTCTCGTTCATGTCCGCGAGCAACCGCAGCGCCGAGGCCGAGGTCCGGCCCGCCCTGGACGTGATGGCCGCTGCGTTGCGGGGTTGTGGCTGTTCGTAGCGGGCCGTGCGCAGGTAGCGTCGGAAGCGTGAACGGCGCGACGGAGGCAGAGCTCGGCCCGGTGGACTGGGAGCTGGCGGTTACGACCGCCACGCGACTCGTCCGGCCGGGCCCCGTGATCGGCAAGGACGAGGCCGACCACGTCGTAGGCAGACTTCGCGAACTCGCGCCGCAGGCGGAGGTGCACGTCCGCGAGCTGACCACGCTCGGCCAGGGCCTGCCGCTGCTGCCGGGCGAGGTCGTGGACAGGCCGGCGTGGGTCGCGGCCGCCGCTCAGGGCCTGGCCGCGCTGACCGGGCCCGCGATGCCGCGCCAGACAGGTCCGATGGCGGGCATCCTCGCCGGTACGGCCGGGGTGCAGGCCGGCGTGGTGCTGGCGTTCCTGTCCTCGCGGGTGCTCGGCCAGTACGACCCGTTCAGCCCGAACGACCAGCTCGCCGGACGCCTGCTGCTGGTCGCACCGAACATCGTTGGCGCGCAACAGGCTCTCGACGTGCCGGACGACGACTTCCGCATGTGGGTGTGCCTGCACGAGTGCACGCACCGCCTGCAGTTCACCGGCGTGCCGTGGCTGCGCAGGTACTTCTCCGACCAGGTCACCGCGCTGCTGTCCTCAATGGACGAAGAGCGCGCGCCGCTGACGGACGTGATCCGCGACTTCCGCACCAAGCTCCGCGAGGGCGACGGTCCGATGAGCCTGATCGACCTCATCCAGTCGCCGCAGCAGAAGGCACTGCTGGACCGGCTGATCGCACTGTCCACTTTGCTCGAAGGCCACGCCGACCACGTGATGGACGCGGTCGGCCCCTCCGTCGTGCCGTCCGTGTCGACCATCCGCAGCCGCTTCAGCGCACGCCGCAAGGGCGGCGGCCTGCTCGACCGGATCCTGCGCACCGTCCTCGGCGTCGAGGCGAAGGTGCGCCAGTACGAGGAGGGCGCCGAGTTCACCTCGTACGTCGTCGAGCGCGTCGGGATGGACGGCTTCAACACGATCTGGACGTCCGCCGAGACGTTGCCGACGCGCGCCGAGATCACCGAGCCGATGAGCTGGCTGCGTCGCGTGTCGCCGTGAACGGCCCGGTCGCCGAGATCCGGACGGCCCTCCGCCGGTTCCTCGATCTCGTGCAGCCGGAGGCCGTGACCGTCGCGGTCTCCGGTGGGGCCGACTCGCTGGCGTTGGCTGCCTGCGTCGGAAGGCTGGTGCCCGGCGCGTCGGCCGTCGTCGTCGATCACCAACTGCAGCCGGGTTCGGCCGAGGTGGCGTTGCGCGCTGCCGGACAGTGCGCCGACTTCGGGCTCGTGGCGCGCGTGGAGCCGGTCGTGGTGTCGGGTCCCGGTGGACCCGAGGCCGCGGCCCGTGCGGCCCGCTACGCGGCTCTGAGGCCGTCGTCCGGGGTAGTGCTGCTCGGACACACGCTGGACGACCAGGCGGAGACCGTGCTGCTGGGGTTGGGCCGCGGCTCCGGACCCCGGTCGATCGCCGGCATGCGCGCGTTCGACGCGCCGTGGGGCCGGCCGCTGCTCGGCGTGTCCCGGGCGGTGACGCGCGCCGCCTGTCTCGAGCAGGGGATCGAGGTGTGGGAGGACCCGCACAACCTCGACCCGTCGTTCACCCGCGTGCGGCTGCGGTCCGAGGTCCTGCCGTTGCTGGAGGCGGTGCTGCAGGGCGGCGTCGCGTCGTCGTTGGCGCGCACGGCCGCCCAGTTGCGGGAGGACTGTGACGCACTCGACTCTCTCGCGGAAGCTTTCGCCGGCGACTGCTGTGCTGTTGATGACATCGCTGAGTTGCCGGTCGCGCTTCGACGGAGAGTGGTCAGATCGTGGCTGATCGACGAGGGCGTGCCTGAACTGTCCGATTCGCACCTGCGCCGCGTTGACGCACTGGTGAGTGAATGGCGCGGTCAGGGCGGTGTCTGGCTACCTGGCGGCTTTGTCGTGCGGCGTGCGCATGGCAGGCTCGTTGTGGAACCACAGTCTTAAGCAGAGGGGACCTGTCCGTGTACGACGGCGACATCGCATCCGTGCTCATCACCGAGCAGGAGATCAGCGACAAGGTCACCGAACTCGCCAAGCAGGTCGCGGCTGATCACCCAGAAGGTGACTCCGACCTCGTGCTGATCACTGTGCTCAAGGGCGCTGTGATGTTCATGGCCGACCTCGCCCGCGCGCTGCCCGTTCCGGTGCAGCTCGAATTCATGGCCGTTTCGTCCTACGGGTCGTCCACGTCGTCCTCCGGCGTGGTGCGGATCCTGAAGGACCTGGATCGGGACATCGCCGACCGGAACGTGGTGATCGTCGAAGACATCATCGATTCCGGGCTCACGTTGTCCTGGCTGTTGAAGAACCTCCAGTCCCGCAAGCCGCGGTCGCTCCAGGTGTGCACCTTGTTGCGCAAGCCGGATGCGGTCAAGGTGGAGGTGCCGGTGAAGTACGTCGGGTTCGACATCCCCAACGAGTTCGTCGTGGGATACGGGCTGGACTACGCGGAGCGGTACCGGGATCTGCCCTACATCGGGACGCTGGACCCGAAGGTCTACTCCAGCTGAGTTCGCTTGGGCGGGGGCGTTGCCGGTGTGCCGGTGGCGCCCCCGTTTTTGTTGCCCGGGTTGGCATTGCGTTGGCCGGTCCTGTTCACAGCAAAAAGAACGCCGGGCCCCCTCTGCGAGGAAGCCCGGCGTCGTTCGTGGACGGAAATCAGCAGTTCGGACGGCACCGCCGCTGCGACACCGCGTCCAGCAGCACGCTCCGGATGTCCTCCGGATTCGTCGCCTGGTACGCCTTGCCGCCGGTGGCCGCCGAGATGGCGCGCAGAGCGTCCATGTCCACCGCGTCGCCCAGGCCGACCATGATGACCGGGACGGGCTTGGCGGGGTCGGACTCCCGCTTCAGGGTCTCGATCAGGGCGGCCGTGTCGATCGACGAGATGTCGTCGTTGCGGCCGTCGGTCATCAGGACCACCGAGTTGACCTTCGACGCGTCGTAGCCCTGCAGGACGTGCCGGTAGGCGGCCAGCGTCGTGTCGTTCAGGGCCGTGCCGCCGCCCACCAGGCCCGGTAGCTGGGAGGCACCGGCTTCCAGGCGCTTGCGGCGGGTCACGCCGGCCAGGGGTTCGCCCAGCGGGCCGATCGGGACCAGTTCGATCCAGTCGTTCGGCGGCTTCTTGTCGGTCGAGAACGCCCAGAGGCCGATGGCCGTGGTGTCCGGGAGCATCGAGAGGGCGGTCATGGAGGCCTCGGTGGCGGCTTCCACTCGAGTCTTGCCGTTGCCGCTCTTCTCGATCATCGAGCCGGAGACGTCGATGACGGTCAGCATGCGCATGTCGAGGCTGATGGCGCCCCAGGTGCGCAGGAGTTCGGAGACCTGGTCCGCGCCCGGGGTCTCGATCAGCTTCACGTCGCCCGCCTGGACGCCCTCGACCTCGGTGGACCACTTCGCGGGGGCGGCGCCGTTCACCGTGCGGAAGCCCGCCTCGCCGAAGCGCTTCGCGGTGTCGCCGGAGCGCAGGACCTTCTCGAACTCCGCCGCCGCCTCGCCGATGCCCTCCTGCTCGTTCGGGCGGGAGACCCGGACCAGGGGGTAGTCGAACGAGAGCGTGCCCTCCTTGGGCGGGGCGCCCAGGACGGCGTTGTCCTTCATCGAGCGGTTGTTCGCGACCACGGACTGTTCGGTGGCGGCGAAGAGCGGCGCCTTCTCGGCGTCCGTGGTGACCTTGCCGAACGCGTCACGAACCGACGGGACGGCGCTGCGACCCACGCGCAGAAGGGTGCCGACCAGTTCTGGTTTGGGAGTTCCGTCCGCATTGCCCAGCAATGTACGAATCACGAACAGCGAGGCGAGGCCCTCCGACGTCATCGTCGGGTCGCTCATCGAGATCTGCACCCGCGGGTCCACGACCTTGGCCCACGAGACGGGCGTGACCGGGAAGCCGATCTTGGACATCGCCTGCTCGGAGCCCGCCATCACCAGCGGGCTGGACGCCAGCGAGGGCTTGATGTCCAGCTTCGGTGCCTCCGGGCCGGTCTCGGCGGCCTGACGCTGGGCTTCGGCGGCCCACATCGAGGAGTCCGGGATCCAGAGGGAGTGGGGGTTGATCTGCGCGGTCGGGAGCTCGTTGGCCACGTCGGCCGCGTTGCGCGACTCGACCTGGACCTGGACGCACCGGCCGCGCACGACCGGTTGTGACCGCTGGTAGTCCTGGGCAGCCGCGTTCACCACGTCCAGCGCGGCTGGGGTGACGGCGACCTTCAACGGCAGCGCGCCGGAGCAGTCGGCGCCGCTGGTGACACGAAGTGCCACGACCGTGACGCCCGCCGCCGCGACCACTCCGAGCAGGGCGCCCAGGGGAACGGCTACCCGCCGGAACAAGCCGGGGGATGTATGACGTGCTGACATACAGTTACTTACCTTCGGTCACGTGTTCACTCTTTCGAGTGGCGGGGGAACACTCGGGGGATGAATGAGGATGACATGTGACCGCCAAACGTACTGAGACGGCGTGACCTGCGTCACTCGGCTGGGCGGAGGTATTTGTTCCGGATGAACCAAACAGCGTGAACATGCGTGGTGGGGGTCACCCGCGGGAACCCCGCGACGCCCCCGCCCGTTGGGTGCTCAGTACCCGGCCAGCGAGCGGTAGGCTGGTCGGACGCGGTATGTGGGTCTTCCACTGCCCGACGCGCAAGTCAGGGAGGGTCGAGGCCGCCCCCGGCCGTAAGTGCATGGACCGCAAGCGCCTGCTTCGCAACCCGCTGCTGTGGATCGCTGCGGTGTTGCTGCTCTACTTCGTCTTCACCGTGCTCTTCGACGACGCGCGGGGCTACCACCCCGTGAAAACGTCTCAAGCGCTCCAACAGGTGCGGGACGGCAAGGTCAAGGAAGCCACGATCGAGGACAAGGAGCAGCGTCTCCGACTGACCCTCACCGACGGCACGACCTTCGAAGGTAGCAACCGCCTGATCACGCAGTTCCCGGCCAGCTCGACGGACGAGATCTTCACCGTCATCGACCAGGCCAGCAACAAGCCGACCCTCGAGACCAAGGTCAGCCAGGAGTCCATCCTGATGCAGATCTTGATCTACCTGGTGCCGCTCGGCCTGTTGTTGCTGCTGCTCATGTGGATGATGAACAACGCCCAGGGCGGCGGAAACCGCGTCATGAACTTCGGCAAGTCCAAGGCCAAGCAGTTGTCCAAGGACATGCCCAAGACGACGTTCTCCGACGTCGCCGGTGCCGAAGAGGCCGTCGAGGAACTGGAAGAGATCAAGGACTTCCTCCAGAACCCCGGCCGCTACCAGGCGCTCGGCGCGAAGATCCCCAAGGGCGTGCTGCTCTACGGCCCGCCGGGAACCGGCAAGACGCTGCTCGCCAGGGCCGTCGCCGGTGAGGCGGGCGTGCCGTTCTACTCGATCTCCGGTTCGGACTTCGTCGAGATGTTCGTCGGTGTCGGCGCCTCGCGTGTGCGTGACCTGTTCGAGCAGGCCAAGCAGAACGCGCCGTGCATCATCTTCGTCGACGAGATCGACGCGGTGGGCCGTCACCGCGGTGCCGGTCTCGGCGGCGGTCACGACGAGCGCGAGCAGACCCTCAACCAGCTGCTCGTCGAGATGGACGGCTTCGACTCGCGCGGCGGGATCATCCTGATCGCGGCGACGAACCGTCCCGACATCCTCGACCCGGCCCTGCTGCGCCCCGGCCGCTTCGACCGCCAGATCCCGGTGTCCGCACCGGACCTGAAGGGCCGCAAGCAGATCCTGCGCGTGCACTCGAAGGGCAAGCCGCTGGCTGCGGACGCCGACCTCGACGGCCTCGCGAAGCGCACCGTCGGGTTCTCCGGCGCCGACCTCGCGAACGTCATCAACGAGGCCGCGCTGCTCACGGCCCGCCAGAACGGCCACACGATCGACGGTGCCGCTCTGGAGGAGTCGGTCGACCGCGTGATCGGCGGTCCGGCCCGCAAGAGCCGGATCATCTCCGAGAAGGAGAAGAAGATCACCGCGTACCACGAGGCAGGGCACGCCCTGGCCGCGTGGGCGATGCCGGACATCGACCCGGTCTACAAGGTCACGATCCTCGCCCGCGGCCGCACGGGTGGTCACACCCTGTCGGTGCCGGAAGAGGACAAGGACCTGATGACCAGGTCCGAGATGATCGCGCGACTGGTGTTCGCACTGGGTGGCCGTTCCGCCGAGGAGCTCGTCTTCCACGAGCCCACGACGGGTGCGTCCAACGACATCGAGCAGGCGACGAAGATCGCCCGCGCGATGGTCACCGAGTACGGCATGAGCGCGAAGCTCGGCGCCGTGAAGTACGGGCAGGAGCAGGGCGAGCCGTTCCTCGGTCGCTCGGCCGGCCGCCAGGCGGACTACTCGCTGGAGGTCGCGCACGAGATCGACGAGGAGGTGCGCAAGCTCATCGAGGCCGCGCACACCGAGGCGTACGAGGTGCTCACCACGTACCGCGACGTCCTCGACGACCTCACGCTCGAGCTGATCGACAAGGAGACCCTGCACCAGAAGGACCTGGAGCGGATCTTCGCCCGCGTCGAGAAGCGGCCGCGCATCACCCAGTTCAACGACTTCGGTGACCGCACGCCGTCCGACATCCCGCCGGTCAAGACCCCCGGCGAGCTCGCCAAGGAGCGCGGCGAGCCGTGGCCTCCCATCGTGGAGGACACGATCGAGGAGGAGCTGAAGCAGGAGGGCGAGTCCGCCGTCGCGGAACCGGTCACCGAGCAGCTGCCCTCCCCGAACGGCTCGAACGGCGTGCACCAGCCCGGTCAGCCGTCCAACCAGGCGGGTCCGCCGAACTACGGCGCCCCTCCCGGATGGACCCCGGCGACGGTGCCCGGCGGCAAACCGCACAACGTCTGGGAGCCGAAGAAGCCGCAGCCCGACCAGGACGAGCGGCAGTGACCGAGCACCACCAGCTCGACGGAGACGCCGGCCTCACCCGCAACGGGGAGGCCGGCGTCTCCGCGCGGCGGGTCTTCGACCACGCACGAGCGGAGACTGCGGTCCGTGAGTTGCTCCTCGCGTGCGGTGAAGATCCCGACCGGGAAGGGCTGCGCGAGACACCCGCACGGGTGGCGCGTGCTTACGAGGAGTTGTTCGCCGGTCTCTACACCGAGCCGGACAGCGTGCTGGAGAAGACGTTCGACGAGAGCCACGAGGAGCTCGTCCTCGTCACGGACATCCCGATGTTCAGCTTCTGCGAGCACCACCTGCTGCCGTTCCACGGCGTCGCGCACGTCGGGTACATCCCGAACGAGCAGGGCCGCGTGACGGGGCTGTCGAAGCTCGCGCGGCTCGTCGACCTCTACTCGAAGCGGCCGCAGGTGCAGGAGCGGCTGACGTCGCAGGTCGCGGACGCGTTGGTGCGCAAGCTCGAACCGCGCGGCGTGATCGTCGTGATGGAGGCCGAGCACCTGTGCATGGGCATGCGCGGTGTGCGCAAGCCCGGTTCGCGCACCACGACGTCAGCGGTGCGGGGGTTGTTGCGCACCAACGCGTCCTCGCGGGCGGAGGCGATCGAACTGATCAGGGGCCGGACCCGGTGAGCTCTCTCCCGAAGCCAGGCCGCTGTGTCGTGATGGGCGTGCTGAACGTGACGCCCGATTCGTTCTCCGACGGCGGTCGCTACATCGACCGCCGGGACGCGGTGGCGCACGGCGTCGAGATGTATCGGCGCGGTGCGGACGTGATCGACGTCGGCGGCGAGTCGACCCGGCCCGGTGCCGAGCGCGTCGAGCCGGCCGAGGAGATCGCACGCATCGTGCCGGTGATCCGGGCACTGGTCGGCGAGGACGTGCCGGTCAGCGTCGACACCATGCGCGCTTCCGTTGCCGCGGCGGCGTTGGAGGCGGGCGCGTCGATCGTGAACGATGTGTCCGGTGGCCTCGCCGATGCCGAGATGGCCGCGGTCGTCGCGGCCGCTGGTGTTCCGTACGTGCTGATGCACTGGCGCGGGCACAGCACGGAGATGGACGCGTTGGCGACGTACGACGACGTGGTGACGGACGTTCGTTCCGAGTTGCTGGAGCGCGTCGAGGCCGCTCTGGCCGCCGGAGTCGCGGAGTCGTCGATCGTGCTCGACCCGGGGCTGGGGTTCGCGAAGCTGGGCGACCACAACTGGGAGCTGTTGCAGCGCCTGGACGAACTGGTCGAGCTCGGGTTCCCGGTGCTGGTGGGGGCGTCGCGCAAACGCTTCCTCGGCACGTTGCTCGGCAACCGTCCACCGGACGGCAGGGAGGACGCGACTGCGGCGGTGTCCGCTCTGGCCGCGTTCAACGGGGCGTGGGGAGTGCGGGTGCACGACGTCGACCGGACGCTGGACGCGGTCGCCGTCGCCGGTGCGTGGAGGCGGGGACGTGGCTGATCGGATCGCGTTGACGGGCCTGCGGGTCCGGGGTTACCACGGGGTGTTCGAGCACGAGAAGCGCGACGGGCAGGAGTTCGTCGTCGACATCACGCTGTGGCTGGACCTTTCGGCAGCGTCGCGCACGGACGACCTGAAGGAGACCTACCACTACGGCGAGCTGGCCGAGATGGCCGCGGCGATCATCGGTGGCGAGTCGTACGACCTGATCGAGACGGTGGCGGGCAAGATCGCCGACGCCGCGATGGCGGACTCCCGGCTGCACGCCGTCGAGGTGACGCTGCACAAGCCGTCCGCGCCGATCCCGCTGACGTTCGACGACGTGTCGGTGACGATCCGCCGTTCGCGCCGGCTCGCGGCGCCGGTGAAGGAAACCCGTTGAGCCGCGCGGTTCTCTCGATCGGCTCGAACCTCGGTGACCGGTTCGCCTTCCTGCAGTCCGTGGTGGACGGGTTGCGCCCCTTCGTGATCGCCGTTTCGCCGGTGTACGAGACGGCGGCGTGGGGCGTCGAGGACCAGCCGGACTTCTTGAACGCCATCGTGATCGTCGCCGCGGACGACGTGGACGAGTGGGGCTGGCTGCGCCGCGGTCAGGCGCTGGAGAACGCCGCCGGACGCGTGCGGGAGAAGCGCTGGGGACCGCGCACGCTGGACGTGGACGTGGTTTCGGTGGACGGGGTGACTTCGGACCACCCCGAACTGCTCCTGCCGCATCCTGGGGCGTTTGAGCGCGCGACAGTTCTCGTGCCGTGGCTCGACGTCGAGCCGGACGCGGTGCTCGCGGGCCACGGACCCGTTGCGGGCCTGGAGTTCTCGGCCGACGGCGTGCACCGACGCGACGATCTCGTGCTTTCGGGTTGGATGGACGAGTGAAGTTCACGCGTCCCCGCGACCTGGCCGCCGTTGCGATCGTCGGCGGTCTGCTGGCTCATCTGCTGCTGCGGCTCTCCTACGACTCGTTGCCGCCACTGCCCGTGATGGCCGGGTCGACGTTGTTCGTCATCGCTGTCGTCGAGGTCGTGTTCGCGTTCTCGTTGCGGGTCAGGATCCAGCGCCGCAAGGGTGCGCGCCCGGTGCAGCCGCTGACGGCCGCCCGAGCGGTCGCGCTGGCGAAGGCTTCGTCCGTTCTGGGCGCTTTGATGTTCGGTGCCTGGACCGGGTTGCTGATCTTCGTGATCCCCGTCCGCGACTCGTTCGCGGCGGCCTCGAACGACCTGGTGGCGGCCGTTGTGGGGATGATCGCGGCGGTCGCGCTGACGGCTGCGGCGCTGTGGCTGGAGCACTGCTGCAAGACGCCGAAAGAGAGTTCCGGGAACGAATAGATACCCGGCCGTAGGTCTCAGTCACATAACTACGCGGTACCGTAGTGCGCATGACCGGGCGAGGCGCGTCGAACGACGACGAGCAGAATGATCACGGTCGTGGCTCAGGGCGATTGCTGTTAGTAGCGGCATTGGCGCTCGCCCTCGTGGCCGCGGCGGTGCTCGTGCTGAGTGACAGTGCCCGGATGCTGCGTCTGGCCGTGGTGGCCGCGTTGTGGGCGGCTCTGGTGGGTGCCTTCCTCGCCGCCAAGTACCGCAAACAGGTCACTGAACGTGACGACGAGGTGGCCGACCTCCAGTCCGTCTACGAGCTCGAACTCGAGCGCGAGGTGGCCGCCCGCCGCGAGTACGAGCTCGAGATCGAGTCGGAGACCCGCAAGCGCATCGAGGAAGAATCGCGCGCTGACATCGAGGCCCTGCGCGCCGACCTCCACGCGCTGCGCGACAACCTCCAGGGGCTGCTGGGCGGTGACGTCCTCGTCGAACGCGTCGCGTTGCGCGCCGAGTCGACCCGCCTGCGTTCGCTCGGCTCGGAAGCGGCCCGCCTGGCCGCCGCCCCGGAGCAGCGCGTCATCAACGCCAAGCCGGTGATCACCGCGACGTCGTCCATCTCCGCGGAGAAGCCGTCCGAGCGCACCGAACTGATCGAGCGCGTCGCCCTCGACGCCAAGCTGCAGGCCCCGCGCCGCGAGCCGGCCCGCCCCGAGCCGGTGCGCCCGGATCCGGCCAGGAACTCGCCGCGCCCGCAGCCCGCCGTGGTCCGCCGCGAGCCCGTGAAGGCCGCGAAGCAGGAACCGGCACGCCCCCAGCCCCGTCCCGGCGCCGCGGCCGCGTCCGTGTCGGCCCGCCTGGGCAACGTGGCCGCCCCCCAGGTGGCGCAGAAGCCCCAGCCGCCCAAGGTGGCGCCGCCGCCGACCGTGAAGGCACAGCCGGTACAGGCTCAGGTCCACCGCACCGAGCGCGTGCAGAGGCAGCCGCAACCCCAACCGCAGCCTCCGGCCCGCACCGCGGCGCTCTCCCGCCCGGAGCAGCCCCCGAAGGCCCCTGCGGCCGTGGCGAAGCCCGTCGAGGCCCGCAAGCCCGAACCACGTTCCCGCGTGGCCGAACGCACCGAGATGATCGACCCGAAGGCACTGGCAGCCGGCGGAGGCCGCCGCCGGGCGGACGACCGCTCGGCCCCGACCCCGGTCCAGGACAGCGGCTCGTGGGAAACCCTGAAGCCCGACGCCCCGGCCCCCAGCCCGAGCCGCCGCCGCTCCGACGAGCAGCCGGCCCGCCGCACCGCCTCCGAGGACTCCCTGGTGTCGCTGCCCCCGGTGAGCCGCCGCCCGGCGTCCGAGCAGTCGTCGGCCAGGCTCCCGGCGGTCACCCCCCGCCGCTCCCCGGCCGAAGAGCCCCCGGTCTCCGGCCGCAGGGTCGCCGAGGACTCCTCGACACGCCTGCCCGCGGTCTCGACGGGCCGCCGTGCCGCGCCCGAGGACCCGTCGGGTGCGCACGCGGACGGCAAGTCGGTGAGCGAACTGCTGGCATCGCTGGGCGGGGGAGACGCGCCTCGGCGGCGGCGTCGCCGCGACGACTAGAGCCTTTCAGCCGGTGCCGCGAGCGGTTCGCGATGCGGCAGTGGCCGCCGGAGCACGCGTTCGATGTCGTGGAGGTGCGTTCGCGTCTCGTAGCTGGTGCCGTTGGAAATGCCGACGCGCGTCGTCGCCGGGCTCGGCTACTTGTCGATGTCGCCGACGATCACGGCGAACGAGCTCAGCACGGCCGGCAGGTCGTCCACCTTCGTGCCGGGCAACAACGCCGACAGGGCCTGCACGTTGTTGAACGACGGTGTGCGGAGCTTGAGGCGCCACGGTGTCTTCTCGCCGCGTGACGACAGGTGCACGCCCGAGGTGCCCAGCGGCGCCTCGACTCGTGTGTACACCGAACCCTCGGGAGCCTTGATCGCCTTGGGCAGCCGGAGGTTCACCGGTCCCGGCGGCAACTGCTCCAGGCACGCGTGCGCCAGCTCCACCGACTTCTGGACCTCGTTGACCAAGCAACGGACGCGTGCGGCCGCATCACCTTCGTTGCGGACAACGGGTGTGAAGCCCAAGGTCTTGTAGGCGGGCAGCGGGTCGTCGCGGCGCAGGTCGAAGTCCACGCCGCTGGCCCGGCCGATCGGCCCGGTGACGCCGTACGCCAGCGCGTCCTCGTACGACAGGACCCCAAGCCCTTGCAGCTTCTCGAAATCGATCGGCAGGGCATTGCTGTCCACAGTGGACAGGAAGTCGGCGACCCTCGCGGTCCAGCCTGCCGGGACGTCCTCGCGCAGACCGCCGATCCTGTTGAACATGAAGTGGATGCGTCCGCCCGACGCCTCCTCCATCAACGCCTGCACGCCCTCGCGGTACGTGGCGGCGTTGGGGGACAACGGGGTCAGGAAGACCATGTGGGCCATGAGGCGGTTCAGTTCGCAGAGCAGGGCTCGTAGCCATTGGGCTCGGGCCGGGACGTCCATGCCCGTCATGCGTTCCACGGCCAGGGCCACGGCCAACTCGTTGCAGAACGCCGAGAGCCAGTCGTGGCGGTTCGCGAGGGTGAGGACCTGGCGGTAATCACGCACCTCGAAGAGCTTCTCGGCGCCGCGGTGCAGGTGGCCCACCAGAGGGTCGGCCGCGGTGATCACGAGGTCCGGTGTCACGGTCAGGCGCAGGCGGTAGGCGCCGTGGGCCGACGGGTGCAGCGGGCCCAGGTCGATCACGCGGTCCACGCCCAGGTATCGGGCGCCCGCGCCCACGCCGACGGTGATCTGCTCGCTCACGTGAGCATGGTTTCACGAGCGACCACCGCGATCCTGTGGGCCTTGGGCGGCAAGGCCGCGGCGACGTCCGCAGGCCGGGTTGAGCAGGCCGGGTTGAGCAGGCCGGGTTGAGCAGGCCGGGTTGAGCAGGCCGGGTTGAGCAGGCCGGGTTGAGCAGGCCGGGTTGAGCAGGCCCGGTCAGGCAGGCCCCGGTTGAGCAAATCTGGTCAGGCAGGCCCGGTCAGTCAGACGCGGTCACGCAAGCCCGGTGCTCAGGCCCTGGTGATCGCGAAGAAGAAGCAGCCGTGCGACACGCTGCGGACCTGTACCGACTCAATCGAAGGATTGTTGAACAATCCTTCGATGGTGCGGTCGAACGATCCGGGTTCCACCACCTCGCCGTCGTAGATCTGACCTGCGGCGTTGTAGGAACGTAGGATCCGGGGATTGTTCAACAAGTCGACAGGGAGACGATCCAACGAAGCGCCGCCCGGGCAGTCCACGTGCGTGAACACCGGGCCGGTCTCCGAGTAGGGACCCTTGCCGGACGAGGGCGAGTAGCGGAACAGCCACACCGGCTCACCCTCCAGCGACTTCCGCAGACAGCACCGCAACGGCACACCGGGCTCGGACGCGCGGTACTCGCGGCCGGGGTCGGAGAACGAGTCGGACGGGGACACGGTGTGAATTCGCATGCCCCCAACGATCGTCGTCAGAACCCGGAACCGCTGGCGGGATTCGGACGCCAGGGCGGCAACTCGGGCAACAGGTCCGACAAGGCCACCCCACGCCCGTGCAACAACCACCCGAACGAGCCCAGCCCGTCAGCCGAACGCAACTCCGCGATCCGCCCGGCCCGCGAGGCGGACTCCAACCAGTCCCACCCGGAACCGGACACGTCCCCGCTCAACCCCAAGGCCGCCAACGCATCCCGCTGCGACACCAGCACGAAGTCCCCACCGGCCGCGGCGGCGCAAGCGTCCAGAGCAACGTGCGCGGTGATGTCACAGGAGCCGTCGAAGACCGGCGGCACCTGACGCCCGTTCCGGTACCCGGTCAGCGAGAAGTGCCGCGACGACACCAGATGCCCGTAGTCGATCGCCAACGCCGCCCCGCGCACCGACGACACCGCGGCGGCCCAGGCCGCGTCCCGAGGCGCCCCCACCTCGGCCATCGCCCCCTCGGCCAGCGACGGCCACCACCGGGTGATCCACGGATCGGCGGACGGTCCGGTCACCACGGGGCAGGGGATCGCGTCGAGCCACTCGTGCCCGACCAGCAGCCCGACGCACGGCGGCACGGCAGAGGTCCACCGAACCCCGGGCAGGTCGACGAACGGTCCGACCTCGACCGCGGTCACCCGGAGCCGCGAGGCGAGCGACCCCGATGCGAGAGAACGCACCGCGAACGCCAGCTCACCACCACCGGCACCGACGTCCACGAAGTCCACGACCGGGGGAAATCCCAGTGCGGCGTCCACCCGGGACACCAGCTCCAGCAGTCCGAGTGCCAGCTCCGGACCGACCAGCGGAGACGTCCGGAAGTGCGAAGAAGGCTTCTCGCCACGCGCGAAGAAGCCACCCGGCCCGTACAGCGCGGCGTGCCAAGCGGCTTCCCAGTCGAACATCGGACAAGTGTGCATCTAAGGTCATTTCCCGTGACCGACGCCGACCTGACGCCGACGCCGACGAAGAAGCGCATCGAGCAGCGCCGCTGGACCGTCCTCTTCCCGGTCGTGGCGCTGATCGCGCTCGCCGCGGCCGGGCTCGTGCTGTTCGCACTGGGCACGTCGAGCATCGGCATCGAGCCGCTGCTGGTCGGTGCCGCCGCGGCCCTGATCCCCGTCGCGTTCGTGGTGAGCGCGTTCCTGTGGATCGACCGCTGGGAACCGGAACCGGCGAAGATGCTGCTCTTCGCCTTCGTCTGGGGTTCGTGCGGCGCGACGATCAGCTCGCTCGCGTTCAACCAGACGTCCAGGGTGCTCGGTGATCTGCTGGGGCAGGACGGCGCGACGTTCACCGCCGTGATCGGGGCGCCGATCGTCGAGGAGGCCACGAAAGCCGCGTTCCTCATCGCCGTGTTCGTCCGCCGCCGCCACGAGTTCGACGGTGTCGTGGACGGCATGGTCTACGCCGGCATCACGGCCGCGGGCTTCGCGTTCACCGAGAACATCTGGTACTTCGGCCGGGTCTTCCTGGAGGACGGCCTCGGCAACATGGGTGGCGGCGTCGTCGCGCTGTTCGTGCTCAGAGGCGTGCTCTCGCCGTTCGCCCACCCGCTCTTCACGGCGATGACGGGCATCGGCGTCGGCGTCGCGGCGACCACGAGCAACTCCACGGTCCGCGTCCTCGCGCCGATCGGCGGCTACCTCACCGCCGTCGGGCTGCACTCCCTGTGGAACTTCTCGACCACGGTCGGCACCGGGTCCGCGTTCATCAACCTGTACTTCCTGATCATGGTGCCGGTGTTCGCCGGCGCCGTCACGATCGTGGTGTGGCAGCGCAGGCGCGAGCAGCGGATCGTCGCCGGGCAGCTCGCCGCGATGGCGCAGAACCGGTGGATCGCCAACAGCGAGGTCGCCCTGCTCGCGAGCCTCAACGGCCGCAGGAACTGGCTGCGGGCGGTCAAGCGCAAGTCGGGGGAGGCGTCGGTCAAGGCCGTGAAGAGCTACCAGATCGCCGTCACCGAACTGGCCTTCCTGCGGCACCGCATCGAGCAGGGGACGGCCGGTCAGAGCGCCGAACAGCGCCACGGGGTGCTGCTCGACTCGTTGCACGCAGCCAGGGCCGCCGCCCGCCGGTGAATCCCGTCACCGACGGGCGAAAGCCGGTCGGTCCGGGATTACCCTCGGCGGCGTCGTCTGGTACCCGCACAAGGGACTGGAACGTCAGAAGGAGTTAGTCGCATGGACGCGACCCCACGTCCGGCGAGGCTCGCCGTCGGTGTCATCTCGGCAGGCCGCGTCGGTTCTGTGCTGGGCGCCGCGCTGGCCAGGACGGGCCACGTGGTGACCGGCGTCTCCGCCGTCTCCCAGGCCTCCCGCGACCGCGCGGACGAACTGCTGCCCGGCGTCCCGATCGCCGACCCCACCGAGGTCGCCGCACGTGCCGACCTGGTGCTGCTGGCCGTGCCGGACGACGAGCTGGAAGGCCTGGTCAAGGGCCTCGTCGCCACCGGATCGCTGCGCGCGGGCCAGATCGTCGTGCACACCAGCGGCGCGCAGGGCGTGCAGGTCCTCGAACCCGCCGCCGACCTGGGCGCGCTCACACTCGCGCTGCATCCCGTCATGACCTTCACCGGCCGCGCGGAGGACCTGCAGCGGATGCAGGCCGCGTGCGTCGGCGTCACGGCCGCGGACGGCGACGAGGTGGCCTGGAGCGTCGGCGAGGCGCTGGTCGTCGAGATGGACGCCGAACCGGTCCGGGTGCCCGAGTCCGTCCGCCCGCTCTACCACGCGGCGCTGGCCCACGGGGCGAACCACCTGATCACGCTGGTCCGCGACGCCGCGGACCTGCTCACGAACGCCGGCGTCGCCAACGCCGAGCGCCTGCTCGGCCCCCTGCTGTCCGCCGCGCTCGACAACGCGCTGCGCCACGGTGACCGAGCCCTCACCGGTCCGGTCGCCCGCGGCGACACGGGTACCTTGCGCAAGCACCTCGGCGTGCTCGCGCAGCAGGCACCCGAGACCTTGCCCAGCTACCGCGTGCTGGCCCGCCGCACCGCCGAGCGGGCCGAACACTCCGGGCTGCTCAAACCCGACGCGGCCAACGACGTTCGCACCACTCTCGAGGACTGACGTGACGAAGCCACTGACCAAGGACGACTACCGCCCGGACGACGTCACGGTGCACCGCGATCCTGCGCGGCTGAACAGGGTCGTCAAAACCCTGCGCAACGCCGGGCGCAACGTCGCACTCGTGCCCACGATGGGCGCCCTGCACGCGGGCCACCGGCAGCTGATCCGCGAGGCCAAGGTCATGCAGAACACGGTGGTCGTGGTGTCGATCTTCGTGAACCCGCTGCAGTTCGGTCCGAACGAGGACCTCGCGAAGTACCCGCGCCAGTTCGAGTCCGATGTGGACATCTGCCGCGCCGAGCGCGTGGGCCTGGTGTTCGCGCCGTCCGTCGAGGACATGTACCCGGAAGGCGCGCAGGTCACCGTCCACCCAGGACCGCTGGGCGACGAGCTCGAGGGCGCTGTCCGCCCCGGCCACTTCGCGGGCGTGCTCACGGTGGTGTCGAAGCTGTTCAACATCGTGCAGCCCACGTTCGCGGTGTTCGGGCAGAAGGACTACCAGCAGCTGCAGCTCATCGACAAGATGGCGCGCGACCTCAACTTCCCGCTGGACGTCGTCGGCGTGCCGACCGTCCGCGAGCACGACGGCCTCGCGCTGTCGTCGCGCAACGCCTACCTGACCCCGGAGCAGCGCCACCACGCCGTGACGCTGTCGGCCGCCCTCACCGCCGGCGCGCACGTGTCGGCCCTGGGCGCGGACACGGTGCTCAAGACCGCGCACGAGGTGCTGGCGCAGACGCCCGAGATCGAGCTGGACTACCTGGAACTGCGCGGGCCCGGCCTCGGTCCCGCGCCGGAGAACGGCGACGCCAGGCTGCTCGTCGCGGCCCGCGTCGGTTCCACCCGCCTGATCGACAACATCGCGGTGTTGCTCGGCGACGGCGACGAGTAGGGGGAATGACATGTTCCGCACGATGCTGAAGTCCAAGATCCACCGCGCGACCGTGACACAGGCCGACCTGCACTACGTCGGCTCGGTGACGGTGGACGAGGACCTGATGGAGGCCGCCGACCTGCTGGCGGGCGAACAGGTCGCCATCGTCGACGTCACCAACGGCGCCCGCCTGGAGACCTACGTCATCCCCGGCGAGCGCGGCACCGGCGTGCTCGGCATCAACGGCGCGGCGGCGCACCTCGTGCACCCCGGCGACATCGTGATCCTGATCGCGTACGGGCAGATGGACGACGCCGAGGCGCGCGCCTACAAGCCACGCGTCGTGTTCGTGGACGCCGACAACAAGGTCGCCGACCTCGGCATCGACCCGGCGCACGCGCCCGAGGGCTCCGGTCTGGTGAACGGCTCCACGACCGCCCAGAATTCGGCACCGTCTTCTGAGACCGTTGAGGCGACCGCGCTCGACGCCTTGATCCAGGCCGAGAACTGAGGAACACCACGTGCTGCTCGCCATCGACGTCGGCAACACCAACATCGTGCTCGGTCTGTACGACGGGGTCGGCGACTCGGCCCCGCTCGTGCGCGACTGGCGGATGCGCACCGACGCCAGGATGACCGCCGACGAGCTCGCGCTGACCATGCGCGGCCTGCTCGGCGAGTACGCCGACAAGATCACCGGCATCTCCGCGCTGTCCACCGTGCCCGCGGTGCTGCGCGAGCTGCGGGTCATGCTCGGCCGCTACTACGACGCCGTGCCGAAGATCCTGGTGGAGCCGGGCGTGAAGACCGGCGTCCCGCTGCTCGTCGACAACCCGAAGGAGGTGGGCTCGGACCGCGTGATCAACACGCTGGCCGCGCACCACCTCTACGCGACCTCGTGCATCGTGGTCGACTTCGGCACGTCCACGAACCTCGACGTGATCTCGTCGCGCGGCGAGTTCCTGGGCGGCGCACTGGCGCCGGGCATCGAGATCTCGGTCGACGCCCTCGCCTCCCGCGCCGCCCAGCTGCGCAAGGTCGAGCTGATCAAGCCCCGCAACGTGATCGGCAAGAACACCGTGGAGTGCCTGCAGTCCGGCATCGTCTACGGGTTCGTCGGCCAGGTGGACGGGCTCGTCCGCAAGATCACCGAGGAGCTCCAGCAGACCGACCCCGGTCCCGTGACCGTGATCGCCACCGGCGGCCTCGCACCGCTGGTGGTTTCGGAGTCCTCGACGATCGCGCACCACGTGCCCGATCTGACCCTGCTGGGGTTGCGCATGGTCTTCGAGCGCAACATGCCCACCGTCACTCGCTGACGCGCACCGTCCGGAAGACCTCCGCGCGCAAGGGGACGTCGAACGGCCCGTTCGACGTCTCCGGGTGCCCGCTGAGGAACGCGAGCATCTTCTCGTTGATCGCGGCCCGCTCGGCCTCGTCGATGACGATCATCCGCGAGTGCGTGTTGATCCACGCGATGGCCGCCTCCGGCGACTCCCGGCGGTGGGAGTGCGGGAACGTGGCGCGCTCCGCCGTCGTGAACGACGGGTGCGCCATGAACTCGACGGGGTCCTGCCGCTGCGACTCGACGCTGGTCGCCGACACCTGCTCCAGCTCGCGCACCCACTCGACGTCCGCGACCGGCTCGGCCCACAGGGCCGCCAGCACACCGCCGGGACGCAGCACCCGCGCGATCTCCGGCAGCGCCTTCTCCTGGTCGAACCAGTGGAACGCGGTGCCGACGAACACGGCGTCGACGGTCTGGTCGGGAACGGGGATGTGTTCGGCATGGCCCGGCAGCGCGCGCACGCCGTGCACCCGGCGAACCAGCTCGGACAGCATCTGCTCGTTGGGTTCCACCGCTGTCACGCAGTGGCCCTCCGCGACCAGGCCCGCGGTCAGCTTGCCGGTGCCGGCGGCGAGGTCGAGCACGTCCAGGCGCTCGGTCCTGTCGCCCAGCGGCTCCAGAGCCCACCGGATCGCCGCCACGGGATAGTCAGGCCGGTGTTCGGCGTAGGCCTCGGCCTGCGCGCCGAACGAGTCCGCTCGCCTCGCGTGTAGATCCATCCGTCCAACTTAGTGAGAAGACCGGCGCACATGTTGGTCCGGTCGGAGCCGCGCTCAGATCTTCACCGGCTTAAGCGGTATCCGGTTCGCTTTGACTTCACGGGTGTCCGTACCCTTCTCGGCGTGAGTGAGCAGCCGAAGCAAAACCTCGTGACCAGCGAAGAAGACCTGCCAGAGCAGATGCGCGTGCGCCGGGAGAAGCGTGCGCGGCTGCTCGCTTCCGGTAAGGAGCCGTATCCCGTCGAAGTCGCGCGCACGCACACGTTGCGCGAGATTCGCGACGCCCATCCCGAACTCGAACCCGACACGCAGACCGGTCAGCAGGTCGGCGTCACCGGGCGCGTGATGTTCATGCGCAACACCGGAAAGCTGTGCTTCGCGACGTTGCGCGAAGGCGACGGCACCGAACTGCAGGCGATGCTGAGCCTCGCCGGTGTCGGTGAAGAAGCGCTTTCCGAGTGGAAGACCGACGTCGACCTCGGCGACCACGTTTTCGTGAGCGGTGAGGTCATCAGCTCACGTCGTGGCGAGCTTTCCGTGATGGCCGACGGGTGGCAGCTCACGTCGAAGTCGCTGCGCCCGTTGCCGGTAGCGCACAAGGAACTCGGCGAGGAAACCCGCATTCGTCAGCGTTACGTCGACCTGATCCTCAGGCCGATGGCGCGCGACACTGTTCGGACCCGTGCGAACGTCGTTCGTTCTCTGCGCGACTCGTTCCACCGGCGTGGATTCCTCGAAGTCGAGACGCCGATGTTGCAGACGCTGCAGGGTGGTGCTTCCGCGCGTCCGTTCGTCACGCACTCGAACGCGCTCGACATCGACCTGTTCCTGCGCATCGCGCCGGAGCTCTACTTGAAGCGTTGCGTCGTCGGTGGCATCGAGAAGGTCTTCGAGATCAACCGCAACTTCCGCAACGAGGGTGTGGACTCGTCGCATTCGCCCGAGTTTTCGATGCTGGAGTACTACGAGGCCTACGCCACGTACGACTCGAACGCGGTACTGACGCGCGAGCTGATCCAGGAAGCGGCGGAAGCCGTGACGGGTTCTCAGATCGTCACGTTGGCGGACGGCAGCGAGTACGACCTCTCGGGTGAATGGACGACGCTCAGCATCTACGAGTCGTTGTCCGAAGCTGTTGGTGAGGAAATCACCCCCGAGACGCCGGCCGAGACGCTGCGCAAGCTTTGTGACCGGCACGAACTCGAGGTGAACCCGAAGTTCGGGCACGGCAAGCTGGTCGAGGAGCTGTGGGAGCACCTGGTGTGCGACTCGCTCTACCTCCCGACGTTCGTGCGCGACTACCCGGTCGAGACGTCCCCCCTGACCAGGCAGCACCGCAGCAAGCCGGGGGTGGCCGAAAAGTGGGATCTGTACGTGCGCGGATTCGAACTCGGCACCGGTTACTCCGAACTGGTGGACCCGGTCATCGAGCGGGAACGTCTCGAAGCACAGGCGCGTCTCGGCGCCGCCGGTGACCACGAGGCCATGCCGATCGACGAAGACTTTCTGCGATCACTGGAGTACGGAATGCCACCGAGTGGTGGCGTCGGAATGGGTATCGATCGGCTCCTGATGGCCCTCACCGGTCTGGGTATCCGCGAGACCATCTTGTTCCCGCTCGTTCGCCCTGAATGAGTAACTTTCCGGATGTCGATAGGTGCAATGCGGCACCCGTGCGCTAACCTGCCTCGAAGAAGGCTTTAGTTGGCGACGCGGGTGACCGCGCATTCGGGGTCCAGGAGGATACGCATGGCGCAGAAGGTCACGGTGACCCTCGTCGACGATGTGGACGGTTCCGCTGCTGAGGAGACCGTCGAGTTCGGACTCGATGGTGTCAGCTACACCATCGACCTTTCCTCGGGCAATGCGGGCAAACTGCGGGACGCTCTTGCCGACTTCGTGGGAAGTGCACGTCGTGCGGGTGGACGCAAGCGGATCGGGCCGGGTCGTCCGGCCGGTGCGGTGAAGGCGCGTCCCGCATCGGCGGATCGTGAGCAGAACCAGGCCATTCGCGAGTGGGCCCGCAAGCAGGGCATGAAGGTGTCGGACCGCGGCCGCATCCCGGCCGAGGTGCTCGACGCCTACCACCAGCAGGGCTGAAATTCGGTAAAACACGAAGGGGTTCCGGGGAAGATTCCTCGGAACCCTTCGTGTTTTCTGGGTGACTGCTCAACTACCGGCAGGCATCCGGAAGTGAGAACGGTGCTGTCCAAACGAGATCGTGACGCTCTTACTTCTGATCTTTTAGTTGATCTGACAACGGGTTGATATTTCTCCGTCGAGTTCTCAACCGCGTGGTGCTGATGTGATCAGAACTTCGCCCCGTGACGCGGTCGTCCCAGGTGGTTCGGTTAGGCTTACCTCTCCTGTCTGGATCGAGGAGGGTGGGCCTTGGGTCGTAGGTCGTTGGGCCTGCTCTTCCTGCTGGTCGTGCTGGTCGCCGTGTGCCTGGCGAGCATCGCGATCGGCTCGAAGGAGATCCCGCTGTCCGGGTTGTGGCACGGTCTCTTCACGCCGACCGGTGCCGAGGACGACGTGGTGATCCGCGAGCTGCGGATCCCGCGGACGTTGCTCGGCATCGCGGTGGGCATCGCACTCGGTGTGGGTGGCGCTCTCATGCAGGGCCATACGCGCAACCCGCTGGCGGATCCCGGCATCCTCGGCGTCACGCACGGCGCGGCGCTGGCGGTCGTGCTCTCCATCTTCCTGCTCGGCGTCAACTCGCTGGTCGGCTACATCTGGTTCGCCTTCGCCGGCGCGATGATCGCGAGCGTCCTGGTGTTCCTGCTCGGCTCGGCCGGGCGGGGCGGGCCCTCGCCGGTGACGCTGGCGCTGGCCGGAGCCGCGGTCTCCGCGCTGATGAACGGCCTGGTGTCGGCGATCGTGCTGCTCGACCAGCAGTCGCTCGACGCGTTCCGTTTCTGGCAGGTCGGCGCCATCGCGGGCCGCGACCTGACGGTGCTGACACAGGTGGCGCCGTTCCTGTTCGTGGGCCTGTTCATCGCCGCGTTCAACGCGCCGGGGCTCAACGCGATGTCGCTGGGCGAGGACGTGGCGAAGTCGCTGGGGGTCAACGTCCGCCAGACGCGGTCGCTGGGCATCTTCGCCATCACGCTGCTGGTGGGCGGGGCCGTCGCCGCGTGCGGGCCGATCGGGTTCCTCGGGCTCGTGGTGCCGCACGTCGCGCGTGCGTTCACCGGTCCGGACTACCGCTGGATCCTGCCCTACTCGGCACTGCTCGGCGCGATCCTGATCCTCTTCGCCGACATCGTCGGCCGGGTGGTCGCCCGCCCGTCCGAGGTGGAGGTCGGCGTGATGCTGGCGCTGATCGGCGCCCCGTTCTTCATCTTCCTGGTGCGGCGCAAGAAGCTGGTGAAGATTTGACGACCGCTGCGAAGACCCCTGCGGTGGAGACCCCCGCAGCCAAGGCGCCCGCCCTGCGCGTCGGCGCGGCCTCGTTCCGGCTGCGCCGCCGGCCGCTGCTGGTGGTGGCGGCCTCGCTGGTCGTGCTCGCGGCCGTGCTGGTCGCGGACATCATGGTCGGCGACTTCCCGCTGACCGTGGCCCAGGTCGTCGACACCCTGCTGGGCGGAGGCACGCGCCGCGACCAGTTCGTGGTGATGGAACTGCGGATGCCGCGAGCGCTGACCGGTCTGCTGGTCGGCGGTGCCCTGGGGCTGTCCGGTGCGATCTTCCAGGCCATCGTGCGCAACCCGCTGGCCTCACCGGACATCCTCGGCGTCACCTGGGGAGCGGGCGCCGGCGCCGTCTCGGTGATCACCTTCGCCGGTTCGCTGGGCGTGGTGACCGGCAGCGCGGCGTCGATCGGCGTGCCGCTGGCAGGGCTCTTCGGCGGCCTGATCGCGGGTCTGCTCGTCTACGCGCTGGCGTGGCGTCAGGGCATCGAGGGTTTCCGGATGGTGCTCGTCGGCATCGGCATCACCGCCGTGGCCGGCAACTTCACGCACTACCTGCTGACCGTCGGCGACGTGCAGGACGCCGGGCGCGCGATGGTGTGGATCACCGGCTCGCTGAACGGCCGCGGCTGGGAGCACGTCGTGCCGGTGGCCCTGGCGCTGGTCGTGCTGATCCCGGTCGCGTTGATCGGCGGGCACGTGCTCGGGGCCCTGCAGTTCGACGACCAGACGTCGCGCGGGCTCGGGATCCGGGTCAACCTGGCGCGGTCGTTCCTGATCGTCGTGGCGATCGTGCTGGCGTCCGTGGCCACCGCGGCGGCCGGGCCGATCACGTTCGTCGCGCTGGCCACGCCGCAGATCGCCCTGAGGCTGTCCGGGACCGCGCAGCCGCCGTTGTTCGGCTCCGTGGTGATCGGCGGTGCGCTGGTGATGTTGTCGGACCTGGTCGCGCGGACGATCTACCGGACCGAGCTCCCCGTCGGCGTCGTCACCGCCGTGCTGGGTGCGCCCTACCTGATGTTCCTGCTGATCCGAAGCCGCCGGGAGGCGCGGGTATGAGTGTGCGTCTTGAGGCTTCGTCGTTGTCGATCGGCTACGGGGAGCGGCTGATCGTCGACTCGCTCGACCTGTCGATCCTCGGCGGGACCGTCACCGCGGTGATCGGGCCCAACGGGTGCGGCAAGTCGACCCTGTTGAAGGCTCTCGGGCGGTTGCTGCCCGCCCGGTCCGGCGCGGTGCTGCTGGACGGCAAGCAGATCGAGTCGATGTCCACCCGGGACGTCGCTCGGGTGCTGGGGATGCTGCCGCAGGCCCCGTCCGCTCCCGAGGGGCTGACGGTGGCGGACCTCGTCGCTCGCGGACGGCATCCGCACCAGTCCTGGTACCGGCAGTGGTCCTCGGACGACGCCGCTGCTGTCGACGCCGCGTTGGAGATGACGGGGATCCTGGACCTGGCCGAACGGACCGTGGACGAGCTGTCCGGTGGGCAGCGGCAGCGGGCCTGGATCTCCATGGCGCTCGCCCAGGGGACCGATCTGTTGCTCCTGGACGAGCCGACCACCTACCTGGACCTGGCCCACCAGATCGACGTGCTGGACCTGGTGCAGGAGCTGCACGCCTCGATGGGGCGCACCATCGTGATGGTGTTGCACGACCTGAACCTGGCCGCTCGGTACGCGGACAACATCGTCGCCATGCGGGCCGGTCGGATCGTCGTCCAGGGGTCGCCCGCCGAGGTGCTGACCGAGGAGATGTTGCTGGAGGTGTTCGGGCTGGACGCGCGGGTCGTCGAGGACCCCGTGTCCGGGACGCCGCTCGTCGTCCCGGTGGGGTCGCGGCACCGCCTGCCGTGAGGACCTAGTCGAGCAGCATGTGCAGGGTGACGATCACGGTGCCCAGCGCGCAGAGGCCGGCGAGCACCGCTCCGGGCACGTTGTGGTTCATCAGGAAGGTCAGCGCGCCGACGGCACCGGCGCACAGCACGCCACCGATGACGATCAGCATCGTGCGCAGGCCGACGAACCCGCGCTGGCCGGTCGGGGTGGGGTTGTGCCCGCAGGTCGGGCACGGTGGGGTGGGAGTGGTCATCGCCTCGTCCTCGGGTCAGGCGGTCAGTGCCGCGAGCTCTTGTTCGGAGACCAGCAAGTAGTCCGGGAGGTCGTGGTCGGTTTCCCGGAACAGGCAGTACTTCTGGTGATCGCTGACGCGGGCCCAGGCCAGCTCTTTCCTGGTCCACTTCGTCCGCGCGTACGAGGGTGAGCGGACGGCCACGAACGCCGTCGACTCCACGAACGCGCGCTTCAGGCCGTAGTAGCGGTCGCCGTGCGCGTCGTGGTGCAGGTCGTCGATGTAGGGGGTGCAGCCCGGCAGCAACATCTTGACCTGGCGTTCGATCTCCCGGAGCGCCTCGTCGTCGTTGTCCCTGCGGGCGTAGCTCACGAAGACCTTCATCCGAGCGCCGCCGATCCGTCCAGCTGCGGCTTCAGCTCCGCCAGGACGTCCTCGACCGCGGTGTCGCGCGACCAGCGGCGCCGGAGCACCTCGGCCAGCGCCCTGAGGTCCACCCGGATGGTGTTGGAGTCCACGCGGTGGATGTCGTGGAGCACCGAGCGGACCGTCTCGCAGGCGTCCTCGCGGTCGCCGTTGGACGCGTACGCCAGCGCCAGGCGCGTGGTGAACCGCGTCCGCGACCGCACGTACTGGGTTCCGATCGCGTCGATCTGGGTGCGCAGCACCTCGACCGCCTCGTCGTAGACGCACAGGTCGACCAACGCCCACCCCCTGGTGATCTCGACCGGCTGGGCGACGCTCTTGATGCCGAGCGACTGCGGGTCGGCCGCCGTCGCCGCGTCGAAGAACAGCTGGGCCTCGTCCAGCGCGTGCAGGCAACCGGACTGGTCGCCGAGCAGGGCGTGGCCCTGGGCCTGTCGCTGCCACGCGAAGGAACGGGTGCGGTCGTCGAGACCGTCCTGCGCGAGCGTCCTGCGGGTCAGGTCCAGGATCTGGAGCCCGTCACCCAGGTAGAGGGCGATGTCCGCGATCCTGATCAGCTTCCAGTGCTCCAGAGTCCTGTCACCGGCCTCGAGGGCCAGTTGGGCGGCCTCCTGCGTCAGTCGCTTGCACAACTCGTTCTGCCCCCTTTCCTGGGCCATCCAGCCGGCGTACTCCTTGATCGCGGCGAGCGCGTTGAACAGCTCGGTGACGCTTCCCGGTCTCGCCGACCTGAGCATCTCGTTCGCCGTGCCGACGTTCGTGAGCGCCATCGGGAGGATGAGCTCGGGGCTCATGTGGTGCCCCATGTTCCGCAACGTCGAGTAGATCCCCCACAGCTGGGCGGAGTAGACGTCGACGCTGCCGCGGAACCTGTACCCGCTGTTGTCGTCCGTGGTGGCGAGAGCGGACAGGACGCTGAAGGCCTGCTCCTGCTCGGCGCGGGCCGCTTCGTCGTCTCGAAGCGTCGCGAGCAGTTGCCCCTTCGCTTCGAGGACGCTGTCGCAGACCCTCGCGGTGGCTGTCGCCGCCGTGCGTTCGCCGAGTTCGAGCTTGCTCAGGTAGCCCTTGGAGTAGTTGGTCAGGTGGGACAGCTGCGTCAGCGAAAGGCCTCGCTCCTGACGCAGCCGGCGAAGCGTGCTGCCGAAGTCGTTCACCGGGCACTCCCGAACAGCCCCAGGTAGAGGCGTTCGAAGTGCCCGACGTCGCCGCGGCAGGCCACGACGTACGCCCGGACCATCTCCAACGTCGGCTGCTTCCGGCCGTTCGCGGTCTTGGAGAGCGCGCTCTCCGACGCGGGAACGGACTTGGCCAGCACGGTGTAGGGCGGTCTGCCGATGCTGTCCCGCAATGCCCGCAAGGCCTCTGCGAACAGCCGTTTCGGGCAGTTCGCCGGTCCGGTCAGGGGAGCCTCGCGTCGTCCTGATCTCGCCGTCATCGGTGGTACCTCCAGCTGCTCGCTCATCGCAAGGATGACCTATCGATTTCCTTTTAGGAAGTTCGACGGCAGCATCGGAATTAAATGCGCGGCGTCCGTTGGCGACAGGCGACGCCTCCGTTGGCGACAGGCGACAGTCCGCGTTGGCGACAGGCGACCCGGCTCCGGGCGCGCAGACGAGAAGGCCCCCTCGCCGGCGCGAGGGGGCCTTCTGGCAGGTCTGGGGTCAGGCGCAGGTGCGCGGGCAGGCCGTGCACGGCTCCGCGCCCGGCAGCACGTAGTGGAAGCAGCAGCTGTTGCGCTTGCGCTTCCAGCCCTCGTCGGTGAAGTGCAGGGACGACGCCGCCACGAAGGGGTCGAGCTTCTCCGGGAGGATCATCGCCGCGTCGGTCACGCCCGCGTTCTCGTCGCCGAACAGCCGGCCGGCCGCCCACGGGCCGTACTCCAGCATGTCGGTCGCCGCTGCCCAGAGCTGGCGGCGGCCGAAGCGGACCACCTGGCCGAACGACGCCACGAACTGCGCGGCGTGGGCGGCGTAGCGGGCGCGCAGGACGGCGGCGAGGGCCGCCTCGTTCGCCACGACGGTCGCGGCCGGGTGGTTCGAGGCCGGGTCGTCCGGCAGGCAGGCGAACTCGTCGCAGAACAGCGCCATGCCGTCGGGGTGGGGGCGGCCCGAGGTGTTCAGGCGGAACGCCATGTCCGAGGGCCGCAGGCTCGGTACCCGGCGGGCCGTGTGGAAGAGGAGTCCTGCCAGGTAACCGGGCTGGTGGAGGTACCAGCCCATGATGTACCCGGCGGTGGCCCTGTCGTCGGACTCGCCATACTGCTCGACCATCCACTCGGCGAGGTCCTTGCGCCACAGGTCGAAGCGCGTGGGCTCGGCCAGCAGGTCCGAACAGATCGTCCAGTCGTCAGAGGGCGTGCCGAAGACGATCTCGGTGCCGGTCTGCAGGCGGGCGATGGATTCGGCCAGTGGCGTGAGCGCACGCGGGTTCTGCTGTGAGACCCTCGCAGGTACGGTCAACGCGCAAGTCCAATCTCATGCGTGAGGCTTGCCTAACCTTACCCAAGATCGCCTCTCTTGCGCCTCCTCCGTGGCCCCGGTCACAGGAGTATCGCTCAACGGTGGTTTGTTCGCGTTCAGCGGACATCGCCCGATCTGTGGAATCCGTTGGTCCCGACCTGCGTTGATGCTGATGTCATCGTTCGCCGGACGCGGCTTGCCGCTGATGGGAGCCACAGGCCTCGGGACCGCCCACTACAGTGGAGCCACGGTGCCGCGCTCACCAGGGTAGATCGGTGGAGCCGAGGACCGCCGACGCAGCAGTCAGGGAGTGCGAATGTTCGAAAGGTTCACCGACCGCGCGAGGCGGGTGGTTGTTCTTGCCCAAGAAGAGGCAAGGATGCTCAACCACAACTACATCGGCACCGAGCACATCCTCCTGGGTCTGATCCACGAGGGTGAAGGTGTCGCCGCCAAGGCGCTCGAGTCGTTGGGGATTGCGCTGGAAGGCGTCCGCCAGCAGGTCGAGGAGATCATCGGCCAGGGCCAGCAGGCCCCCAGCGGTCACATCCCCTTCACCCCACGTGCGAAGAAGGTCCTGGAGCTCTCGCTGCGCGAGGCGCTTCAGCTCGGCCACAACTACATCGGCACCGAGCACATCCTGCTGGGCCTGATCCGCGAGGGCGAGGGCGTCGCCGCCCAGGTCCTCGTGAAGCTCGGCGCCGACCTGAACAGGGTTCGGCAGCAGGTGTTGCAGCTGCTGTCCGGTTACTCGACGGAGAAGGGCGCGTCGGAGTCCCCGGGTCGCGGCGAGGGCACGCCGTCGTCGTCCCTGGTGCTCGACCAGTTCGGGCGCAACCTCACGGCCTCGGCCCGTGAAGGCAAGCTCGACCCGGTCATCGGGCGCGCCAAGGAGATCGAGCGGGTCATGCAGGTGCTGTCCCGCCGCACCAAGAACAACCCCGTCCTCATCGGCGAGCCCGGCGTCGGCAAGACCGCCGTCGTCGAGGGTCTGGCGCAGATGGTCGTCAAGGGTGAGGTGCCCGAGACGCTCAAGGACAAGCAGCTCTACACGCTCGACCTCGGCTCGCTGGTCGCGGGCTCGCGCTACCGCGGTGACTTCGAAGAGCGCCTGAAGAAGGTCCTCAAGGAGATCCGCACGCGCGGCGACATCATCCTGTTCATCGACGAGATCCACACGCTCGTCGGTGCGGGTGCCGCCGAGGGCGCGATCGACGCCGCGTCGATCCTCAAGCCGATGCTGGCTCGCGGTGAGCTGCAGACGATCGGTGCCACCACGCTCGACGAGTACCGCAAGCACGTCGAGAAGGACCCCGCGCTGGAGCGCCGCTTCCAGCCGATCCAGGTGGGCGAGCCGTCGCTCGAGCACACCATCGAGATCCTCAAGGGCCTGCGCGACCGGTACGAGGCGCACCACCGCGTCTCGATCACCGACTCCGCGCTCGTCGCCGCCGCCACGCTGGCCGACCGGTACATCAACGACCGGTTCCTGCCGGACAAGGCGATCGACCTCATCGACGAGGCGGGCGCCCGCATGCGCATCCGCCGGATGACGGCGCCGCCGGACCTGCGCGAGTTCGACGAGAAGATCGCGGACGTCCGTCGCGACAAGGAGTCCGCGATCGACGCGCAGGACTTCGAGCGCGCGGCGAAGCTGCGTGACGCGGAGAAGCAGCTCCTGGGCCAGAAGGCCGAGCGGGAGAAGCAGTGGAAGGACGGTGACCTGGACGTCGTCGCGGAGGTCGACGACGAGCAGATCGCCGAGGTCCTCGCCAACTGGACCGGCATCCCGGTGTTCAAGCTCACCGAGGAGGAGACCACGCGTCTGCTCCGCATGGAGGACGAGCTGCACAAGCGGATCATCGGCCAGGTCGACGCGGTCAAGGCCGTGTCGAAGGCGATCCGCCGCACCCGCGCCGGTCTGAAGGACCCGAAGCGCCCCTCCGGCTCGTTCATCTTCGCCGGCCCGTCCGGTGTCGGTAAGACCGAGCTCTCGAAGGCGCTGGCGAACTTCCTGTTCGGCGAGGACGACGCGCTCATCCAGATCGACATGGGCGAGTTCCACGACCGGTACACCGCGTCGCGGCTCTTCGGCGCCCCTCCCGGTTACGTCGGCTACGAAGAGGGCGGCCAGCTCACCGAGAAGGTGCGCCGCAAGCCGTTCTCCGTCGTGCTCTTCGACGAGATCGAGAAGGCCCACCAGGAGGTCTACAACACGCTGCTCCAGGTGCTGGAGGACGGCCGCCTGACCGACGGTCAGGGCCGGACGGTGGACTTCAAGAACACCGTCATCATCTTCACGTCCAACCTGGGCACGTCGGACATCAGCAAGGCCGTCGGCCTCGGCTTCACCTCGGGTCAGGACGGCGCGTCCAACTACGAGCGCATGAAGAACAAGGTCAACGACGAGCTGAAGAAGCACTTCCGCCCCGAGTTCCTCAACCGCATCGACGACATCATCGTCTTCCACCAGCTGACTCAGGACGAGATCATCAAGATGGTCGACCTGATGATCGCTCGTGTCGAGCAGCAGTTGAAGAACAAGGACATGGCGATCGAGCTCACGGATCGCGCGAAGATGCTGCTCGCGAAGCGCGGCTTCGACCCGGTGCTGGGCGCCCGCCCGCTGCGCCGGACGATCCAGCGCGAGATCGAGGACACCCTGTCGGAGAAGATCCTGTTCGGCGAACTTCAGCCGGGCCAGATCATCATCACCGACGTCGAGGGCTGGGACGGCGAGTCGGACCAGCACGACAAGGCGCAGTTCGTGTTCCGCGGCGAGGCCAAGCCGAACCGCGTCCCGGACGCCCCGCCCGTCGACCTCACCGCCACGGCGGTCGCCGAGCCGCAGGACGCTCCGGCGAACGACAGCGAGTGATCTAGGCAGTACCCGAGAACGGCCCTCAGGCTTCGGCCTGGGGGCCGTTCTCGTGTGTGCGGAACCTGCTTCGGTCCTCGTTCGTCGGATCACAAGGCCATGTGGATTTGACCGTTTCGCCTGTGCGTCGGTGATCCACTGTCGACAATCTGTGGTCACGGTGACCTGAAGGAAAGCGAGGCCCCAGCGGTGTCGGCTGAGTTCGACCAGCTCGTAGCCCAGTTCGAGCGGTTCCAGTCCCAGATGAAACGCGTCGACCAGCAGTTCGCCAACATCGGCGACATGCAGCAGCAGCTGGTCGAACTGGAGGCGGTGGCCACGTCGTCCGACCGGGCCGTCACCGTCATCGCGGGACCCTCCGGTTCGATCAAGGACATCCGGCTCACGGACCAGGCCATGCGGCGGCCACCGCACGCGCTGGCCGCCGAGCTGATGTCCACGCTGCAGAAGGCGGTCGCGGAGGCGGCGCGCCGGCAGGCGGGGATCGTCGAGGGTGCGCTGGGTGACGACATGCACCTCAAGGACCAGGTGCTGGAAACGCAGGCGCAGCTCTTCGGAATGTCCAAGGAGGACCTTCGGAGGGCGACAGAGGAGGAAGCGCAGGCCCCCGCGCCGCAACGGCCTCCAACACCACCGCCACCGCCGCCCGCGCCGCAGGGAGGGCCGGTCCGCCAGCCACCTCCCGCCCCGGCGCCGCCGGACAGGCAGCCGCCGCCGCGCAGGCAGGCCCCGGAGCCTCCCGAGGACTTCGGCGACCAGAACGTGCTCCGCGGCGACTCGTGGCAGTCGCGATCTCCGCAGCCACCGCCTTCGGCGCCACCGAAGCAGGGCGGCGGATACCTGAACCTCTACGACGATGAGGACGGACGATGAGCGGCTTCGAAGTAGAGGTCGAGGAGCTGAAGGCGTTCGCGGGCAAGCTCGACGGCCACAAGGGCACGGCGGGGGAGATCGCCGGACTCGTGGACAAGGCGGACGTGGGCCAGAAGTCGTGGGGAATCGTCGGCTTGTTCGTGAAGGACGAGTACGACCAGATGCTCGGCGACCTCAAGGACCTGATGAAGGACCTCCAGAACGGCCTGCAGTCCGCCGGCGACAAGTTCCGCGGCACGGCGCAGGGCTACCAGGACCAGGAGGACGCGTTGAAGGCGATCTTCAGCGGCGTCGACATCGACATCAGCGGGAAGTAGGGCGTCGGCATGGCGGAGGAGGAGTTCGAGGCCGGCGGCGTCAAGATCACCGTCGGTGAGAAGACCACCGGGCAGAAGGCCGCTGAGGCAGCGCCGTTCTACGGCAGCTACCTCAAGACCAAGGAGGCGTTGGGCAAGAGCGGGGAGACCGGTGGCAGCGCCGCGCTGGCCTCCGAGGGCAGCGCGCTGATCAGCGCGGTCGGCACCGCGGCCCAGGGCATCGCGCTCGACCCGATCGGCTGGCTCGTTGGACAGGGGCTGAACTTCCTGATCAGCGTCTGCCAGCCGCTCGAGGACGCGATCCACTTCGTCAGCGGTGACGGCCCCGCGCTCAGCCAGGCGGGTGAGAACTACGGCGCGATCGCCGAGGGCATCGGCAAGCTGCGGGACACGTTCGACCAGGACCTGTCGAGCTCCGTGCAGAGCTGGGGCGGTCAGACGGCCGAGGTCGCCAGCACCAAGCTGGGCGAGTTCGCCAACGGCATCGACGGTGTCGCCGGCCAGGCGGGCGAGCTCGCCGAGATGCTGATGATCTCGTCCATGATCATGACGATGATCGAGGACATCATCAAGGCGATCCTCACCGAGCTGATCACCTGGCTGATCATGATCTGGATCCCGGCACTGGCCGCCGCGGTCCCGAGCTTCGGCGCCTCCACCGCCGCGGCCGGCGCCGCCACCGGCGTTCGCGTGGCGTCGACGGCGAGCCGGGTGTCCCGCATCGTCGCGAAGCTGCGCCAGTTCCTGCAGAAGATCATGCAGTTCCTGAAGAACCTGGGCGCCCGCCTGAAGAACGTGAAGACCGCGTTCCAGAAGTCCATGGCGGACAAGAAGGTCGCGAGCCACGCGGCCGACGTGAAGCTGGAGGGCCTGAGCAACCTGCAGAAGCTCAAGACCAATCCGCTCACCCGTCTGAACAGCAAGGACGGCATGATCGGCGAGCGCGTGCAGCAGGGCTTCGGCAAGTCGATGCTCGACGCGGCCGGCAACGAGGCACTGGCGCAGGTCAACCCGACGCACGAGAAGGGCCTGCGCAACCAGGGAATGACCGACAAAGCGAACTCGTACGACCAGACCGGCTCTGACCAGTCGAAGCAACGCATCGAGGGTTACCTCGACATCTGATTCATCGAGATCGACTAATCGGGGGAACGGGACGACATGGCTTCGTGGCAGCTCAAGCTGGGACTGCTCGTGCTGATCCTGGTGGCTCTGTTGGCGCTGATGTTCTGGTGGGGGTGGCGAAGGGACCGCAAGAACGCCCTCGACCACGCGGCCGAGCTGGCCAAGTTCGCGGCGGGCTTGGGCGGAACGCTCACGCAGGCGCCTGCCTGGTCCGCTGGCCTGCGCCGCCCGTTCGCGGAGGAGCACGGCAACGTGCTCGGCTGGCTGCGGCGGGCGAGCGAGGCGCAGTTCGACCACACCGTCGACTTCGAGCGGCACGGCTGGCGGGTCCGGGTGACCGAGGCGTCGATCGAGCTGAACAGCGCGTCCACCCAGGACAAGGTGGTCACGCACGTCGAGCACCGGATCGAGGTGGCCACCGCCGACCTGGTGCCGCTGAAGCTCGCGATCAGCAGCCTGGGAGGAGGCCGTGCCGCACGGCCATGGGTGACCGAGGCGCCTCAGACCGTCGCCTCCAGCCCGCAGCCGCAATGGCACGAGTTGAGGCTGCCTGCGGGCCTGGACCAGCTGTACCTGGCGGCCACCGCCGACCCGCACCGGGCGACCGCGATGATCACCCCCGCGGTCGTCGAGCGGTTGCAGGGCGAGTCGCAGATGGGCAACCTGCGAACCCTCACAGTCGAGGCAGGCATCGCCTACACCGTGGCGGTCGGGCCGATCGTGCCGAAGCTGGTGTTGCAGGCGGTCGACGCGATCATCGGCGTGCTCGACCGGATTCCGGGGGCGCAGCAGAGGAACTCGGCGCCGACGGCCTGAGTCAGCGGGGCGTCACGGCGTAGCCCGCCAGCACGACCTCCTCCAGCTCCGGGTCGTCGTCCTCGTACGCGCCCTCGTAGTTGAAGCCGAACAGCTCGCGCAGCGCGGCCTCGGCCAGGTCGAGCGGGTGGAAGCGGAACGGGTACTCGTCGTCCTCGTCGAGCGACTCGAGGAACTCCGGGTCGCCGGCGCGGTACTTCTCCTCGAACGGCAGGGGAGTGCCGACGTCGGCGATCACGCCGCTGTCCGGGGAGAGGCTGTACGCGCGGCGCAGCGTGCCGTCCGGTTCCCAGATGGCGTAGGAGAAGAAGTCGACGACGCTGTGCATCGCGTGCAGGTAGAGCGTGCGGCCGGCGGCCTCGCGGACGAAGTGCTCCGGCAGGTCGGTGTACGAGTCGCCCGCTGCCTCCCACGTGCAGATGATCGACAGGCCTGGGAACACGCCCGCGTAGACGGTGCCGTCCGGCGGGTTGCCGTAGTGGAGGTTGCCGTCCTCGATCGGGCGAATGTCGTGCGACGGGTAGAGGCGCTGCACGAACGCTGCCGTGGCCTCTCTGTCGATCTTCGGTGATGCTCGCAGAACCTTGCTGACGTCGTCGGACGCGTAGAACAGCATCCAGTCCTTGGCTCCCATCGGGCCCCCTCCAGGTCGGTTGTGTTCCAGGATGGCGGAGGGGTCTGACAATTTTCGGCAGGCAACGGGACGGGGCCTCCGGCCGTCCATTCGGGTGTGAAGACCACACCGGAGACCGACGCGCGCTCGGGCACACTGCACGACGTGGTCACCACCGAGGTGAAGCCGCCGAAGAGCGGTTTCGCCACGTTCCTGCTGGTCCTGTGCGCGCTGGCGTTCGTCACCGCGGCCCTGGTCAGGCTGCTCGGCATCGACGGGACGCGGCACATGATCGCCGCGACGTCGCTGACCCCGTACATCACGGTCGCGGGGCTGCTCATCGGGTTGTTCGCGCTGTTCCGCAAGAGGTGGGTCATCGGGCTGACGATGACCATCGTGGCGGTGGTGCTCGTCGCGAACTTGGCGCCGCGGGCGTTTCCCGACGCACGGCCCAACGGAGTGGGGCAGCAGGTCAGGCTGATGACCGCGAACCTGCTAGTCGGCATCGCGGACGCGCGGTTCATCGTGCAGGAGGTCCGCAAGCGCAACATCGACGTCCTGGCGTTGCAGGAGTTGACGCCGGACATGGTGAGCGACCTCGACCGGGCGGGTCTGCGGCAGGTGCTGCCCAACCGGGTCTTCCTCGACGAACCGGGCGGGTCCGGCAGCGGCCTCGCCTCCCGGTTCCCGCTCTCGCAGCGGAATCTGACGCCGCCGGGCTCGTTGCAGCAGGCAGGGGCGCTGGTCGACCTGCCGGGCAAGGACATCGAGGTCGTCTCGGTGCACCCGTTGCCGCCCGTGGTCACCGACGGGCCCGAAGCGTGGCAGCGTGAGCTCGCCGGCCTGCCGACGCCCGACTCGACCGGCGCGATCAGGGTGCTCGCGGGCGATTTCAACGCCACGCTCGACCACGTCGGCATGACGCGGCTGCTGAACAAGGGGTACGTCGACGCGGCCGACCAGGTCGGCAAGGGGCTGATCCACACGTGGCCCTCCGACAGCGGGTTCTGGCCGCCGCCGGTGACCATCGACCACGTGCTGGTGGACTCGAAGGTCCTCGTGGACACCGTGGACGTGTTCGACGTGCCCGGCAGTGATCACCGGGCCGTCGTCACGCAGTTCGTCGTGCCAAGGCTGTGAGTGCTTCCAATGCGCCGACCGGCAGCGACACCCCGCGGCCGTGGCGCACGTCGGGCTCACGGACGTTGATCCTGATCAGCGAGCCGGAGGCCGCGCTGGCGAGTTCGGCCTGACGCCGCACGGTCGGCACGGCGGTGCCGGCACCGATCTCGACCACGGCCAGTTTCCGGTGCGAACGACGCCATTCCGTCAACGCGTCCAGCTGCCGCTGGCTGCGGTGCGGCACCCAGCCCCAGTCGCCGAACATCAGGATGTTGGGGCGCGCCAGCCCGCCGCAATTGGGGCAGGAGGGCAGCTCACCGACCGCCCGCATCGTCTCCGGATCGACGGTGACGTCGAACGAGCACTCCCAGATCTCGTCCGTGCACGGCTCCACGCACTGGGCGTGGTGGATCGACCCGTGGACCTCGGCGACGTCCGCGAAGCCGGCCTTCTGGAACTGTCCGTCCACATTGGACGTGAAGACCCGCGCGCCCCACGACCGCAGCACGGCGAAACCCTCGTGCGGCACGGTGGAGCGGTACAGGCCGAGCCGGTGGCCGTAGAAACCCCACGCCAGCGCGGGGTCGTCGGCGAAGTGCACCGGATCGGCGATCTCCTCGAACTTCAGCCCGAGCCGCTCGTAGGGCGGGTACGCCCGCCAGAAGCCCTCGGTGCCGCGGAAGTCGGGGAGACCCGAGTCGACCCCCATGCCGGCACCGGCGCAGACGAGGACGGCGTCCGCGCCGGTGATCAGCTCGGCGGCTCTGTCGTAAGCCTCTTCGGTCACTGCTTGGGCTTGCTGCCCAGCACGACCTCGAACTCCAGCAGGTCGGCACCGCTCGACACGGGCCGTGCGCGCTCACCGGAGTGCGCTGCCGCACCGGCCTGACCGTCCCGCCACGCGACGAAGGCCTCGTCGGTCTCCCAGTGGGTGACGACGAAGTAGCGGTCCTCGCCCGCGACCGGGCGCAGGAGCTCGAAGCCCAGGAAGCCGGGCTGCTCGTCGACCGCACCCAGACGGGCGGCGAACCGCTTCTCGAGCTCGGGGCCGTTGCCCTCGGGGACCTTGATCGCGTTGATCTTCACGACTGCCATGACACCCACATTAGCGGCGTACCCCGACAGGCAGCAGGTACTGATCGTCGGGAATGCCCGAGTCCCGGAACCACGCCTTGAAGAACGGGTCCAGCGGCTGCCCCGAGGCCTGCTTGAAGTGCTCCTCGAACTCCGGCCACGACGCGTTGCCGTCGCGGTGCTTCACGAGCCACGACTGCAGCGCCTTGAAGAACACGTCGTCACCGACCTGCTTGCGCAGTGCGTGCATGCCCAGCAGGCCCTTGTCGTACACACCGCGGAACTCGTTGCCCTTGCCCATGTCGTAGAGCTTCGGCGCCCAGAACGACGACCGCTCGCGCCGCTGCTCGACCTGGTCGCGGTAGCGCTGGTCGAGGTCGGTGCCCTCGTGCTCCAGCCACAGCCACTGCGCGTAGGACGCGAGGCACTCGTTCAGGCAGATGTCCGCCCAGTTCTCGATCGACACCGAGTCGCCGAACCACTGGTGGGCGTTCTCGTGCACGACGGTCTCCAGGTCGGCCCAGGCGGCGTAGATCGGCCTGGTCTGGGTCTCCAGCGAGAACCCGATCTGGTCCGCGACCCAGATGCTGCCCGCCGCGCGCTGCGGGTACGGGCCGAACCTCGTCTCCAGGTGCGCGAGGACCTCCGGGTTCCGCGCCTGGATCGGCTTCTTCGACGCGGACGTGCCGGGCGCGTAGGCGTCGACCACGGGCGTGCCGCTCGGCAGCTTCGAACGGACGATTTCGAACTTGTCGATCGCCACCGTGGTCAGGTAGGTCGCGAGCGGGGTCTCCTCCGACCAGGTGAACGTCGTCCAGCCGCCCTCGCGGGTCACCGGGCCCTCGAGACCGTTCGAGATCGCGGTCCAGCCGTCCGGGACGCGGGCCGCGACCTTCAGAGCTGCCTTGTCGCGCGGGGTGTCGTTGGCCGGGAACCACGTCGTCGCGGAGTGGGGCTGACCTGCGGCGAACGCTCCGCCGGTGGACGAGATCTGCCAGCCGCTGCGGCCCAGTGAAGCGTCGTTGATCGTGGTGGGCCGGCCGCCGTAGGTGACGACGGTGGTGAACGGCCTGCCCTTCGCGAGCGGGGCGGCGGGCGTGATCACCAGTTCGTGGTCGCCCTCCTGCACGAACTTCGCGGGCTGGCCGCCGACCTTCACCTCGCTCACCTCGAGGCCTTCGAGGTCGAGGTTGAAGCGCGCCAGGTCCTGCGACGCGGTCGCGGTGACGGTCGCGACGCCGTCGAGCTTCTTCGCCCCGGGGTCGTAGGTGATCGCCAGGTCGTAGAGCGTGACGTCGTAACCGCTGTTGCCGTCCGTCGGGTAGTACGCGTCGCCCGCACCCGCCCCGGCCTCCACCGCTGCCTGCGGTGACGTCTCCCCGGCCTGCTGCTGTGCGGGGTCGCCGCCCGGCGTTCTGAACACGACGAGCAGACCGGCGACGAGCACGATCAACACCAGGGCGATCAGGTACGGGCGGGCCTTCATGCGTTAATCATCCCTGTGTCGGTCGTGGAGTTCGGCGGAACGGGTCAGGGCGTGCTGCTCCTGCACGGCCTGATGAGCAGGGCCACCGCCTGGTGGCCGGTCGCGCAGTGGCTGCGGCCGTTCGGGCGCGTCGTCGGGATCGACCAGCGCGGGCACGGCCGCAACCCGCGGCGGGGACCGTTTCGCACCGAGGACTTCGTCGCCGACGCCGCGAGGACGATCGAGGAGCTCGGACTCGGGCCCGCCGTGGTGATCGGGCACTCCATGGGCGGGCTGCACGCGTGGTGTCTCGCGGCGACCCGTCCGGACCTGGTGCGCGCGATTGTGGTCGAGGACTTCGCCCCGGACAACAGGGGCCGCACGATCGACGAGTGGAAGTGGCTCTTCGACGCCTGGCCGGTGCCCTTCGAATCCCTGGGTCACATCCGGTCGTACTTCGGCGCGGAGATCTTCTGCGACTACTTCGAGGAACGCGCGGACGGCTGGCACCTGATCGCCGAGATGGACGACCTGTACGAGATCGCCGGCCACTGGGGCACGCGGGCGTACTGGGACCTCATCGACGCGGTCGAGTGCCCGTCGCTCGTCGTCGAGGCGGGCAAGGGCGGCCAGCTACCAGGGCAGATGGCCGAGGCGGCGCGCAGGTCGAACGGCCAGTACCTCTACGTCGAGGAGGCCGGCCACGTGGTGCACGACAGCGCGCCGTGGGTCTACCGGGGCGCCGTCGAGGCCTTCTTGAGCACGTCGATCTCGCCGGTCTGAGTGTCCACGATCGACACCTCGCGGACCTTCGCGCGGATCGGCTCCACCGGGAACACCTTCGCGAACGCGGCCCTCGTCTGCTCGTCGTCGAGGCCGTGGGCGAGCGTGCAGTGGGGGATCCAGTTGCCCGGCAGGTAGTACGCGCTGGGGTTCTTGACCTTGTTCGCGAGGACGTCGTGGATCGCCGAGTGGACGGCGAGGAGCTCGGTGTCGACGACCGCGCCGAGCATCAGCACGTTGTCCGTGGTGGAGAACGTGCCGAGGGTGTGCAGCCACAGGTCCGGCATCCACAGCCGATCCAGGTCGTCGCGCAGCTCCTTGCGGACCTTGGGGCCGATGCTGCTCGCGGCGGCGTAGGTCAGGTGGGGCGTGTGGGATTGTTCAACACCCAGATTGTTCAACAATCCGACGATCCTACGTTCTGCGTCGGCGTCGAAGAAGGCGACCAGGGCGTGCATCAGTTCGTCCCCTTGTCGGACTGTTGAACAATCCCTTCAGTCGGCAGGTCGAAGAGACCGTCGTTGGATTGTTGAACAATCCCCTCACCCGGCAGGTGGAAGAGGCCGTCGTGGGATTGTTCAACAAGTCCATCGCTCAACAAGGACACCAGGCACTTCTCGCGCTGGGTCACGTCGTTCCAGACGACGTCGAGCTGGATCTTCGGCACCGGACCGGGCGCGCCCCGCAGGACGTCCAGCAGCCTGCCCCGCACCTGACGATCGGTGCCGGCGAACTTCTGCACCTTCTTCTCCGGCCCCGCGTAGGCGGGCCGACCGGCCAGCTGCCACGCGCACTCGGCGAACAACGGGCAGTCGGCGCACTTCTGGTTCTTGGCCGTGCAGATCAACGCGCCGAGCTCCATCAACGCCGCCGAGAACACCGCGGCGTCGTGCTGGTCCGCGGGCAGGATCGCCTCGACGTCACGGAGATCGCGCTTGGTCGAAGGAGGCCCGGCGTCCCCAGCCCCGTGCACAGCGCGCGCAACCACACGACGGACGTTCGTGTCGACGACGGCGCACTTCTGCCCGTACGCGAACGTGGCCACCGCACGAGCCGTGTAGCTGCCGATGCCGGGCAACGACTCCAGCGTCTCGATGTCCGACGGCACCACGTCGTCAAAATCGCGCGCGATCACCGTGGCGGCCTCGTGCAGCCGCATGGCGCGACGGGGGTAGCCGAGCTTGCCCCACATCCGCAGCACCTCACCCTGCGAGGACGCGGCCATCGCCGACGGCACCGGCCAGCGCGCCAGCCACTCGTGCCAGATCGGTTCGACGCGGGAGACCGGCGTCTGCTGCAGCATGATCTCGCTGATCAGCACGCCCCAGGCGGTGCAGTCGGGACGGCGCCACGGCAGGTCGCGGGCTGCGGTGTCCCACCAGCCCAGAAGCAACTCGTGATTCATCGCCTGCCATTGTCGCGCAAGGAAAAGGCCCCCCGGAGGGGGCCCTCCCGAAGAACGTCAGGCGGCGGCGGTCTCCGCGGCGTCGACCTCGCGCAGCTCGCCGGTGTGCACGTCGTAGACGAACCCGCGGATCTTGTCGGTGTGCGGGATGAACGGGCTGTGCCGCAGCCGCGCCATCGACCCGCGCACGCTCTGCTCGACGACCTTGAACGCCTCGACGGCCCAGGTCGGGCGCAGACCGGTGTCGGCCTCCAGCTCGTCCTTGAAGTCGTCCTCGGTGACCATCTCGAGGCCGCAGTTCGTGTGGTGCACGAGCAGGACCTCGCGCGTGCCGAGCTTGCGCTGGCTCAGCGCGAGCGAGCGGATGGCGTCGTCGGTGACGACCCCTCCCGCGTTGCGCAGCACGTGCGCCTCACCCTGCTTCAAACCGAAGATCTCGAACACCCGGATGCGCGAGTCCATGCAGGTCAGAATCGCCACCTGCAGGGACGGCTTCGCGGACGAACGGTCTCCGGGAACCACGTTCCCGAGCTCGTAGTTCCGCTTGAGCAGTTCGTCGATCGCGGTCATGTGACACACCTCCATGGCCTACCGGCGGACCCCGCGTCGATTGGAACCGGAGTTAGCGCACGTTCACAAGGGGTTTCCGCTCAATATCACGTTCACCGGATCGAGCGACGCTCGCCTACGCCTGGATCAGACCTGGTCGGGCTACGTTCGGGCCGTGATCGAGCCCACAGGTCCGCTGCCGTCCACGGTGTACTGGCGCCGCCGTCTCGCCGCGATCGGGGCAGCGCTGGTCACACTCCTGCTCGTGATCTGGATCGTCGGGATGTTCGGCTCCGACGGCGAGTCGGCCCAACCGACGAACGCGGCCGCGGCGTCGTCCTCGAACCCGCCGCCGAGCATGTCCGAGAGCCCGGCGGCCGCGTCGTCCTCCTCCACGACCCCGCCGCCCGCACCGACGACCGAAGCGCCGCCGCCCCCGCCTCCCGGCCCGCCGCAGCCCTGCCCGGACGACGTGATCGGGGTCGTGGCGAAGGCCAACAAGCCCTTCTACACCATCGGTGACCAGCCGGAACTGTCCATGGACGTCTCGAACACCGGGCCGGTGCCGTGCATCAGGGACATCGGGCGGCAGCACCGCGAGCTCACGGTCCTGACCGCGGACGGCGCGACCGTGCTCTGGTCGAGCAACCACTGCCTGTCGGCGGTGGGCTCCGAGACCAGGGTGATGGCGCCCAAGGAGAACTTCAACTACGGCACGAGGTGGGCGGGTTCCACGTCGCAGCCGGGGTGCGGGGCCCACACGAAGGTCGGGCCCGGCGACTACCTGCTGGTGGCGAAGCTGGCCGGGAAGGCCAGCTCACCCGTCGTGTTCAGGCTCGAGCACTAGGGGTACCGGGCCTCACGGCCCGAACCAGCGCTCCTCGGCACCACCGCGCGGCGGCCCCGACGTCTTGCCGATGATCAGCTCCGTCGCGAGGTTCACCGACCGCGGCCGCGTGCGCTCGTTCGTGTCGAGCAGCAGCTTGCCCGCCGCCCGGCCCTTCTCGAGCACCGGCTGACGGACCGTCGTGAGTCCGGCCTCCTCGCCACCGCGGATGCCGTCGAACCCGGTGACGGTGATGTCGTGCGGCACGCGCAGGCCGCGGCGAGCCGCCTCGTTCATCGCACCCAGGGCGAGCACGTCCGACGTGCAGATCAACGCGGTGATCTGCGGGTCGCGGTCGAGCACCTGAGCCGCGCCGGACGCACCGGAGGCCATGTTGTGGTCGAAGCGCTCGGCCACGGGCACCTGCGACCAGTCGACGCCGGCCTCGCTGAACGCCTCGGCGAGGCCCGACAGGCGGTTGCGCTGCACGTGGAAGTGCGCGGCGTGCTGGCGGTCCGGCGTCACGAAGCCGTCGTTGCGGTCACGCGCCAGACGCATGCACACGACGCCGATGCGGCGGTGGCCCAGGTCGATGAGGTGCTTCGCGAGCTCGTACATCGCGCCGCGGTCGTCGATGCCGACGCGGTCCACGGTGCCGAGGTCCGGCTGGTCGCAGACGACGGTGGGCACCGGGCGCTCCAGCACGGCGGCGAGGTGCGGGTCGTCGTCCGGCACCGAGTAGACGACGAAGCCGTCGACACCCGCGCGGTGCACCGACGCGACGTCCTCGCGCTCGGGGTTCGCGGGCACCAGCAGCAGACCGGTCCCGGCGTCCTCGCACGCCAGCGCGAGGCCCTCCAGGAACCCGATCGCGGCCGGGTCGCGGAACGCGTACGACAGGTTCTCGGTGAGCAACAGGCCCACCGCACCGGCCTTGCGCGTGCGCAACGAGCGCGCCACAGGATCCGGGCCGGGATAACCCAGCCTTCGGGCCGTGTCCAACACCCGCCGACGCAGCTCGGGCGAGAGCTGGTCGGGCCGGTTGTACGCGTTGGACACCGTTGTCCGGGAAACGCCCAGCTCAGCGGCCAGAGAGGCCAACGTTGCCGGACGTCGCACATGCATCGACCGCGCCATGAAAGGACCGTAACGGTTCAGAACCAATTCGTGAAGTCAGGGTGACCTGCGTCCCTCCAATGACGCATCCGCGCAGGTTGACCCATCTGCCTTGTTCAGAATTTGGTCCAGACCAATTAGGTCAATCGGTCATCTCACTTCGGAGGTGCAGACGATTCCCGCACGACGAGCCGCGGCCGGAAGACGCGGGTGTAGTTGTCGGTGCTCTGCCTGCGGCGATCCGGGTCCAGGCGGAGCACGAGCTCGTCGATCGCGGCCGCCGCCATCTCCTCGATCGGCTGCGCGAGCGTGGTCAAAGCGGGCGACGAATAGGCAGCCAATGGAATGTCGTCGAACCCGACGACCGACAGCTCGTCCGGTACGGAGATCCCCCGTTGGTGCGCCTCGCGCATGACGCCGAGCGCCATGTGGTCGGACGAGCAGATCACCGCCGTCGGGCTCACCGTGTCGAGCAGGTGCGCCAGGGCCTGGCCGCCGCCCTCCGCGCTGAACGGCGCGTGCGCGACGTACTCGCCCCCGGCCGGCAGGTGGTCCTCCTCCAGCGCGGCCGCCCAGCCCGCGCGCTTCAGCCGCGACGGCAGCGAGCGCGCCGGACCCGAGACGAACCCGATGCGCCGGTGGCCCAGTTCGATCAGGTGCCGGGTGGCCATGTAGCCCGCGAGCTGCTCGTCGACCGTCACGTCGGGCACGTCCAGCGCGGGCGTGGCACCGTTCAGGAAGACCATGTGGACGCCGTCCGCCAGGAGCTTCGCGTAGTAGCTCGGGCGGGGCGCCTGACCGAGCGGCACCTCGACGTTGGTGATCTCCGGTGACACGAACACCATGCCCTCGACCCCGCGGGCCAGCAGCATGCGGACGTACTCCTCCTCGCCCATGGGCGCGCCGCTGCGGGTGTTGCACAGCAGCGACGAGTAGCCCAGGCGCGCGGCCCGAGTCTCCAGCGCCTCGGCGAACGCGGGGAACACCGGGTTCGAGAGCTCCGGCACGAGCAGGCCGATCACGCCGGTGCGTTGCAGCGCGCCGAGGCCTCGTGGGGTGTACGGCATCTCCGCGAGCACCGAGAGCACCCGTTGCCGGGTCTCCTCGTTCACACCCGCTCGCCTGTTGAGAACTCGGCTCACGGTCGAGATGGACACCCCGGCTGCCCTGGCGATCTCGGACAGTCCGGACACGTTGCCTCCCAGCTCAGATCAGGTTCGGCGCAAGCCTGCCCGGTTCGGAAAAATTTTGCAACGAGCGTTTGCAAGACAGGGCCGTTACGGCTTGGTTACGGTCCACGTCTTGACCTGACCATGGTTCTGGTAGTGAAATCGCCCGCAACATTATCGCAAAACCTTGCAAGACCCTCGTCTCACTCGGAGTCGGGGCCCCAGCTGGAGGGAACGGCAGCAACGATGCGACGGACAACCCTCGTGACCGCCATGGCGACGGGTGTCGCCCTCGTGCTCACCGCCTGCGGTAGCGGCGGATCGAGCAGCAACAGCGGATCCGACTCGGGTGAGGTGACCTTCTGGGACACCAGCGGTCCCAACGAGAGCCCGGTCTTCAAGAAGATCGCTGAAGGCTGTGCCACCAAGGACGGCTACAAGGTCAAGGTCGAGACGCAGGCCTTCGACGGTGCGCTCAACAACTACAAGACCGCCGCCCAGGGTGGTCAGGGCCCCGACGTCTTCCGCTCCGAGGTCGCGTGGGTGCCGCAACTCGCGAAGCTGAGCTACGTCGCGGACCTGTCCGACACCGACCTCGCGAAGGACACCTCCGACTTCCTGGAGGCCCCGCTGGGCTCGACGAAGTACGAGGGCAAGACCTACGCGGTGCCGCAGGTGACCGACTCGCTCGCGTTGCTCTACAACAAGAAGAAGCTCGCCGACGCCGGCGTCGAGCCGCCGAAGACGTGGGACGAGCTCAAGGCCGCCGCCGCGAAGCTGGGCGGCGAGAAGTCGTTCTTCCTCAACAACGACGCGTACTACGCGCTGCCGTTCATCTACGGCGAGGGCGGCGACCTGGTCGACGCCGCCGCCAAGAAGATCGTCGTGAACTCCGCCGCCAACGTGAAGGCGCTGGAGACCGCGAAGGGCCTGCTCGACGCGAAGGCCGCCACCACGGCGCTCGACGCGACGAACTCGTACTCGAACATGCAGGCCGCGTTCTCGTCCGGTGAGGCCGCCATGGTCGTCAACGGTCCGTGGGCCGTCGCCGACTACCTCAAGGGCGCCGCGTTCACCGACAAGGCGAACCTCGGCATCGCGCCGGTTCCCGGCCCGTCCGCGGGCAAGGGCAGCGCTCCCGTCGGTGGCCACGACTACGTGATCCGCCAGGGCACCAAGGCGAAGCAGTCGTCGATCAAGTTCATCACCTGCATGGCGTCGGTCGAGTCGCAGGCGACCATCGCCAAGGAACTGGGCCTGCTGCCGACCCGCAAGTCGGCCTACCAGAACGCCGACGTCAAGGCCAACGAGGTCGTGGCGGCGTTCGAGCCGGTCACGAAGGTCGCGCACGAGCGTCCGTGGATCCCCGAGGGCGGCGAGCTGTTCGACCCGCTGAAGGTCGGCTACGCGGACTTCCTGGCCGGCAAGAAGGACGCCAAGACCGCCCTTGACGACGTCGCGAAGGCGTACAAGGAGAAGGTCGTCACCGAGTACTCGATCGGCTGATCGTGTTGGACGGCCGGGGTTCGTGAGAGCCCCGGCCGTCCGCCGGAAGGGGAGTCTCGGTGCGTCGGTTCCTGGACAGGTACTGGTACGCGTATGCGATGGTGCTGCCGGTCGTGGTGGTCATCGCGGTGTTGGTGCTCTACCCGCTCGCACAGGGCGTGTTCTTCACCTTCACGAACATCAACGAGGGCAACATCGCGAACCCGATCCTCGATCGGCCCGCGACCTACGACGTGGTGGGGTTCAAGAACTACCTCAACGTCCTGTCGGGCGGCGAGTCGTTCGGCGCGTTCTGGGGCACGCTCGTCCGCACGCTGATCTGGACGTTCTCGTGCGTGTTCTTCCACTACACCATCGGTCTCGGCCTGGCGATGCTGCTGAACCGCCAGGTGAAGGGCCGCACGTTCTACCGCGTGCTGCTGATCCTGCCGTGGGCCGTGCCCGGGTTCATCAGCGCGTTCGCGTGGAAGTACATGTTCAACGCGCAGTACGGGATCATCAACCAGCTCCTGCGCTCGGTCGGCCTGCCCGACCCGGTGTGGCTCGGCCAGTCGAACTGGGCGCTGGTGTCCGTGATCATCGTGAACGTGTGGCTCGGCGTGCCGTTCATGATGGTGGCACTTCTCGGTGGCCTGCAGTCGATTCCGGGCGACCTCTACGAAGCGGCCGAAGTGGACGGTGCCACGCCGTGGCAGCGCTTCCGCCACGTCACGTTGCCGGGCCTGCGTTCGGTGTCGTCGACGGTGGTCCTGCTGGGCATCATCTGGACGTTCAACATGTTCCCGATCATCTACCTGATCGCCGGACCGAACCCGAACGCCCGGATCCTGGTCACCTACGCGTTCGAACGCTTCTTCTCCGGCGCATCCCGCGACTACGCCGTCGCGTCGACGTACGGCGTGCTGATCCTTTCGGTGTTGTTGGTGTTCGCCACGATCTACCGGCGAGCGCTGCGCAAGCAGGGCGAGGTGTGGTGATGACGCTCGACGCTTCGTCCCTGAAGATGGTGCAGGCCGCCGGTCCGGTCCGCCGTCGGTCCGATCGCTCTCGCGGTGCCTCGATCGCGTTGCACGCCACGTTGATCGTCGCGTCGATCATCGCGGTGTTCCCGGTCTTCTGGGTGTTCGTCACCTCGCTGAAGCCGGACGCGCGCGCGGTCGAGCCGACCCCGAAGCTGTTCAACGAGTCCTCTTTGGACAACTACACCCGCGTGCTGTCGGGCGAGAAGGGCGACTTCCTCGCCTGGTTCGGCAACTCCGTGCTGATCGCGCTGATGACGACCGTCCTCGGTGTCTTCATCTCGGCCACCGCCGGGTACGCGGCGTCGCGGTTCCGGTTCCCCGGCAAGCGCGGCCTGATGATGTCGTTCCTGCTGGTGCAGATGTTCCCGTTCGCGGTGCTGATCGTGCCGCTGTACAACATCCTGATCGCGTTGGGGCTCAACGGGACGTCGCTCGGCCTCGTGCTGGTCTACTGCACGACCGCGGTGCCGTTCTGCACCTACATGTTGAAGGGCTACTTCGACACGGTGCCCAACGACATCGACGAGGCCGGCCGCGTGGACGGCCTGTCGCCGTTCGGCGTGTTCTGGCGGCTGATCATGCCGCTGGCCAAGCCGGGTCTCGCGGTCACGGCGTTCTACGCGTTCCTCACGGCCTGGGGCGAGGTGGCGTTCGCGTCCGCCTTCCTGTCCGCCGCGGACGAGTCGAAGACGCTGGCGGTCGGGCTGCAGGTGTTCGTGCAGCAGAACAGGACGGAGTGGGGGCACCTCGCCGCCGCGTCCATCCTGGTGGCGATCCCGGCGATCATCGTGTTCTACCTGGTGCAGAAGTTCCTGGTGCAGGGCCTCGCGTCCGGCGCCGTCAAGGGCTAGCCGCCGGAGTTCCGGCCCTGCCCGGCGGGGCCGGAACTCCGTTCAGTTCCAAGTGATGCCGTAGAAGATGAACTTGCCGTCGCTGGACGGCGAGGCCGGCAGCGTCCGCACCTCCAGCGACGCGTACCTGCCGGCTCGGCTCCGCCCGCACAGTTGACTGCCCGCGTGCAGTTCGGTGAACTCCACTCGGTCCCGCCACGACGTCACCTGCGCGCAGCGGGCACGGCCGGCGAGCGGAGTGTCCGCGACGATCGCGAGCTGGGCGCCGACGGCCGTGTGCACGCCCGTGCCGTCCATCTGCACCTCACCGGGGCTGGCGGTGTCGTGGCGCCAGTACTCGATGTCGACCCAGTTGTAGCGCTCCAGCGGGACGAGTTCGACCACGCGTTGTTCCTGGACGTTCATGGGGCGGTCGGCATCCGCTCCCGGGGCGGCACCACCGGGCGGCGGCGTCGTGGTGGTGGTCGGGTCGCTCGTCCGACTGCTGCTCGAGCTGGTGCCCGTCAGCGGCGTGGTGATCGGAACGCCGCCGGCTGAAGTCGTCGTCGTGGGTGATCCGGTCGAGGATTCGATGACCTGTGTCGTCGTCGTGGTCGATGCACTGGAGGAACTGCCCGGTCCCGCCGTGGGCGTGCCGAACGGGTACAGGATCACGAGCGTCACGACCGTTGCGGCTGCCAGCACGCCGGCGACCGGCACCAGGACCTTCGCCGGCCGGAGGGGTCGCGCGTCCGGCCTGCCGGTCTCCTCCAACGGGGAGTTCCACCTGCTGACGGCCGTCACGAGGATCTTCGGCTGCTCGAGGGGGTGCTGGTCGGCCGCTGGTTCCCCGTCTTCGGGTTCCGTAGCTCCTTCCCCGTCACGACGGGCCCGCATCGATCTCCTCCGGCAAAATCGGTCGTGTCGGCCTAGAAGAATATGCGAGTGCCGACCTGGACACCGGGATTATTGATGGCCATTTCCTGGCCACTCTGAGCTGCTGTTTTGTTCCTTGGTCGACCACTTGTCAATTCGCCGGACTCCAGGTCGATTCCTGTCGAGATGTGCATGTCGGCGGACCTGACTCCACTGTCCGTTGTGGATGATCGACTGCCGCCACTGGTTCACGTCCCTGAACGTAAGCGCTTACGTTGCCCCATCTCGAAACGTAAGCGCTTACGTCTGTTCACGTAAGCGCTTGCAACACCTAACGTCGCCCTCAGACAAGCGGTGAAAGGTGCGTCACATGGCAGAGGTGTCCTACGTCAAGGCTTCACGCGTGTTCTCCGGCAACCCGCCGGTCCGCGCGGTCGACGAGCTCTCGCTCGAGGTGGCAGACGGCGAGTTCCTGGTGCTGGTCGGGCCGTCCGGTTCCGGCAAGTCCACCGCTCTGCGCATGCTCGCGGGCCTCGAGGACATCGACGAGGGCGCCATCCACATCGGTGGCAAGGACGTCACGAACGTTCCGCCCAAGGGCCGGGACATCGCCATGGTGTTCCAGTCGTACGCGCTGTACCCGCACATGACCGTCGCGGAGAACATGGGCTTCGCCCTCAAGCTGCGCGGTGTGCCGAAGCCCGAGATCAAGGCGAAGGTCGAAGAGGCCGCCAAGATGCTCGACCTCCAGAAGTACCTGGAGCGCAAGCCGAAGGCGCTCTCCGGTGGTCAGCGTCAGCGTGTCGCCATGGGTCGCGCCATCGTGCGTGAGCCGTCCGTGTTCCTCATGGACGAGCCGCTGTCCAACCTGGACGCCAAGCTGCGCGTCGAGACGCGCGCGAACATCGCCGCCCTCCAGCAGCGTCTCGGCACCACCACGATCTACGTCACGCACGACCAGGTCGAGGCCATGACCATGGGCCACCGCGTCGCGGTGCTCAAGGACGGCCTGCTGCAGCAGTGCGACACGCCTCGCGCGCTGTACGACCGCCCGGCCAACGCGTTCGTCGCGGGCTTCATCGGCTCGCCGGCCATGAACCTCAAGACCGTGCCGATCTCGGCCGAGGGCGCGAAGCTCGACGGCATCATCGTGCCGCTGACCCGTGCCGCGCTCGACGCCGCCGGTGGTCTGGACGAGGTCACCTTCGGCATCCGGCCCGAGGCGCTCGGCATCGTGCCGTCGAGCGAAGAGGGCATGGACATGACGGTCGAGCTGGTCGAGGAGCTCGGCGCCGACGCGCTCGTGCACGGTGCGGTGAAGATCGGCGACGCGTCGCAGCGCTTTGTCGTCCGCGTCGACGGCCGCACGCCGCCGACCCTGGGCCAGCACGTCAAGGTGGCCGTCCGCGACACCACCGAGATCCACCTGTTCCACCCCGAGTCGGGCGAGCGCCTGGAGGCGTGATTCACACGTTCAAGCCCCCGGCGTGACCGCCGGGGGCTTTTTCGTGTCGTAAGCTGAACTCGACAACGGTTTCCATTACCTGATCGAGGGACGGCGTGATGACTCTCCGCAACGCTCTGGTCGGCACTCTCGCCGTCGTGAGCCTGGCCGCGTGTGGCACCTCCACGCCGTCCGCTGACAACGGCAAGATCCAGGTCGTCGCCTCCACGAACGTCTGGGGCAGCGTCGTCAAGGCCGTCGGCGGCGACGAGGTCGAGGTCAAGGCGCTGCTGGACGACCCGAGCGCCGACCCGCACTCGTACGAGAGCAAGCCCGCGGACGCGGCGCTGGTCAAGGACGCCAAGCTGGTCGTCTTCAACGGCGGCGGCTACGACGACTTCTTCGCGAAGCTGATCACCAGCGACGCCACCAAGAAGGTCGAGGCGTTCCCGCTGCGCGACAACCACGCGGAGCCGCAGACCGGTGCGCCCGACGCCGACGGTCACGACCACAGCGTCAACGAGCACGTCTGGTACGACCTGCACACCGTCCAGGCGGTGGCCGAGGCCGCGGCGAACGAGCTGGGCGCCATCGCACCGGACAAGAAGTCGACGTTCGAGAAGAACACCGCGGACTTCTCGGCCAAGCTCGAAGAGCTGGAGAAGAAGGTCGCCGGCGTCGGCAAGGGCCGCAAGGTCGCCTCCACCGAGCCCATCGCGCACTACCTGATCGACGAGTCCGGTGCCGAGGACGTCACGCCCGAGGCGTTCAGCAAGGCCATCGAGGAGGAGTCGGACGTGCCCGCCGCCGCCCTCGCGGAGATGAACCAGCTGGTCGAGGGCAAGCAGGTCAACGCCCTGATCAACAACACCCAGACCGAGAACCAGGTCACCAAGGGGATCGTGGAGAAGGCCAAGACCGCGAACATCGCGGTCGTCGCGGTCACCGAGACGTTGCCCGAGGGTGTGACCGGCTACCTTGACTGGATGAGCAAGCAGGTTGACGCGCTCACGCAGGCGCTCAAGGCATGACCGCTATCTCGCTGCGCGGAGCACGGCTGTCCTACGGGGACAGGGTGCTGTGGGACGGGCTCGACCTCGACGTCGAGCCCGGTGAGTTCCTCGCGGTCCTGGGGCCGAACGGCTCCGGCAAGACCAGCCTGATGCGCGTGCTGCTCGGTCTGCAGCCGCTGTCGTCCGGCACGGTCTCGATCGCCGGCGGGAACCACGCCATCGGGTACATCCCGCAGCAGCGAGCGCTCGACCAGTCCATGACGTTGCGGGGCCGCGACCTCGTGGGGCTGGGCCTGGACGGTCACTCGTGGGGCTTCGGCCTGCGGGGCCGTCACGAACGCCGGATCCGTGTCGACGCGGCCATCGAGGCCGTCGGCGGCACCCGGTACGCGGACTCGCCCATCGGGGTGTTGTCCGGTGGTGAACAGCAACGGCTGCGGGTCGCCCAAGCACTGGTCGGCGACCCCACCGTGATGCTGTGCGACGAGCCGTTGCTGTCGCTCGACCTGGCGAACCAGCGCGTGGTGTCCGAGCTGATCGACAAGCGCCGCCGCGAGGCCGACACCGCCGTCCTGTTCGTCACGCACGAGCTGAACCCGGTGCTGCCGCTGGTGGACCGGGTTCTGTACCTGGTCGGCGGGCGGTTCCGGGTGGGCACGCCCGAAGAGGTCATGAACTCCCGCACGCTGTCCGAGCTGTACCGGACGCCGGTCGAGGTCGTGCGGGTGCGCGACCAGATCCTGGTCGTCGGCGCCGGCGCCTGCGAGGAGCAGACGCACCACCTGTCGGCGGAGGCCGCGTCGTGAGCTTTCTCGACCTGCTCGAACTGGACTTCGTGCAGACCGCGCTGATCGCGGCCGCGGTCCTGGGCCTGGTCGCCGGTGTGCTCGGCCCGCTCGTGGTGACCCGCAAGATGGCGTTCGCCGTGCACGGGACCAGTGAACTCGCGTTCACCGGTGGTGCCGCGGCGTTGCTGCTCGGCGTGGGGATCGGGTACGGCGCGCTGGCCGGGTCGATCATCGCCGCGGTGCTGCTCGGAGTGTTGTCCCGGCGGGAGAGCGATCGCGACTCGGTCATCGGGGCGATCCTCGCGTTCGGGCTCGGCATGGGCATTCTCATGCTGGCGCTCTACAAAGGACGCGCCAGCAACAAGTTCGGGCTGCTGACCGGTCAGATCGTGGGGGTCGACTCCACCGACCTGAACCTGCTGGTGATCTCGTCGGTGGCCGTGCTGGCCGTGCTGGCGGTCATCTACCGGCCGTTGTTCTTCGCTTCCGTGGATCCTGATGTGGCTGTGTCGCGCGGGGTTCCGGTGCGGGCGCTGTCGATCGTGTTCGCGGTGCTGGTCGGTGTTGCTACCGCGCTGTCCGTGCAGGTCGTCGGGGCGCTGCTGGTGCTGGCGTTGATGATCACGCCTGCTGCGGCAGCGATGCGTGTGACCGCGTCGCCTCTGCGGGCCACCGTTCTGTCCGTCGTCTTCGCTGAGGTGGCGGCTGTCGGCGGCATTCTGCTGTCGTTGCAGCCGGGGCTTCCTGTGTCCGCTCTCGTTACGGCGGTCAGCTTTGTGATCTACCTCGTGTGCCGGGGTGTTGGGGCCGTGCAACGGCGTTCCGCCTGAATTTCTGGGGCTCCGCCCCAGACCCCGCCAATCTGATCCAAAGCCGGGGCCTGCGCCGTGCGCGGGTAGATGGCACGCCTGTTGCGTTGGGCGGAGGCGCGTTGCTTAGTTTGGGCGCGGTGGTGGGGTGGCTTCGTCACGAGTCGTACCAAGAGCGGGCCACATGCCTGAAGGGGTGTCAAACCGCCGAAAAGCGTGGCGGTTTGACACCCCTTCTGACATGCAGCAAGAGCTGTGGCACGACTCGTGACGAAGCCACCCCACCCGGACCATTTGGTAAGGACGGCTTGCCTTCGGCTTCGCGTGCGATCAGGCGGTTCGGGAGCTGATCGGCTTGGTCACGTCGTCCTGGCGTGGTGCCGGCATCAGGCGCGGTGGGATGTCCAAGCCCGCCACTCGGACCTGGTTGCGGCCGTTCTCCTTGGCCTTGTACAAGGCTGCGTCTGCCGAGTGCTGGGCCATTGCCATGTCCGGGCCGTTGTCCGGGATCACCGCCACGCCGATGGAGGCCGAGATCGCCTGCAGCGACTCGCCTTCCGGTTCTGGGGGCTGGATTTCGCGGCCGTAGAGGGTGACGACGTTGCGGTGCTTGTCCGTTGTGGGGACTGCCAGGGAGCCGATCGCCTCGCGGATGCGTTCGGCGATCGTCACGCCTTGGGCCACCGGTGTGTCCTTCAGCGCTACCACGAACTCCTCGCCGCCGTCTCGGCCCGCCACGTCTCCCGGGCGGAGCTTCTCGCGGAGGATTCTGCCCACCTCTGCGAGGACCGCGTTTCCTGCTGGGTGGCCCCAGGTGTCGTTGATGCGCTTGAAGTGGTCGAGGTCGATGACCAGGACCGTCATCGGTTCGCCGTCCAGGCGGCAGCGTTCTGCCAGGCGGCCCGCGTACTCGGTCAGGCCGTTGGTGTTCAGCAGGCCCGTGCGGTAGTCGGTGTGGGCGTCTGCTGCCAGGCGCTGGTGCAGTTGTTCCTGTTCTCGCAGCAGGCGTTCGAGGTGGGTTCGGCGCTCGCCCGCCCTGGACAGCAGGGCGTTCACGAGGATCACCGGGACCATCAGCAGGAGTGGGCCCACCCAGTGGCTCGTCATGAGCATGCCGAGCATCGCGCCGGCGCCGAGGGTGCTCATTTCGAGCATGTTGTCGACCTTGGAACCCAGGAAGTCGAGGACTTTCGAGTTCGGGGTGACGATTTTGAACGCGGCGGCGACGGTCATCACCTGGACGAACCAGTAGACGACTGCCGCTATCGCGAGGATCAGCACGAGGCTGAGGTCCGCGGGGACGTTTCCCGTGGCGGCTAAAGAGACACCTGACAGGTGGACAAGTGCCCACGACAGGAGCGTGGAGGCGAGCATGGAGGCGGTGCCGAAGACGAAGCGGTACGGCTGGCGGCGGGCGATCGGCTGGATCAGGATGCGCATCCAGATCGTGGCGATCACTGCCAGGCCGCCTGGCAGTGCCACGGCTGCTGCGAACGTCCAGACCGAGGTCAGGTCTATGTGGGGGCCCGAGGCCTCGTTGCGCCGGGCCTCCTCGGCTCTGCGCACGACGGTCAGGTGGATCGTGATCGCGGCGATGAGCGCGCCGAAGCGGAGCCAGTCGTCGTTCGAGACGGCGGTGAGCTTCGTCAGGAGCCAAATGGCCGCTACGGCTACGGCCGCTTCGAGCACGAAAAAGTATGCGATCGCACTAGGCGCAACGGTCCAAAGGTCCCAGTTGCGAATCGGAGTCAAGCCGAGTGCCCGCGATCGCCTGCGATCAGTCAAACTGTTCTTCACCACGACCCCCTACGCTCATGGCACTTCATGAGCTAAGCCGCCGCTGACCAGGTCGTAGACCACCACGCTGCTGCTCGTCGCAACGAGGAGGTGTCCTTCCATGTGCAACCGAGACTTCTGAACGCCACCCTTCCTCTACCCGGCTTCAAAGCGCACCTGGATCATCTTGGTGCCTCACGACGGATATCGCTATTGGTGACTGTTCTGTTTCAGATTGCCACCACCTTCGTGTCGTTGCGACCCCGAGCGCGTCGCCAGGCGAAGGTAGCTTGCGTTGCCAGCAGCAGTCCGATGCCGCCCGCTCCCGCGATCGTGGCCGTCACGGACCCGATCGAATGGGCGACCACGCCCGCCAGCGCCATTCCGCCGCCCTGGCTCGAGCGCAGCGCCGCGCGCCCAATGCCATAAGCCCTTCCGCGGTACTGGTCCGGTAGCAGCCGCATCCACGCCGAACGAGCGGGTGTGTGATAAGCCCCGCCTATACCGGCAATCACCAGCAATACGATCGTCCAGGTCAGGTTCGGGTTGAAAGCGAACATGATCAACGGCGCCAGCGACAGGATCGCCAGCGGACCGATCAGGCGTTCTCGCTTCGCCGGATCCCGGACGAGCCGGAAGAGCAACGCCACGCCCAGCACGTTCGCCGCGGGTTCGATGGCGAGGATCAGGCCCACCGCCCAGACGGCGTTCAGGCTCGCCGCCAGAGGGACCGCGAGGCCTTCCGGGACCATCGCGAGGCCCGCGAGCATCCGGACGCCCAGCAGGGTCCTCAGGCGGGGTTCCGCCACCATCAGCGTCAGCACGCCGCGGGGCTGTTCCCCGTCGTCCTTCTTCTTGCGGCCCAGTGGATCCGCGGCCGGGCGGTGTTTCACCGACGTCTGCACCAAGATCGCCAGGACGACGAACGTGCCGGCGTTGATCGCCAGCGCCAGGCCCGGACTCGTGTGCGCGACGAGGAAGCCCGCGGCCGCGAGTCCTGCCATCTGGGCTATGTCGACGGACGTGCCGAACAACGCCACGCCGTCGTCGTAACGCTTGGGCGGCAGCACGTTCGGGAGGCTCGCCTCCTGGGCCGCGAGGTACGGCGAGGAGATCGCCAGGACCACCACCAGCAGCACGATCATCGCCCACAGCGGCATGCCGGGAATGGCCATCGCGGCCATCAGCGCGGCCTGCAACCAGGCCGTCGTCACCATTACCGTGCGGCGCGGGAACCGGTCGGCGACCCAGCCGAGCAACGGACCCGAAATCAGCGGCGGGAAGAGCGTCAAAGACCAGGTGAGAGCGGTTGCGGCAACGGATTGTGTCCGCTCGAATACGAGCAGTGACAATGCGACCGCGGCGAGTTGGTCACCGGCTGTCGAAAGAGTGGAACCGATCCACATGGCGCGGAACTCGCGCATACCCACGAGCTCGCGGAGGGTGCCGCGCGTCGTCATGCGCTACCTCGCGGAGCCGCCGCCCGCGCGCGGCGAATCGGCACGTCCCGATTCGCTCTACGCCGAGTCACGTCGCCCCCGCCGGTGGTAATCAATTCCTATCGACAATCACGGTAGAAGCTGCCTGACCGTTCAACGTCTGTCCTACCACAGTGTGTACCTAAACGGAGCAGAGCAGTTACATAAAGTAGTTACAATAGCAAAACGTAGAGCTGATCTTCTTGACAGTTGACCTCGGGTTCGCCTGATTGGATCCCAAATGGTCACGTTGCGTGTCAGCTGGTGCCAAACGGGCGTCGGTGGCTCGACCAACCGGTGCAACCCGCTCCGACTCCCGCCCCTCGTGACCTGCGCATTCTCACCGAGACGAAGGTACCCGCGTCCGGGAGTGGCACGGAATAGGCCACGCGGTTTGTCATCCGTTGAGCGGCGCGGTTCTGGCAAGTGTGGAGATCTCGTTTCCTCGTCCGCGTAACGAAACCGGTTTCGCGGACGAGGAAAACGATCACTAACGTCGGTTATGGACGCGCATGGCGTCGCAAACTGATCAATAACGTCAGGCAACCGTCAGACAAGGGCCAAAAGTAGGGTCAGCCCTTGGCATCGATGCGGCGGCGACGGGCGACCTCCGCCAGCACGACACCGGCCGCGACGGACGCGTTGAGCGACTCGACGCCGGGGGCCATCGGGATCGACACGGTCTGGTCGCACGTCTCCTTGACGAGACGGCCGAGACCGCGGCCCTCCGAACCGACCACGACGACGAGCGGGCCCGTCGCGAGCTCGAGGCCGTCCACGTCGACGTCACCGTCCGCGTCGAGGCCCACGATCATCAGGCCCGCCTCCGCCCAGTCGCGCAGCGTGCGGGTGAGGTTCGTGGCCATCGCGATCGGCAGCTTGGCCGCCGTGCCCGCGCTGGTGCGCCAGGCCACGGCCGTCATCGACGCGCTGCGCCGCTGCGGCACCACGACGCCCTGCGCGCCGAACGCGGCGGCGGACCGGATGACGGCACCCAGGTTGCGCGGGTCCGTCACGCCGTCCAGCGCCACCAGCAGCGGCGGCCGGGTGGAGCGCTGGGCGAGTTCCAGCAGCTCGTCCGGGGTCGCGTACTCGAACGGCGGCACCTGGAGGCCGAGGCCCTGGTGCATCGCGCCGGCGGTGATCCGGTCGAGCTCACCGCGGGACACCTCCAGCACGGAGATTCCCCGCTCGGCGGCCAGCTGCACGGCCTCCTGCACGCGGTCGTCCGTGTCGATGCCCAGCGCCACGTAGAGCGCCGTCGCGGGCGTGCCCGCGCGCAGGCACTCGACGACGGGGTTGCGGCCTGCCACGGTCTCCGCGGAGGCCTTCTCCTTCGTCTGCCTGCGCTGCGTCCTGGCGGCACTGGACTTCGCCGCCATCTTGGCGTTGCGGTACGCCGGGTGGTTGGGGCGGTCGGTCGCCTTCGGCGTCGGACCCTTGCCCTGCAGGCCCTTGGACTTCTGCCCGCCGGAACCGGCGACCGCGCCCTTCTTCGAGCCCGGATTGCGCATCGCGCCCTTGCGCTTGGAATTGCCAGCCACGGAAGTCAGTCGTCCTTCAAAGTCCACTGCGGACCGTCGGGGGTGTCCTCGACGGCGATGCCCGCGTCGTGCAGCTGGTCGCGCAACGCGTCAGAGCGTGCGAAGTCCCTGCTCTTGCGGGCTTCCTGGCGTTCGACGAGAAGTCGGTCCACCAGCGTGGTCAACGCCTGTCGCATGCCGAGGTCGGCAGACGACTGGTCGTTCCACTTCGGCGACAACGGGTCGACGCCGAGGATGTCGGCCATCCGGCGCACGCACTCGGCCGCTTCACGGGCCTTGTCGTGATCACCGTCGGCCAGCGCCGTGTTGCCCTGGCGCACCTTGTTGTGCAGTGCCGCCACGGCTTGGGGCGTGTTCAGATCGTTGTCCATCGCGACCACGAAGTCGGGGCACATGTCGCCGCGCAGCTGGACCTGACCAGTGCGTTCGGCGACCCGGCGCAGGAACGACTCGATGCGCCCGTAGGACGTCACCGCCTCCTGCAACGCCTCTTCGGAGTACTCGATGTGCGAACGGTAGTGCGGCGCCACCAGGTAGTACCGCAGCTCCTGGGCGCGGACCAGCTCCAGCATCGCCGGGATGGACACGGTGTTGCCGAGCGACTTGGCCATCTTCTCGCCGGACAGCGTCACCCAGTAGTTGTGCATCCAGTAGTTCGCGAAGCCGTCGCCGGCCGCGCGGGACTGGGCCTGCTCGTTCTCGTGGTGCGGGAAGATCAGGTCGAGCCCGCCGCCGTGGATGTCGAACGTGCTGCCGAGGTACGTCGTGGCCATCGCCGAGCACTCGAGGTGCCAGCCGGGCCTGCCGTCGCCCCACGGCGTCGGCCAGGACGGCTCGCCGGGCTTCGCGGCCTTCCACAGCGTGAAGTCACGCGGGTCGCGCTTGCCGCGCACCGCCGTCTCACCCTGCTCCACGCCGTCGAGCTTCTGCCCGGACAACGCGCCGTACTCGGGGAACGAGCGCACGTCGAAGTAGACGTCACCGTCGACGTCGTAGGCGTGACCCTTGTCGATCAGCCGCTGCATCAGCTCGACCATCTGCGTGACGTGGCCGGTGGCACGCGGCGCGTACGACGGCGGCAGGCAGCCCAGCGCGTCGTAGGCGTCCTCGAACGAGCGCTCGTGCTTGTACGCCCACTCCCACCAGGTCTTGCCGTGGTCGGCGGCCTTGGCGAGGATCTTGTCGTCGATGTCGGTGACGTTGCGGACCAGCGTGACGTCCGCCCCGTCGCGGGCGAGCCAGCGACGGAGGACGTCGAAGTTCAGGCCGCTGCGGACGTGCCCGATGTGCGGCACACCCTGCACCGTCGCCCCACACACGTAGATCGACGCCGTTCCGTTGACCTGCGGGTGGAACTCCCGCATGGACCGGCTCGCGGTGTCGTAGATGTGGAGGCTCACACGGGAATGGTACGGGCCACATCCAAAAGAGCGTCCGGGCGGTCACTCGTCGGAACGGGGTTGACGAGCCGGAAGGAGCAACCGATGGCCTCCGCGCCGCCGTCCGCCTCCTCGCTGTCGCCGACCATTACGGCATCACGGGGATCGACGCCCAGCCGTTCGCACGCGGTGGTGAAGATCTTCGGGTCCGGCTTGATGACGCCTTCCTCGTAGGACAGCACGAACTCGTCCACGAGGTGCGTCAGGCCGTGCAGTTCGAACACCGTGCGGATGTCCCAGCCGATGTTGCTGACGACCGCGACGGGCACGTCTTTCAGGTGTTCGAGTGTCGCCTTGGTGTCCGGGTAGGGCACCCACGACTCGGCGTGGATCAGCTGGTCGTAGAGGGCCTCGGCGTCGGGCACGAGCGAGTCCTGGAGGACGCGGACGTGCACCCAGCGGTGCACGTCGGGGTCGAGGTCGCGGCGCACCCAGGCGTCGGCGAGTTCGGGGTCCATGCCGTCGGAGATGCCGACGGGGGCCGTGAGTGCACGCATCAGGTCACCGTTGGACGCGAGCTCGGGGTGCTCGAGCCGGAACAGCGTGCCGGAGAAGTCGAAGAGCGCGGCGCGGATCGTCACGCCCCCGACTCTACGTGCCGAACGGCTAGGTGGTCTGGACCTTTTTGAGTTCGGCTTCGACGGCGGACGCGTCGTAGGAGAGGGTCAGCTGCAGGTCGCCCGCACCGCGGTCGGTGGCCGCCTGGAACTCCTCGACGAACTGCTCGATCTGCTTCAGCGGCTGGTCGGAGAGGTGGGCCGCGGTGGAGTAGAGCGCGGTGAACCGGTCCGGCGTCGTGGTGCCGCGCAGTTCGGCGGACCAGTCGAGCAGGCTCTCGTAAGCCTCCACGAAGCTGTTGGCCAGGTACTTGATCTTGTCGCTGTCGCCGGGACGCCCGGCCGGACCGAACGCGCTCTGCAGCCTGCCGGGGGAGAGCAGGTCCGAGACGCCGTTGATGATCTTGTCGAACGCCCGGCTGCGTGCCATGAACGTGTCGAGCGCGTCGACGTCCTCGGTGATCATGCGCGTCGGCTTGGCGCCGCCCATCTCGTGGCGGGTCCGCTTGTCCTTGAGGTTGCGCATGTGCAGCCCCACGGTGGCGGCGAACAGCTGGTACTCCCAGCCCGCCTTGGGTCCGGGGACCGCGGTGCCGACCTTCCTGGCGATCATCTCCGCCAGCTCGCGCGGAGTGCTGTGGCGGATGTCCAGGTAACCGGTGCCGGCCCGCAGCGCGGGGATCTCGGTGTCGTCGAAGCGGACGGGCAGCACGTACTCGGTGTCGGAGACCAGCGCGCGGTCGAACGCGGCCTGCCGCTCGTGCTTGGTCCACATCTTCCTGGCGTAGTGCTCCGACACGAACATCACGCAGAAGCGCGAGTCGTGGCGGTAGATCTGGTCGAGGTGCTCGACGAGGTTCTTGCCCCAGAGATCGGCTTGCTCGTCGGTGTCGTAGAAACGGGTCACACCCAGTTCGGTGAGGTGGCGGGCCACCTCGTCGACGTAGGGGCGGTCTTCGCCGGCGAAGGAGAGGCACACGTCGTACTTGGGCACCAGGCGATCGTAGTGGCGGGAACCACACCGCTGTGCGGGGAGTTGGGAAGGTATGAGCCTGGGGTTCCTGTTCGCGATGTCGTTACCCGCGTTGGTGGCGGCCCTGTTCTTCCTCGCCGTGTTCGAGAGGTTCGTCCGCGGCAGGAAGAAGGGCATGCCGATGTCGACCGCGGGGATCGGCGAACTGGGAGCCACGTTCGAGGCGGGCAAGCGCGACGAACTGGAGTTCCGCAAGGAGGAACGGCATCTGCGCGACGACGAGGGTGATCACGCGCCGCCGCGGAGCCGGGTGGACCTCGACGGCGGCACGGCCGTGCTGAAGGTGCCTGCGCAGAGGCAGTCGAGTTAGGCGTTGCCGGTGGTCTTGGCGACCTTGACGCGGACGATGACGCGGACGTTGTCCGTGCCGGCGTCGCCCGGGTAGTCCTTGCCGAGGTACTTGTGCGAGAGCTCGTTGATGAGCTCGGCGCCGCCCTCGGTCGTCAGCGACGCGTCACCGCGGAACTCGCTGTACTGGTACGGGTTGTCCTTGTTGATGACGGTGATGCTCACCCGCGAGTCGTTCTGCAGGTGGCGTTCCTTCGCGCGGCCGACGACCGTGGAGAACAGCACGTCGTCCCCGTCGCGCTTGACCCAGACCACGGAGGTCTGCGGGCTGCCGTCCTTGGTCAGCGTCGCGACCGTGCCGTAGTTGGGGCTGTCCAGGAGTTCGCGCTGTGCATCTGAAAGCGTGGCCATGAGGTCAGGCTACGGGGAACAGCAGGGCCGTCGCGATCGCCGCGATGCCCTCGTTCCGCCCTGTGAGACCGAGGCCGTCCGTGGTGGTGCCGGCGACCGAGACGGGGCCTCCGACGGCCTCCGAGAGGGTCTTCTGGGCCTCTTCGCGACGCTTGCCGACGCGCGGCTGGTTGCCGATGACCTGCACTGTGGCGTTTCCCACACGGAAGCCGGCCTCCTCGACGAGGCGGCGCACCTCCGTGAGCAGGACCACGCCGTGCGCACCGGACCAGCGCGGGTCGGACGTGCCGAAGACGGCGCCCAGGTCACCCAGGCCCGCTGCCGAGAGGAGCGCGTCGCACAGGGCGTGCGAGGCCACGTCGCCGTCGGAGTGACCGGCGCACCCGTCCACGCCCTCCCACAGCAGCCCGGCGACCCAGCACTCACGTCCTGCCTCGATCGGGTGGACGTCGACGCCCTGGCCGATCCTCACTACTGGCCTCCGCTGAACAGTGCCGCCGCGACCGCGAGGTCGAACGGGGTGGTGATCTTCATGGCGTGGGGGTGTCCGGGGACCGTGTGCACCGCGACACCGTTCTTCTCCACGAGACCGGCGTCGTCAGTCGCGGCGATACCGGAGCTGTAGGCGGCTTTGAGAGTCTCGACGCGGAAACCCTGCGGGGTCTGCACGACCCGCAGACCGGCTCGATCAGGTGTGGAGACGACCACTCCGGCCTCGTCCACCTGCTTGATCGTGTCGGCGACCGGGAGCACCGGGATGACGGCGTCGAACCCGTCGCGCACGGCGGCGACGACACCGGCGATGACCTCGGGAGGGGTGAAGGCACGAGCGGCGTCGTGGACCAGCACGATCGAGGTGTCCGGAATCACGCGGAGCGCGTGTTCGAGGGCGAGCCGCACCGAGTCGGTGCGCTGCGAACCCCCTGAAAGCACGTGCACCGCCCCGCCGGCCGGAGCCAGCGAGGCGGTTGCGGTGTGCACTTGGTCCACATCGGACGGAGGAGCGGCGATGACGACGTGCTGGACGTGACCTGACTCGAACAGGCCTCGCACGGCACGAGTCAACAGCGGTACACCGTTGACCGGCACGAGCGCCTTGGGCATCCCGTAGCCCAGACGCTCACCCCGCCCTGCCGCGGGCACGAGCGCGACAACACTCATGTTCGCGACTTACATCCGATGCTCAGTTGTTGTTTGCAGAAAAACTACGAAGCAGTGGCGAGAACTTCGTCGAGGAGAACCTCGGCCTTGTCCTCGTCGGTGCCCTCGGCCAGCGCCAGCTCGCTGACCAGTATCTGCCGCGCCTTCGCCAGCATCCGCTTCTCGCCCGCGGAAAGTCCGCGATCCTTTTCGCGCCGCCAGAGGTCGCGCACCACTTCCGCAACCTTGTTCACGTCGCCGGAGGCGAGCTTCTCAAGGTTGGCCTTGTACCGCCGAGACCAGTTGGTCGGCTCCTCGGTGTGGGGAGCACGCAAGACCTCGAAAACCTTGTCGAGCCCTTCCTGGCCGACAACGTCACGCACGCCTACGATTTCGGCGTTGTCAGCGGGAACCCGTACGGTGAGGTCGCCCTGCGCTACCTTCAGAACGAGGTACTTCTTTTCCTCGCCCTTGATCACGCGGGTCTCGATTGCTTCGATGAGAGCGGCACCGTGGTGCGGGTAGACGACGGTCTCTCCGACCTTGAAAACCATGTGTCCTCTGCCCCTTTCGATGCCCCCATCCTAACACGTCCGGCAACCCTTCGATTGTCGCTCGATGATCCGTTAGTGCTGGTCAGGGCCATGCGGGGGGTTGACAAACCACCTGTTCGCGTGCAAGGTACGTCTCATCGAAGATCGACTGGCAGCCAGTCGCGCCCTCGATTCGGGTCCCGGTTAGGCTCCTTGCCTGGTGGTTGTTCCCTAGGAAGGACGCTGGAGCCGTGAACTCAGGAGTGTCTCGCCGGATGATCGTGACGGCAGCGCTGGCCGCGGGCCTCGGCCTGGTGGCGGTCGGCTGCAGCGCCGGTCAGGTCACCCAGACCGACACCCAGGTCGCCGCCGTGGACGGTGCGAGCGGCAACGCTGGCCCGATCGCGGTGCGCAATGCCATGCTCGCCTTCCCGCCGGACGGCAACCGGTACAAGGACGGCGCCGATGTGCCGCTGACCTTCGTCATCGCGAACACGGGGTCCACCCCGGACAAGCTGCTGTCGATCAAGTCGGACGCGTCCGAGGCAGAGGCCGAGGTCGTCGGTTCGAAGGAGATCCCGGCGCAGTACGCGCTGCGGGCCGAGTACGACGCCTCGAAGGCGCCGGTGAAGTCCTCTTCGCCGTCGTCCTCCGCCGCCTCGTCCTCGTCGGTCGCGCCGACCTCGGGCGCCCCCTCGTCGAACGCGGGCACGCCGTCGTCCAGCGCGGGCACGCCGTCCTCGACGTCGGGCAACCCGTCCTCGAACGCGGGCACGCCGTCGTCGAACGCGTCGTCGTCCGGCGCCCCGTCGACGACCGGTCGCCCGTCCTCCTCGGCTCCGGCCACGGTGGACCCCGACCTCGAGGTGCTGCAGATCCGCTGCACGCTCAAGAAGCTGAACCGCGAGGTGGTGGCGGCCCAGACCGTCAAGATCACCTTCCTGTTCGAGAAGGCAGGCTCCGTGACGCTGGAGGTGCCCATGGCGCCGTCCGACCACAAGCGCACGAGCGAGAACCACGAGTCCGGCGGTCACTGAGTTTTCTGCCGCTGCTGCGCAGCAGCGGCGAGTTCGCCGGGAAGTCGCGAACTCGCACTAAGTGCCCTGATACGCGAAACGCCGCTCCCTGGGTATCCAGGGGGCGGCGTTTGGCGTTGCTGGGTCAGGAGGCCTGCAGCATCGGGCGGAACTTGTCGCGGTAGGCCCACGCGAGGCCGATCTCGGCGGCGACCACGAGCAGCGCCATGACCATGCCGCTCGGCTCCAGGAAGACGTGGAACAGGAAGATGTTCACGATGACCGGGGCGAGCAGGGCCAGTGCCAGCGGCACGAACCGGCCGATCACCAGCAGGACGCCGGCGAGCAGCTGGACGCCGGACGTGAGCTGCACCATGTAGCCGGTCGCGTAGAGGGCCGCGTTGAACGCCACGCCGTCGGGCGCCATGGTGCTGGGGTCCGGGGCGGGCATGAACATCAGGAAGCCGTTCAGGCCGGTCGTGGCGAACAGCAGGCCGGTCAGCACGCGGGTGACGACGGTGGCGTAGCGGCCGATGGCGAACTTGCGGGTCTGCGTCGCGGAAGCGGTTGCGGTGCTCACTGTGTCCTCCAGGTGTGTCGTGTCCTTCCACTGATGCGTCGAACGGGCCCCACGCCGGATCGACATCGGGCGTCAGAAAATCTTCGAGATTTCTGCGCGTGGCTGTGACCTGCGGCGATCGGAAGTGTCAGACCTGTCCTCTACCGTTCTGGTCGTGGCGAAGACAGCGCGGCCGATCTTCCGTTGTGCCGAGTGCGGGCACGAGGTGGCGAAGTGGTTCGGCCGCTGCCCCGAGTGCCAGGCCTGGGGCAGCATCGAGGAACGAGGCACCGCCTCGGTGACCCGTGTCGTGGCGGGCGCGCCGACCTCCAGGGCCAGGCCGATCGGCGAGGTCGACATCGAGTCGGCGCGGGCGCTCACGACGGGCGTCAGCGAGTTCGACCGGGTGCTGGGCGGCGGCCTGGTGCCGGGTGCCGTCGTGCTGCTCGCCGGTGAGCCCGGCGTCGGCAAGTCCACGCTGCTGCTGGAGACGGCGCACCGGTGGGCGGAGGCGCACGGCCGCTGCCTCTACGTGACGGGTGAGGAGTCCGCGGGCCAGGTGCGGCTGCGCGCCGAGCGCACCGGGAACCTCCACCCCGAGATGTACCTGGCGGCCGAGAGCGAGCTCAGCGCGTTGCTCGGGCAGGTCGACCAGGTGAAGCCGTCGATGTTGATCGTCGACTCCATCCAGACCATGTCGACGGTGAGCGTCGAGGGTGTGCCCGGCGGCGTCACGCAGGTGCGGACCGTCGCATCAGGACTGATCGCGATGGCCAAGGAACGCGGTCTCCCGGTGGTCCTCGTGGGACACGTCACGAAGGACGGATCCGTTGCGGGGCCCAGGGTTCTGGAGCACCTGGTCGACGTGGTGCTGCAGTTCGAGGGCGACCGCCACTCCAGCCTGCGGCTGCTGCGGGGCATCAAGAACCGCTACGGCGCGGCGGACGAGGTGGGCTGCTTCGAGCTGCGCGACGACGGCATCGCGTGCGTGCCGGACCCGTCCGGCCTCTTCCTCACGCGCCGCGAGAAAGCAGTCGAGGGCACCTGCGTCACGGTGATCGTCGAGGGCAAGCGCCCGATGCTCGGCGAGGTGCAGGCGTTGGTGGCCAAGACAAATCTGCCCGCACCCCGGCGCGCGGTGAGCGGCCTCGACTCGGCGCGGATCTCGATGGCCTTGGCCGTGCTGGAGAAGCGCGGCAAGGTCAACCTGTTCCAGAAGGACGTCTTCACCGCCACGGTCGGCGGCATGCGTCTGGTGGAGCCGGCTGCGGACCTCGCGGTGGTGCTCGCGGTGGCCTCGGCCGAACGCGAGATCGCCCTGCCCGCCGACCTGGTGGTGCTGGGCGAGGTCGGCCTGGCCGGAGAGATCCGGCGCGTCAACGGCGTGGGCAAACGCCTCAGTGAGGCCGCGCGGCTGGGGTTCAAGAAGGCCTTGGTGCCGCCGGACCACGGGCCGCTGCCCGAGGGCGTGCGGGCGCTGGTGGCGCACGACCTGGTGTCGGCGCTGGAAGTGCTGGGACTGAACCGTCGGCGCAGCGGCAAGGGCGGTGACGGCAAGGAGGCCGAGCCCGAGGATGACTGACCCCTTGCGCCGTGCGGTGTCGTTGATCCCCGACGACGCACGCAGCGACGCGGGGTGCACCTCCGCGGACGTGCTGGACTACCTCGACCACAACGAGCCAGAGGTGGCGCACGGCATCCTGGAGGACTTCGACGGCGTCGCGTGGCAGACCGACGAGTTCTGGGACCTGCTGGCCGAGTCCGCGCGGCAGATGCGCCTGGGCACGGACTGGATCACCTGGCGCAAGGAGGAAACGCGGCACGGGCTCCTCCGCGCCGAACTCGAACTGGCGACGGACGCCACCCCGATCCCCGCCGGGGAGAGGCAGGGAACGCGCTGGGACCTCGGGGACGGAGTGCTCCGGCCCGCGACGATGCGGATCGAGTCGATGCTGGTCCTGGAACCAGGCCGGACGGCGGTCGTCCGGCTCAGGCCCGCGGACCCGTGGCAGCACCTCACCGAGGGCGCCGTGATCGCGTTTCACGAACACCAGCCCATGGCGGGCGTGGCGACTGTGATCGAATTAGCGGGTGTTGGGGAGACACGACAGCGAGATCGGTGAGTTGTTGCGGTTCGCCGCGTCCTTGGTGCCCTCCGAGGTGCGGAGCACGGACCTGCTCGACTACCTGGACCTCGAAGAGTGGGAGCTCGTGCTCCAGCTGCTGGGGGAGTTCGACGGCAACACCTGGCAGACACCGCGCTACTGGGCCCTGCTGGCCGAGGCGGCCACGCAGATGGACCAGGACGACGCCTGGTTCCAGTGGCGGTGCGTGGAGTCGATCCAAGGGGTGCTGCGGGTGGAGCTGACCATGGCCGTCGCCGCGGAACCGTTGCGGGCCAGGGGAGAACGCCCGACGTGGGACGTCACGGGCAGGCACCAGCGGGTGGCCGCGCTGTGGATCGAGTCCAAGCCGGTGCTGGGGCCCGGCGAACGGGCGACGGCCCGGCTGAGGCCGTTCGTGCCGCCGGCGTGGGCGCACCTGATCCGGGGCGACACGATCACGTTGCTCGGCAGCTCGCCGGGGACGGCGAAGATCATCGAAAAGATACCGCCGCGGCCCTGAACAGGACCGCGGCGGCAGCAGAACTACGAGATCACTGCGAGAGCAGCTGGGCGCAGCGGATCAGGCCCAGGTGCGAGTACGCCTGCGGGTGGTTGCCCAGCGAGCGTTCCGCGACCGGGTCGTACTCCTCGGGCAGCAGGCCGGTGGGGCCTGCTGCCGCGACGATCTGGCCGAACAGCTCCTCGGCCTCGGTGCGGCGGCCGGTGAGCAAGTACGACTCGATCATCCAGGCGGCGCAGAGGTGGAAGCCGCCCTCGTCGCCGGGCAGGCCGTCGTCGCGGTGGTAGCGGTACACGGTGGAACCGGACCGCAGCTCCGCCTCGATCGCGGTCACCGTCGACTGGAAGCGCTCGTCGGCTGGGTCGATCAACCCCGACAGGCCCACGAACAGCGAGGCGGCGTCGAGGTCGTCGCCGTCGTAGGCCGTGGTGAAGGACTGGACCTCGTCGTTCCAGCCGTTCTTCAAAACGTCGGTGGCGATCGTGTCGCGCAGCGGAACCCACGACGGGTCCAGCTCGCGGCCGAACTGCTCGCCGAGCTTGATGGCGCGGTCGATGGTCAGCCAGCACATGACCTTGGAGTACACGTGGTGGCGCGGCGCGTGCCGTTCCTCCCAGATGCCGTGGTCGGGTTCGTGCCAGCGCCGGGAGACGGCCTCGGCCATCGCCTGGACCATCGTCCAGTCGGCGTCCGAGAGCGACCCGCGTGCGGTCGCGAGCTGGACGACCAGGTCGACGACCGGGCCGAACACGTCGAGCTGCACCTGCTGGTTCGCGAGGTTGCCCACGCGGACCGGGCGGGAGCCGGCGTAGCCGGGCAGCGACTCGATGACGGCCTCGGCGCCCAGCTGGGTGCCGTGCAGCGTGTACAGCGGGTGCAGCCGCTCGGGGCCCGGGATGGTCTCCAGGACGCCGTGCAGCCACGCCAGGAAGCCGTCGGCCTCCGCGAACGAGCCCACCGACACCAGGGCGGCGGCGGTCATCGCGCCGTCGCGCAGCCAGCAGTAGCGGTAGTCCCAGTTCCGGACACCACCGAGCTCCTCGGGCAGCGACGTCGTCGCGGCCGCCATGATCGACCCGGAGTCCTTGTGGACCAGGCCGCGCAGGGTCAGCGCCGAGCGCAGCACCAGGTCGGTCTGCACCTTCGGCAGGTGCAGGCCCGCGGCCCAGTCCGACCAGTAGCCCGCGGCGCGGTCACGGCGGACCGACTCGGCCTGAGCGTGCTCGGTGATGTCGTCGGTGCCGCACCGCAGCTCCAGCAACACCGGCGCACCCTCGCGTGGACGCACCACGGCGCGTGCGGTCTCCTGCACGCCGTCGGAGGTGATCTCCCAGTCGACGCCGGGCGAACGCAGCACCATCGGGTCCGAGGTGCCGACGATGCGCAGGCCGTCGCGCTCGCGCAGCAGCCGCACCGGCACCTGCCCGAACTCGGGGCGCGGCGCGAACGTGATCACCGCGTTGGTCGAGCCGGAGATGCGCCGCACGAGGTCGGTGCGGTGCGAGGCGAGATCGTGCTCCAGGTAGTCCGTCACCAGGAGCCTCGACCAGCGGGTCTCCACGATCATCGTGCCCGGCAGGTACCGCTGGCCCAACGGCAGCGAACCGTGCTCCGGCTTGATCGAGAAGTGGCCTGCGGCCGGGCCACCGAGCAGGTCCGCGAAGATCGCCGCGGAGTCCGGCTCGGGATGGCACAGCCAGTTGACCTTGGCGTCCGGCGTCACGAGAGCAACCGAACGCTCGTTCGCGAGCATCGTCAGACGCTCGATCGGCACCGCCTGATCGCCGTGCAGCCACGCGCGACGTTCCTCCAGCAGGAACGCCAGCACCGTCGCCACGTCGGCGGGGTCGGACACGTAGTGCTGGGCCAGCGACTCGCCGGGACCCACGCGGATGCCCAGGTCGGGCCCGTGCAGGCGCTCGAACGCCTTCTCGTCCGTCACGTCGTCGCCCAGGAAGATCGCCGCGGTGGCGCCGACCTGGTGACGCAGGATGTCGAGGGCGTGGCCCTTGTTGGTCTCGACGACGGCCAGTTCGATGACGGCCTTGCCCTCGGTGACCTGCACACCTTCCCAGGTGCACGGACCGGAGCGGACGGCGTCGAGCACCGCGGCGCCGATGGCCTCGGTCGCCGCACGACGGACGTGCACGGCGATCGAAGCGGGCTTGACCTCGAGGTGCACGCCCTCCTGGCCGTCGACGATCTCTTCGAGGTCGGCCTCGATGCGCCGCAGCAACGCCTTGGCGTCGCCGTCGAGCGCGTGCACGAAACCGACGTCGAACTCGGAACCGTGCGAGCCCACCAGGTGGACCTCGCCCGGCAGGCGGGAAAGGGTGGCCAGGTCGCGCAGCGCACGGCCGGAGATCACAGCCGACGTCGTCTCGTGCAGCGATGCCAGCGAACGCAGCGCGTTCACCGACTCCGGGAGCGGGCGGGCCGCCTCCGGGTCGCTCACGATCGGCGCGAGTGTTCCGTCGTAGTCGCTGGCTACAAGTAGTCGCGGGGTCCGCGCGAGCTGAACGATCGCTCGGCGCAGTTCGGCGGGGAGGGCCTCGGCGGTCAACGCCCCTCCTGGAGCACTCGATGGGTCGGGTTCAAAACGATCTGAAAGGATTCAGACCGAGGTCTGCGTGCCCAACGCCTCCAGGAACGACCTCGCCCAGCGGTCAACGTCGTGGGTGAGGACTTGGCGGCGCAGCGCGCGCATCCTACGGCGCCCCTCGGCGGGATCGATGTCGAGGGCGGCCTGCAGAGCGTTCTTGACACCGTCCAGGTCATGGGGGTTCACCAGGAACGCACTGGTCAGTTCTGCGGCAGCGCCGGCGAACTCACTGAGCACCAGAGCTCCACCAAGATCATATCGGCAGGCCACGTACTCCTTGCACACGAGGTTCATTCCGTCCCGAACGGGCGTGACGACCATGACGTCCGCCGCGCTCATGAACGCGACGAGCTCCTCGCGGTTCACCGACTGGTGCAGGTAGTGCACGACGGGCTTGCCGACGCGGCCGAACTCGCCGTTGATCCGGCCGACGGACTGCTCGATGTCCTTGCGCATCGTCACGTAGTGGTCGACGCGCTCACGGCTGGGCGTGGCGAGCTGGACCATCGCGACGTCCTCGGGGTCCACGCGTCCGTCCGCGATCAGCTCGTACAGAGCGCGGATCCGGACGTCGATGCCCTTCGTGTAGTCGAGGCGGTCCACACCCAGCAGGATGCGCTTGGGGTTGCCGAGGTCCGCTCGAATCTGCTTCGCGCGGGCCTGCGTCTCCTTGCGCCGGGCCACCGCGTCGAGGCCCGCGCTGTCGATCGAGATCGGGAACGCGCCGACGCGCACGGTGCGGTCACCGACCTGCACGACACCCGGCCGGGTCCGGACGCCGACGGTGCCGCGGCTGGGCTCCAGGCCGACGAGGCGGCGGGCCAGCCAGAGGAAGTTCTGCGCGCCGCCGGGCCGGTGGAAGCCCACCAGGTCGGCGCCGAGCAGGCCGCGGATGATCTCCGTGCGCCACGGGAGCTGCATGAACAGCTCGACCGGCGGGAACGGGATGTGCAGGAAGAAGCCGATCTTGAGGTCGGGCCGCTGCTCGCGCAGCATCGCCGGGACGAGCTGCAGCTGGTAGTCCTGCACCCACACCGTCGCGCCCTGGGCGGCCACCTTCGCGGTCGCGTCGGCGAACCGCTGGTTGACCTTCACGTACGTGTTCCACCAGTGCCGGTGGAAGGCCGGCTGCGCCACGACGTCGTGGTAGAGCGGCCAGAGCGTGCCGTTGGAGAAGCCCTCGTAGTAGTCCTCGACCTCCTTGGCCGAGAGCTCGACGGGGTGCAGCAGCAGGCCGTCGTCCTCGAACGGCGCCACCTCGGTGTCCGAGACGCCCGGCCAGCCGACCCAGGCGCCGCTGTGTGAGCGGAGGAACGGCTCGAGCGCGCTCACCAGCCCTCCCGGGCTGTGCTTCCAGCGCTCCGTCCCGTCAGGGAGGCGCTCCAGGTCAACCGGCAACCGGTTGGCCACGACTACGAACTCTGCCCCGTTCTCGCCTATGTCCATGCTCACGAAAAAGACGCTAGCCGCTGCGCGTCCGGTCGGCGTGTCGTGTAACCCCCGTCACAGCGAGTTTCACTCCAAACGACGCTTCGAGGGTTTGAGCGGTCCGGACATGCGCGGACCTGCGAACTTGCGCTCCAGACGCCCCAGTCCGGTGCGCACCGGCTGGGCCAGGTACTCGCCGAACACGACACCTCCGGCCAGTGCGAGAGCAATGCCACTCGCGAACACGAGCGTGCTCAAACCGGCCGGATCGCCCTCGGCGGTGAGCTGGAACAGGCCTCGGTAGGTGGTCCAGCCGGGCAGCAGCGGGACGACGCCGGCCTGCACGACGACGAGCGTCGGGATGCGCAGCCGGCGGGTCATCGTGGCGCCGCCGAACCCGGTGATCGCGGCGGCCACGGCGGAGCTCAGCAGCGCGTCGAGGCCGAGGCTCGTCATGAGGCCGTACGCGGACGTGCCGATCGCGCCGGAGAGGGCGGCGGCGACGAGCGCGCGGGGCCGGGCGTAACAGGCGAGCGCGAAGAACGCACTCGTCGCCGCGCCGGCCGCGAACTGCATCGGCACCGCGGAGATCAACGCGGGCAACGGGTCGCTGAGCCGGATGTCCAGTCCGAAGTGGACGGCCGCGCGGATCGCCAGCGCGACACCCGCGATCAGACCGGCGCTGAGCAGCACGGTCTCGACGGTGCGGCCGGCGGCGGTGACGTTGTAGCCGGAGATCGCGTCCTGCACGGTGCTGACCAGTGCGAGCCCGGACAGCAGCACGACGATCCCGACGGCCACGAGCAGACTCGGCCGCACCGGCAGCAGGCCGGTCGAGAAGATCGCGAGCGCCGCGCCCGTGCCGAGCGCTCCGCCGACGAGTTGCTGGAAGAAGAACGGCAGGTTGCGCCGGTTGAGGACCCGGCCGACCCGGTCGACCACGGCGGTGATGACCGCGGCGGTGAGCGCGAGCACCAGCCCGCCGCCGACGAGGAACGCGACCGCGGCAGCCATGCCACCCCATGCGACGGTGGCGATCCAACGCGGGTACGGGTGCGCGGCGTTCGTGATGTCTTCGAGCCGTGCGTGCGCTTCTTCGATCGGTCCCAGATTGCGCACCAGGTGCTCGACGTCCGCGAGCCGCGTGTAGTCGAGACTGCGCTGGCGAACGACGCGGATGGACGTGATCGGCAACGCCTCTGTGCCGCGATGACACGACACGCTGATAGAGGTGTAGATCACGTCGACTTCCGTGTGCGGAAGTCCATAGCTCTCGGTGACCGAGAGAATCGTGGCTGTCACATCGGCCGCGCCGGCTCCGCTGGACATCTGGACCTCACCGATCTTCAGGGCGAGATCGAGTACCAGGTGAACCGTGGTGTCATCGGGCAGGGCAGGGCCGTGCAGGCTGTTCGTGGAAATCTCGTGCACCTCCGTCGTGTGATCGTGGCAGGGACTTCGACTGTTGCTGTGTCGTCTGCCACCTCCGATCGGGCGACCCGAAAAGGAGGACATGATCACTGTCCGTTGGTTACCCTCCTGACCTGGTCAAGGCGGTCACTCCGACGCATTGATCCACTCGGTTGGTTGGTCTGACTCCTGTTGGAGCAATCCGATCACACTGAGAGCAGACCGTTCGCCGCAGGTAGCACCCGCAACGGGCGCTTACGATGTTCGCGAACACGCGCCGGCCGGCGTAGCTCAATTGGCAGAGCACTCGCCTTGTAAGCGAAAGGTTAGGGGTTCGATTCCCCTCGCCGGCTCTTTCGGAGAAGAGGGTTCGCCCAGGTGGGCGGACCCTCTTCTCATTTCAGTCATGCGGTCCGTCAGCTTTTGCGAACGAGCCCGGTAAAGCCCGCGACGCTCAGCGTGGCGAACGACCAACCGAGGATCTGCACCACCCAGCCTGCTCCGGTCGCCCACTGTCCGGCTGGACCGTTCGCCAGTTCGCATCTCGGTGTGCCACCGAGCTTCACCAGCGGGATCGCGAGATCCGCCGCAAGACTGATCCTGTTCACAGGTGAACACGCGTCCGCGGGGCGGTCTTTGGCCGGTGTCAGGCCGTTATAGGCGTTCGTTGTCCACACGAGACAGAGCGCTAGCAGGAACGTCGCCAGTAAACCAATCACCGCCCGCGACGGTCTGTAGCCGTAGCCGAGAGTGACGCCCAGGAACCAGTGCCACAGCTTGTTGCCGGGGTCGCCTCGGTGTCCGATGTCGCGTTGCTGGGCGATCAGGATGCGGCGGGCGGTGTGTTCGTGGCCGGCGGCGCGGTGGACGGCGGCGAGCTGTTGATAGGGCTGGGCCTCGTAGCCGGGGGTGCGGTCGCGCAGCATCGTGAGCCACGCCTCGACGTCCTCCGGAGCGTCCGGATAGGACAGTCCGTCCAGGGTGGCCGAGACCTCGGTCAGGTTCTCCGGTTCCAGCCCGAGCGCTCGTCCAGCCGTCGTGCGGAACAGGTCGAGCTCCAGGCCGTCGCCGCGGTTGCGGAGCTTCTCCGGGCGGATCGTGAGTTCGCTGCCGATGTCGCAGTTGCTGATCTCCAACGCGGCCTCGTCGCCGTTCGCGTCGATCTCGGCCTTGCGGATCGTGAGACTCGCCCCGACCGTCGTCGCGTGCAGCGTCAGGGCCTGGCCCGCACGGTTGCGCACGAGTCCGGTGAGGAGGAGTCCCGCGCCGATCTTCGTGTCGACCATGCGGATGGTGCTGCCGGCCTCCTGCGCCACGGCGTCGATCCCGCCGAGCTTCGCTTCGGAACGGATCCGCGTGCCGTCGGTGCACAGGGCGCCCCGCAGGACGGTGCCGCGCAGGTCCAGCGCGCCGATGTCGGCTTCCAGGAGGAAGAACGCGTCCCCGTCACCGCGGATGATCGCGTTCTCGGCGGAGAGGACGCCGCCGACCTTCGCGCCGTTCGCCGTGATCGCGGGACCGGCGACGCCGGTGACGCACGCGTCGTCGAGGACCAGGTCCCCGCCGACGTCGACGTTGTCCAGGAACATCGCCTGCCCGCCACGCCAGCCCGGCCGGCAGTGGGCACCGGTGGCCATGAAGGAACCGCCGACCTTCAGGCCGTACGCGGTGAACGAGCCGATGCTGGTCCTGTGCAGCGAGAGGGTGCCATCGATCTGGGCGTGGTCGAGGTCGAACTTGTCGGAGCAGCGGGCATCGGTCATCTCGAAGTTCCTGGTGCGCAGGCCTTCCGCGCGCACGTCCCACACGTTCGTGCTGCTGAGGTCGATCGTGCCGATCTGCGCGTGCTGCAGGGTCAGCTCTTCGGGGAGGTGGCAGCCGACCAGGGTGAGCGGGCCGTTCATCGTCAGGAAGTCGAGGTCGAGGCGGCCGTCGATCCACGTTCGGTAGATCGTCACGCCGGTGGGCGAGTCACGGGCGTCGAGCACCATCGCGCGCACGTCCTCCGCACGCATGAAGGTGTGTTTCTCGTCCTGCTCTGTCTCGTTAGGACGTGACATTGTTGGACCCATGTCCTACCTCGCGGATAGCGCGCGCTACGACCAGATGACTTACCGGCGGACGGGACGCAGCGGCCTCAAGCTGCCCGCCATCTCGCTCGGCCTGTGGCACAACTTCGGCGGTGACCGGCCCTACGAACTGGGCCGCGGGATCGCGCGGAGGGCGTTCGACCTCGGTGTCACGCACTTCGACCTCGCCAACAACTACGGACCTCCCTACGGGTCTGCCGAGATCACGTTCGGGCAGATCCTCAAGGATGATCTCAGGCCGTACCGCGACGAGCTCGTGATTTCGACCAAGGCCGGCTACGACATGTGGGACGGGCCGTACGGCGAGTGGGGCAGCCGCAAGTACCTGCTCAGTTCCCTCGACCAGTCGCTGACCCGGATGGGGCTCGACTACGTCGACATCTTCTACTCGCACCGGTTCGACCCGGAGACGCCGCTCGAGGAGACGATGGGCGCGCTCGTGTCCGCGGTCCAGCAGGGCAAGGCGCTCTACGTCGGCATCTCGTCGTACTCGCCCGCGAAGACCCGCGAGGCCGCCCAACTGCTGAAGAGCGCGGGCGTGCCGTTGCTGATCCACCAGCCGTCGTACTCGATGCTCAACCGCTGGATCGAGCCGGAGCTGCTCGACACGCTGGAAGAGGTCGGCGCCGGCTGCATCGCGTTCTCGCCGCTCGCGCAGGGCATGCTGACCGACCGCTACCTCGACGGTGTTCCCGAGGGGTCGCGCGCGTCGCAGGGCAAGTCGTTGTCGACGGACCTGCTGACCGAGCAGAACCTCGGCCGCATCCGGTCGCTGAACGAGGTCGCGAAGTCGCGTGGGCAGTCGCTGGCCCAGCTCGCGCTCACGTGGACGATCCGCGACCCGCGCGTCACGTCGGCGTTGATCGGCGCGTCGTCGGTCGGGCAGCTGGAGCAGAACCTCGCGGCCCTGCAGGCGCCGCCGCTGACCGACGACGAACTCGCCGAGATCGACAAGTACGCCGTCGAGTCGGGCATCGACCTGTGGGCGACGAGCTCGCAGGCCGAGTGAGCCCGCGCCGACGTGAGGAGGGCGGTTCGTGAGAGCCGCCGGTCCCACGCCGGGGCTGGCTAGAGCCGCCGGGGGAGACGGATCGTGAACACCGTCGACCCCGGCCGGCTGGCCAGCTCGATCGTGCCGCCGTGCGCCTCCACCAGCGACTGGACCACGGCGAGCCCCAGGCCGCTGCCGCCGCGCTGGCGGGTCCGCGAGTCGTCCACGCGGTAGAACCTGTCGAAGATCCGCGCCTGGTCCGCGGCCGGGATGCCGGGGCCGGTGTCGCTCACCCTGATCACCGCCCAGCCGTTCTCGGCCGTCACCTTCACCGTCACCGACGTGCCGGCAGGCGTGTGCACGGCCGCGTTGGTCAGCAGGTTGTCGAACACCTGCCGCAGCCGCGTCGGGTCGGCGGTCATGCTCACGGTGTCGGCGTCCAGGGACAGTTCGTGTGACGGCCTGCCCGCGCGGAACGCGTCCACCGCCGCCTCCGCGATCACCGAGAGGTCCAGCTCCTCCGGGCGCAACGGCGGTTCGGTCGCCGCGGAGTCCAGGCGTGCCAGCAACAACAGGTCGTCGAGCAGCACGCTCATGCGCGAGGCCTCCGACCGCAGCTTCTCCAGGTGCTTCTCGCGCTCGCCCGGTTCGTTGGCCGCCGCGTACCGGAAGAGGTCCGCGTAGCCGCGCAACGACGTGAGGGGCGTGCGTAGCTCGTGCGAGGCGTCGGCGATGAACCTGCGCAGGCGTTGCTCTGCGGCCGTGCGGGCGGCCAAAGAAGAGTCGATGTGCGCGAGCATCTTGTTGAACGCTTCACGTAGTTCCTCGACCTCGACACCGCCACCGCGTCCGTCCACGCGCACGGTGAGGTCGCCCGAGTCCGTGAGGTCGTGCGACGAGATGTCGTGCGCGGTGTCGGCCATGTCCGACAACGGCTGCATGCCCTTGCGGATCAACGCCTGACCGCCCACGACCAACGCCACCAGCGCGGCCAGGAACGCGATCACACCGACGGTGACCAGCTGGGAGATCGTGCCGTCGCGGTCCTGCATCGGGGCCGCGCTGACCACGATGTACTCGCCCTTGATCACCTGGCAGGCGCGCAACCGGAACTTGCCCTCGTCGCGCAGGTACTCGGTCTGGAACTCGTCGGCGGTCAGCGCCTTCTTCGCGAGGGCGTCGAACTCCTCGCGGTCGTCGGGCTGCTGGTCGCCGGGCTGTGGTCGCAGCTCACCGTTGTCGATCTTGTAGACGACCGCGAACCAGTCCGGCGGGATCTTGGTGATCTTGCCGTAGTACTCCAGCTCCTTGACCGAGCCCTGCTGGCTGATCACCATCTGGTCGTCGAGGCGGCGGTCGAGGAAGTCCTTCATCGACGTGACCATGACCCAGCCGACGATCACGAACACCGTCAGCGCGAGCGCGCCCAGGCCCAGGGCGAGGCGGGTGCCGAGCCGCCAGTCGCGGACGGGCTTCAACCGGAACTTCACCGCGGGGCTCATTCAGCTGCTCGGCGGAGCACGTACCCCACACCGCGCACGGTGTGGATCAACGGCTCGCGGCCGTCGTCGAGCTTGCGGCGCAGGTGGGAGATGACGAGCTCGACCACGTTCGAACGGCCGCCGAAGTCGTACTCCCACACGTGGTCGAGGATCTGGGCCTTCGTCAGCACGGCCGGCGAGCGCCGCATCAGGTACCTCAGCAGCTCGTACTCGGTCGGCGTGAGCGTCACGAGCTTGCCGCCGCGACGGACCTCGCGCGTGTCCTCGTCCATCACCAGATCGGACACCTTCAGCACCGAACGCTTCCACGACGGACCCGTCGAACGGCGCAGCACGGCCCTGAGCCGGGCCATCAGCTCCTCGACCGAAAAAGGTTTTACGAGGTAGTCGTCGCCGCCTCGGGTGAGTCCCGCCACACGGTCCGCGGTGCCGTCACGGGCCGTCAGGAAGACCACCGGGACCATCGCGCCGGCTGCTCGCATTCGATCTAGAACGGTGAATCCGTCCAGGTCAGGCAGCATGAGGTCGAGCACGACGATGTCCGGCTGGAACTCGGCTGCCTCTCTCAACGCCTCTTCGCCGTTGAGCGCCGTCGCGGCCTGCCAGCCCTCGTACCGGGCGACCGTCGCGACCAGGTCAGCGATGTGCGGCTCGTCATCTACGACGAGCAATCGAACCGAGTTCCCCTTGTCCACGTGCTCATGGTGCGTCACCTGGTGGCTCTCCCGCTCGATCGACAGGAACTCGACAGCGCGGGCATAGGGGAGCCACAGCTCGAACGCCAAGGATCGAGATCGACCGCCAGAGACCGCCCTGACCGAGGAGCCCGCCGTGACGACCACCCTGCAGCCTCCCGTGCGACCGGCTGCGGCCGGACGTGCGACGCCGCACAAGGTGCTGGCCAAAGCCGGCCTGTACGTGTTCCTCCTGGCCAACGCGGCGTTCGTGACCTACCTGTTCAACGCGGCAGGCGTCGGCTCGAACACGCTGGTCAACTTCGGCCGCCTCGCGGGCCTGTACGGCGCGCTCGCCATGGCGTTCCAACTGCTCCTGGTGGCGCGGCTGCCCTGGTTCGACCGGCGCCTCGGCATGGACAAGCTCACCTCGTGGCACCGCTGGGTCGGCTTCACGATCTTCTTCACGCTGATCGGCCACCTGGTCTTCATCGCGTTCGGCAACGCCGGCGCCGACGGCCCGATCGCCGAGGTCGTCCGGCAGGCGACCGAGCTGGAGGGCATCCTCCGCGCGCTGGTGGCGTGGGCGATCATCATGGTCGTCGGCACCGTCTCGGCCCGCTTCGCGCGGCGCCGGATGGCCTACGAGACCTGGCACTTCATCCACCTGTACACCTACATCGCGATCTTCCTGGCGTTCTCGCACCAGGTCGCGGTGGGCAGCACGTTCCGCAAGTCCGCCCTCGCGACCGGCTACTGGTGGAGCCTGTGGGCGTTCGCGCTCGGCTCCGTCCTGCTCGGCCGCGTCGTGCTCCCGCTCTACCGCAACTGGAAGCACCAGTTCCACGTCGCCGCCGTGGTGCCCGAGGCGCACAACGTCGTCTCGGTCTACATCGAGGGCAAGGACCTCGACCAGCTCGGCGCGAAGGCCGGCCAGTTCTTCCTGTGGCGCTTCCTGACCAAGGACCGCTGGTGGCAGGCCAACCCGTTCTCGCTGTCCGCGGCGCCGAACGGCAGGTACCTGCGGCTCACCGCGAAGGCCCTGGGCAACGGCAGCGCGGACATCCGCAACATCAAGGTCGGCACCCGCGTGTTCGCCGAGGGCCCGTACGGCGCGTTCACGACGATGCACCAGACCAAGCCGAACGCGCTCCTCGTCGCGGGTGGTGTCGGCGTCACGCCGGTCCGCGCGCTGCTGGAGGAGATCAAGGGCCACGTCGTGGTGCTCTACCGGGTCAGCGACCCGCGTGAAGCCGTGCTGCTGCGCGAACTCGAAGGCCTCGCCAGGGCGAAGGGCGCGGTGCTGCGCCTGGTCACGGGTTCGTCGAAGTCCATCACCGCGAACGGACCGCTGCTCGGCCCGGAGAACATCGCCGCGCTCGTGCCGGACGTGCAGGACCGCGACGTCTTCATCTGCGGCCCGAACGGCATGACCGACGCGGTGATCACCAGCCTCGACGAACTGGGAGTGCCCAGCAACCAGATCCACGCCGAGCGCTTCGCGCTGGCCAACTGAAGGGGTTCGACGACGTGAAGTGGGCAATTCCCGTAGCGGTGCTCAGCGTGGCCGGCCTGGTTCCGGTCTGGCTCTACTCACCGGGTGCCGCGCACGAGGGTGAGATCAACGAGGCAGCCGCCACCCCGCCGGCCCAGGAACAGCAGCAGGCCGCGCCGCAGACCACCACCGCACCCCAGACAACGGCACCCAAGGCCACCGGCGCCGCGCCGAAGACGACGGGGGCCGCGCCGAAGACGACGACCCCGCAGCAGCAACAGGCCCAGAACCGCACCGTGCCAGGGCCCGCGGTGAACACGTCCGAGGGCACCGTGCAGGTGCAGGTGACGTTGCAGGGCACCAAGATCGTCGACGTGAAGGCGTTGCGGGCGCCCAACAGCAACCCGACCAGGATGGCGCTGCCGCTGCTGCGCGAGTCTGCTCTGAAGGCGCAGAGCGCGGACATCGACACGGTGTCCGGCGCGACGGCGACCTCCGACGGCTACAAGCAGTCGCTGCAGGCCGCCCTCGACGGGGCCAAGTGACCGTGGCCGTGCGGCGCGTCGAGCAGATCATGGGCCTGCCGATCTCGGTGGACCTGCGTGACGGGGACGCCGCACTGGCCGAGCAGGCGTTCGCCTGGCTGCGCGAGGCGGATGCCCGGTTCTCGCCGTTCAAGCCCGGCAGCGAGGTCTCCCGGCTGGACCGGGGTGAGCTCACCAGGGAAGAGCTCACCCCGGATCTGGTCGAGGTGCTCTCGCTGTGCGACTGGTACGAGCAGTCGACGGGCGGCGCGTTCACCGCGCAGGTGCCGGGCCGCGGGCTCGACCCGTGCGCGGTGGTGAAGGGCTGGGCCGTGCAACGGGCGGCGGACATGCTGCGGGCGGGCGGCGCGACGTCGTTCTGCGTCAACGCCGGTGGCGACGTCGTGACGGCAGGCGAGCCCGAGCCCGGAAAGCCTTGGCGCGTCGGCGTTCGGCATCCCGACGTCGCCGACCAGCTCAGCGTCGTGCTCGGCGTGCGGGACGGAGCCGTTGCCACGTCAGCGTTGTACGAACGCGGTCAGCACATCCTCGACGGCCGCACCGGTCAGCCCGTCTCCGGAATTCTGTCGGTCACGGTTTTCTCCGACGACCTCGCGATCGCGGATACCACTGCCACAGCAGCGTTTGCGCTGGGCAGGGACGGAATCGAGTGGGCGGCGGCGCAGGAGGAGTGCGAGGTCTTCATCGTCGACGAAGATCGTCGCGTGTACTCGAGTCCTGGACTTCCCGTACACATCTGTTAACATGCTCGCCCAACGGAGCCTTGACTCCGGGGCACGTTTTTCGTTGATCAAGAGCTGGATCGGAGCTCGCGCTCGGGGCAAGACCCGGCCTGCTGTTGACCAAGTGATCGTGCGGAACAGCCCGTGGGTGAGCGAATTCGGGAGCGCTCCCCACGGGCTGTTCCTGTTGTTGGGGAGCTCCCGCTGGGGTTCGCGGTTGTGCGGCGACCGAGATGGTGACGATGAGCGTCGACTGGCCTGTCGCGGTGTTCGACGATGACGAGCACCCGTACGTCCTGGCCGCACCTGTGGACCTGCGTTCGTGGGCGGAGTCGGAGCGGACCGCCGACGAGTTCACGGCCGGGTTCGACCAGAACGGCCGGCCGTTGCTGCTGGTCTTCGCGGACGGCGAGCCTTCGCTCGTGGTCGTCGGAGAGCAGGACGTCGAGGCGTTCAGGTCCCTGGCCGCTGCTGTGCTCGCACGGCTCGGGTCCACGTCTTCGGTCGACGGCCTCACGGTGGCCGAGCTGATCGGTCTGCTCCGCGAAGTCAGCTGATCACGATCTCCACCAGGGTGTTCCTGGCCGCCCTCGTCGACCTCAGGCGTAGCGGTCCTCGTTGAAGTCCAGGTTCACCGCGGACATGCCGAGATCGCGGCCCATCGCGTCCAGCACGTCCACCATCTCCAGCCCCATCAGCCAGTCCCGGGGCAGCGCGTCGGTGCCGTGCAACGCGCCGAGCACGTTGCCCGTCAACGCCGCCGTGGCGTCGCTGCCGCCGGAGTGGTTCGCGGAGGCGCGCATGGCGTCCACGAACTGCGACGGCTTCGGGTGCGTCAGCACGGTGTAGACCGCGATGGCCAGCGCCTCCGGGCCCGTCCAGCCGCTGCCGAGCCGGTCGACGCGCACGGGCGACGAACCGTCGTGTTCGTCCGCCAGCACCACGGCCCGCGTCAGCACCGTCGCCGTGTACGTGTCGTCGCGCAGCACGCGGCCGATGACCTGGTCGATCGCCTCACGCAGCGGCCGCGCCTTCACGGCGAGCAGGTGGACCAGCAACGCCAGCGCGCCGCCGGAGACCCAGCCGCCCGTGCCTCCGTGCGTCAGGGCGGCGAACCGGCAGCCGAGGTCGTACGCGATCGCCGCGGACGGCGCGAAGCCCGCCGGTGCGGTGCGCGTGACGCCGTTGCAGCCGGACGACTCGTTGTGCGGGTTCTCCGGAGTGGACGGTGTCTCGGCGGCCAGCGCGCGCAGGCACGTGAGGCCCGGCGAGCGGCTCTCGTACAGCCGTTCGTCGGCGAGCAGCCCGATCGCACCCCGTTCGGGGGCCGGTTGCTGCTGGGTGATCAGCCAGCGCCGGTAGCTGTGCCAGACCATCTGGGACGGTTCCCAGTCGCCGGTGCGTTTACCGCGCACCCAGGCGCGCAGGTACCCGTCGGCGGTGAACAGGGTCAGCTGGGTGTCGTCCGTGAACAGCGCGGGCTTCGGTGGTCCCATGACGCCCTCAGGACCGTGTTCGCGCTGGATGTCGGCCCAGCCGAGGTACTGCACGGGCGCACCGAGCGCATCACCGAGAGCGCCGCCGAGAAGGCACCCGGCGCCGCGGTCAACCACGGAATTCCTGTCTCGCGGCACAGGTGAACAGTAGCGTCCCGCGAACTTGGGCCTTACTTGTATCTGAGACTCGGGCTTGCGCACCTTCTGGAGTGACGAGGTCAGCGCACCTGAGGAGGGGCATGCGGAGCAAAACCGGACTCGAGTTCGGCGTGCTCGGTCCACTCCAGGTGCTCGCGGACGGACGGCTCGTCCAACTGGGCCGCCGTGGCATGCGCGGGCTGCTCGCCATGCTGGTCGTCGAGGCGAACCGACCCGTCTCGATCGACCAGATCGTCGACGCGCTGTGGACGGACACGCCTCCGGCCACAGCGCGGACGATCGTGCACGGGTACGTCTCGCGGCTGCGCAAGGTGCTCGAGGAGTCCGATCCCGCGGGCTCCGCGACCATCCGCACCACGCCGACGGGCTACCAGCTGACCGTGGATCCTTGGCGCCTCGACCTGCACCGTGCCAAGCAGCTCGTGGCGTCTTCTCGCGGCAAGCCCGCCGCCATCAGGGCGGGCTTGCTGCGCGAGGCGCTGGGTCTGTGGCGCGGCCCGGTGCTCGCGGACGTGCCGGGCGACCCGATGACGTCCGACCTGGAGGAGCTGCGGCTGTCGGCGCTGGAGGAGCGCATCGACGCCGAGCTCGAGCTCGGCCGCCACCTGGAGCTGGTCGGCGAACTGCGCGGGCTGTGCACCGAGTACCCGTTCCGCGAACGCCTGGTCGCCCACAGCATGCGGGCGCTCTACCGGTCCGGCCAGCGCGCCGACGCTCTCGAGGCCTACCAGCGCTTCCAGCGCCGGGCCGTGGACGAACTGGGCATCGACCCCGGTCCGCAGTTGCGGTCGTTGCACGAGCAGGTGCTGCGCGACGACCCGTCGTTGAGCGTGATCGGCCCGGTCGAGTCCCGTCCCGTGGCCCCGCGGGCCGGGATCGTGGCGCCCGCTCTGCTGCCCGCGTCGGCCTCCCGGCTGTTCGGCCGCGACGACGACAGGGGGTGGCTCGACACCGTGGTGGCGAGCCGGAACCTGCTGGCGACGGCCGTGGCCGTGCTGACCGGCGCGCCCGGTGTCGGCAAGAGCGCCCTCGCGATCACGTGGGGGCACGAGAACTCCGAACTGTTCCCGCACGGCGTGCTGTTCGCCTCGCTGGGCGACACCGAGCCGGGCGAGGTGCTGACCCGGTTCCTCGTGGCGATGGGGGTGCCGGCCGACGGTGTGCCGGTCGGCGTCGAGGACCGGGTCGGGCTGTACCGCTCGCTGCTCAACCGCCGCCGCGTGCTGGTGGTGCTGGACGACGTGACCGCGTTCGACCAGGTCCAGCCGTTGCTGCCGCCCGGTTCGGGCTCGGTGGTGCTGGTGACGTCGCGGTCGCAGATGGAACGGCTGGTCGTCACCCACAGCGCCCGTGTGCGCAAGCTCGGCCCGCTGGACGACCCGTCGTCCCGTGCGCTGGTGGACGACGTGCTGGGCAAGCCGTTGTCGGTGCAGGACCCGGTGGCGTCGCAGAAGCTCGCCGAGCTCTGCGGAGGGCTGCCGCTCGCGTTGCGGGTGGCCGCCGCGAAGCTCGTGATCAGTCCGGAGTGGACGGTCGAGGAGCTGGTGGGGGAGCTGTCCGACGACGAGCAGCGGATGCGCGGCCTCGACCTGCCGGAGGCGGGACTCGGGGTGTCGCGGGCGCTGGACCTCTCGACCCGTGACCTCCCGTCCGAGCTGGGCGAGGTCTTCCAGTCCGTCGGCATGGCGCCCGGCCGGTGGATGTCGCCGCACGCCGTCGCCGCGCTGACCCGCGTCCAGGTCGAGGCGGCCCGGTCCCGGCTGGCGCAGCTCGTCGGGGTGAACCTGCTGGTCGAACCGTGGCCGGACGGATTCACGATGCACGAGCTGGTGCGCCTGTACGTGCGCGGGGCGGGGCGTCCGGACCTGGACTCGTTGCGGCGCCTGGTGAACTACTACCTCGTGGCGTGCGACCACGTCCGCCGGGCCATCCGTCCGGCGCGCGACGGACTCGACTTCGTCCTGGCGGACAACGGTTCCACGGCGTTGCCGGCGTTCGGCGACCCGATCGACTGGTTCGACCAGGAGTGGCCCAACATCGTCGCGGTCGTGCACGCGTCCGCCGAAAGGGGCCTGCACGACCAGGTGTGGCAGCTGGTTCGGCTGCTGCACCACTACGCGACCGTGCGCGCGCTCACCGGCGAGTGGGTGGCGTTGGTCGGGTTCGGCCTGGCCGCGGCCGAGGTGACGGGGAGCCGCCTCGGCCAGGTCCTCATGCTGGACACGACCTACACGACGAACGCCCGGCTGGGACGTCCCGTCCTGCTGCCGGACGCCCGTCGCGCGCACCGGATCGCGGTGGAACTGGGCGAGCGCCAGTACCTCGTGCTGACGCTCGCCCAGCTCGCCGACGTCCTGTTCCGGCTGGAGCAGCACGACGAGGCGCTGCTGCACTTCTGGGAGTCCGTGCAGCTCGCGCAGCAGTCCGGTGACGTGGTCGGTGAGGCGCACGGCCTGAACAACGTGGCGCAGGTCGAACAGGCCCGCGGGCACGTGGAAATCGCGCTGCAGCACCAGGCTCACGCCGTCGAGGTGTACCGGCGCTCCGGTGACAACGTCGCGTTGATCCGCGGTCTCGCCAACCTCGCCGAGCTGCACCTGCAGGCGGGTGCCCTGGACCAGGCCGAGGTGCTGGCCCGCCAGGTCGTGGACCAGGCCGCCGTCGCCGAGGTGACGTACCTGGAGGGCTTCGGCCGGCACGTGCTCGGCGGCGTGTTGCTCCGTCGGGCGGAATGGGTTGCTGCGGCAGCGGAATTGACGGAGGCGCTGCGCCTGTACGCGCAGGTCAACTCCGCCCGCGCGGTCGCGGTGAGGGCCGCTCTGGACTCGTTGTCGTCCGAGGTTTAGCGGACGTTTAGTCGTCTGGTCCCAAAGCATGGGATGTTGGACGAGCAGGCCGCCGAGTGGGGGATTACCGAGGGGGTAAGGCGCCTGCTTCTGGAGGGCCCGACCGGCATTCGGGGGAGAGTGCCGGTCGGGTCTTCCTCTTTTCGGTCCGTCAGTTGCCGATGCGGCTCTCGTCGCTGATCCGGGCGATGGGCAGCAGGTCGGGCCGCTTCGGCGCCAGGCCGTCCCCCATCGACTCACCGCGCAGCGTGCGGCCGATCCACGGCACCACGTACTCGCGCGCCCACTTCAGGTCCGCCTTGCGCTGCGTGACCCAGTCCGCCTGCTCCAGCGCGGGCCACGGCGCGTCCCAGGAGCGGTCGTCGATGAGCCCGAGCACCTCCGCGGCCTTGAGCGCGACCCGCTGGTGCCCCTCCGGCGAGAGGTGCAGCCGGTCCTCGCTCCACGCGCGACGGTCGTGCAGCGGGTGCATGGCCCACAGGTCGACCATCCGGCAGTGGTAGCGCTCGGCGATCGACCACAGGTGCGTGTTGTAGATGGCGACCTTGCCGCGAATGCTGCGGAGCAACGGCGTGGAGCGCGTGTCGAACCCGGTGAAGATCACGACGTCGCAGCCGGCGGAGCGGAGGTCGGCCACGGCCACCTCGTAGACCTCGGCCAGCGCGTCCGGGTCGCTGTTCGGCAGCATGATGTCGTTGCCGCCGCCGCAGAACGTCACCAGGTCGGGCTTGAGCGAGATCGCGAGCGGCACCTGGTCGTCGATGATCTCCTGCAGCATCTTGCCCCGGACGGCGAGGTTGGCGTACCTGAACTCAGGCGCCTGCTGGGCGATCATCCCCGCCAGGCGGTCCGCCCAGCCCATGTAGGTGTCTTGTGGGCCAGGATCGTCCATGCCCTCGGTGAAGCTGTCCCCCAGGGACACGAGACTGTTCCATCGCAGCAGCACAACATCCCCCTAACTCGTGCGACGTGCCGGTCTGACCACTCGCCGGCGGGCTCCCGTCCGGAGGCGACTAGTTAGCATGCACAACGAACCCGTGGTTACGCCACCGTCGGTTATGGCATCGTAAGTTTCGTCGCAGTGCGTGACGATTCTTTTACCACTCGATCGAGGGAAGCTTGAGCACCTTCCAGCGGATTCGTCTGATTCGCTCGCTAACTTGTGCCGGATGCGTTCTGTTTTGCCGCTTCCGTTCGTTTCGTTCGGTGTCGCCCTTCTCACAGCCGGGGCCCTGACCGCTGTCGCTCTGGGTGGCCCCGCGTCGCCAGGGGCCGGCGGGAGCCTCGAGATCACACCGCCCCCGCATTCCAACCCCGTGGTCAGGCCCGAGGTCGCGCCGCCACGGGAAAGCGTGGTCGGGACGACCGTGACCCCCACTCGTGCCCCGAACGCGGAAAACCCCCGCAGCGACCTCGGCGCGTGAGGTCACTGCGGGGGTCGCTGGGCCTTTCCGAAGGGGCGCCGCCGCCGGACTTGCCCCCTCGGAAAGGGGTGGGACCACTGCTCGGGACGCCGCCGCCGATCTGCCCCGAGCAGTGGGACTGGGACCGTCTCAGGGGGCGCCGCCGCCGATCTACCCCCTGAGACGGGGTCTGGTGGGTCAGCCGCTGGCCACCGCGTCGAGCGCCGGCGCCGGTACCTGTTCGCTGTACGCCGAGCGCAGCCTCAGCTCCGCGCTCGGCGAGGCCCCGATGTGGTCGAGGCCGAGGAGTGCCGCGCCCACCACGGGTGGCACGTCGACCAGGCGGACCTGGGCGAGTGGGGCGGCTTCCAGGATCTGCCGGCGGACCGGGCCCACCACCGTCTCGCCGGTGTGCGTCAGGACTCCTCCGCCCAGCACCACGTCCACGGGCTCGTTCATCAGGTCGAGCTTGCGCATGGACACCGTGGAGAGCAGGACGATCTCCTCGATCAGGCGGTCGATCTGCTGCAGCGCAACGGCATCACCCTGCTCGGCCACCTGGAACACCAGCGGGCAGAGCGCGTGCGGGTCGAGCTCGAGCTCCTCGAAGTGGATCTTCTCGACCACCTTGGCGATCGTCGGCTCGCCGTAGTGCTCCAGCAACGCGGGCAGCAGCAGGGTCGGCCTGCCCCGGCCGTCCTCGGCGCGCACCGCGTGCCAGAGCGCGTCGTTGCCGAGCTGTCCGCCGCCACCCCAGTCACCCGAGATCGCACCCAGGGCGGGAAAGCGGTGCGTGCGACCGTCACGGGCCACACCCACGGCGTTGATACCGGCTCCGCAGACGACCGCCACACCCCCAGCGGCGGCGGTCCCTGCCCTCAGCAGCGCGAACGTGTCGTTGCCGACGAACGTCGTCCTCGACCAGCCCCGCTCGGTGATCGCCCGCGTCAGGTCCTCCTCCTCGCGGGGCAGGTCCGCTCCCGCGAGGTAGGCGGACGTGTGCGCGGCGATCGGCTCGTCCGGGGACAGTCCCGCCTGAGCTGCGGCCTCGCGTGCCAGTCCCTCGAACACGTCGAGTCCGCGCTTCATGCCCACGGTCTGCGGCGGGGCACCGGGCCCGCGCACCTGCGCGAGCACCTTGCCGTCCGCGTCGACCAGGAGCACCGCGGTCTTGCTGTTCCCGCCGTCGATGGCGAGCACACGGTCGGTCATCTGTGTCAGTTTCCCTTCACCCACGGCAGCAGATCGCGGTTCTGCGCGATCAGCTCGTCGGCCAGCTGGTCCGCGATGGCGTGCTGCCCGATCAGCGGGTGAGCGAGCAGCGCGTTCGCCACCCGGTCCCGGCCGCCGTGCTTTGCGGCTTCCAGCGCCAGGTACTCGTACGCGGTGACGTGCGAGATCAGGCCGGAGATGGACGGTTCCACCGGACGGATCGGCAGCGGCGTGCCACCGTTTCCGTCCACAGTGGACGAGACTTCGATCACGGCGTCGTCGGGCAGGAAGGGCAGCGAGCCGTTGTTCTGCACGTTCACCACGTGCTTCTCGGCGTCCTCGCCACCGGTCAACGCGTGCACGAGCTGCACGGCCGCCTCGGAGTAGTACGCGCCGCCGCGCTGCGACAGCTGCTCCGGCTTCGTCACGACCGACGGGTCGCCGTAGATGTCGAGCAGTTCCTTCTCCACCGCAGCGACGACCTCCGCGCGCGGCGGGGACGTGAGCTGCTTCTTCACGACGGCGTCGTGGTTGTAGAAGTAGTTCAGGTAGTACGACGGCACCATGTTCAGGCGCCGCATCAGCTCGCCGTCGATACCGATGTGCTCCGCCAGTCCCTCGACGTGCTTCTCGAGGAGTTCCGGCAGGCGGTCGACACCGTCCACGTAGACGCCGCGTTCCCACGTGAGGTGGTTCAGGCCGACGTGCTCCAGCTCCACAGTGGACGGATCAACGCCGAGCAGCGCGGACGTCCAGCGCTGGAACGTGATCGCCACGTTGCACAGGCCGATCGCCTTGTGACCCTCCTGCAGCAGGGCGCGCGTCACGATGCCCACCGGGTTCGTGAAGTTCACGATCCACGTGTCGGGCCCGGCGAGCCGGCGCACCTTGTCCGCGATGTCCAGGACCACCGGCACGGTCCGCAGGGCCTTGGCGAGGCCACCCGCGCCGGTGGTCTCCTGGCCGACGCACCCGCAGCTCAGCGGGAACGTCTCGTCCGAGGCACGAGCCTTCTGCCCGCCCACCCGCAGTTGGAGCAGGACAGCGGACGCGCCCTCGATGCCCTCTTCGAGCGACGAGGTGGTGCGCACCTTCGCCGGGTGACCCGCGTGGTCCAGCAGGCGCTGGCTGAACGGGCCGATGAGCGAGAGGCGGTGCTGGTCCGGGTCGACGAGGACGATCTCGTCCACCGCCAGGCTGGTGCGACGGCCGGCGATGCCGTCGATCAGCTCCGGTGTGTAGGTGGACCCGCCACCGACGACCGTGAGTTTCATCCCTTGACTCCTGTGAACGTGATTCCCTTGACGAACGACTTCTGGGCGAAGACGAAGAGGACGACGGCCGGGATCATCGTCAGGAACGTCACCGCCATCGAGGAGTTCCACTGGACGATGTGCATGCCCTTGAACGTCGCCAGTGCCAGCGACAACGTCCACTGGTCCTTCACTTCACCGGTGTAGAGCAACGGGCCGAAGTAGTCGTTCCAGGTGAAGAGGAAGCAGAACAGCGCGGTGGCCGCGATGCCGGGCTTCGCCATCGGCACGATGATCCGCACCAGTGCCTGGAACTCCGAGCAGCCGTCCACCCGCGCCGCGTCCACATAGGACTGCGGGATGGTGAGCATGAACTGGCGCAGCAGGAAGATGCTGAACGCGTCGAACAGGAAGTACGGCGCGATCAACGGGACCAGCGTGCCCGTCAGGTTGAGACCCGACCACGTGTCGTACAGCGGCACGGCCACGACCTGCGGCGGCAGCATCATCGCGCCGATGACGAGGATGAAGGCCACGTTCCGGCCGCGCCACTTCAGCTTCGCGAGCGCGTAGGCCGCCGGGATCGACGAGATCAGCATGCCCAGCGTCGCCAGCAGCGAGTACGTGAGGCTGTTGACCAGGTACTGGAACAGCGGCGCCTTGTCGAAGACCTCGACGAAGTTGCCCCAGTGCCATTCGCGCGGCCACAGGTCCGAGGTGAAGGCCTGGTCGTCCGACATCACCGCGGTGAGGAAGACGAACACGACGGGCGTGGCGAACATCAGGCCGAGCGCGAGGCCGATCGCGTGCGTCGCGACCCAGTTGAGAACGGCGCCGACGTTGAGCTTCCTGCGCGGCTGCTCCGGCTCCGAAGGGGCGTCGACCGGTGGTTTGGTCAGCGTGGCGGTCATGCTCCAGGACCCCCTTCCTCAGCGGTGGAGTTCTTGCGCATCCGCTGCACCAGAACGATGGTCGCGGCGAACGAGATGATGAACAGGACCGTGGCCATGGCGGCCGCGTAGCCCATGTCGAAGTAGCGGAAGCCCTGCGTGTACAGGTAAACCGGGAACGTCAGCGTGGAGTTGTCCGGGAAACCCAGATATTTGGTCGATCCCGTCGCGTCCGCCGCTCCCGAGCCGGCCGACCCCGCGACGACCGCCTGTGTGAACAGCTGCAACGCGAGGATCACCGAGTTCACGATGCCGAAGAGCAGCACCGGGGAGATCGTCGGGAGCGTGACGTGCCACCAGCGCCGGATCGGGCCGGCGCCGTCGAGTTCGGCCGCCTCGTACTGCTCCTGCGGCACGTCGAGGATCGCGGCGAGGATGATGATCATCAGGTCGCCGGAGATCCACAGCATGATCGCGGTGATGCCGGGCTTGGCCCACGCCGGGTCCGAGAAGAACAGCGGCGAGTCGACGCCGAACCAGCCGAGCACGGTGTCGAGCGGACCTCCGTTGGGACGCATCACCATGAAGAACACGAGTGTCGCGGCCACCGGCGGTGCCAGTGAGGGCAGGTAGCAGAGCGTGCGGATCAAGCCGACGCCCGACTTCAGACGAGCGATGACCGACGCCACGCCCAGCGCGAACACGGTCCGCGCGATCGTGAGCACCACGACGAACCAGAGCGTGTTCGTGATCGCCTTGCCGAGCAGGGGATCCTTGAACATGAACGTGTAGTTGTCGAGGCCGTTGAACTCCGGCGGGTTGATCAGGTCGTACTTCGTGAACGAGAGCACGACCGTGGTGACCAGCGGATAACCGAAGAACAGGACGAAGCCGATGATTGCCGGGGCCATGAACCCCAGCACGGCCAAACGGTGGCGGGACCGTGCCCGCCCCCTGCCGGGGGCGGGCTTGGCGCCGAGCGTGGCGGTCATCTTGCGAATCCTCTACTTGCCGCTCTTGGCGATCAGGTCGTCGATGTTCTTGTCGACTTCCTTGAGGCCTGCCGCCAGGTCCGGGACCTTGCCGGACTGGTAGGAGACCGAGAAGTCGGTGACGGCCTTGATGTGCGCGTCACCGATGGGGGTGACGGGGTTGCCCTCGAGCTTGTCGCTCTTGGCCAGGTCGATGAACGTCTTGAACTGCTCGTCCACCTCGAGCTTGGGGCTCTCCATGGCGGCCTTGGTGCTCGGGACGTTCTTGATGGCGTTGGACAGGTCGACGATCGTGTCGGTGTCGAACGTCAGGTGCTTGATCAGCTCCCACGCGGCGCCGGGGTTCTTGGCGCCCTTGGGAATGCCCATGATCGTGCCGGTGGTGAACGCCGTGCCGTAGGCGACGCCCTTCGCCGTCGGGAACGGTGCGGTGCCGAACTTGATCTGCGGCGCCTGGGCCTTGAGGAACGCGGTGCGGTACTCACCGTCGACCATGATCGCGATCTTGCCCTGGTGGAACGCGTGGTCGGCCGAGTACTCCTGGCCGAGGCCGGCGCGGAACCGCTCGAGGGCGTCGTAGCCGTAGAAGTCGACGAGCTTCTTCTGGAAGGTCATCATCTCGGTGAAACCGGCGGAGCCGGCGAGGTTGGACTTGCCGTCCTTCTCCCACACACCACCGAACGTCGGCGCGAGGATGGTCGGGCGGTTGGCGTAGAAGCCCATCGTGGGCAGGTAACCCGCGACCTCGATGTCACCGTTCGGCGCCTTCTTGGTCGCCTTCACGGCCGCGTCGTACAGCTCGTCCAGGGTCTTCGGCGGGGCGGTGATGCCGGCCTCGGTGAGCTTGTCCTTGTTGTAGTACATGGCGTACACGTCGGTGAGCATGGGCATCGCACAGCGGTTGCCCTTGTACTCGGTGTACTCCTGGACAGCGGGGGACAGCTGGTTCAGGTCGACCTTGTCGCGGTCGATGTAGGACTTCAGCGGCTGGAACGCCCCGGAGGAGCAGAACTGGCCGATGTTGTCCGTGGTGAACGACAGCGCGACGTCCGGCGTGTTGCCCGAACGGATGCCCGCGGTGATCTTGTCGTCGTCCTGCGAGCCCTCGTGCTTGATCTCGATGTTCGGGAACTTCTTGTTGAACGTCTTGAGGGCCTTGGTGACCTCTTCGAGCTCGCGGTCGGAGTAGTTGCTCCAGACCGTGAGGGTGAGCTTGTCGTCCTTGCCAGGAGCAGGTGCGGCATCGGAACTCGCGCCGCCACCCTTGCCCGCCGCACATGCGGTGAGGGTCAGCGCTGCGGCGACACAGAGCAAGGCAGCACGGGTGTGCTTGCGCATGTGCACTCCTTCTCGATCAACGTGGGGACCCGGCGACCACTGGGCCGCGGAATGGAGCCGTGGTGGCTGCCGGGAGGCCGAACACCTGTTCACGTGCCACGGCCAGGGCCGAGTGCAGTGCGCCGCTGCGCACCGGTTTCCCGGTCACCAGAGCCAGCTGAATAGGCGTTCTCGGCACCACCAGTTGCCGCAGTTCCGCGGCAACGAGGTCGTTCAGCGTGGTTCCGCCTGCCTGCGCGATGTCGCCGGACAGGAGGATGAGTTCCGGGTCGAGCACCGCGACGACGCTAGCCACGCCCGTGGCGATGCGCTTGGCGAGATCGACCATGAACTCACGGCCCGCCGGACCCGCGGCCAACGCCTTGCGCACGGCACCATGACCGTTGCGCGCGGCGAGCCCGTGGGCGCGTGCGAGCTTGCAGATCGCTGTACTGCTGAGCAGCTCACCGAACGTGCCGCCGGAGCGGTCCGTGTCGGTGTCGGCCGCCGCGCGGTCGGGGATCATCAACCCGTCGATCTCGCCCGCGCCACCGGAAGCGCCGCGCAGCAGCGATCCGTTGACGACGACGGCGGCACCGACGAGATCTGCGGGCCAGATGACGACGAAGTCGTTCACCCTGGTGGCCCGTCCGGCGACCATCTCCTCCAGCGCGACGAGGTTGACGTCGTTCTCGACGCTCACCGACGTCGCGAGCCGCTCCCGCAACTGGCCGGGCATGTCGAAACCGCTCCAGCCGGGCAGATGTGGTGCGTAGGCGAGCTCACCGTTCGCGGGGTTCACCGCTCCCGGGCAGCCCACCACGGCGTGCAGCAACTGGTCGGCGCTCAGACCTGCCTGACCGCAGGCCTTGCCGACCGCGCTCACGAACGCCTCCAGCACGCCGTGCTTCGCGGGCATCGGCGCCTTGTGCTCGGTGAGCACGGCACCGGAGATGTCCGCGATCGCGATGTCGACCGTCTCGGGGGTGAGATCGACAGCGGCGATGTGCGCCAGCGCCCCGTTGACCGACCACAGCTGAGCCCTCGGTCCGCGTCCGCCACCGCGCAGTCCGTTGCGGACCACGGTGTCGGCGTCTTCGAGCCTGGTGAGCAGCTGTGCGGTCGCCGGCTTGGAGAGGCCGATCAGACCTTCCAACTCCGACCTGGTCAGCGGCCCGTTGCGCAGCAAAGCCTCGATGGCTGCGCGGTCGTTGATCTCCCGCAACAGTCGTGGGCTTCCGGCACGCATTAGGTCCGCTCCTGTCTGTTAACTTTCCAGACGATTTCCGCAGACGGTAGTGACCTGCTTCACCCGGGTCAATCCCCGATATGGGTCCGTTACCTGAGTTAGGTTCGCCTAAGGCACCCTGGAACCATGACGGACGTGCGCCAGGAGTCACTCGCATCGCTCCTGGGAGGCCGAGGCGGCGCCCTCGACGCCTCCCTGCCTCCGCTCGCCTTCGTCGCAGGCTGGCTGCTCTTCGGCCACTCGATCGGCGCCGGCGCCGTTTTCGCTGTTCTGTGCGGTATCGCGATCGGCGTCTTCCGCTTCGTACGAGGCGAGAAGCCCCGTGCCGTCGTGTTCTCAGTCCTGCTCGTGGTGGCCGCTGCTCTGGTTGCCCTGTACACGGGCCGTGTCGAGGACTTCTTCCTGATCCAACTGCTGTCCAACGTGGCGTCCGCACTGGCGTGGGCAGGCTCTATCGCCGTGCGCTGGCCACTGCTCGGCGTGGTGGTGGGCACGCTTCTCGGGCAGAAGACCCGATGGCGGCGAGATCCTGCCCTTTTGCGCGCCTACTCCATCGCTTCGTGGGCGTGGGTTGGGCAGTACGTGCTGCGTGTCGCCGTGTTCACTCCACTGTGGCTGGACGCTCAGGTGTACTGGCTGGCGACTTTGCGGCTCGCGTTGTCGTGGCCGTTGCAGATCGTCTGCATCCTGGCGTCGGGGTGGATGCTGCGGCGGGCGCTGCCGTCCGATCACCCCGGGTTCCGGCATCCGCGGGTGCCGGAGTCTGCCTCTTAGGTCAGCGCTTCTTCCGCTTCTTGCCGGAGCCGGGCACGGTCCCGGTCTTGGGTGGAGGGGGTGGGGGCTCGGGGAAGGCTTCGAGGGCGTCCTGGCCCTCCATGAAGTCCAGGAACGCCTTGTAGCAGAACCGGTAGGCGAGGTAGAGGAACGCGACCGACACGACCCCGAGGCCGGCGACGATCATCCGGTACTGGCTGTCCAGGCCGTCGACGGTGTCCCAGTCCTTCTGCAGTTCAGGAGAGCCAGTGACGACCGACAGCGTGATCATCGTCAGCATGTAGAGCGGCATGAGCAGGAACGCGCCGATGAGCAGGAGGATGTACGGACGGCTGTCGGTCCGGAACTCCCAGTTCGCCGGTCTCAGGTCGCGCTTCCTCATGCGGCGGTTCGACCAGACCCGCCTCTCGGCCACCTCGATGCCCTCTGACCGCGTTCGGATCGTCTTCAGCGCTGTCCTGCCGACGTCCTCGGTGACCGGGATCAACAGTTCTCGTGCAGTGCCGATGACGTGGAGAGCCGGGCCGGGTTCGACGTCGAACGTGCGTGGTCTGCCGATGTCGCCATTGGCGTGGATGATCACCTGGCAGGTCATCTCCTGCTCGACCTCGACGAGTTCGATCGACCGCATCGCCGTCCACGGCACCGCGACCACGTCACGTGACCGCTTTCGGCGTGACACCAGGCTGTCCAGCACCAACCTGTCCTCGCGGACGCACAGCCGGACCTTGAGTCCTCTGGTGGGGAAGGGGATCTCCCACCCGGACGCTGTCAACGCCGACGTCACGGGCCTGGTCGTGACCAGCACGACCAGTTCGCCCGATGCCCAGCACGCCACCAGCAATCCCGCCATGACGAGCAGCGCGAGAGGCTGATCGCGATCGGCCACCAAAGCGAAGGTCTTGAGCAACGCGATGTACACACCTGGGAACGCGGCCCAGCGGGTCCAGACCCGCCACATCGGCATTCGCTTGCGGTGCCAGGCCAGCCCGCAGATGGTGATGATCCAGAACGCCACCGCCCCTTCTGCGATGTCGGCAATGCTCAACGGCTGAACCGATCTCCGGTTCGCAAGAGCGTTCTCCCACTCACCCAGTCGCACCGCTACGACGAGCGTCAGGACCGCGGCGAACACGACCAAGGCGAGTGCTGCGGTCCTGCGGAGGAACCGTTCGATCACAGCTCTCCCGCCATCCGCTGCTGTTGCCAGTACTCGCGCCACTCCTGGTCTCGCTCGTTCTGCTTCACCTGAGCGTCTGCCTCGCGATGGGCCTGATCGCTCCACTCCTGCGCCATCGCGTTGCCGAGGACTTTCGGGGCCATGGGAACGGAGATACCGGGGAACTCCTTGCCGGGGAGCCCGAGGTCGTCGTTCTTCCCGAACCGCGGTACGACCTGTCCGTCCAGCAGGCCGTTCATGTCGTCCAGCCGACGATCTCCCAAGCCCAGACCGGAGCGGAGGTTGTCGTTGACGTTCTCGCCCAACTCCCGTTTGACCGACGAGTGGTCGTGTTGCAGCTTCCTGCCCTGCTCGCCGAGCTCCCTGATCCGATCGGCGTCACCCGCGTCGAGCTTGCCCGCCTGCGCCTTCTTGGCGAGGTGCAACGCCTGTTGCGAGTGTCGGACAGCGTCCTGGTTGTAGGTCTTCACCGTGCCGCGGAGGTTGCGGGTCGTGCCCTTGATCGTGTCCCGCGACCTCTTGGCGTCGTCGGCGACCTTCTCCAGTTGCTTCACGACCTTGCTGATCTTCTTCGCGTTCTTGCCCGCGGTGATCGTGCCCTGAACGACGGTGTCCGCGATGAACGCCGCCTGCGAGGCACCGAACGTGATCGGGGTCAGAGCACTCGCCGCCGCGAACTTGATGATCGCGTTGGAGACGAAGCTCGCGATGGCGTCACGGACCGCACCTCGAACGACACCGACGGCGGACGCGGCGACTGTCATCGCGGAAGCAGCAGAGGTGGCGTGGTTCGCGCCTCCTGTCACGACGTTGGAGAAGTCCTGCACGGCCTTGCGGTAGCCGTCGACCGCGGCACCCTGGGACTGGCTCAGCGCGTCGAGGGTGCCGGAGTACTTGTCCGCGGTCTCCTGCATGCGCTTGGCGATGTTGCTCCATGTCAGCGCCATCGCATTCACGGCATCGGGATCGCCCGCCAGAAAATCGAGGCCTTCCTTCAGGAACCCGATGTGCTCGATCAGCCAGCCGATGCCTGCCGAGAGCAGGCTGCCCATCGGGTTCGTCACGAAGCCGAGCAGATCCATGCCGAACGCGGCCGCATCGCCCGCCATGGCGCCCCAGTCGCCCTTGGCGCCGTCGTAGATCAGGTTTGCCGAGCTGCTGAAGATGCCTGCGGCGTCCCATGCCTGGGTGGGACTGTCGAAGTTCGACTTCTGGAGGAGGCTTTCGCCTTTGAAGCCCTCGGTGGCGTTGAGTGGGCTCTGCGGTTCGTTGCTCATGGCTGTACCTCGTCAAGGCCTTGGCGGAGCTTCTTGAAGGACTGCGCCATGGCCTCGTCATTCTCGGCGTAGGTCTGGCGCATGTCGGCGAACCGCTCGACCACGTCATCGCCCGCGGCCTTCACCGTGTCGACGTACTCGCGCGCGTCGTTCGTCCACCGCTCCATGATCTGAGCGAAGAACATGCCCACGATGCCCCATGCCTGCGGGTTGCCGACGTAGTCAGCGCCCGCGTCGCTGGCGGAGGGCAGGCCGGCGAGGAGTGCCTTGAGCTCTCGCTCGTGAGCCTCCAGTGCCTTGAGGTCGACCTGGAAGCCCGACATCACCAGCCACCTTCCTTCTTGAAGAGGCTGCGCTGGTCGTAGTCGGTGTCGTCGTCCTCCGCCGGACGGCGGGCGGGGCGGGGTGCAGGCGGCTGGGACGCGGCCGCGTCCTGTTGTTCCTCGTTCACCACGAACTGTTGTGGTGTCGCGGGTTCGGGTTCGTCCGGGACGTCGATCGGTGGGATCTGGGATTGGACGAACTGCATGGCTTCGCTGTTGTCGCCGATGAGTGGCGCCATGATCGTGGTGATCTGGCCCACGGCCTGGGATTGGGCGCGTTTGGCCGTCGACATGACCAGTGCGGCCAGGCGGTCTTTGGGCATGTCGTCGGCCTTGGTGCCGAACGACAGGCTGAGCAGCGCTCCCCCTGCGCTGACGCTCACCGTCACGGCGCCGTCCGTGCTCGTGGCGGCGCCGGTCAGGTTCGCGATTCGGGACTTGGCCTCTTCGGCCTGTTCGAGGAGTGCGGCGGTGCGCTGTTCGTAGTCCTCGACGAGTTGGTTCGGATCGGTCATGTGGGCCCCCCTTGCACGTGCGTGAGGGGGACGTTACCGAGGGTTACCGGGCTGCGCTGGGGAAATGGGTCAGGTGGCGCAGGAACGCTGACCAGGTGTCGGCGGAGAGGGGGAGGTGGGTGGCCGGCGATTTGGTGTCGCGGATGCCTACGCCGTGGCCCACCTCGACGCAGTTGTCGCTGCTGCCGCTGTAGCTGCTCTTGCGCCAGGTGGTCATCAGAGACCCTCCAAGATGTTGTCGATCACCGCCCTCGATTCTTCCTCAGTCAGCGCAACGGCTGCGAGGGCCGTCAGGATGTCCTCGTGGACCTTGATGGTGTCCGGGTCGTCGAAGAAGAGGCACGAATTCACGCTGTCGATGTAGACGACGGGCGGGTACTTCGGAAACTTCATCACCCGGAAGTCACCGGCGGCGCCCGCGTGCATTCCTGCTGACCTAGGAACGATCCGCAGACTGATGTACTTCCGCACGGACATCCTGAGCAGGTGGGCCAGTTGCTCGCGCCAGATCTCCGGACCGCCGACCTGGAGTTCGAGTGCCTGCTCGTGCACGAAGAAGGTGAAGCTCCGGCCCGGTTCCAGGATGTCCGTCCGCGCGGCCCTCGCGGCGGCGACCTTCGGGACGTCGTCCGCCTCGATCACCGTTGAGTGCTCGGTCACGACGTAGCCGTATTCGGGTGTCTGCAACAGACCGGGGACGACGATCATCGACCAGCAGAGGATCTCCTCCGCGTCTCTTTCCTGCTCGATCAGTGTGCGCACCTGGTCGGGCACGCCGTCCTGGGGGATCTGGAGCCAGGCATTTCCTGACTCCTGGAACAACGCCAGCAGGTGTTCTCGTTCCTCGACCGTGGCCTGGCAGTAGCCGAGCAGCAGGATGACGTCGGTCTCGGACACGCCGCCCTTGCCGAGCGTCATGTCCGAGATCTTGGCTTCCTGCCAGCCGAGGAGTTCGGCGAGCCTGCGGTGGTTGTGGCCGGTCCTGGCGATGATGGCGCGCACGCTGCCACCGAACTCCCGGCCCACCACGCTGGACGATCTTTTGGGCATGCCGGAAAGCTAGGCCCGAGAAGTCATTCGGTGCCATTGTTTCCGGCCGAATGTGCCTGAAGGTAGGACGCATGGAGCGGCTCCATGTTTCTGATGATCTTGCCGCTCGGTGTTCTCGGAAGTGTTTCCATCACGTGGATGTGCTGGGGGAGTTTGAACTCCGCGAGCCTCTCTGTGCACCACTGGGACAATGTGTGTGCGGTGAGTGCGTTGTTGTTGGTGCCCACGTACGCGCGGATGTCTGGGCCTACGGCCACGGCCTCGGTGACGTGGGGGTGTCCACGTAGGACGGTCTCCACCTCGGTGAGGTCGACCTTGTTGCCGCGCACCACGACCAGCGAGTCGGAGCGGCCGAGCAGGCGGAGTTCGTTGCCCGCGAACTCGCCGCGGTCGCCGGTGCGGAACCAGCCGCCCGAGAAGCGCGGCGAGTCCGCGTCCAGGTAGGGAGATTCCGGCAGTGCCACCTCGACCAGGCCGTCGCGCACGCGGGCGGTGACGCCCGGCATCAGCGGGCCGACGGACGGGCGGACGGTGCCGCCTACGGCCATGGTGAGGGCGCCGGTTTCGGTGGTGCCGAAGCATTCTCCGACCGGGAAGCCGTGGGTGGCGAGGAAGCGGGCCGCCACGTCGGGAGGCATGAGTTCGCCGCCCGCGAACGCGCCTCGCACCTTGGGCAGAGGGGCGGACGCGAGAAGGTCGAAGTGGAACGGCAGGCCGGTGATGAAGTCGACCTCGAACGCACGTGCCTGATGTGCTGCGGCAGAGGGGTTTGCGGCGAACACGAGGTGCACGCCTGCCGCGAGGGAGTGCAGCAGGCCGCCGATCAGGCCGAAGCTGTGGGCCGGGGAATTGAGGAGCAGCAGGCGTTCGCCGCGGCGCACCATGCCGTCGGACGCGGAGAAGCGTGCGACCTCGTCGATCAGCGACTGGGTGCCGCGGCCGATCACCTTGGAACGGCCGGTCGAGCCGGAGCTGAACTGCACCAGGCGGTGCGGAGTAGCTGCGGGGACGCCCTCGACGGGTGACGCCACGAGGCCGTACCGCTCCTGGAAGCCGGGCGCGATCTCGCCGCTGGGGTGCACGAGGAACTCGGGGCGGGTCAACGAGTGCAGGACGTGGGCCTCGGCCGGGCGGAGGCGGTGGTCGATCGAGATCACCCGGGCACCGAGGCTCCACAACGCGAGCACGGCTTCCAGGTGGCTGAAGCTCGGTGGCACCTGGACGGCGACTGTGCTGCCGTCGCCGATTCCCACTGCGGCGAAACGAAGCGCGTGCGCCGCCACGTCGGCGCGGAGCAGGCCGTGCGTGACTGTGTTGCGGTGGCTGAAGATCGGTACTTCGTCGCCGTGGCGGTGCAGGAGGTCGGTGATGAACGCACGCATGTCAGGACTCCTTGCAGAACTCGCCGATCGGGAGACCCACGTGCCGTTGCTCGGACGCGACGTACCCGAGCAACGAGTCGCCGGGGCGGAGTTCGGTCACGTTCAGCACCTTGCCGCCTGGGCCCAGCACGCGGACGTGCCAGTCGTCCTGCACCATCAGGTCGACCACGACGCCGTCGAGGGAGCGTGCGGTGATCGTGAGCATCGGGCGGGATTCGAGTTTGGCGCGGCCGACGGTCAGTTCGCGGGTGCGGCCCTCGGAGTCGACGGCGAGGACCTTGCTGCCGGAACGCAGTTCGGACAGGTAGTTCGTGCGGTTCGCCGGGCCCAGCACGTACGAGTGGAGTGCGCCCGCGTTGACCCGGAACGGACGCGTCGGCATGTACGGCAACGGATGCGTCTCGCTGCAACACAGGATGAAACCCGAGGAGAACGAGCCGACGAGGATGCCCTCGTCCTCGCGGAAGTGCGACGCGGTGTCGACGCAGACGCGATCGCCGAGGCCGTTGTGGGTCAACGCCTCCACGGTCAAAGTGGTCAACTCGAGCGGTGGAGAGGTCGCTTCCAGGAGTCGCGCCAGCTGGAACACGTCGGTCGCGTCGGAAGGGGCCATGAGCACGCCGTCCGAGCCGTGTTCCAGGCACTCCAGGACGATCGCCGCCTCGACCAGGTCGGAGACGACGGTGATCAGCTTGCCCGGTGCGCCGTTGGCGGCCGCGATCACGATCTCGAGGGGGATCTTCGTCGGGTCGGTGAACGTGACGACGGTGTGGTCGAGCCGTTGTGCCGCGGCACAGGCGAGTTTGAGCGTGCGGTCGTCGCTGACCGTCACGAACGCCGAACCGACGGGCAACCGGTCGAGTTGGTCGTCGTCGTGCACCGTCAGGCACACCAGATGAGGGCTGTCGACCGGTTCCGCGGCGAGCAGCACTCGGGTGATCGTCGGCGGCAAACCGTCCAGCAGTGCGGGATCGTCCGCGACGACTCCGGCGACGCGGCTGTGCACGGCCGCGTCGACCACGGCGGTGCGGTGCGCTTCGGGGACGGTTCTGAGGTCGATCCAGGCGAACTTCACCGGTTCTCCAAAGCTGTCAGTGCGTGGATGAGACTTGCGTCGGTGGGCGCGTGGACGATCGACGCCAGTTCCGCGACCAGCGGCATCGGTGCCGGGGAGGTGAAGACCCGTCGTCCCACGGCGAGGCCCGCGCAGCCAGCCGCCATCGCGACGCGGGCGTGGCCGGCGAGGCTGTGCGCGGAGGCCGGGCCACCCGCGACGATGACGGGGATCGGGCAGTTCTCCACCACGTCCGCCATGTCCTCGACCGGGTGCGCGAGGTTGGTCTTGACGATGTCCGCGCCCAGGTCCGCCGCGATGTTGACGACGTGCGCGAGGAGAGCGGGATCGCGCGGGTCGCCGACGCGCGGCCCGCGTGCGTAGGCCATCACGACCAACGGGACGTTCCACGAGTCGCACGCCGCAGCGACCCTGCCGAGGTCGGTGAGCTGGCGCGCTTCCGTGTCGGAGCCGATGTTGACGTGCACGCTCACCGCGTCCGCACCGAGCCGCAACGCCTCGTCGACCTCACCGACGATCACCTTGGCGTTGACGTCGGCCATGTGCGCGGTGCCCGCACTGAGGTGCACGATCAACGCGCATCCGCCGAGCACCAACGGATCGATGGTGCGGACACGTCCTTTGTGGACGATGACGGCGTCGGCACCGCCCTGCACGACGGCGCGGATCAGGTCCTGCCACCGGTCCCGCGGCACCACCGGTCCGTCCGAAACGCTGTGGTCCAACGGCACGAAGAGGTACCTGTCGTCGTGCGGACGGGAAAGGCGTCGCAGCCGCAACGCTTTCCTCATGGCGCTCACACCCCTGCAGTCGTTTGGTGGTCAACAGAAGCCTGGGGCAGCCCGCGCGCGCAGCGGCAGGTGTGAGCTGTCGATAACTGCGGAGTTATCGGCCAGACAGAGCAATCACCCTTGCTATGGCGACGGAGCGTGATCTAGTGACACCCGCGTGGCCGTGTTTGTGGCTCGTTGACTGCTTTAGGCTTCCTCAGTGCGAATGGAGCTGAGGCATCTGCACGTGGTGCTGACCGTGGCGCGTGCGGGCAGCATCAGCCGCGCCGCGTCGCAGATGAAGATCGCCCAGGCCGGGCTCACCACCCAGGTGAGGCGGATCGAGGCGAGCCTCGGCGGCCCCTTGTTCCTGCGCAGCACCGAAGGCGTCGAACTCACCGAGCTGGGCCGCCACGTCGTGCTGCGAGCCCAGGACCTGGTCGAACGGTTCGACGACCTGCTCGTCACGTCGCACAAGCTGGCCGAACGCGGCGACTCCGGCATCCGGCTGGGAGGGGTCGCGGGCGCGCCGACGGCGTTGCTGGTCGAGGTGGTCCGCGAGGTGCTGCCGAACCTGCCGCAGACCACGCACGTCGAACGCGGCGGCGACGCCGTGCTGGAACTCGTGCGCACGGGCGACCTCGACCTGGCCCTGGTGGTCGAGTTCCCGCGCAGTCCGTTGCGGTTCCCGAACACCGTCGGCCTCCGCGGCCTCGTCACGGAACGCATGCTCGTCGGCGTCCCGGTGGGCCACCGGTTGTCCGGACGCAGCGAGGTGTTGCTGTCCGAGCTCGCCGGCGAGGAGTGGGTCGTGCCGGACGAGAACCACGGCGGCCGGCTGAACCTCGAACTCGCCTGCGAGGCAGTCGGATTCACGCCGCGGTGCGCGCACTTCGGCGTCGACCCGGTCGTCGCGGCGGACCTGGTGCGCTCGACCGGTGCCGTGGCGGGGTTCTTCCCCGGTCACGACCTGCCGGGCGTGCTGCTCAAGCCGATCATCGGCAACCCGCTGCACCGGCGGATCTCGCTGGTGTGGCACGCCGACGCCGCCGAACACGTGGACGACGTGCACGCCGGCCTGCTGCGCGCCTACCACGAGCGAACGCCGCACTCGGGCCGGCTGCTGGCCTCATGACCTGCTGGGCCTCGGCGCGTCCGGCCCCAGCACTTCGACGGCCGCCAGCCAGGCCGCGCCCGCCGCACCCTCCGTCGCCATGATCACCTGGGCGTTGCACCGGCTGACCAGTTCTTCCTTCAGGTGCGTGCCGACCGGCGTCTTGATCAGGCTGCCGACCAGCACGATCGGCGAGGTGTCGGACGGTTCGCGAACGGCGGTGGCCGTGTCGGCGAGCAGGCGGGCGGCGGAGGCCACGATCGCCAGCGCCTCCGGATCGCCGTGGTGGTAGGCGGAACTCACCAGCGGCGCGAACTGGGCGAGCTTGATCGGAGGCGCCGAGTTCACGGCGGTGATCAGCTGGCCGCGGTTCTTCGCGCCTGCGACCGTCAGCACCGCGGTGGCCAGGCCTTCCAGCGGCGCGTCGAGGTCGAGCAGTTTCAACGTCGCCCGCACGGCCTCACGACCCAGCCAGAACGCCGAGCCGTCGTCGCCGATCAGCCAGCCGTAGCCGCCGGACTGGGCGACCATGCGGTGGGCGGTGATGCGGCCCGCGATGGAACCGGTGCCCGCCACCAGGACCGTGCCGTCGGGGGAGGAGGTGCCGGTGGCGAACGCGGCCTCGCAGTCGGTGATCACGCGCATCGGGCAGTGCAGGCCCGCACGTTCCCAGGCTGCTTGGAAGAGGTCCAAGACCGCGGGGTCGGTCATCCGGGAGGCGCCGGCCATGCCGAGGACGCCGGAGCGGACCTTGCGGGAGTCGAGGCCGTCCAACGCTTCCGTCAGCGCCTCGGCGATGTGGGCGGCGGCCACGGCGGGCGGGTGCGAGTTGGGGTTCGCGCCGCCCGCCAGGCCCTGGCCCAGGCGGGCGCCGTCGAGTCCGAGCACCAGTGCCCTGGTGGACGTGCCGCCAGCGTCGAGTCCCACGACCAGATCCATAAAGACGGAGTATGCCGAGAGACGCTCAGCTGAGGCACGCCCAACCGGGTGTCACCTCACGAAAGCGCGGTTACCGCTCGCGTTGTGGTGGAACAACACCAACGATCCAGAAGGAACAAGATCACCCGTACGGACCACTGTGGACAGTGACGGGACGATCAGGCCGTAGTCGAAGGTGGCCTCGGGGGCGACGTCGACCAGGTCGTCCTCGTCCGCCGGCGCGGTGTAACGACTCTGCACGCCAACGGTGTAGGTCACCGGGCCGGATGGCAGCAAGGACCGCGAAACGGGCAGCACCACGACGTCGCTGTCGAACAGGTTCGTGTCGGTCGCCCCGTCGAACCCGTTCAGCGGCTGCTCGTCCAGGACCTCGTCCGAACCGGCTTCCTTCGTCCGCGCGAGCCAGATGTCGGCGGTCACGTCACCGTCGGGGTTGGCCGGCTTCACGGCCGTGGTCACGAAGTTCTTGCCACCCACGGAGAACCGCACCTCCGGCTGGGTGTTGCTGCCGATGTTCGCCCAGGTGTCCCAGGTCGCGACGCCGAATGCCAGCAGGTCGGGAGTCGCCGTCGCGCCGACGTACCGCAGGTCGCCGCCGCGGGCCGTGCGGTTCACGGCGCAGTCGTCCTGCACCTCGGGGCCGCACGGAGGCAGCCGGTCGGAACGCGCGCCGAGTTGCAACACGGTCATCCGCGACTGGTAATCGGGCTGGTCGAGGCCACGGCCGGCCACGCGGCCACCGGCCACGGTCAGGCGCGACACCGGCTTCGGCGCCGCGTAGACCGGGACGCGCAGCGAGCGGTCACCCGTGAACGTCACGAGCCCGGACGCCTCGGCGAGGAACTGACGGCCTTCGTCCAGCGAGACCGTCGGGTCGGGCGTCTTGCGCAACGCGGCGGGGTTCGAGATCCGCAGCTGCACGGGCACCGACGCCGAACCACCCGGCCGCAGCACGACGTACGGCGCGGTGACCTGGAAGGACACCCCCGGCACGGTGGTGATCGGCTCGTACTGAGCCCGCAGTCGGACGGTCTGCGCGCCCTTGTTGACCAGCTTCAACGTCCGGCTGGTCAGCACCGGCCCGCCGACCTCCACCGTGCCGAACGACGCGTCGCCCAGCGCCAGCACGTCCGACGACAGCGCGGCGAGTCCGTCGACCCGGCCCGCGCCGACCCGCATCGGGGCCTCGCGCACGCCCTTCGAGTCCTTGATCACGCCGGACGCGGTGTTCGTCAGCGCGGCCTTGACCTCCGCGACCGTCCACTCCGGATGGACCTCGCGCAGCAGCGCGGCGATACCTGCCACGTGCGGCGATGCCATGGAGGTGCCGCCCATCGACACGCCCGCGGAGGCCGTCCCGGATGCGGCGGAGAAGATCGTGTCACCCGGAGCGGCCACCGCGATCGACGAACGCGAACGCGACGACGACGGCGTGATCGTGTCCTGGATCGAGGGTTCGACGAACGGCACCTTGACCTTCAACGCCGAGGTCAGGTGCGCGGTCAACGTCCCGGCCTCGAGCGCCGGGCGCACTGCCGAGGACGCCGCCGCCGTCAGCTGGAACGCCGGGATGTGCGCGTTTCCGGCGATTCCGGCCGCGAACACCGGCAACGTGGTCGGCAGCAGCACCCCGGCCGCTCCGGCCTTCCAGGCGTTGTCCGTGCGGGCGCCCGAACCGCAGGCGCGGGTGGCGTCGTTGTCGTCCCACTCCAGCCAGACGATCTTCCCGGCGAGCGCCTGCGAGATGGGCTTGCACCCGTCCACATCGGACGAAAGCCGCACGACGGGCAGATCCAGGTCGAACGAGTCCTTGAAGTTCTGGCTGTACTGGCCGGCGTACTGCTTCCCGGCGACCTCGAGCCCGTCCAGCATCGAGAACGAGTCGCGGCTGTTCGCCACGGAGATCGCCTCGGGGGAGTTGCCGGGAGAGCCGGACACGTCGTAGAAGTCGCCACCGTTGCCGGCCGCCGCGACCACCACCACGCCGTGCTCCACCAGCTTGCGCACGAACAGCGCGTCCGGGTCGTCCGATGCGCCGAAGTCGCTGCCCAGCGAGAGGTTCACGACGTCGAGCTTGTCGGAGAAGTCACCGTCGCCGTTGGGGTCGAGCGCCCAGTCCAGCGCCCGCGCGGTCAGGTTCGTGCCGCCCTCGCAGCCGAACACCTTCAACGCGTAGAGCGACGCGCGCGGTGCCGTACCGGGGCCGATCTTCAGGGAGTCGAGGTCGACCGACGAGTAGGAGCCGCGGTAGGTCGTGCCGTCGGCGTTGACCCCGTACCCGGCCGCGGTGCCGGCGACGTGCGTGCCGTGGCCCTCGCAGTCGACCGGGTCGGCGTCGGGCTCGGGGATCGACCCGGACGAGCCGGTGTAGGCGTCGCCCGCGAAGTCGTAGCCGCCGACGACCTTGCCGTTGGGGAAGGTGCCGCCGCCGAAGTCCGCGTGCCGGTAGTCGATGCCGGTGTCGATCACACCGATCCGCACGCCGTCGCCGAACTTCCCGAGCGACTTCCACACGTCGGACGTCCGGGTGAGCCGGACGGCGTGCGCGTTCGCGAGCTTCTTCGGGACCATCCGGTGCACCGCCCTGACCTCGGGCATGCGCGCCAGGGCGGACAGGCGCGACCGGTCCGCCGCGAGGACGACGCCGGGCACCGCGTTGGTCGTTCGGGCGACTTCCCGGCCACCGGACCGGGAGACGACCCGGGACACGTGTTCGGAGGTCCGATCCCGGGCGGAACGGGCCTGCGCGGCCGTACCCGAATCCACGGCTGCGTCCGAGGTCAGCTCCACGAAAACGGTTACAGTCCCGACCGGGGCCACCGGTGCGAGCAGTGCGCCCGCCAGGAGCGATACGGCCACGAGATTCATGATCAACTCCTCTTATTCATCGGACGACTTCATGCTGAGCCCTAGACGCAGGCGGTGTTGCGGGGCTATACATCCGATGTATTTCGTAGGGTGTGAGCAGAGGAGGAACGGCCGTGCAGTTCTTGCGTCTGGGGCCGGTCGGTGACGAGCGTCCTGCAGTCAGGACCGATGACGGGACCACATACGACCTCCTGCCGATCACCCCGGACATCGACGGGGCGTTCCTCGCGAACGACGGCGTCGGCCGCGTGCGGTCCGCCCTCGAAGCCGGTGAGCTCGAAGCGTTGAGCACCGAGGGCGTGCGCGTCGGCTCGCCGCTGGCGCATCCGGGCAAGGTCATCTGCATCGGCCTCAACTACCGCGACCACGCGGAGGAGACCGGCGCGACCATCCCGGGCGAGCCGGTGATGTTCCTCAAGACGCCCGACACGATCGTCGGCCCGTACGACGAGGTGCTCGTCCCCCGCCGGTCCGTGAAGACCGACTGGGAGGTCGAGCTCGGCGTCGTCATCGGGCGCACCGCTCGCTACCTCGAGTCCGAAGAGGACGCTCTGGCGTGCGTCGGCGCGTACGTGCTCTCGCACGACGTCTCCGAGCGCGAGTTCCAGATCGAACGCGGCGGGACGTGGGACAAGGGCAAGAACTGCGAGACGTTCAACCCGCTCGGCCCCTTCCTCGTGCCCGCCGACGAGATCGCCGACCCGCAGAGCCTGGAGATGCGGCTCTGGGTGAACGGCGAGATCAAGCAGAACTCGTCCACCAAGAACATGATCTTCCCGGTGGCGGAGATCGTGCGCTACCTCAGCCAGTTCCTTGTCCTTCGTCCGGGTGACGTCATCAACACGGGTACACCCGCTGGTGTCGCGCTCGGCCAGCCCGAGCCCAAGCCGTACCTGCGCGCCGGCGACGTGGTCGAGCTGGAGATCGAAGGCCTCGGCAAGCAACGCCAGACCCTCGGGCAGGCCTGACACCATGCCGAAGATCACCGCACTGGACGTCCTCGACATCCGGTTCCCGACGTCACGTGAGCTCGACGGCTCCGACGCGATGAACCCGGACCCGGACTACTCGGCCGCCTACGTCGTGCTGCGCACCGACGACGGACCCGAGGGCCACGGGCTCGCGTTCACCATCGGCCGCGGCAACGACGTGCAGGCCGCCGCCATCAAGGCACTGGCACCGCACGTCGTCGGCAAGGACGTGCCGGAGAACGCGAAAGCGCTGGCGGAGCTGTACTTCGAGCTCATCGGCGACTCGCAGATCCGCTGGCTCGGCCCCGAGAAGGGCGTCGCGCACATGGCGATCGGCGCCGTCGTCAACGCCGCGTGGGACCTCGCCGCCCGCCGCGCCGGGTTGCCGGTCTGGAGGTTCCTCGCGCAGATGACGCCCGAGGAGATCGTCAGCCTCGTCGACTTCCGGTACCTCTCCGATGCGTTGACGCCGGACGAGGCGTTGCAGATCCTGCGCAAGGTCGAGCACGGCAAGGCCGAACGCGCGGACACCATCGCCCGTGACGGGTACCCGGCCTACACGACGTCACCGGGCTGGCTCGGCTACTCCGACGAGAAGCTCGCCGGACTCGCCCGCCAGGCCCTCGCCGACGGCTTCGACATGATCAAGCTCAAGGTCGGTGGCAGCCTCGACGACGACGTCCGCCGGATGAAGCTCGCCCGCGAGGTCGTCGGCGAGAACACCCGCGTGGCGGTGGACGCGAACCAGCGCTGGGACGTCGACACGGCCGTGCGCTGGATGAAGGAACTGGCGCCGTACAACCCGTACTGGATCGAGGAGCCCACCTCGCCGGACGACGTGCTGGCGCACCGCGCGATCGCCGACGCGCTGGCCCCGATCCGGGTCGCCACCGGCGAGCACGTGCAGAACCGCGTGATCTTCAAGCAGCTCCTGCAGGCCGGCGCGATCGACGTGCTCCAGCTCGACGCGTGCCGTGTCGCGGGCGTGAACGAGAACATCGCGATCCTGTTGCTGGCCAGGAAGTTCGACATCCCGGTGTGCCCGCACGCCGGCGGTGTCGGCCTGTGCGAGCTGGTTCGGCACCTCTCGTTCTTCGACTACGTCGCGATCTCCGGCGAGGTCGGCGAGCGCGTGATCGAGTGGGTCGACCACCTGCACGAACACTTCCTGGACCCGGCCGTCGTCGAGAACGGCCGCTACCTGGCACCCGCGGAGCCGGGCTTCTCCGCGCAGCTCAAGGACCAGACCCTGGCCGACTACGTGTACCCCGAGGGTCCTGTGTGGACTGCTCTGGAGGCCGAGAATGACTGACTTCGAAGGACTTGTCGCCGTCGTCACGGGTGGCGCGTCCGGCATCGGCCTCGCGACCGCGGAACTGCTCGCGTCCCGCGGCGCCACGGCCGTCGCGCTGGACCTGAACCCGGACGTGAAGGACCCGCTGGTCGGGATCCGCGCGGACGTGTCGGACGACGAGAGCGTCCGGGCCGCCATCGCCGAGGTCGCCGAGCGGTTCGGACGGATCGACGTCGTGGTCAACAACGCGGGCATCGGCGCGCAGGGCGACGTCGCGGCCAACGACGACGCCACGTGGTCCAAGGTGCTCGACGTCAACGTGCTGGGCATGGTCCGCGTCTCGCGGGCCGCGCTGCCGCATCTGCGGAACTCGCCGTCCGCGGCGATCGTGAACACCTGCTCCATCGCTGCCTGGGCCGGGCTCCCGCAGCGTGCTCTCTACTCGGCCAGCAAGGGCGCGGTGTACTCGCTCACCCTCGCGATGGCCGCCGACCACGTCCGCGAAGGCATTCGCGTCAACGCGGTCGCCCCCGGCACGGCGGACACCCCGTGGGTGGGCCGCCTGCTCGACTCGGCACCGGACCCCGCCGCCGAACGAGCCGCGTTGGAGGCACGCCAGCCGCACGGCCGGCTCGTCTCCGCCGATGAGGTCGCGGGAGCCATCGCCTACCTGGCGAGCCCGCTTTCGGGATCCACCGCCGGCACGATCCTCGCCGTCGACGGTGGCATGTACGGCCTGCGCTTGCGTCCCCAGCAGTCATGAAAGGCAAGACAACGATGAAGCGTCGCAACCTCACCGCCGCGGTGTGCCTCGCGCTCGCCGGTGCACTGACGCTGTCCGCCTGTGGTGGCGGAGCAGCGGGCACCGGTGCCGGTGGTGTCGGCCCGATCGGTGCCGACCACCCGCGTGCCGACACCGACTTCTGGAACTCCTACATCAAGTACTTCCCGGACAAGGCCAAGGACCTCGGCGTCAACCTGCTGAACCCCACGAACTCGCAGAACAAGGTCGAGAACCTCGTGGCCAACGCCCAGTCGCTGCAGTCGCTGGGCGCCAAGGCGATCATCATGGCGCCGCAGGACACGGGTGCGATCGCGTCCACTTTGGACCGTCTGGAGAAGGCGAAGATCCCCGTCGTCACCGTCGACACCCGCCCCGACAAGGGCAAGACCTACATGGTCGTGCGCGCGGACAACAAGGCGTACGGCGAGAAGGCCTGCAAGTTCCTCGGCGACAAGCTGGGTGGCAAGGGCAAGGTCGTCGAGTTCCAGGGCGCGCTGGCGTCGGTCAACGGCCGGGACCGCTCCGAGGCGTTCGCCGCCTGCATGAAGAAGGACTACCCCGGCATCACGGTGTTCGAGGAGCCGACCGACTGGGAGGGCCCGAAGGCGTCCGCGGCCCTGCAGACCAGACTGAACCAGCACCCGGACATCAACGGCATCTACATGCAGGCCGGTGGCGCGTTCCTCACGCCGACGCTGCAGGTGTTGCGGCAGAAGAACCTGATCGTCCCGCCGACCGACCCGAAGCACATCTTCATCGTCTCCAACGACGGCATCCCGCAGGAGCTGGAGGCCATCCGCAAGGGCGAGATCGACGCGACCGTGTCGCAGCCGGCCGACCTCTACGCGCAGTGGGCGCTCTTCTACGCGAAGGCCGCCGTCGAGGGCAAGACGTTCCAGCCAGGCCCGACCGACCACGACTCCACGATCGTCGACACCGGCGGCGGCCGCCTGGAGGACCAGCTCCCGGCCCCGCTGATCACCAAGGAGAACGTCGACGACAAGGCGTTCTGGGGTAACCAGATCTGATGAGCGAGTACGCGGCAGTCGCGCGTGGCGTGACGAAGAGGTTCGGTCGGACGCTCGCGTTGGACGACGTGGGCATCGAGATCCGGGCCGGCGAGTCGCACGCGCTCGTCGGTCGCAACGGAGCGGGCAAGTCGACGTTGGTCTCCGTCCTCACCGGCATGCAGACGCCGGACGCGGGCGAGGTCACCTTCTTCGGCGAACCCGCGCCGCCGGTCGCGGACAGCGCTGCCTGGCGCCGGCACGTGGCCTGCGTGTACCAGAAGTCGACGGTCGTGCCCGAGCTGTCCGTCGCCGAGAACCTGTTCATCAACCGGCAGGACCTCGGCGGCGGGCTGATCAGCTGGAAGAAGCTGCGTGCCGAGGCTTCGGCGTTGCTGGAGACCTACGACGTCGCGGTGCGGCCGGACGCGCTGGTGTCCACGCTGACCGTGGAACAGCGGCAACTCGTCGAGATCGCGCGGGCGCTGTCGATCGGCTCGCGGTTCGTGATCCTCGACGAACCGACCGCGCAGCTCGACGGACCGGCGATCGAGCGGCTGTTCGACCGCATGAGGTCGTTGCAGGACAAGGGAGTGACGTTCCTCTTCATCTCCCACCACCTGCAGGAGGTCTACGAGGTCTGCCAGACGGTGACGGTCTACCGCGACGCGCGGCACATCGTCACCGCGCCGGTGGCCGAGATGTCGAAGCCCGACCTGATCGAGGCGATGACGGGTGAGGCCGGCGGGCTGAACGTGCCCAGCGGCGACGACCGGCCTTCTTCTGTGGAGGAAGTGCTGGCGGTGTCGTCGTTGAGCGGCGACCACTTCTCGGACATCTCGCTGTCGGCGACCCGCGGTGAGGTCATCGGGCTCGCGGGCAGCGCGTCGTCGGGCAAGCACGAGTTCGCCGAGACGGTCTACGGGCTGCGCAAGCCGTCGCTCGGCACGATCTCGGTGAACGGCTCCGAGGTGCGCGGCGGTGACGTTCCGGCTGCTCTTCGAGCGGGAATCGGCTGTGTGCCAAGGGATCGGCACCACCAGGGGCTCGTGCTGGACCTGTCGATCGCGGAGAACGCGACGATGAGCACGGCGGGAGCGTTCGTGTGGCCGTCGGCGCAACGGTCGGCGGGCAGCACGGCGATCGCGTCGTACGACGTCAAGGCCGCCGGGCCGGACCAACCGGTCTCGGACCTGTCCGGTGGCAACCAGCAGAAGGTCGTGATGGCGCGTGCGCTGGCCGGCGACCCGTCCGTGCTGGTGCTGATCAACCCGACCGCGGGTGTCGACGTGAAGTCCAAGGAGTCGCTGCTCGGGGTCGTCGACGCGCAGGCGCGGCGGGGCAAGACGGCGATCGTCGTCTCGGACGAGCTGGACGACCTGCGGGTCTGCGACCGTGTTCTGGTGCTGTTCCACGGCCGGGTCGTGCGGGAGTTCGCACGGGGCTGGCGCGACCAGGAACTCATCTCTGCGATCGAAGGAATGAGCTCGGAATGACCAAGGCCATGACTCCACCGGTCGCGGCACCCGCGCCCGAGAAGCAGAAGTTCCGGCTGGCGCGCTACCAGGACCTCGCCCTGGTCCCGGTGATCATCCTGCTGCTGGTCATCGGGGCGGTGTTGTCGCCGATCTTCCTGACGGCCAACAACCTGATCGCCGTGCTGACCCAGCAGAGCGAGCTGTCGTTGCTGGTGCTCGGGCAGGCGATGATCCTGATCGTCGGCAAGATGGACCTGTCGCTGGAGTCGACGGTCGGTCTCGCACCCGCGCTGGCGGTCGCGTTGATCATCCCGTCGTCGGCCGGTGGGCTGGACGTCGGTCTGGCCGCGTGGCTCGCGTTGCCGTTGTGCATCCTGATCGGCGTCGCGATCGGTGGCCTGAACGGGTTCCTGATCCTCAAGGTCGGGCTGTCCGGGTTCATGGTGACCCTGGGCATGCTGACGATGCTGCGCGGTCTGCAGCTCGCGATCACCGAGGGCAAGTCGCTGATCGACGTGCCGGAGTCGTTCCTGTACCTGGGTTCCACGACCTGGCTCGGGCTGCCGGCGGCGGTGTGGATCTGCATCGTCTGTTACGCGGCGGGCATCTTCGTGCTGAAGTACCTGCGCGCCGGGCGTTCGTTGTACGCGATCGGCGGCAACTCGGAGGCGGCCCGCGCGGCGGGCATCCGGGTCGACCGGGTGGTGTGGATCGTGCTGATCATCGGCTCGGTGCTGGCCGTGATCGCGGGCATCCTGATGACCGGACGGCTCGGGTCCGTCGCCGCCACGCAGGGCGAGGGCATGATCTTCCAGGTCTTCGCGGCCGCCGTGATCGGCGGGATCTCGCTGCAGGGCGGCAAGGGCACGTTGTTCGGCGCTCTGTCGGGCGTGCTGATGCTGGGGCTCGTGGAGCAGATCCTGCGGTTGCAGGGCGTTTCCGGCTTCTACATCAAGGCGTCGTACGGTGCGGTGATCATCCTCGCGCTGATCGTGACGCGGTTCGCCACCGGGCAGAAGCAGGAGTGAGCGTTGGAGACCGTTGCGCTGCACACCCGGCTTCGGGCTGGGCGAGAGGCCGACTACGACCGCATCCACGCGACGATCCCGGTCGAACTGGACGCGGCGCTGCGCGAGGCCGGAGTCTGGTCGTGGCGGATCTGGCGTTCTGGGCGCGAGCTCTTCCACCTCGTCGAGGTCGATGACTACCGCGCGATGCGCGCGCATCTGGCCGAGCACCCCGCCAACGTTCCGTGGCAGGCTCAGATGGCCGAACTGCTGGAGGTCGAGGACGACTACTCCGGCGCCGAACCCGCTGTGCGACTCGTGTGGGAGCTGCCGTGAAGGTCGCTGTTTCTCGTCTTGGCTTCGGTGGTGCGCCGATCGGCAACCTCTATCGGGAGATTCCGGACGAAGAAGCCCTGGGTGCCGTGGAAGCGGCGTGGCAGAGCGGGGTCCGGTACTTCGACACCGCGCCGCACTACGGGCTCGGGCTGTCCGAACGGAGGCTTGGCCTGGGGCTGGCCGGGCGCCCGCGCGACGAGTACGTGATCTCCACGAAGGTCGGGCGGCTGCTGGAGCCCGCGGACGGGGTCGGGCTCGACGACGAGGGCTTCGCGGTGCCGCGGAACTTCCGGCGGGTGCGGGACTACTCGGCTGACGGCGTGAAGCGGTCGATCGAGTCCTCTTTGGAGCGTCTCGGCACCGACCGGGTGGAGATCGTCTACATCCATGACCCGGACGACCACTGGGCTTCCGCTTTCGGTGAGGCCTACCCGGCGCTGGAGGACCTGCGGTCGCAGGGTGTCGTGGGCGCCATCGGCGTCGGCATGAACCAGTGGGAGATGCCGGAGTGGTTCGTCCGCGAGACCGACATCGACGTGGTGATGCTGGCCGGCCGGTACACGTTGCTCGAGCAGCCTTCGCTGGTCTCGTTCCTGCCCGCCTGCGTCGACCGCGGTGTTTCCGTGGTGGCGTGCGGGGTCTTCAATTCCGGGCTGCTGTCGAAGCCCGTGGTGGCGGCCGACGCGAGGTACAACTACGAGGAAGCGCCTGCTGCGCTGGTCGCGCGGGCGCGGGCGATCGCCGAGGTGTGCGGGCGGCACGGCGTGACGCTGCCCGAGGCGGCGATCCAGTTCGCGCTGGGTCACCCGGCGGTGGTGTCGGTGGTGATCGGCGCACGGACGGCGGAGCAGATGACCGCCAACGCCGCGTACTTCTCCGCCTCGATTCCCGAGGACCTGTGGAACGAGCTGAAGGCGCTGAACCTCATCGATCCGGAGGTGCCGACGCCGTGATCGTCGACGCTCACCACCACCTGTGGGATCTCTCCGTCCGGGACCAGGACTGGATCACCGATCCGCCGATGGGCGTGATCCGGCGGTCGTTCCTGGAACCCGACTTCGTCGCCGCGGCACCGGACGTGTCGACGTCCGTGCTGGTGCAGACGGTGTGCGTGCCGGAGGAGACGCCGGAGTTCCTGGCGATCGCGGCGTCTTCGGGCGTGGTCGGCGCGGTGGTGGGCTGGACCGATCTGACTTCGGCGGCCGTCGGAGATGCGCTGGCGGAGCTGGTGGACCGGCCTGATGGTTCGTGGCTGCGCGGGATCCGGCACCAGGTGCAGAGCGAGCCGGACCCGGAGTGGTTGTGCCGCAAGGACGTCTGGCACGGGCTGGCTCAGGTCGGCGCCCACGGCCTGGTCTACGAGCTGCTGACGTTGCCGCACCAGCTGTCGGCCGCCCGCCGGACCGTGGCGGCGTTGCCCCAGGTCGAGTTCGTGGTGGACCACTGCTCGAAGCCCGCGATCGGTTCGGATCCGGGGGAGTGGGCCGAGCTGGTGCGCTCGCTGGCGGCGCACGAGAACGTGACGTGCAAGCTGTCCGGGCTGGTCACCGAGGCCGACTGGAAGTCGTGGGACGTGGCGTTGTTGCGCCCCTACTTCGAGGTCGTGCTGGACGCGTTCGGGCCTGAGCGCCTGATGTTCGGCTCGGACTGGCCGGTGTGCCTGCTGGCCGCGTCGTACGACGAATGGCTTGGCGCGGCCAGGGAACTGGTGTCCGAGCTGTCGCCCGACGAGCAGGCCTCGATCTTCTCGGGCACTGCTCGCCGGGTCTACGCGCTTTAGAACAGCGCCTTCAGCTCGTTGATCAGCTTCGGAGTCGCTCCGACGAGCGGTTCGCGGACCGGGCCGGAGGGCAGGCCGAGCAGGCTGAGCGCGGCCTTGACGGCGACGGCACCGGGCTCGCGGGTCATGATCGCGGTGATCACCGGCAGCAACGCCTGGTGGCGGCGCAGGGCTTCCTTGTTGTCGCCCTCGTCGTAGGCGTCGAGCATCGCCTTGATCTCGTTGCCGACGACGTGACCGATGGTGCTGACCGTGCCGACGCCACCGATCGAGTACAGCGGCAGGATCAGCTCGTCGTTGCCGGAGTAGTAGTCGAGGCCGGTCTCGGCGATCACGCGGGCGGTCGCGAGCAGGTCGACCTTGCAGTCCTTCACGCCGACGATCCGCGGGTGCTCCGACAGCTTCAGCAGCGTCTCGGTGTCGATCGCGGTGCCGGTGCGGCCGGGGATGTCGTAGAGCAGCGCCGGGAGGCCGGACGCGTTCGCCACCTGCCGGAAGTGGTTCTCGACGCCCTCCTGCGTGGGCTTGCTGTAGTACGGCGTGACGACGAGCAGGCCGTCGGCGCCGTTGGCCTCCGCCTGGTGGGCCAGTTCGATCGTGTGGCGCGTGGAGTTGGTGCCGACGCCCGCGAGGATCTGCGTCCGGTCGCCGACAGCCTCCTTCACGGCCCTGATGATCTGCGTCTTCTCGGCGTCGGTGGTCGTGGGCGCCTCGCCGGTCGTGCCGTTGACGACCAGCCCGTCCGCGCCACCTTTGTCGACGAGGTGCGCCGCCAGCTCCTGCGCACCCTTGAGATCCAGGTCACCGTCGGGGGTGAACGGGGTGACCATCGCTACCAGCACTCGTCCGAACATGACTCCAGCGTGGCTCTAGTCTTCGCAAAGTTCCAGTTAGAAGTTCTGCTCGGAACGTTAAGCTGAGCTTTGTGTTGGATGTGCGGCGTCTGAGATTGCTCCACGCTCTGTCGGTCCACGGCACGGTCACGGCCGCAGCCGAGGCCCTGCACGTGACCTCGCCGGCCGTGTCCCAGCAGCTGGCCGCGCTGGAACGCGAGGCCGGGGTCGCCCTGGTCGAACGGGACGGGCGACGGCTGGCGTTGACGCGCGCCGGGCACGTGCTGGCGGCCCACACGCAGCTGGTGCTGGACCAGTTGGCCGCGGCCGAAGCCGACCTGGCCTCGCTGCGGACCTCCGTGTCGGGTGTGGTGCGGGTCGGGGCGTTCGTGTCCGTGGCAGCCCTGCTGCCGCGCGTGATCCAGGTGTTGCGGCAGGCGCACGGGTCCGATGTGGACCTGTTCGTGCACGAGATGGAACCGGAGGCGTCGCTGCCCGCCCTGCGGCGTGGGGACATCGACATCGCGGTGATCCACTCGTACAACATCATGCCCCGCTCGCTGCCCGAGTCCTGCGAGTCGTTCGAGCTGTTCGTGGAGCCCGTGAACGTGGCGCTGCCGCTCTCGGACCCGTTGGTGCAGCAGGATTCCGTGGACCTCGCGGTGCTGGCCGACCGGCCGTGGATCATGCCGCGCACCGACGCCTCGTGCCACGAGCTGACCCAGCGCGCTTGTGGCGCTGCCGGGTTCGTGCCGCGGGCGCAGGCGTACTGCGACGACTTCGGGGTGATGTGCGGGCTGGTCGAGGCCGGGCTCGGGGTGGCGCTGGTGCCGTCCGTGGCCCGGCGGCCCGGGGTGGCGTTGCGGCCGTTGAAGCAGCAGGTGTTCCGGACCGTGTCGGCGGTGGTGCGGAACCGGGCTGACGGGCAGCCTGCGGTGCGGGTGGTGTTGGAGCAGCTACGCCAGGTCTGACGGCCACTACGCGTTTCCACTTTTTGTCATTTATAGATGTATCGCATACCTCGTTGAGGTTCCCATTTTTCTTGAATTGTTACATTGGGTTTTATTATGTGTAAGAGATTGAGTTTCGGCGTACCTTCGTGGGGGATCTCTTCTAGTGGATGACGAGGTGGGCGATGGTGATTTCCCGGAGAGTCGCTTTGATCGGCGCAGGCCGTGGCGCCCTTGCGCTGACGGTCGGTGTGCCTACCCTTGCGGCGTGCGGAGCGGCCGTTCCTGTCATCGCTGGAGTCAGCGGAGCTGCAGCTGGATGGCTCGCTGAGTTCGGAAAGGAGATCAGAGCCGAGATCGCTGCGCAGACAGTCGAAGGCGGCAAGTGGGTCTTCGAAAAGACTTGGGAAAAGTGGAGTGGCCCCACGTCGGAGGCTGCTGGAAAGCAGTTTGCGGAAGGGTTCGGATTCGTTGGAAACACTGTCTACGGACATGTGGTGCCCGGTACCACCTTTGTAGGCATTCATCGTGCCTCCAAGAGTGACCCGTCTGTCGATCGGTTGGCCTGCGTGCGGGACTCGGGCGAGTTCGTCGTACTGGAGAGCTGGGCCTGGAAGGCTGTTCTCGCATTTGTGCGACAGGAGATCGGCGACAAAGAAGGGGATGACCGGCTGCACGTCCTCCAGTTGCTGGCGGCCACGGTGATGCCCCATGGGGCGGTGACCCCAGGGAAGACCCCGGCGGAGACGATGAGCTGGGTCGGATACCCGACAAAGGACGGCGGGGGCGTGGAGATCGTCAAGTTCGTCGACGAAGGGGTGGCCAAGGTGATGGTCAAGGCTGCCGGCTACTTCACCGGCAGTCACGGCCAAGCGACCTCGCACACCTTCAAGCTCGAGTGACCGTCCGGTCAGGCCAGGTCTGACAGCCACTGCTCCACGCCGGCCACGTGCACCGTGGACCAGCTGCGCGCGAGCTCCGGCTGACGCGCGGCCAGCGCGTCGACGATCGCGCGGTGCTCCGCGACCGTGCGGTCGACGGCGTTCGACTGGGTGATGCCGCGCCAGATCCGCACCCGGACGGTAGGACCGGCCAGGGTGTCCAGCAACTGGGCCAGGTAGGCGTTGCCCGAGCACTGGGCGATGGCGCGGTGGAAGTCGAGGTCGTGCTCGACCAGTTCCTCCACGGACTTCGCGCCCTCGGCGGCGTCGCACAACGCGCGGAGCTTGACGATCTCGTCCGCATCGACCCTTTGGGCAGCCATGGCGGCCGCCGCGGGCTCGAGGATGCGGCGGACCTGGAGGACTTCCAGCACCGAATCTTCGCCCCGGTGCAGGTCGAGCACGAAGGAGAGTGCGCCGAGCAGGTCGTCGGCCCGCAGCGACGAGACGTACGTGCCGTCGCCCTGGCGGACGTCCAACACCCGGACGAGTGACAGCGCCTTCACTGCCTCGCGCAGCGAGTTGCGCGACAAACCAAGACGTTCTGCCAGGTCAGCCTCACGTGGGAGGCGATCGCCGGGCTTCAGCTCGCCCGAAACGATCATCTCTTTGACGCGCAGAATCGCATCGTCGGTGACTGCCACGGCACCCTCAACTCGTCGTAGACCTCGGATGTCTGGGCACCAGTATGCGCCACGGATGGTCATCTTCGTGGCATCCCGGTCATTTCGGACCTCATTCACCAAGTGGTTTGTGAGATGGTTATCTACTAACGACGCGTGACGTGAACCCCAGTTGTGGCCATAATGGTCTGGACCATTCAAGGAGGGATCTTGGACGCCGTTGTCGCAGCACCGCGCGCATTGCTCGGTCGCACGATCGTCGGTCCTGCCTCGGTGCGGATCAGGGACGGCCGCATAGTCGAGGTGACCACCGGTGAAGCACCACCCGGCGCGGAGATCCTGTCCGACGGCCTGCTGACACCGGGCCTGGTCGACGTGCAGGTGAACGGCGCCGTGGGCGTCGACTTCGCCGAGGTGGACGCCGCCGGAATGCGTTCCGTGGCCGAAGCACTGCCGTCCACCGGTGTGACCCGGTTCCTGCCCACGTTGATCACCGCACCGGTCGACGTGGTGCTGAGGCAGGCCAGGGCCGTGCTCGCCGCTTCCGCCGCCCTGCCGGACGGAGTGGGTGCCCGGCCGCTGGGCGTACATCTCGAAGGCCCCTTCCTGTCGCCCAAACGGGCTGGGGTGCACGACCCGTCGTTCATGGTCGAGCCTGGTCCTGACCAGATCTCGGCGCTCCTCGACGACGAGTTGATCCGCCGCGCACTGCGGATGGTGACGATGGCTCCCGAACAGCCCGGTGGCATGGAGGCGGTCCGCCGTCTCGTCGAGGCCGGCGTGCTCGTCGCGGTGGGCCATTCCGATGCCACGGGTGAGCAGACCCGCGCCGCCGCCGATGCGGGTGCCCGCATGGTGACGCACCTGTTCAACGCCCAAAGGCCGTTGGGACACCGCGAACCCGGTGTGCCCGGCGTGGCTCTGGTCGACGAACGCTTCACCCTCGGGCTGATCGCGGACCTGGCTCACGTCGGTCCGGACGTGTGTCGTCTCGTGTTCAACGCCGCAGGGGCGCGAGTCGCGCTGGTCACCGATGCCGTCGCCGCCGCGGGGATGCCGCCCGGCCGCTACCACCTCGGTGGTGCGGACGTGCTGCTCACCGAGGACGGTGTGCCGCGGTCTCCCGAGGGCACGATCGCGGGTTCGGCGCTCACGCTCGACCGCGCCGTGCGCAACATCGTGTCGGTGGGTGTGCCCGTGGCGGACGCTCTCGCCTCGGCGACCATCGTGCCCGCCGAGGTCATCGGCGAGTCCGGTCTCGGTCGTCTCGCACCGGGTGCCGTCGCGGACCTGGTGTGGTGGGACGACGACCTTCGACCCAAGAAGGTCTGGGTCGACGGTCGGGTCGTGTTCGACGCGGCCGTGCCTGCCGTGCCGGTCGCGGCGGGATACGCCACCGCGGGGCAGTAGTACGCACGACGAAGGGCGCCTCCTCCAGCACGTGTGGAGAGGCGCCCTTCGTCGCGTTCAGATTCACTTCATTGCAATGATCGTTGCGTTAGATTTCCAGCCCGTTGCAACAAAATGTGAGCTTCAAGCTGCGAAAACAGCAGGCCGGGACAGTGAACGTGTTTGTTGGATTCATGAACGCAACGTAGCGTTTCGTGCATCGGAAACAACGAGCACGGGGGGCTGGGAATGGTGCGAGAGATAGCTCAGGAGATGGTCGACTCGGGTTTCACCGGTGTCGAGTTGCGCCTGCACGACGAACGCAGCGAGCAGGTCGTGAGGGCCGGACGCAGCGAGGTCGGCGGAACGGCGGAGCCACCGCCAGGCGGACACGTCCGGATCGGCAGCAACACCAAGACGTTCGTCGCGACCGCCGTGCTGATGCTCGTCGCGGAAGGCCTGATCGAGCTGGACGGCCCGGTGGCCGACCACCTGCCCGAGTTCGGGCTCGACCGCGCGATCACCGTGCGGATGCTGTTGCAGCACACCAGTGGGATCTTCAACCACACCGGCGAGTACTACGACGACGGCACCTTCGCACCGGGAATCCCCTGGCAGGGCGAGGAGTGGCTGAACGGACGGTTCGAGGCGCGCCGGGCGGAGGACCTGGTGCGGCTGGCCCTGTCGAAGCCCGCGCGCTTCGAACCGGGCACGGATTGGAGCTACTCCAACACCAACTACGTCCTCGCCAGGCTGTTGATCGAGCAGGTCACCGGCCGGGAGATCGCCGAGGAGATGCGGCGGCTGGTCCTCGGACCCCTCGGGCTGACCGGCACCTCGGTGCCGGCCGGTCAGGAGATCGCCGAACCGCACGCTCACGCCTACTACCGGTACGAGGACGGCGGCGAGGAGAAGACGGTCGACGTCACCCGGCACGACCCGTCGTGGATCTCCAGCGGCGGCGACATGATCTCGACGACCGCGGACCTCGCCAGGTTCATCACGGCGCTCGTGCGCGGCGAACTGTTGCCGGCCCCGTTGCTCGCCGAGATGCTCGCCCCGCACCCGAAGGTCGGCTACGGGCTGGGCGTCTTCGTGCAGGAAACGGCTGCGGGCAAGGTGATCACCCACAACGGCGGCACCATGGGCCACGGCGCGTTGATGTACACGACGGCCGACGGCAGCAAGACCCTGACCGCCGCGCTGAACTACGTCGACGACGCCGATCTGTCGCTGGCACAAGCGTTCCAGGCCGTGACCAAGAAGCTCGTCGAAGAAGTTTTCGGCTGAGGAAAGGAAAGAGCCCGCCTGGGGGGACCAGGCGGGCTCTTCCGTCGTGCGGATCAGAGCGTGCGCGTGACCTTGTTCAGGCCGCGCGGGCTGTCCGGGTCGCCGCCGCGGGCGAGTGCCAGGCCGTGGGCCAGGCGTTGCACGGGCAGGATCTCCAGGACCGGCGCCACTTCCTCGGCCGTCTCCGGGATCCCGATCGACAACGTCGCCCCGACCTTCTCCGAAGCCGAGCCGACGGCCACCACGTCCGCACCGCGCTGGTGCACCACGTCGAGGGCGTCGCGCAGCGAGTCGCCGCCCTTGCCCAGCGAGGTGATGGCGAGGACCGCGGTCTCGCCGTCCACCGCCGCCACCGGGCCGTGCAGGAGGTCCGCGCCGCTGTACGCGCGGGCCGCCAGGTACGAGGTCTCGGCCAGCTTCAGCGACGCTTCCAGCGCCGTGGCGTAGGAGTAGCCGCGGCCCGTGGTGAGGACCCGGTCCACGAAGCGGTACCGGCGGACCGCCTCGTCGACGGTCGGCGCCGACTGGTCGAGGGTCACCTGGGCGAGCTCACCCAGCGACGCCGCGGCCTCGCCGTTGCCGCCGCGGACGGCGTCGATGAGCAGGTAGAGCGCCAGCAACGTCGCCGAGTAGGTCTTGGTGGCGGCCACCGCGTGCTCCACGCCCGCAGAGACGTCCACCGAGAGCTCGGCGGCCGCGTTCAGGGGCGAGGAGGCGGTGTTGGTGACGGCCACCGTCAGGGCGCCGCGCCTGCGGTAGGAGGCGGTGACCTCCAGCAGGTCGGGGGAGCCGCCCGACTGGGAGACGGTGACGAGCAGGACGTCGCGGAGGTCCGGCTCGGCGCCGTACAACGTCGTGGTCGACGCTGAGACCAGGCCCGCGGGGAGCTGGAGCAGGATCTCCGTCAGGTACTTGGCGTAGATCGCGGCGTGGTCGCTGGAGCCGCGGGCCGCGAACAGGACGAAGCGCGGGGCCCGTTCCCGGATCACGGCCGCCACCTCGGCGATCGTGGAACGCGAGGCGTAGAGGTCGGAGAAGATCGACGGCTGGGCCGCGATCTCCGCGGCCATGTGCCGGCCTGGCTGGGGCGTGGTCATGTCGTGCCTTTCAGGATCAGCTCGGCCGCGGCTCGGAGGCTCACCCGAGAACCGCCGTGGGTGTCGATGCGGGCGACGCTGCCCAGGTCTGGACCAGGCACGCCGGTTTCGACGTGCACGACGTCCTTGCCCAGATTAGTTAAGTTTGTTACCAGTTGTCGAGCGGCAGTGTGGCGGTGGGCGTCCCGGGTCACGACCACAATCGTGCGGTCACCTGCGGTTTTCGCAACTTCTTCCGCGGGGACGTCGCGCACCGCGACCACTTCCGTGCCCGGAAGGACCTCGCGGAGGTACGGGCCGAGGCCCCACGGGACGTCCCCGACCGCGATCGACGGGTCCACCACCAGGTCGACGACGACCGGGTCCGGACCGACGTCGACCCGGCCCCGCACCTCGATCGCGCGGCGAGCGGCCGTGAGACCGATCTCGGCGTCGTGGGCGTCCACGGAGGTGGGCGGCAGGCCCAGGGCCAGGGAGCGCGCGGCTGCCTGGGTCAGGCGTTCCTCGGAGAGGTCACCGGCCTTCACGGCCGCGACGATCGAGTCGATCAGCCACTGGATGTCCTCGTCGTCGAGGGACATGCCGCCCAGGCACAACGAGTCGACGCCCGCGGCCAGCGCGCGCACGGCACCGACCGCCAGGTCTCCGCCGACGGCCTTCATGTCCAGGCCGTCGGTGATCACCGCGCCGGTGAAGCCCAGCTCGGTGCGCAGCAGGTCGATCGCGTGCTTGTTCAGCGTCACCGGCTGCGGACCCCACTCGGGGATCACGAGGTGGCCGGTCATGATCGAACGGACGCCCGCGTGCACGGCCGCCTGGAACGGGACGAGCTCCACGGTCCGAAGCTGTTCCTCGGTGCGGGGAAGCACCGGGAGCTGCTCGTGGGAGTCCTCTGTGGACGCTCCGTGACCGGGGAAGTGCTTGGCGCAGGCGGCGACGCCCACGGCCTGCAGTCCCTCGACCCACGCGGCGACGTGCCGCGCGGCGAGCACCGGGTCCGAGCCGAACGCGCGGACGCCGATGATCGGGTCGTCCAGCGTCAGCACGAGGTCCGCGGAAGGCGCCAGGTTGAGCGAGATCCCGCACTTCGCCAGCCGCGCGCCGATGGACGCGGCCACCGAGCGCGTGAGGTCGAGGTCGTCCACCGCGCCCAGGGCGTGGTTGCCCGGCACCTCGGAGCCGCGGCCCGCGTCGAGACGCGTGACGTCGCCGCCCTCCTCGTCGATGCCGATCACCACGTCCGGGCGCACCGAACGCAACTCGGTGCACAGCTCGGTCACCTGGGCGTCGTCGACGACGTTGCGCCCGAAGAGCACAACGCCGCCGAGGCCGTCAGCGACCCGCCGCAGCAACCAGTCGGGGGCGGTCGTTCCGGTGAAGCCGGGAAGCAGAACGGCAGCGGCCAACTGATCCACGCGTCATCCCTTCACAGCACCGGCGGTGACGCCGGCGACCATCTTGCGTTGCACGATCAGGAAGAACACCAGCGCGGGCACGGTGAACAGGGCGGACGCGGCCATCGCGCCACCCCAGTCGGTGCCGAACGCGGTCTGGAACCCGGACAGCCACACCGGCAGCGTCTCGCTGTCCTGGCTGCGGATCAGCACCTTGGCGAAGAGGAACTCGTTCCACGCCGTGATGAACGCGAACACCGAGGTGGCCACGAGACCCGGGCCGAGCAACGGCAGCGTCACCTTCTGGAACGCGCCCCAACGGCCGCAGCCGTCGACCATCGCGGCTTCCTCGAGTTCCGCCGGGATGCCGTTGACGAACCCGCGCAACGTCCACGCGCAGAACGGCAGCGTCACCGCGAAGTACACGAGGATCAACGACGTGAGGTGCTCGTAGAGCCCGAGGTCCCGCATCATCAGGAACATCGGGATCAGCAACGCCTCGAACGGCGCCATCTGCGCGACCAGCATCAGCAGCACGAAGCTCTTGCGGCCGCGGAAGGCGAAGCGCGACATGGCGACCGCGGCGGTGATGCCGATGACGATCGCCGCGACGACCGCGGTCAGCGTCACCAGGAGGCTGTTGCCGAGCGAGGACAGGAAGCCGGGCTTCGTCCACGCCGTCGCGAAGTTCGTGAGCGTCACCGAGAACGGGATCAGGTCGTAGTCCGACGTGATCGTCGAGCCCTTGGGCTTCAACGCCGACGTGACCATCCAGTACGTCGGGAAGATGAAGAACAGCGCGAGCGCGACGCCCGCGAAGTTCGCGGCTGATTTCTTGAGCATCAGATCTTCCCCTCCTCCGTCTGCAGCAGCTTGCGCAGGTACTGGAACGTGATCAGGCCGAGGATGACCATCATCAGCACGGAGATCGCGGCCGCGACGCCGAAGTGGCTCTTCGCGATGCCCTCCAGGTACTGCAGCACCGGAAGCGTCGTGCTCTCACCGCTGGGACCGCCCTCGCGGAACACCCAGATCTGGGCGAAGACCTTGAAGTCCCACAACGTCGACAGGAAAGTCACCATCATCAGCAACTGCCGGATCTCCGGCCACGTCACCGCGCGGAACGTCTGCCAACTCGTCGCGCCGTCGATGCCCGCTGCCTCGTAGAGATCACGCGGGATGCCGACGAGACCGGCGTAGAGCGAGAAGGCGAGGAAGGGGATCGCCTGCCAGATGATCAGCAGCCCGACGACGGACAGCGTCGAGGTGCCGGAGGAGAACCACGAGTAGCCGGCGAAGGAGTCGAACCCCAGCACCACCAGCGTCTTGTTCAAGATGCCGTAGTTCTGGTCGAACATCCACTGGTAGACCGTGGTGGACGCGAGGATCGGCATGGCCCAGGCGCAGAGCATCGCGACCTGCAACGCGACTCGCACCCAGGGGCTGAGCACGCGCATCAGCAGTGCGATCCCGAGACCCATGCCCACCGAGGCGACCACGACGGAGACGGTGAACACCAGGGTGCGCACCGAGACGTCCCAGAAGCGCTCGTCCTGCAGCACCGTCACGTAGTTGTCGAGCCCGGTCCACACGATCTCGCCGCGGACCAGTTCACCGAGGTTGAGCTGGCGGAAGCTCGTCACGAACACCGAGACGACCGGCCAGCCGATCAGCCAGAGGATCGCGATCAGTGCGGGAGCGAGCAGCAGGTAGGGCAGCATCCTGTCGAAGGAGCTGCCCCGGCGGCGGCGTTTGCGCGCCCCGCCCGTCACGGCAGGCGGCAGCGCCGGAGGGATGTCCCCTGCCGGCGCTGCCGTTTCGGTCGTTTTGACGGCCGTCATCTCAGCTTGGCTAGGCCATGGCCTTGGTGATGGCGTCGCTCGCGTCCTTCGTCGCCTGGTCCAGCGTCTTCGCGCCGGTCAGGTACGCGGTGAGCGCGTCCTTGAGCGGGTTCTGGCCCGCCTCGACGGCCGCCCACTTCGGCGTCACCGGGGTGACCTTGCCGTTGGGGGAGGAGGCCGCCATGGCCTTGCCGACCGCGTTGGTGGCCAGCTTGGCGGTGTCCTTCGAGGTACCGGGAACCGCGCCGCCCTCGGCGAGCATCTCCTGGTACTTCTTGGACGACAGCAGCGCCAGGTACTTCTTCGCGGCGTCGGTGTTCTTGGACGACGCCGGGATGGCGAGGTTCGAGCCACCGAGGAACACCGGGGACGTCGAGCCGGCCTTCTTGGACGGGATCGGGAACGCCGAGGTCTTGTCCTTGAGCTCCGGCTTGGCCTTCACGGCACCGGTCAGCTCCCACGGGAGACCGACCATCATGCCCACGTTGCCCGTGCCGAAGATCTCCATCTGCTGGGGCTTCGCCTCGTCGATGTCAGCCGGCGCCTTCTTGGTGGCCGACGCGTCGTAGAGGGCCTTGTAGGCCTCGAAGCCCGCCTTGGCCTGCGGGGTGTCGAGCGCGCCGGTCCACTTGCCGCCGTCCTGCTTGGCGATGTCGCCGCCCTCGTCCCAGATCAGGGACAGCAGGAAGTACCAGGACTGGCCAGGCAGGTACAGGGCCTGGAAGTCCGGGTTGGACGCGTTGGCGGCCTTGAGCTTGTTGATCGCGTCGATCCACTCGGCACGCGAGGTCGGAGGCGCCGAGACGCCCGCGGCCTGCAGCAGGTCCGTGCGGTAGATGACGGTGCGGTTCGCGGCGTAGAACGGAACGCCGTACTGCTTGCCGTTCAGCGTCAGCGAGTCCTTGAGGCCACCCAGCCACTCACCGCCGTTGAACTGACCCGCGTCCGCGGTGACGTCCGCGAGGGTGCCCTGGTCGGCGAAGCTCGCCGTCTGGGTGTTGCCGAGTTCGATGATGTCCGGCGGCGTGCTGCTCGCCAGCGCGGTCGTCAGCTTCTCCTGGATGCCGGTCCACTTCTGGACCTCGTACTTGACCTTGATCCCGTTCGCCGACTCGAACTCCTTGTTCAAGGCGTCGGTCAGGGTCGTCGGCGCGGAGCCGTCCATGAGCCACACGGTGATCTCTTTGGTCTCCGTGCTGCTACCGCTGTTCGTGCTCGTGCCACAGCCTGACACGGCCACTGCCAGCGCGGCGGCACCAGCAGCGAGTCCTCTCCAGCCCTTCACAGTTCGCGCCCTTTCACCAAGCCCGGCACTGAGCCGGAACGTCCAAGTGGTGTAGACCAATGCGGAACAGCGTGTGCTGCGTCACCGCGTCTGTCAAGCGCGTTGCCAAGACGTTGCGAAGTCATCGGACGAATTTCGAGGCCGATGTCGGGGGTTCGGACGCACGAATCGACACGGACAAGGCATCCTTGTGTTGCGTGACGTGGAGTGCGAGGAGGAGGCCATGCTGGAGACGACGCCTGCATCAGGCGTGGACGCCAGGACGCGTGCACAACGCGAACCCAAGTACTGGGGTCTCAAGCGGCACCTGCTCGACCTGTTGAGGGCGCTGCCGCCCGGTTCGCCGATCCCCACGGAACGGTCGCTGGCCGCGGAGTTCGACGTCTCCAGGACGACCGTTCGCCAGGCGCTCGCCGAGCTGACGGTCGAAGGCCGGCTGCTCCGGGTGCAGGGCAAGGGCACCTTCGCGGCGGAACCGAAGGTCGCCCAGAGGTTGCAGCTGTCTTCGTACACAGAGGACATGCGGGCCCAGGGTCGTGTGCCGTCGTCGAAGCTGATCGAGGCTTCGGAGATGCCCGCGGAGGCGGAGCTCGCCCGGTACCTGGGCGTGCGTCCGGGTGCGAAGGTGCTGCGCCTGCACCGGCTGCGCCTGGCCGACAACGAGCCGATGGCCATCGAGACGACGCACCTCGCGCTGGGCCGCTTCCGCGGTCTGCGCCGGTACCTCGCGCCCGGTGCCTCGCTCTACCAGGTGCTGTCCGAGCGGTTCGGTGTCGAGATGGGACACGCCGAGGAGACGATCGAGACAGCGCTCGCCTCGCCCGAAGAGGCAGAGCTGCTCGGCGCCGACATCGGCCTGCCGATGCTGCTGCTGTCGCGGCACTCGTTCGACACCGAGGGCAATCCGATCGAGTGGGTGCGTTCGGTCTACCGCGGCGACCGCTACAAGTTCGTCGCCACGCTGAACCGGCCGTCTTGATCGCCTGGGGCACGCCACGTGCTCGTCTTGTGCTCACCACGACGATCCTCGGATCGGGCATGGCGATGCTCGACGGGACGATCGTCAACGTGGCGCTGCCCCGGATCGGCGCGGAGTTCAGCGCGTCGGTCACCGACCTGCAGTGGATCCTCAACGGGTACCTGCTCGCACTGGCCTCGCTGATCCTGGTCGCCGGCTCGCTCGGCGACCGGTTCGGGCGGCGCCGGGTCTACGTGGTCGGCGTGATCTGGTTCGGCGTCGCGTCGCTGCTGTGCGGTGCCGCGTGGAACGTGCCGGTGCTGGTGGCGGCACGCGTGCTGCAGGGCGTGGGCGCGGCGTTGCTGACGCCGGGAGCGCTCGCGATCCTGCAGTCGTCGTTCAACCGGGAGGACCGTTCCCGCGCGATCGGCGCGTGGTCCGGGCTGTCCGGTGTGGCCACCGCGGTCGGGCCGCTGGTCGGCGGGCTGCTCGTGCAGGCCTGGTCGTGGCGGCTCGCGTTCCTGGTGAACCTGCCGGTGGCCGCGCTGTGCGTGTTCCTCGCGCTGCGGTTCGTGCCGGAGTCGCGCGACGAGTCGTCCGGGCACCCGAACTACCTGTCCGCGCTGGTCGGCGCGGTCGGGCTCGCGTTGCTGACGGGCGGGCTCGTCGAGCAGTCGTACGTGCTGGCGGCCGCCGGCCTGGCCGCGATGATCGCGTTCGGGCTCGTCCAGAAGCGGTCCGCGGACCCGCTGGTGCCGCCGGAGCTGTTCCGCGACCGGACGTTCCTGGTCGCCAACGTCGTGACGTTCCTCGTCTACGCGGCGCTCGGCGGGGTGATGGTGCTGCTCGTGCTGCAACTCCAGATCTCGCTCGGGTACTCGCCGACGGCGTCGGGTCTCGCGAGCGTGCCGATCACGATCATCATGCTGCTGGCGTCCTCGACGTCCGGGAAGATCGCCCAGCGCCACGGGCCGCGGTTGCAGCTGATCGTCGGCCCGATCCTGGTCGGGCTGGGCATGTTGTTGCTGCGCAACGCCGTTCCCGGTGCCTCGTACGTCCTCGGTGTGCTGCCCGGTGTGCTCGTGTTCGGCATCGGCCTCGCGATCGTGGTGGCACCGGTGACGGCGACCGTGCTCGCCTCCGCCCCCGATCACCACGCCGGCGTGGCGTCCGGCGTGAACAACGCCGTGGCCCGCACCGGCAGCCTGCTCGCGATGGCCGTGCTGCCCGCGGCGGTCGGGCTGATGGGCGAGGACTACGCGAACCCCGTCGTGATGACCGCGGGGTGGCAGATGGCGCTCGTGCTGTGCGCGGTGGCGGCGATCATCGGCGGCGTGCTGGCGTTCGGCGTGGACAACGGCGTGCTGTCGGCGGCGCCGGAGCAGCAGGACGCCCCGCACCCCGGGGAGTGCCTGCACTGCGGGGTGGAGGGGCCGCCCACGCACATCCGGTCAGGTGGCGAGAAGGCGCGCCAGTAGGGCGGGATCGACGTTGCCGCCGGACACGACGGCGACACCCCCGCCCCCGATCTTCCGCTGCGCGGCCACCGCGACGGCCCCGCTCGGCTCGGCGACCAGCCGCGCCCGGCGGGCAAGATCAGCCACCGCCGTGAGGATCTCGCCCTCCGACACCGTGATCACGTCGTCCACGTGCGCGCGGATGTGGGCCCAGGTGAGTGCCGAGGGCTCGTCCCGCAACGCGTCAGCGGCCGTCTGAGCCCGTTTCAGGGGGTCCCAGCGCACCAGTTCGCCCGTTTTGAGCGATTCCGCGATGTCGGCTGCCAGTTCGGGCTCCGCCCCGAGCACCCGGACGTCCGGACGCAGCGACTTGATCGCGGTGGCGACACCGGAGATCAGCCCACCGCCGGACATCGGCACCACGACGGATTCGACGTCCGGCAGGTCGGCGAGGATCTCGAGGCCGATGGTGCCCTGGCCGGCGATCACGTCGGGGTGGTCGAACGGCGGGATCAGCGCGGCGCCGCGCTCGGCGACCAGGGCTTCCGCGCGCTCGACCCGTTCGGTGATGCCGACGATGAAGACCTCGGCCCCCAGGGCCTTCGTGGCCTCGATCTTGACCGCCGGCGTGTTGTCCGGCATCACGATCGCGGCGGGCACACCGTGCAGGCGCGCGGCGAACGCGACGGCCTGCGCGTGGTTGCCACTGGAGTAGGCGACTACGCCGTTGGCACGGTTCTCCAGGCGTGCCAGCGCGTTGAGCGCACCCCGGAGTTTGAACGCGCCGACCGGCTGCAGGTTCTCCGGCTTGATCCATCCAGCACCGAACGGCAGCAACGGTGTGCGCACCACGTGCGGTGCGATCACCGTCGCGGCCGAACGGATTTCTGGGAGCGCGATCATCCGAGGATCGACGCGAACTGGGCCGGCTCGATGTTGCCCCCGGAGACGATCGCGACGGCCGGACCGGCCGGCAGATCGCGGTTCAGGTGGGCGGCGACGGCGACGGCCCCACTCGTCTCCGACACGATCCGCGTGCGGCGGGCGATCTGCTTCACCGCGTCCCGGATCTCGTCCTCGGAGACGGTCACGACGTCGTCCACGTACTCGCGGATGTGCGCCCACGTCAGCTCGGACGGTTCGGCGCGCAGTCCGTCCGCGACGGTCCGGGCGCGATCATGCGCGTCCCAGTGGACCCGCTCACCGGCGGCGAACGACGCGGCCGTGTCGCCGGCCAGTTCGGGCTCGACACCGATCACGCGGACGTTGGGGCGCAACGACTTCACCGCCGCGGCGACGCCGGAGATCAGTCCGCCGCCGCTCACCGGCACCAGGACCGTCGCGACGTCGGGAAGATCGGCGATGATCTCCAGCCCGATGGTGCCCTGGCCCGCGATCACGTCGGCGTGGTCGAACGGCGGGATGAGCGTCGCCTTCCGCTCCTCGACGAGCTCGTAGGCGCGCGACTCGCGTTCGGTGATGCCGACGACGAACACCTCCGCGCCGTGCGCCCGCGTCGCGTCGATCTTGAGCTGCGGGGTGTTCTCCGGCACGACGATCGCGGCCGGCATGCCGAGGACCTTGGCGGCGTGGGCGACCGCTTGCGCGTGGTTACCGCTCGAGTACGCCACGACACCGCGCGGCCGGTCCTCGGAAGGTATGCGGGACAACGCGTTCACCGCGCCGCGCTGCTTGAACGCACCGATCGGCTGCAGTGACTCGGGCTTGATCCACAGCCCGGAGTCGAACGACAGCAACGGGGTGCGGACGACATGCGGGGCGATCGCGGCGGCGGCCGCTTGGACGTCTTCGAGGGTCACCAGGCGCATGCGTCGATGATGCACGTCACCGGGGCACAACCGGTGAACTGTGCCCAACGTCCTACGTGTGTCATGTCTGAGAAGGAGAAGATCACCCCCGTCAAGCTCATCGCGAGTGTGCTCGCCGCCGCCACCGCGGCCGTGCTGAGCCTTCGCCTCAACCTCGTCGGCACCATCGTGGGTGCCGTTCTCGCGAGCGTCGTCACCACTCTCGGCGCCGTGTTCTACCAACGGTCGATGGAACGCGAGAAGCGTTGGCAGGTAATAGCTGTCGGCGGAGTGCTCGTGTTCGTGGTGACCGTCCTCACGATGACGAGCGTCCAGCTCGTCACGGGCAAGCCCGTCACGGCCGATCCGGGCACATCGCCCACGAGCACCCGAACCGAAACGCACACCGAGACGACGAAGACCGAGACGGAGACCGTCACGGTTCCGCCGAGCACGTCCAGTCAGCCGCCGTCCTCGGACAGCACCACCACGACGACCACGCCCCCGTCGACGACAGAATCCCGACAGCCGACGGACAGCTCGACGCCGTCGTCCACGCCTGACCCCATTCGGTGATCACGTCACTACGTTGAGCGATAGTTAACTGTCAATTGCTACGCGCCGCAGTTGATCTGTCGTGAGCTGTGACACACTTCGTTCACGTTCGAGGCGGGGCGTCATAGCCAAGAGGTCCGCAACTTCACTCGAACGGGCGTAAGGATTCTGGCCGAAAGAGACCGGGAGGAGGCGCGATGAGGCTCGTGGCACGGCCGCTTGAGCCCGGCGCCGGCACTGGTTTCGAGAGGCAACAAGGGATGGGAGGGGTGGGGCGACCCCTGCCGCCGCCCCACCACCCGTCCCCCTAGAGCCCCCGAGAGAGGTCCCTGCAACCGATCTCTCGGGTTCCCCTGCACCCGAAAGTGAGGGAGACGTCTTGATGAACCGCACGAGTGCGGCCCGTGTTACCGGTGCCGTGTTGCTCGCCACCGGAGTCGTGACTGCTCTCAGCGTACCGGCGTTTGGCGCGCCTGCCGCACCAGTCGCCCCAACCGGTTCCGATACGGAGAGCTACCCGGCCGAATTGCTCCAAGCGGTCCAGCGTGATTTGGGCCTGAACGCAGACCAGGCACGCGTCCGGTTGGCCAATGACGCCCAGTCAGGCCAAGTTGCGGAGTCCGCGAAGTCCTCGCTGGGCGACGCGTTCGGCGGAGCCTGGATCGACCAGGCGAGCGGAAGACTGACCGTGGCGGTGACCAAGCCGGGACTCTCCGTGACCGGCGCGGACACCAAGGTCGTCTCGAACTCGCTCACCCAGCTGAGCGGGACCAAGTCCGTTCTCGACCTCATGACCGCCCCCGCGGCGATCACGAGCTGGCGCGTCGACGAGCAGTCGAACAGCGTCGTCGTCGAGGTCAACAAGAACGTGCGCGACGCGGCCTCCGACCAGTGGATCGCGACGGCCAAGTCCATCAGCGGAGCGGTCAAGGTCGCCGAGGTGACCGAGAGCCCGACCCCGCTGTACGACTCGCGCGGCGGTGACGCCATCTACATGGGCGGCGGCCGTTGCTCACTCGGCTTCTCGGTGACCGGTGGCTACGTCACCGCGGGCCACTGCGGCCGGGCCGGCACCGCGGTGTCGGGCTTCAACCGCGTCGCCCAGGGCACGTTCGCGGCGTCGGTCTTCCCGGGCAACGACTACGCGCACGTCCGCACGAACGCGAACTGGACCTCGCGGCCGTGGGTCAACCGCTACGGCGGCGCGAACGTCATCGTCCGCGGCAACACTGAGGCCGCTGTCGGCGCCCAGATCTGCCGCTCGGGTTCGACGACCGGATGGCGCTGCGGCACCGTCCAGGCGAAGAACCAGACCGTGAACTACCCGCAGGGCTCGGTCCGGGGCCTCACCCGCACCAACGCCTGTGCCGAGGGTGGCGACTCGGGTGGTTCGTGGGTGGCGGGGTCCGGCTTCGGCCAGGCCCAGGGCGTGACGTCCGGCGGTTCGGGCAACTGCTCGTCCGGTGGCACCACGTACTTCCAGCCGCTCAACCCGATCCTGTCGCGCTACGGCCTGACCCTCACGCGGGGCTAGTCCTGAGCTGAAAGCGCCGCGGCACCTGCTGGTGTCGCGGCGCTTTCGCGTTTCCCGGGCGGCTCAGCTGAACTGCACCGATCGCTTCGACAGGCCGTACCAGAAGCCGTCGACGGTGGAGCGGGCCTTCTCGTCGCTCGCCGCGCCCAGGGCGACGAACAACGGTGCGAAGTGCTCGGTCCTCGGATGTGCGATGCCGGCGGCCGGCGCCTTCTGCTGGAAGTCGAGCAACGCGTCGACGTCGCCGTTCGCGAGCTGCTGGTGCGCCCAGTCGTCGAACTCCTTCGACCACGACGGCGGCTCGTAGTCAGGTCCGGCCGGGAAGTTCACGCAGCTCAGGTTGTGCGTCATGAACCCGCTGCCGACGATCAGGACGTTCTGGTCCCGCAACGGCGCGAGCTTGCGGCCGATCTCGTGCAGCTCGCGCGGGTCGAGCGTGGGCATCGACATCTGCAGCACCGGCACGTCGGCGTCCGGGAACATCTCCTTCAGCGGCACGTAGGCGCCGTGGTCGAGCCCGCGCTGCTCGTCCTGCTCGACGTGCCCGCCGAGCAGTTTGCGGACGTCGTTCGCGAGCTCCGGTGCGCCCGGAGCCTCGTACTTCACCTCGTAGTAGCGCTGCGGGAAGCCCCAGAAGTCGTAGACCAGCGGCACGGTGGTGGTCGCGCCGATGGTGGTCGGCGCCTCCTCCCAGTGCGCGGAGACCATGAGCACGGCCTCCGGGCGCGGGAGGGTGGCGGACCAGTCCTCGAGCTCTCTGGTCCACGTCTCGTCGTCAGCCAGCGGGGGAGCCCCGTGGCTCAGGTACAGCACAGGTGCGCTCACGTCTTCGAGAGTACGCCTGTTAGTTCAAATTTCAACTACTAAGTTCAATTTTGAACGACTCGGCCGCCTTGCGGGGGTCCTCGGCCTCGGTGATGGCCCGCACGACGACCACTCGGGTGGCTCCCGCCTGGAGCACCTCGTGGAGGTTGGTGAGGTCGATGCCGCCGATCGCGAACCACGCGCGGTCCGTCCTGGTGGCCCGGACGAGGTCGAGTCCCGGCGCCGGACGGCCCGGCTTGGTCGGGGTCGGCCAGCACGGGCCGGTGCAGAAGTAGTCCACGCCGGGTTCCCGCGCCGCCGCGGTCATCTGGCCGACGTCGTGGGTGGACCGGCCGATCACCACGTCGTCACCGATGATCCGGCGGGCGAGCGGGACGGGCAGGTCGTCCTGGCCGAGGTGCAGCACGTCGGCTCCGACGGCGTGGGCGATGTCCGCGCGGTCGTTGACGGCGAGCAGCTTTCCGCGGCGTTCGGTGGCCTCGGCGAGGATCTCGATCGCCTCGATCTCCTGCTTCGCCTCCAGTGACTTGTCCCGCAACTGGATGATGTCGACGCCGCCCGCGAGCGCCGCGTCCGCGAACTCGGCCAGATCAGGCCTGTTCGGCGTGCAGAGGTAGAGGGTCGCGTCGGCGAGTCGTTGCCTGATCAGGTTTCCGTCGAGTCCTGGCACGTACGCACGTTAACCGTTATGTTGATGTCGGTCCGCACGGGAGCCTGGAGAACACCGGGCTGAGAGGGAGCGTGGTTCGCTCCGACCGTCGAACCTGATCCGGGTCATGCCGGCGCAGGGAGCGTGAATGCCTTGAGCAGTGTGGAAGTGACCGTCCTGGGTGGCGGTGTCATCGGGCTGTCCGTGGCTCTCGCCGCGGCACGTGCCGGGTTCTCCGTTTCCGTCTTCGACCACGGGTCACCGCACGCGGGATCGCGGGTCGCCGGCGGGATGCTCGCCCCGTTGACGGAGGCCTGGCCCGGTGAGGAAGCCGTGGTGGCGCAGGGGGTCGAGGCCCTGGCGATGTGGCCTTCGTTCGCCGCGTCCGTGGGTGTCCCGTTGTTCGAGGCGGGGACGCTGGCGGTCGGGACGCAACCCGGTGACCTCGCCGATCTGCGGCACGCCGGGGAGTTGCTGACGTCGCGGGAGATCCGCGCCCTCGAACCCTCGCTGGGTCCGGCGGTGCGCGGTGGTGTGTACGCGGCGGGCGACCTGGCCGTCGACAACAGGGTGCTGCTTTCCGCACTGTGGAAGGCTTGCCGGGACGCCGGGGTGGTGTCCTCAGTGGAGGGACGCGTCACGGTGATCGCGGCCGGGGCGTGGAGCGGGCAGCTGCACCCGGCGTTGCGCGACGTGATCCGGCCGGTCAAGGGCGAGATCCTGCGGCTCACGCACCGGCCAGGAGCGTTGCCGCCACCGCGTCACACGATCCGCGCGCTGGTCTCGGGTCGCCCGGTGTACCTGGTGCCGCGGGACGACGGACTGGTCGTCGGCGCGACCCAGTACGAGGCAGGGTTCGACACCGACGTGTCCGTCGCGGGCGTGCGGGACCTGTTGCGGGACGCGGAAACCGTGCTGCCGGGCATCGCCGAGTACGCGCTGACCGAGGCCGCCGTGGGGTTCCGCGCGGGCAGTCCGGACAACGTGCCGGTCGTGCGGTGGCTGGAGCCCGGCGTGATCGCGGCGACGGGCCACCACCGCAACGGCCTGCTGCTGGCCCCGCACACCGCTCAGCTCGTGGTTCGGCTCCTGCAGGCGCCGCGCGGCACCGGCCCCACGCCCACAGCCAACCAGGATGAGGACGCGGGGCCGGCACCGCGAGGCACCCGTCTGACCGCCGAAGACGGGGCGAAGGCCGCCAGTCGCGGCGCCAAGGGAGGAAGTTCGTGAAGGCACAGGTGAACGGGACCTCCCGCGACTTGGCCGAGGGCACGTCGGTGGCCGCGGTCGTGACGCTGGTGGGAGCCCCCGAGAAGGGCGTGGCCGTGGCGCTCGACGGCGCGGTGGTGCCGAGGGCGTTGTGGGACAGGACGATCGTGCCGGACGGCGGCGTGGTCGAGGTGCTGACCGCGGTCCAGGGAGGCTGACGTGGACGATCCGCTGATCATCGCGGGCCGGGAGTTCCGGTCCAGGCTCATCACCGGCACCGGCGGTGCCGCGAACCTCTCGGTGCTGGAACGGGCCCTGGTCGCGTCCGGTACCGAGCTGACGACCGTGGCGATGCGCCGGGTCGACGCCGCCGGTCAGACCGGTGTGCTGGAGTTGTTGCGGCGCCTTGGAATCGAGGTCCTGCCGAACACCGCGGGCTGCCGCACGTCCGCCGAGGCCGTGCTGACCGCCCAGCTGGCGCGCGAGGCGCTGGAGACGAACTGGGTCAAGCTCGAGGTCGTGCACGACGAGGAGACCCTGCTGCCGGACCCGGTCGAGCTGCTCGACGCGGCCGAGCGGCTCGTGAACGACGGTTTCGTCGTCCTGCCCTACACCAACGACGATCCGGTGCTGGCGTCCAAGCTCCAGGACATCGGCTGCGCGACCGTCATGCCGTTGGGCTCTCCCATCGGTACGGGACTGGGCATCCGGAATCCCCACAACATCGAGCTGATCACTTCTCGTGCTTCTGTTCCAGTAGTTCTCGACGCGGGCATCGGCACCGCCTCCGACGCCGCGCTGGCGATGGAACTCGGCTGCTCAGCGGTGCTGCTGGCGACCGCCGTCACACGAGCGCAGGACCCGGAACGGATGGGCGCCGCCATGCGTTGTGCGGTCGAGGGCGGACGGCTGGCGCGCTTGGCCGGACGAATTCCGCAGCGCTTTTGGGCCCAAGCGTCTTCGCCGGGTCTCTGAGTCGCTACCTTGGGTACTCACGTGTTGGGGGATGATCGACCACTACCTGAAATCCCGCCGAGGAGGACGACAAGCCGTGACGGCCCCCATTGACGCCGAGGTCGAGGACGCGACCGCGCGTCTGTACCTGGCGATCGGCCGGCTGGCCCGGTTGCTGCGACGCACCGGTTCCCCCGGACTCGGCCCCGGCGCGGTCTCCGCGCTCGCCACCCTCGCACGCTGCGGCCCCATGCGCCTGGGAGACCTGGCGAACAAGGAGGGTGTCGCACCGCCGACGCTGTCGCGCATCGTCGCCGCCCTGGTCGAGGCCGGGTACGTGAAGCGCGAACCCGACCCGCAGGACGGCCGCGCCTGGCTCGCCACCCCGACACCCGAGGGCGAGACGATGGTGTCCGGCGTGCGGTCCGCGCGGGTGCGCGAGCTGCAGCGGCGGATCGAACAGCTGACGCCGGAACACATCTCGGCGCTGGTGGGTGCGTTGGACGCGCTGGAGACGCTGGTCGGCGAAGAGCCGAAGTAGTGACCCTGCCGGAGCTCGACCGGTTCGTCGACCTGGCCCGCTCGTGGATCGCGAACGGGGCCGGGCACGACGAGGTGCTCGCCCGGCTCAGGCAACGTGGAGCAGGCAAGATCGAGTGCATGCGCGTCGTGGCCGTCGCGGCAGGCATGAGTCTGGGCAAGGCCAAGGTGCTGGTGCACCAGAGCCCGGTGTGGGACGACCGCAGGGCGAGCGACGAAGCGTTCCAGGAATGGCTGTTCCACGGGATGTTCGTGCTCGCCGTGCTGGGAGAGTCCGAGATCACCGCGCCCGCCGAGGACGTGGCCAGGTGCGAGGAGCACAGGCGGCGCGCCACGGCCCAGCTGGCGGACGTGGCGGCCTCCCTGCCCGACGGTGCGCTGGACCGCTATCGCGAGTTGATGGACCGAGGCCTGCTCGGCCGGGCGTTCGCGGTGCTGGTGGCGGTGGTGCGGGAGCAGGGTGCGGACCGCTGGCCCGAGCTCGCGGTGGTGGCCGGCACGCTGCTCCTCGACGACGGTGCCGACACCGGTGGTGACGACGAGGACTGGGCGCGGGCGGCCTTCGAGGTGCGGGGGCGGTTATCCGGAGACGCGCCGCAGTAGCGCCTCGTTGAAGGCCTCGAACTCCGCCCCCAGCACCGTGCGGGTCTGCGCGAGCACGTCCGCGGCCATGGTGCCGGTGAAGGTCTCGGCGTTCACCAGCCGTGTGCCGCTGCCGGATTCGCTGAGCTCCCAGCGGTGGCGCCCGAAGAAGGTCTCCGGGTCGCCACCCTGGGAAGTCAGCGCGTATGGCTTCATCGACATGATCTCCCCGTCGAAGTCGCGTTCGAACGGCGTGCCCTTGGCCGCCCTCACCTTGGTGTGCAAGCCGTCCACCTGCGTGTACTCCATCACGGGGTTCCACACCGCGTACCCGGCGAAGTCCACCAGCACGCGCCACACGTCGTCGATCGGCGCCGGGATGACCAGCTCCGTCCTGACCTCATTCTCCTGCATGGTTGTTCAGCATAATGACGACCGCTAGTCTTTTTCCCATCGTCGGGATCAAGGGGCAGGTTCAGCAGCGCGGTGTCGAGCGACGCCGCGAGATCGTTGATGCCGCAATAGAACTGTTCGGTGCCAACGGGTACGCGGGCACCGGCGTCGCGGCCATCGCCAAGAAGGCCGGCGTCACGCCGTCCGCGGTGATCCACCACTTCGGGTCCAAGGAGAACCTGCTCCGGGCGGTCCTGGACGAGTTCGACGCGCGGGCGGCGGCGCGCGTGACCGGCAGCGAGCTGGTCCAGGCGTTGCTCGACGACGCCGAACACACGATGGCGCACAAAGGATTGGCGACGCTGCACACGGTGTTGCAGGCCGAGCACCTGGCGCGCGACGACGAGATCACGCGGCGGTTCCGGGCCCGCAACCGCGTGCTCCGCGGCCACTTCGCCGGAGTGCTGGGCGAAGCGGCCGCGCTGGAGCTGATCGCGTTCCTCGAAGGCGCGTTGACGGTCTGGCTGCTCGATCCCGAGACGACCGACCTGAGGGCGATGTACGCCCGCTACCTGTCGAGGCTCCAGAACGGTGACACCGGGCCGACGCCGGCGCCCAGGGGATAGGCCGCCGCGACCGAGCGGACGATGAAGTCCTTGCCGAACCGCACGGCTTCCGGCACCGAGGCGCCCCGGGCGAGTGCCGAGCTGATCGACGACGCGAGTGTGTCGCCGCTGCCGTGCGTGTTCTCGGTGTCGTAGCGCGGGCCGGGCAGTTCGATGAACTCACGGCCGTCGTAGAGCAGGTCGAGGCACTCCGGGGCGTCCCACATGTGGCCGCCCTTCACCAGCACCCACTCCGGGCCCAAGGCGTGCAACGCTTCTGCCGCCACGCGCTGGTCCTCGCGGTCCTTCACCGCGATGCCGGTGATCAGCCGCACCTCGTCGAGGTTCGGCGTCACGAGCGTCGCGCGCGGGAACAGCAGGCCGCGCAACGCGTCCAGCGCGTTGTCGGCCAGCAGTTGGTTGCCGTGCATGGACGCGGAGACCGGGTCGACGACGAACGGGATCCGGCCCGAGCCGATGCCGACGCGGTCCAGGGCCGGGGTGATGGCCTCGATGATCTGCGCCGACGCGAGCATGCCGGTCTTCGCGGCCTGCACGCCGATGTCCTCGGCCACCGAGACGATCTGTGCCGCCACGACGTCCGCCGGGATCTCGGAGACTCCCGTGACGCCCACCGAGTTCTGGACCGTCACGGCCGTGAGCGCTACGCAGCCGTGCACTCCGCACGCGAAGAGCGTGCGGAGGTCGGCCTGGATGCCCGCACCACCGCCGGAATCACTTCCGGCGATGGTGAGGACCCTCGGAGGTGCCTCGGTCACGAAGTCTCCACGACCGGGAGGTAGACCTTGTTGCCCGTGTCGGCGAACTCACCGGACTTCTCGGCCATGCCCGCCTCGATCGCCTCCACTGTGGACAGTCCGCGTTCCTCGGCGTAGCGCCGCACGTCCTGGGTGATCTTCATGGAGCAGAACTTCGGCCCGCACATCGAGCAGAAGTGCGCCGTCTTCGCCGGCTCCGCGGGGAGCGTCTCGTCGTGGAACGAGCGCGCGGTGTCCGGGTCGAGCGACAGGTTGAACTGGTCCTCCCAGCGGAACTCGAAGCGCGCCTTGGACAAAGCGTCGTCCCAGTCCTGGACGCCGGGGTGCCCCTTGGCCAGGTCGGCGCTGTGGGCCGCGATCTTGTACGTGATCACGCCGGTCTTCACGTCGTCCCGGTTCGGCAGGCCGAGGTGCTCCTTCGGCGTGACGTAGCAGAGCATCGCGGTGCCCAGCCAGCCGATCTGCGCCGCGCCGATCGCCGACGTGATGTGGTCGTACGCCGGCGCGATGTCCGTGGCCAGCGGCCCGAGGGTGTAGAACGGCGCTTCGCCGCACCACTCCTCCTCCAACCGGACGTTCTCGGCGATCTTGTGCATCGGCACGTGGCCGGGGCCCTCGATCATCACCTGGACGTCCTTGGCGCGCGCGATGTGCGTGAGCTCGCCCAGGGTCCTGAGCTCGGCGAACTGCGCCTCGTCGTTGGCGTCCGCGATGGAACCCGGCCGCAGCCCGTCGCCCAGCGAGAACGTGATGTCGTAGGTGCGCAGGATGTCGCAGAGCTCCTCGAAGTGCGTGTAGAGGAAGCTCTCCTTGTGGTGCGCGAGGCACCACCCGGCCATGATCGCCCCACCGCGCGAGACGATGCCGGTGACGCGCTTGGCCGTCATCGGCACGTACCGCAGCAGCACGCCCGCGTGCACGGTCATGTAGTCGACGCCCTGCTCGGCCTGCTCGATCACGGTGTCGCGGTAGACCTCCCACGACAGCGCGGCCGGGTCGCCGTTCACCTTCTCCAGCGCCTGGTAGATCGGCACGGTGCCGATCGGTACGGGCGAGTTGCGCAGGATCCACTCGCGCGTCTCGTGGATCCGCTTGCCGGTGGACAGGTCCATGATCGTGTCGGCACCCCAGCGGGACGCCCACACCATCTTGTCGACCTCGTCCTCGATCGACGACGACACCGCGGAGTTGCCGATGTTGGCGTTGATCTTCACGAGGAACTTCTTGCCGATGATCATCGGCTCTGCCTCGGGGTGCTTGCGGTTCAACGGAATGACCGCACGTCCGATGGCCACCTCGCTGCGCACGAACTCCGCGTCGAGGTTCTCGCGCACCGCGATGTAGCGCATCTCCGGGGTGATGATCCCGGCCTTCGCGTACGCGAGCTGGCTGACAGCTCCGTTGATCGGTTCCCGTGCGGCGATCCACCCGGACCTCAGGTCGGGCAGTCCACTGTGGACGTCGATCGTCGCGTTGTCGTCGGTATACGGACCGGAAGTGTCGTAGAGATCGACATGCTCGCCGTTGGTCAGTTCCACCCTGCGATAGGGCACGCGGATGTCCGGGGACACCTCGCGGTACACCTTGCGGGATCCCGAGATCGGGCCCGTGGTCACACTGGGCTTGACCGAACGGTCGTCAAGTGCCGTCACGACATTCCTCCCTACGCCGGCATTACCCGGTCAGGTTCAGGCGGTCGGTGACACCGGCACTACTGCCAGTCACCCTCTCAGCCCGCTCTGGCGCGAGCTCCCGCGTTTTCTTGAGTTGTCGAGAACCGACCATAGTCAGAGCGCGCCGCTACTGCCAAGGGCGTCGTTTGCCCCTAATCTCTTCCCCGTGGCTGATCACCAGCCGTTCCCGCCCGGCGCGCGACGCGGCCAGCGTCCCGCCGTGGTCTCGGCATGCCCTTCCTGCGGAGAACTCGCAGGTCGCGGCTACCCCGACTGCGGTTTCTGCGCCGAGCTGCTCGACCAGTTCTGGCTCGCGGACTGGGAGGCGCTGAGAACGTCGTCGCAGCTCGCCGACCGGGAACTGGCCGAACTGGTGACCTCCGCGGACGTCGGCCAGTACCCGTGGACGTGCGTCGACTGGGCGATGACGCTGCTGGCGTGCTCGCGCTGCGGTGCCGAACTGGGCACCGGGCCGGTCGAGTGCGTGCGGTGCGCGGTCACCGAGGAGCGCCGGTGGAGCTGGGACCACTCGGCCCACCCGTACACGATGAGCGCGAACGAGCACCTGCTCCGCGTCGCCCGCGCGGCCCTGCGCGCACCTCACCGGCGTCGTCCGGCCGTCGTGCAGGCCTGGCAGCTCGTGCTGCCTTTCCTGATCGCCGGTGAGGTGATCGAGTTCGGCCGCCTGGACCGGATCCGCGCGCACGTGCTGGCCGGCGGCTACGCGTCGATGGCCGCCTGCCACACCTTCGCCGAGCTGGCCGGGTTGCCCGAGCTCTTCTGGCGCCGGGGCAACCCGATCTCAACGCGGGTCGAGTACCAGCCTGACTCCGAGCGCCAGCAGCACGCCGCCCGACAGCTTCTCGAGCGCGGGACGGACCCGCGGCCGGCTGAGCCAGCCCCTGATCGTGTGCAGGATCGACACGATGATCAGGTACCAGACGGTGTCGATGAGGACCCAGCCGACGGCGAGGAAGAGCAGAACCCCCTGGCCGGCCTCCCCGGCAGGCACGAACTGCGGTAGGAACGAGATCGCGAACACGCCGAGCTTCGGGTTGGCCAGGTTCACGATCAACCCGCTGCGGAACGCGTGGCTCGGGGGCGGCGGTTCGGCACCGGGCAGGCTCTTGCTGATCAGGGCCTTGACGCCCAGGTAGATCAGGAAGACCGCGCCGGCGATCCGCAGCCCGTGGTAGGCGATCTCGGACGCCGTGAGCAGGACCGACAGGCCGAGAGCGGCGGCGACGGCCCAGCAGGCGACGCCCACCTCCATGCCGAACACCGTCGCCAGCGCGGCTTTTCGCCCGTGCACCGACTGTCGCAGGACCATGGCCGTGCCAGGTCCGGGCGACAGTGCGATGAGGAACGAGGCCGCTACGAAGGCGACGATGTTTTCGACGGGCATGCGTTGATGGTCGCTGGTGGTCGCAACTTGTTTCTTGACCTGGAGCGCGCTCCAGGATGTTCGCTGTGGCCATGACCTTGGAACTGGGGAAGTTGGGTTTCGGCACGTGGGCCATGGGCGGGCCGTTCTCGGGCCCGGACGGGCTGCCGGTCGGCTGGGGACCCGCCGACGACGGCGAGTCGGTCAAGGCGTTGCGGCGGGCGGTCGAGCTGGGCGTGACGCTGTTCGACACGGCGGACGTCTACGGCTGCGGGCACGCGGAGACCGTGGTGGGGCAAGCGTTTGCGGACGTGCGTGACCAGGTGTTGATCGCGACGAAGTGGGGCTGCGGGTTCGACGCTTCGTCGCGTCGGATGACGGGGAACGAAGGGTCGGTCGCGTACCTGCGGGGTGCTGTCGAGGGATCGTTGCGGCGGCTGGGGACCGATCGGATCGACCTCTACCAGCTGCACGTCGGTGACCTGGGGCTGGAGGAGGCGGCGCTGCTGCGCGACGAGTGCGAGGCGCTGGTGACTGCGGGCAAGATCCGCGCCTACGGGTGGAGCACGGACGACGTCGAGCGGGCGCGGTTCTTCTGCGAGGGGGAGCACGGGATCGCGGCGCAGGCCGACATCAACCTGCTCTTCGACAACCCGGCGATGTACGCGGGGGAGTACTCGGTGCTGTGTCGTCGTCCGCTGGCGATGGGGTTGCTGGCGCGGGAGACGTTCTCGGAGTTGCCCGCGGACGACGTTCGCGTCACGAACCCGTCGTGGCTGCGGTTCTTCGTCGACGGGCGGCCGTCACCCTCGTACTTCGAGGCGCGGGAGGCCGTTCGGGACGTGCTGACGTCGGGCGGCCGGACGTTGGTGCAGGGGGCGCTGGCGTGGTTCTGGGCGCGTTCTCCCCGCCTGGTTCCGATCCCGGGAGTCCGGACGGTGGCTCAGGTCGAGGAGAACGCTCGCGCGCTGGAGTTCGGGCCGTTGGGTGCTGACGAGTTGGCGCAGGTGGAGGCGGTGCTCCGGCCCTCGTCCTAGTCCTCGTCCTCGTCGAAGTTCGCGGGGTCGTTCGGGTCCCAGGAGAGGCCCGGCTGGTTCCACTCGTTGTCGCGCAGCATCCGCTTGGCTTCCTTGCGGTACCGGCCGATGAGGCGGTCGGTGTAGAGGTAGCCGTTGAGGTGGTCCGTCTCGTGCTGCAGGCAACGGGCGAAGAAGCCCGTGCCCTCGGCCTCGAACGGCTGCCCGTCGAGGTCCAGGCCCGTCACCTTCGCCCATTGGGCGCGTCCGGTCGGGTAGGCCTCGCCGGGCACGCTCAGGCAGCCCTCGAAGTCGTCGTCCGGGTCCGGCATGGTCTCCGGGATCTCGGAGGTCTCGAGCGTGGGGTTCACGATCGCGCCGCGGTGCTGGACACCCTCGTCGTCCGGGCAGTCGTAGACGAAGAGCCGCAGGTCGAAACCGATCTGGTTGGCCGCGAGCCCCACTCCGCGAGCCGCTGCCATCGTCTCGAACATGTCGGCGGCGAGGGTCTTCAGCTCGGTGTCGAACTCGGTGACCTCGCGCGTCGGGTTGTGGAGCACGGGGTCGCCGGCGATGCGGATGCGGTGGACGGCCATGGCTGAACTTTATGCGGTCCAAAACTGTCGGTGTCGCGCGGTAGGTTGGAACGATCACGTGATTGAATTGCCCGCACCTGAGATGGTGTGGCGACCGTGGGGAGCCAGATGGATCACGCCGAGACGCTCACCTCCGCTGACGGGCTGACCAGCCGCGAACGCACGATGCTCGCGTTCGAGCGTCAGTGGTGGAAGTACTCGGGATCCAAGGAACAGGCCATCAGGGAACTGTTCGACATGTCCGCGACCCGCTACTACCAGTTGCTCAACGCGCTCGTTGAATCCGAAGCCGCCCTGGCTGCCGATCCGATGCTCGTCAAACGGCTGCGTGGGGTCCGGACAGGCCGCCAAAGGGTTCGCGCCCGCGCCAGGAGCACCGAGGACTGATGACCTCCCCCGAGTCCGCAAGCCCGTCCCGTCCGGCCAAGGCTGCCGGCTTCGCCCTGCTCGGCGTCGCCGCTGTCGCGTTGGTGATCGGAGTTGTGTCGCTGTTCGGTGGTGGGGAGGATTCGCCTCCCGCTGCCGAGGGGTCGTCCACTGCTCCGCCTGTGGCTACTACTACTGCTGAGCAGCCTCCGGCTTCTACGCCTTCGTCTGCTGCTCCTGGTACGACTACTGGGTCGCCTACCGTGCCGTCTGTGCCGGTTTCTTCTGTTGTGCCTCCTCCGCCTGTTACTCAGCCCGGGGTTGCCAAGGTTGGGGTTCGGGTTTACAACAACTCGACTATTTCTGGGTTGGCTTCGAAGGCCTCTGATGAGGTTCGGGCCAATGGGTGGTCGGTGGAGGGGACTGGTAACTACTCTGCTGGGACCATTCCCACCACTACTGTCTATTTTCGGCCTGGGACTGATGAGGAAGCTTCTGCCAAGGAGTTGGCGGCGGTTTTGCGGGCTCGGGTTGAGCCTCGGTTCGATGGGATCCAGTCTTCTGCGCCTGGGATCATTTTGATTGTTACCAATGATTATCAGGGGCCTTCCAAGAGTAAGTAGCGCTCCGGTTTGGTTGGGTTCCCCCTGTTGCGTTGGCGGGCCTGCGGTTGCGTGCTTCCCCTGGGGGCGCTGCCCCCAGACCCCCGGCAATCTGATCAGGGGGCCCACGCCATGAGCGGGTAGATGGCACGCCTGTTGCGTTGGGCGGCCGCCGGTTGCTTTGAGGGTTGCGTTGGCGGTGGGGTCCCATCACGAGTCACACCAAGAGCGGGCCACATCAGAGAAGGGGTGTCAAACCGCCGAAAAGCGTGGCGGTTTGACACCCCTTCTCTGATGCAGCAAGAGCTATGGCGCGACTCGTGATGGGACCCCACCGCCTGGACCGCTTGCTGAAGACGAAAGACCAGGGCGGCTCGCCTTCGGCTTCGGCTTCGCGGTGGGTGGGCTTTAGAGTTTGCGGTTTGCTGCGTATGCGGCCAGTGACACCAGTTGTGCTGGGTCCAGGGATGGGCGCACTACTGTTCTTGCTTTTGCTAGATGTTTTTGTGTTACTTCTGCTGCGTCCAGTGATTCTCGCATTGCCGTCAGGGCTGCTTCTCGTACCAGGGCTGCGCAGTCTGCTGCCGAGTACATGTCCAGTTCTTCTGCCAGGGTGGGCAGGTCTACCTCTTCGGACAGCGGGGTGTTGCGGGAGGACGCCTTGAGGATTTCGGTGCGGGCCTCGGCGTCTGGTGGTGGGACGTAGACGAGGCGTTCCAGGCGGCCTGGGCGTAGTAGTGCTGGGTCGATCAGTTCTGGGCGGTTGGTTGCTGCGATCACCACTACGTCTCGCAGGGGTTCTACGCCGTCCAGTTCTGTCAGCAGGGCTGCTACTACTCGGTCTGCTACGCCTGAGTCCGAGGACTGGCCTCGTCTCGGTGCCAGGGCGTCCACCTCGTCCAGGAAGATCAGGGCTGGGGCTGCGTCTGCTGCCCTGCGGAAGAGTTCTCGGACTGCTCGTTCTGACTCGCCTACGAACTTGTCCATCAGTTCTGCGCCCTTGACCGTCAGGACGTTGAGTTGGCCTGTGCCTGCCAGGGCTCGGACCAGGAATGTCTTGCCGCATCCCGGTGGGCCGTAGAGCAGGACGCCTCGTGGGGGGTCCACTCCCAGGCGGGCGAAGGAGTCCGGGTAGCGGAGGGGCCAGAGGGCTGCCTCGGTGAGGGCCTGTTTGACCTCCTTCATGTCGCCCACGTCTTCCAGCGTGAGGCCGCCTGTTTGGACTGTGTCCGAGGCTGACATGGAGATCGGGCGGACCGTGTTCAGGGCCGCCAGCAGGTCTTCTTGGCCCACTCGGGGTTCTGCCACCTCGCGTTGGCGCAGGGCTGCCCTGACCGCTGCTTCGCGGCGGAGGGCGCAGAGGTCCGCTGCCACGAAACCTGGTGTGCGGGCCGCTACCTCGCCGAAGTCCACATCGGACTCCAGCGGGACGTCTCGGAGCAGGACTCGCAGTAGTTCGGTGCGGCCCGCCGTGTCCGGGAGGGGGAGTGACAGTTCGCGGTCGACCAGGTCTGGGGCTCGTAGGCGGGCGTCTACGGATTCTGCTCGTGCCGAGGTGACCACCAGGGCGAGGTTGGGGCGGGAGATCGCCGTGCGGAGCATGTCCAGGACGACGGTGGCCACCGGGGGTGGGGTGGTCGGGAGCAGGGCGTCGATGTCGGTGATGAGCAGGATCGTGGGCTGCTCTGGCACGGTGGCGATGGCGTCGCCCAGTTGTTTGGCCATCGCGCCCGGTTCCAGGACCGCGATGCTCGGGGCTGCCAGTTCTACGATCGAGGCGTCCAGGGAGCGGGCCACCGCGCGGACCAGTGTTGCCTTGCCGACGCCTTCCGGGCCACTGACCATGGCCGCGAGGCGGGCTGAGGCGCCCAGTTTCGTGAGGAGGTCGGGCTGGCGGAACATCAGTTCCAGCCATTCGGCGAGGCGGCGTGCCTGGTCGCGTTGGCCCACCAGGTCGGTGAGGGGCAGCGCCTCGTGCTTCTCCTGCACCACCACGGGTGTGACCTCGGCGGCCGGGGCCTGGGCTGAACGCCAGCCCACGACGCTCGACGGCTGCACGGCCACCGGGCCCGCGGGGTCGGTCGAGGTGATCGTGATGAGCTCGTTGGTCCACGTCATGCCGATGGCGTTGGACAGCTTGCGGCGCGTTTCCGAGACGTTGGCGCCGGGGGGTGGCGCCAGGTCCTGGGGGAGCAGCGAGACGTTGTCGCCGACGGTGAGGACCTTGCCGGTCAGCGCCATGCGCACGTGCTCCGGCGTGAGGGCCGTGGTCGCCAGGCGGGAACCTGCGACGGTGATGGAGCGGGCGGCGGTCACCTGGACCGGGGCCACGACGATCTCCGCGCCCTCGACCACGCCCAGGTTGGTCAGGGTGACGTCGTCCACCAGGACCACGCCCGGTGGTTGTTCGCCCGAGGCGGCCAGTGCGGCGCTCACGCGGGCGCCGGTCAGCTTCACGGCGTCCCAGGCGCGCAGGCCCAGGGCGTCGAGCACCTCGGGGTGGAGGCGGACTACGCCTCGCCGGGTGTCCAGAGCGGACGGGGACAGGCGAGCCGTCAGCGTGATCACGACGCCGACTCTAGTTCCTCCCCGCGCCCGGGACGCGGACGTTATGGCCTCGTGTGCTGCTGCGGAGGCTCTGCGGTCGTCGCGGAGTACCCCGAGAGCAGCCACTCGGTGCTGGAGACGATCGCGGGGGTGGGGATCGGGACGGTGGCCCCGTCGAGAGCCGTGTTCTCCTCGCCCAGCAGTGCGCCGGTGCGGGGATCGAACACCAGGACGTGGCGCAAGTGCCGTTCCTGTTCGACGTACGTGACCGACTCGCCCGTGGTCTCCGCCGACATGCCGGGAAAGGTGGCGAGGTCGAGCAAGAGCAGGCGCTGCAGCGCCGGTGGGACGACCTGACCGTGCCAGATCAGGCCGAACGTCTTCATCGCCGCGGCGGTGGAACCCTTCGGATTCCTCGTCCGCAACTCGGCGGTGACGGCAGCGGGATCGGTGGCGGAGAGGAAGCCGGCCGGCAGCCGTCCCGGCGGGTAGTCGCCGGTCGGCTGCACGGCCTCGCCGTTCGTGGTGACCAGCAGCCGGCCGGAGCCGTCAGAGGTGATCCACTGTCGTCGTTCCTGGCGTTCGACGCTGCCGGTGAGCGAGGTGGTCTGCCTGGTGCGGGTGATCTTGCGGACCGTGTGCAGGAACGCGCTGGACGTGTGCACGTAGTGGTATCTGCCAGAGCCGGGTGGCTCTGGCAGATGCACTGTCTTCTCGGCTAGATCCCGCAGTAAGGCAGCCGCACTCACGGCTTGTCGTGCCTTCTCAGGCCGATCTGCCGCCAGGACCGCCGTCCGCTGCCGTTGTCGCGTGACGCGGGCATCTCCGAAGAAGATGCGGTCGCGTCACGACGAGGGCGGCGCACGGCGCGCATGGCCGCACCGGCGACGCGGCCGCGCAACGGCTGCCGCAAACCGAGTCGGCGAGCAGCGACACCGTGCGCCCGCTTGATGGCACGGCGGTCGGCACCGGTGACGGTCCACGCCTCCGGGTGCTTCGACAGCCACATGTACCGCCGCACCGAGTAGGGCAGGTGCGCCAGGTACACGACCATCGCGATGATCAGTGCCACCAACGGGTACGTGATGATCGCGGCCGCCAGCAGGCCGACGGCGACCAGCAACGGGGCCACCGCGCGCGGCGGCACCTTCACCGTCTTCACGGACAGCGTCGGGATGCGGGAGACCAGGAGCATCGCGACCAGGACGGTCCACACGCCCACGACGTAGGAGTTGTTCCACCAGCCGTCGGTGCGCACCTGCTCCTCGATGATCAGGGGCAGCAGCAGGAGAAGACCGCCGGCGGGCGCCGGGACGCCCACGAAGAACTCCTTCGCGAACGGCGGCTGTTCCTTCTCCAGCAACGTGTTGAAGCGGGCCAGGCGGACCACCATGCAGACCGCGAAGATCAGCGCGATGACCCAGCCGGCTCGGTTGCCCTCGAACTTCCAGAGGTAGATCGCGAGGGCGGGCGCGACGCCGAACGAGATGGCGTCGGCCAGCGAGTCCAGCTCCGCGCCCATCTTCGACGTCGCGTCCAGCAGGCGGGCGATGCGGCCGTCCAGGCCGTCGAACACGGCTGCTGCCGCGATCGAGGCGATGGCCGCGCCCCACATCCCGACGTTCGCGAAGTGCACGGCGGACAGGCCCGAGCACATGGCGAGGACCGTGATCGCGTTCGGCAGGAGGCGAACGCCGGGCCCGCTGGGTGCCATCAGGCTTCCGGCAGTTCGGCGAGAACGGTCTCGCCGCCGATGGTGCGCTGGCCGGCCTCGACCAGGACGCGGCTGCCGCGCGGCACGTAGAGGTCCACGCGCGAGCCGAAGCGGATCAGGCCGTAGGTCTGACCGGCGGTGACCTTCTCGCCCTCGGCGACCTCGCACACGATGCGGCGGGCGACCAGGCCGGCGATCTGCACCACGACGAGGTCGTGGCCGTCGACGGTGCGCAGCCACACGGTGTTGCGCTCGTTCTCCTCGGATGCCTTGTCGAGGTCGGCCGAGAGGAACTTGCCGGGGTGGTACGAGACCTGGACGACCTCGCCGTCCGCGGGCACGCGCTGCACGTGCACGTCGAACACGGAGAGGAAGACGCTGACGCGCGTCATCGGCTGGGAGCCGAGGCCGAGCTCGGCCGGCGGGACGGCGTCGACCACGTGCGAGACGGTGCCGTCGGCCGGGGCCACGGCGAGGTTCGGACGGGTCGGCGTCACGCGCTTCGGCTCGCGGAAGAACCACGCCACCCACGCCGTGACCAGCGCGAGGACGACGCCCAGGCGCTTGGAGCGCAGCCGGACGAGGAGGGTCGCGATCGCCGCACCGGCGACGAACGGGCGCCCTGCGGGGTGCATCGGCGGCACCATGCCGCGCGCGAGTTCGAGGAAGTGGGAGACGGGCTTCTCGCTGCTCATCGTGTCTGTGGGTTCCGTAGCTTCGGTGGATTGTCGGGCGGCATCACGCTACGGCAACGGCCCAAACCGCCCATCAGGACTGCCGGAAAGACAAGTGGCCGGTAGGCCCGTGCATCCCCCGACGAATGCGCGGGCCCACCGGCACCTGCGAGCAGTGTAATCCCCGTCACATGGCGTTAACAACGTCGCTCGGTGAGCGTTCCGTCACAGTCCGTCCACGCCCAGGGACTGCAGCCTGAACCGCACTTCGGGCACCCGGTTAGCGTCACGCACCGCGGGTGCGACCAGGTCCTCCGGGTAGACCGCAGCTCCGTCCGGCATCCGCAGCGCGAACAGCCCGCCCCAGTTGAGTTCCAGCGTGGCGCGGTTAGCCGCGACGAGCAGGTCAGCCACCATGCACGCGAGTAGTTCCGTCACGGCCTCGACGGCCGCGTCGTGCACCTCGGCCTGGGTCAGCGACGCGTCCACGGGCGCTCCCGTGAGCTTGTGCAGCTGCGCGCCCTCCAACGCCCTGAGCACGTCGGCGATCGTGTCGCCGACCTTGCTCACCCGGCCCGCGTGCCGCAGCAGGTCGGCGTGCCGGCGGACGAGTGCCGGTCCGGCCAGTGGGGCCAGCTCCTCCCAGGTGATCGGCGGCCCCTGCACGTCGACGAGCGCCGCGACCTGCTCGGGCGGCAGGCCGGCCAGCAACGGCCACGAGGAACGTTCGTCGATCGCCTCGGCCACACTGCCGCTGAGCTGGGAGAACTGCGCGATCGTCGCGACCCGCGCCCGGATCGGCGGATGGCTGTCGAACACCGACGTCGGTTCCTCCGCGGCCAGCAGCGGCTCGATCTCGCGCAACTGGTGCACGCGCCGCGGGTGGTCGAGGTAGGCGCGGAAGCCCTCCAGCAACGGTGGCGTGCGACCGGCCGCCACGGCCAGCGACACGTACCAGCGCTTGTAGTCCTCCCACGCGATGCCCAGCGGGCCGCCGCGCAGCAACGACCGCATCGACGCCTCGCGCCCGGCCGCCGCGACGGACACCTCGTCGGCGAACCGCTCGTGCTTCCGGCTCTCCGAGGCCGCGACCAGCGCGTACAGCCTCGCCCACCCGTACAGGACGCCGAAGAGGGCGAAGTCCTGCCTGGACGCCATCCCGAGGGCGTGCTGTGCGCGCGAGGTGAGCGCCGACAGCCGTGTGTGCCCGCCGCCGTAGTGGCCGAGTTCGTGCGCAAGCACCGACCGCAGTTCGCCGATCGTCATCCCTGCCAGCCAGGGCAGGCCCAGCTCCATGTGCCGGGTGCCGCGGCGTTCCCAGACGCCCGCGTTCGCCTTGTCGACGAGCCGGATCTCGTCGGGGCTGCGGGTGCCCGCGATCCTCGCGAGCTCGTCGACGTGCCGCCAGAGCTCCGGGTGCGCCGGGCGCGGCAGCTCGACCCCCTCCGCCCGCGGGCGCGCCCAGATCGCCGTGACCACCGCGAACAGCGTCGGGCCACCCACGACCAGTGCCAGCGCCAGGAGCCACCAGCCCCCCTCGTCGTCGCCCCGGCCGAAGAGGACGGCCGCGAGCACGCCCAGTCCCACGACGAGGCCCACCGCGAGCACGAAGAACCCCGCCAGCAGCGCCAGCGCGAATGCCGCTCTCATCTCCCTGCTTCCCCCAGATCTGTGACTACTGCAGGTATCTCACGGTGACCTCGGCCCCCGCGGGCAGTTCGGTCACGTCCTCGGGCACCTCGATCAGGCAGTTCGACAACGCGAGCGCCGACAGCAGGTGCGAGCCCGGACCGCCGACCGGCGTCACGACCTCGCCGGACGACGGGTCGTGCAGACCGCGCCGGAACTGCGTCTTGCCCGCCGGAGACGTCAGCGCGGACGTGATCGTCGCCCGCGCGCTGCGACGTTCGGACTGCGTGTGTCCCATGGACGCCATCAGCGCCGGCCGCACGAACACCTCGAACGACACCTGCGCGCTCACCGGGTTGCCCGGCAGCGACAGCACCGGCACGCCCTCGTAGCGGCCGGAGCCCTGCGGCCCGCCCGGTTGCATCGCGACCTTGGTGAACTGCACGTCGTGGTCCTCGAAGGCGTCCTTGACCACCTCGTACGCGCCCGCGCTGACCCCGCCGGACGTCACGATCACGTCCACCGCGCCCAGGTACGGCCGCAGGGCCTGGTGGAACGCCTCGACGTCGTCCGGCACGAACCGCAGTTGGAGGGCGACGCAGCCCGCCTCCCGCACGGACGAGGCGAGCATCATGCCGTTCGACTCGTAGATCTGGCCGAGCTCCAGCGGGCGGCCGGGTTCGACCAGCTCGGAGCCCGTCGACAGGACCAGCACGCGCGGACGGCGGCGCACGGGCAGCTCGGGCAGGCCGAGCGCGGAGGCGAGGCCGAGCGTGGACGGGCGCAGCACGGTGCCCGCGGCCAGCACCGCGTCGCCCTTCTGCACGTCGTCGCCGCCGATGCGGATGTTCTGGCCGGGCTCCACAGGCCGGTTGATCGTCACGGTCTCCGTGCCGCCGTCGGTCCACTCGACCTGGACCACCGCGTCCGCTCCGGGCGGGATCGGCGCGCCGGTCATGATCCGTTGCGCGGTGCCGGGGGTCAGCGGGTTCAGCTCGGTGCGGCCGGCCGGGATGTCGTCGGTCACCACGAGACGAGACGTCTCGTCCCGGCTCAGGTCGGCCGCCCGCACCGCGTACCCGTCCATCGCCGAGTTGTCGAACGGCGGCAGGGCGAGCGGCGCGATGACGTCGGCGGCGAGCACGAGCCCGAGGCACTCCTCGAGCGGGAGTTGCAGCACGGGCATCGACCCGACGAGCTCCGCGACGCGGCGGCGGTGTTCGGCGACAGTGGTGGGAGGCACGACTGCATACTGCCAACGTCGCGCCGATCGTGACGATCGCTTTCCGCGTTTCCTCCCGGAGGTGTTGTTCGTGCAGGTCCGGACCAGGCACACACCGACGTTCGGCGTGGCGAGACTCGTCCTCGCGCCCGGCGAGGCGGTGCTGGCCGACCCGCTGACCATCGCGGCGACCAGCTACGGGCTCGTGGTCGAGGTGAAGGGCGCGGGCGCGAAGGCCGTCGCGCTGTGCACGGCGGGTGCGGAGGGCGGCTGGCTCGACGCGGCGCCCGTGCTGCCCGGCGACCTGCACCAGATCGAGCTCGACGGGACGCACGGCTGGTGCCTCGCCCGGCACAGCTGGATCGCGTCCAGCAGCACGGTGGCGATGAACCCGGAGGCGCCGCCGATGCAGGCGATCTTCGGGGGCGCCGAGGGCTTCCTGAACTACGCGCACGGCCAGGGCGCGGTGCTGCTCGCCTGTTACGGCGCACTCGACCTGGTGACGCTGGAAGTGGGAGAAGCGGTGACCATCAGCAGCGATCACGTCGTGGCGTTCGCGGACACCGTGCAATGCCGTCTCCGGCCGTCGGTACCGGATGGCGTGCAATCCATTCAGACGGGTGAGGGGCTGGTGTTCGACTTCGCTGGTCCGGGCGCCGTGCTGACCCAGGCGCGCGGCCCCCGCAGGCTCACCACCTGGTTGCGCGCCAACGGAGTCAGCCCTCGTTCATGACTCCGTAAGGAGGTATCCGCGTGAGATTTCTTCTTTTAGCGTTGCTCTCTGCGCTTTGCGTGAGATGCGTGATCTGAAGGAGGACGTCTTGGCTCTCGGCACCGTCAAGTGGTTCAACTCCGAAAAGGGATACGGCTTCATCGCGACCGATGGCGGGCCCGACGTCTTCGTGCACTACTCGGCGATCCAGATGGAAGGCTTCCGGACGCTCTCAGAAGGCGACCGGGTGGAGTTCGAGGTGCAGGCCGGGCGGGACGGGCGCAGCCAGGCGTCCGAGGTGCGCCGCGCCGGCTAGGGGCCGGTTGGAGATCACTTCGGTCACGCCTTCGGCCAACCCGGGACAAGCCGATCCGGCCGGACGTTAGGCTGCCTTGCGTGTCGGAGGACCTGAGCGGACGACGAATCGCGCATTACCGGATCGATGGTGTGCTGGGTCGCGGTGGCATGAGCGTGACGTATCGGGCCACGGACGTGAGGCTCGGCCGCAAGGTCGCGCTCAAGGTCATCGGTGAGCACCTCGCTCCCGATGCCGAGTTCCGCGAGCGGTTCGTGGACGAGGCGCGCAACACGTCCGCGATCGACCACGCGAACATCGTGCCGCTGTACGACTTCGACGAGGTCGAGGGCCTGCTGTACATCGCGATGCGGCTCGTGGACGGCCAGGACCTGTCCGGGCACATCAAGGAGGGCCCGCTCACCCCCGCGCGCACGTTGTCGCTGCTCGCCCAGGTGGCCGAAGCGCTCGACATGCTGCACGGCAAGGGCCTCGTGCACCTCGACGTGAAGCCGGCGAACGTGCTGGTGACGCAGAAGGAGGGCGTGCGCGAGCACGTCTACGTCGCCGACTTCGGCCTGACCCGCCGCGGCGCCACCGGCCACCGCACCCGAACGGGTGATTTCCTCGGCTCGCCGACCTACGCGGCGCCGGAGCACCTGCGGGGCGAGCCCGTCGACGGCCGCACCGACCAGTACGCGCTCGCGTGCATGCTCTTCGCCTGCCTGTCGGGCCGCCCGCCGTTCCAGGGCGGCGTGCAGGAGGTCATCGCGGGCCACCTCAGCAACGTCGTGCCCTCGCTGTCCCAGGTCGTGGCGTTGCCGCCGGCCATCGACGAGGTCATCCGCAAGGGCACCTCCAAGGACCCGGCGCAGCGGTTCGCGAACTGCGCCGAGCTCATCAACGCCGCACGCGTCGCTCTCGCCGGGGTCGCGCAGGGCTCGGCTCCCGCTCAACTCGGGCCGCAGTCCGGCTCGTTCCCCGCTCAGGCGCCGGTCTCCGGTCCGATGCCGGCGCAGCAGGGGCAGTACCAGGGCGGCTACCAGCAGCAGTTGCAGGACCCGGTCCGGCTGCGCCCGCCGAACCAGGTGGGCGCGAGCGCGTTCACGTCGGGCGGCAAGGAGCGGCCGGCGTGGTTCGCGCCGGTGATCGCCGCCGTGGTCGCGATCGTGGTGATCGTCGTGCTGGTGGTGATCCTCTCTCCTGGTGACGAGCCCGCGCGGCAGCCGAAGACCAACTCCTCGCCGACCCTGAACATCGGGGACGAACCGACCTCGAGGAAGCCGCTGCCGACCTCTGTGCCGGTGCGCACATCACGCTGAGAGTCGCCTGGGAGTCGTCTGCGGTCGCTTGCACTCGCCGTGTCCGAGTGCTAAACACGAACTAGCACTCGGCTCGTCCGAGTGCCAGAACAGTGAGGCTGGGACGGTGAGGCCCTTCTGGGTCGTCCGTCGCGGGCACCGAGCCTGGCCACTCGCACCGTGTTCCGCTGTGGGCGTGTGCCCGCAGTGGCCCAGGAACTCACATAGGCGGAGGAACACACCGCAATGGCCAAGATGATTGCGTTCGACGAGGAAGCCCGTCGCGGTCTCGAGCGCGGGATGAACATCCTCGCTGACGCCGTCAAGGTGACGCTCGGCCCCAAGGGCCGCAACGTCGTGCTTGAGAAGAAGTGGGGCGCGCCCACCATCACCAACGACGGCGTCTCCATCGCGAAGGAGATCGAGCTCGAGGACCCGTGGGAGAAGATCGGGGCCGAGCTCGTCAAGGAGGTCGCGAAGAAGACCGACGACGTCGCGGGTGACGGCACCACCACCGCCACCGTGCTCGCCCAGGCTCTGGTCCGCGAGGGTCTGCGCAACGTGGCCGCGGGTGCGAACCCGCTCGGCCTCAAGCGCGGCATCGAGCAGGCCGTCGAAGCCATCGCCGAGCAGCTGCTGAAGAACGCCAAGGAGATCGAGACGAAGGAGCAGATCGCTGCTACCGCGTCCATCTCCGCCGCTGACCCCACGATCGGCGAGCTCATCGCCGAGGCGATGGACAAGGTCGGCAAGGAAGGCGTCATCACCGTCGAGGAGAGCAACACCCTCGGTCTCGAGCTCGAGCTCACCGAAGGCATGCGCTTCGACAAGGGCTACATCTCCGGTTACTTCGTGACCGACCCCGAGCGCCAGGAAGCCACGCTGGAGGACCCGTACATCCTCCTGTTCGGCTCCAAGATCTCCACGGTCAAGGACCTGCTCCCGCTCCTCGAGAAGGTCATGCAGGGCGGCAAGCCGCTGCTGATCATCTCGGAGGACGTCGAGGGCGAGGCCCTGGCGACCCTGGTCGTCAACAAGATCCGTGGCACCTTCAAGTCCGTCGCCGTCAAGGCGCCCGGCTTCGGTGACCGCCGCAAGGCCATCCTCCAGGACATCGCCACCCTCACCGGTGGCCAGGTCATCACCGAGGACGTCGGCCTGAAGCTGGAGAACGCCGACATCTCGCTGCTGGGCAAGGCCCGCAAGGTCGTCGTCACGAAGGACGAGACGACCATCGTCGAGGGTGCCGGTGACGCCGACCAGATCCAGGGTCGCGTCAACCAGATCCGCGCCGAGATCGAGAAGTCGGACTCCGACTACGACCGCGAGAAGCTCCAGGAGCGCCTCGCGAAGCTCGCCGGCGGCGTCGCCGTCATCAAGGCGGGCGCGGCCACCGAGGTCGAGCTCAAGGAGCGCAAGCACCGCATCGAGGACGCCGTTCGCAACGCGAAGGCGGCCGTCGAAGAGGGCATCGTCGCGGGTGGTGGCGTTGCGCTGCTGCAGGCCGCCGAGGCTGCCTTCGCGGGTCTGCGTCTCTCGGGCGACGAGGCCACCGGTGCCAACATCGTCAAGGTCGCCGTCGAGGCTCCCCTCAAGCAGATCGCGATCAACGCTGGTCTCGAGGGTGGCGTCGTGGTCGAGCGCGTCAAGTCCCTGCCCTCGGGCGAGGGCCTCGACGCCGCGACCGGCGAGTACAAGGACCTGATCAAGGCGGGCATCATCGACCCGGCCAAGGTCACGCGTTCCGCGCTGCAGAACGCCGCGTCCATCGCCGCCCTGTTCCTGACGACGGAAGCCGTCGTCGCGGACAAGCCGGAGAAGAACGCCGCGCCGGCCGCGCCCGACGCCGGTGGCATGGACTTCTGAGTCCAGCCGCTTCGTTTCACCTCTGAAAGGCCCGGTTCGCTTCGGCGAGCCGGGCCTTTCGGCTTTCCCGGCCCCGAAACGGTCCGTCACGGGTCTGCAGAGGGTGCGTGCGGCGACGCGCGAACGAATCAGTGCTGCCCGTGCGTGGCGACGTCACGCACGGGCAGATGCCCACCCAGTTGGAAATGGCACCGGGCCGGTGCGAACCGCACCCGGTGCTCACCCGGCCATGAACCCCAGAACCCCAGAAAAACGCCGCCGCACTTCGAACAGAAGAAACTCAAAGCATGATCGTGGGCGTGACAACCGTCCGCCCGGGCTCCCCGCGGGAATTCACCAGGTGCACCAGGATCTGCGTGGTCCCGGCCGGCACGTCGGGAAGGACGAACCGCCCACCGTCGTCGGCCCGCGTGCAGGACGACTGGTGGTCGGCCACCCGGACCTCGACCTCGTGCTCCCCGGCAGGAACCAGCCACCCGTCGATCCGGTGCCGAGACCCGGTCGAGGTGAAGTTCACCATCAGCGTCAGGTTGTCGACGGTGAAGGTGATCGTGCCGGTCTGCCCGCCCCGGACCCCGGCGAACGACCCAGCGCGTTCCCACCGGGCCACTTCCACGTCCAGCGACTCCAGTGCGATCGCGAACTTCACGCGGTCCACCAGGTCGGCGGGTGGCGGGTCCAGTTCGTCGACGAGCCTGTTCAGTTCGGAGAGGACTGCGGTGTCCTCAGGGCCCCTGCGGTCGTCGCGCGGGTCGATCTCGTTCACCGCGATCCTCCTTCCGTCTCCAGGTAGTTGCGCAGCAGTGTCAGACACCGTCCCCTGGTCGGACCGATGCTGCCGTGGGGCATGGCCAGTGCCTCGGCGACTGCCCGGTACTCCGCGCGGCCCGCGAGCACGGTGAGTCGGAGCAGTTCCTGGCACCTCGTGGTCAGGCGGCCGAACGCGAGCCACAGGCGGCGGTCGCGGTCGTCCATCAGCGTCACGTCCTCGGGCAGGCCGGTGTCGGACTCGAGCTGCTCGGCGTATTCGTCGGACAGGTGCGTTTCACGCTTGTTGGGTGTCCAAGTTCGGCGTGCTTCACGCCTAGTCGTGACCACCAGGTAGCCGACCAGGGCTTTTGGCTCGTTGATGTTCTCGATGTTCTTCAAGAACGCGAGCCACACGGTCTGCACGACGTCTTCCACGGTGGTTCGGTCGAGGCCCTGTCCGCGTGCCACGTGCCACAGCAGCGGGGTCAGGTCGTCCACCAGAACGTTCAGCGCGTCCCGGTTGCCCTCGCGTGCCGCCGCTACGCACACCGCGTGCCGTTCGGTGCCTTCAAGCCCGTCCCACGGCGGACGGTCATCCGCCGTGTGCAGCTCGTCCATGCAGCACCTCCGATCGGCCGCCCTGTCAGCGCCGTCCGCCAACTCATGAAGGGCTAACTGGGCGGTAGATACCAAATTCACTCGAATGGAGCAGTATTACCGCCAAGTGACCCTCATCTTCCTCCGGGTACGCCAGCGGCCCGTGAATCCCCCTCCGAGTCACGGGCCGCCGGTGATGGGAGCTCGCGCCGGCCGGCACCCCTCGAACCGGCTGACGCTCGCTCCACGCCTGAACAAAGCGCTCATCGGAAAAGAGCGGAACTCAGGCGAGCAGATACACCCTCTGACGCGCCGAACGGCCTGCGCGCTCCCGATTCCCGAAAGCACACGACGAAGAGCGTTATGGTCTAGACCATGCCGATTCTCGAAGTGATCGCACTGGACGCGCAGGACGCCGAGGCCGCTCAGGCCGGCGGTGCCGACCGGCTCGAACTGGTCGCCGACATGGCCTCGGACGGCCTCACGCCGTCGATCTCCACCTTCAAGGAGGTGCGGAGGGCGGTCGACATCCCCATCCGCGTGATGCTCAGGGACGCCAAGGGCTTCGCGCCCGGTGACCTCAAGCAGTTGAGGCGGAGTGCGCGCGACCTCAGGGAGGCCGGCGCCACCGAGTTCGTCCTCGGTTTCCTCGACGCGGGAGGCGAGATCGACGAGGGTGTCACCCTCAACCTCGTCGCCGAACTGGAAGGCTGCGCCTGGACCTTCCACCGCGCGCTGGACAACTCCAACGACGTCTTCCGCTCGTGGGAGGTCATCAAGACCCTCGGCTGCGACACCGTGCTCGCCGCCGGCAGTGCGAAGGGCGTCGAGGACGGCATCGAGAACCTGAAGAAACTCGTCACCCAGGCTCCGCCCGCGCTGCTCGTCGGCGGCGGTCTGCAGGCACGGCACGTGCCGGAGTTGCTGGCAGCGGGCGTGAACGGATTTCACGTCGGCAGCGCGGTCCGTCCGTCCGGATGGGACTCCCCGGTCGATTCGGCATCAGTTCGGGAATGGGTCAATCGTCTGGTCTAGACCCTTGCCCTAGTCCGTTCTACAGTCACGTTGCTTCCTGTGAAATAGCTGTTGCAACATACGCAACGTGAAGGGCGCGACGACGATGCGGCTGAAGACACTTGCGGCGGTGCTGGGCGTGGGCGCGGTGGTCGCCTGCGCACCGGTGCAGTCGGGACCGACGAGTTCGGGTACGGATGAGCAGACGGGACAGCTGCGCGTGTGGCTGTTCGACGAGGTCAACCGCGGACCCAAGGAGGCCGTGGTCAAGGAGGCGATCTCCGAGTTCCAGGGCAAGCACAGCGGCGTGACCGTCGACGTGCAGTACATCCAGGTGTCCAGTCGGGCAGAGCGCTTCAAGGCCGCGTTCAGCGACCCGAAGAGCGCGCCGGACGTCGCCGAGTTCGGCAACACCGACCTCGCGGGCTACGTGTCCGCGGGCGGCTTCTCCGAGCTCGACCTGGGCAAGTGGGACGAGTCGAAGGACCTGGTCCCGACGATCCTCGACACGGCCAAGGTCGACGGCAAGACGTACGGCGTGCCGTGGTTCGTCGGCGTGCGCGCGTTGTACTACCGCACGGACGTGTTCACCGAACTCGGCCTCAAGCCGCCGACGACGTTGGACGAGATCGCGACGACGGCCCGTGAGATCCGGCAGAAGAAGCCGGAGCTGATCGGCATCTCGGCCGGCGGCAAGTACCTGTTCGCCGCGCTGCCGTTCATCTGGGCGCAGGGCGGGGACCTCGCGAAGTCCGACGGCGGCAAGTTCACCGCCACGATCGACAGCGCCGAGGCCAAGGCCGGTGTCGCCAAGTACACCGAGCTGATCAAGGACGACATCTGCCCGCCCGCCACCTGCGCGGGCAACGGTGGTGACGCGAGCGTCGAGGCGTTCCGCGCGGGCAAGGCCGCGATGACCATCGGCGGTGACTTCAACCGCAAGTCCGTCGACGCTTCTTCCGCTGCCGGCAAGTACGGCGTCGTGCCGCTGCCCGGCAAGGACAAGGGCTCGATCGCGCCCGCGTTCGCCGGTGGCAACCTGCTCGGCGTCATGAAGGGCACGCAGCGCAAGACGCTCGCCAACGAGTTCACGCAGCTGCTCGCGTCGAAGAAGTACCAGCAGAAGATGTACACGGCGATGGGCAACCTGCCGACGTTCACCGACGTGCAGAAGCAGGTCGCGGACTCCGACAAGTTCCTGGAGCCGTTCACGAAGACCCTGCAGTCCGGCACGAAGTTCGTCCCCGTCACGCCGGCGTGGGCGAAGATCGAGGCCCAGACCGTGGTGCCGACGATGCTCCAGGAGATCGTCACCGGCGCGAAGAACGTCGACGCTGCCACAGCCGATGCCGCCAAGACGATGAACGCGGCCTTCACGTCGTGAGTGTGACCGCCAAAGGCCAGGGGCGGACCGCGTTCGCCTACCTGGCTCCAGCGCTGCTGATCCTCGGGGGCCTGCTGGCCTACCCGATCTACCAGCTGGTGCTCATCTCGCTCTACGACTACGGCCAGGAACAGGTCAGCGGCGGCGCGCCGCTCGAGTTCCTCGGTCTCGGGAACTACCAGAAGCTGCTGGGAGACCAGCAGTTCTGGGGAGTCTTCGGGCAGACCGTCGCGTTCGCGGCGGTCTGCGTGGTCGGCACGTTGCTTGTGGGCGCGTTCCTCGCAATCCTCGCCACCCGCGTACGCACGTGGGTGCGCATGACGTTGTTCCTGGCGGCGCTCGGCGCGTGGTCCACGCCCGCCGTCGCCGGTTCGACGATCTGGCTCTTCCTGTTCGACGCGAACTTCGGGTTCGTGAACGAGGTCCTGGGCATCCAGGGCTTCTCCTGGACGTTCGACAAGTGGACGGCGTTCGGGCTCGTTGCCGCACAGGTGATCTGGTGCTCGTTCCCGTTCGTCATGGTGACGCTCTTCGCGGGCATCAAGGCGATCCCGGGCGAGGTGCTGGAGGCCGCCGCGCTGGACGGCGCGTCGGCGTTCCGCACGGCGTGGAGCGTCACGCTCCCGTTGCTGAAGCCGATCATCCTCGTGGTGACGATCCAGTCGATCATCTGGGACTTCAAGGTCTTCACGCAGATCTACGTGATGACGAACGGCGGCGGCATCGCCGGGCGCAACCTCGTGCTCAACGTCTACGCCTATCAACAGGCGTTCGCGGCGTCCGAGTACGGCCTGGGCGCGACCATCGGTGTCGTGATGACCGTGCTGTTGCTGGCAATCACGATGTTCTACCTGCGTGCGCTCAAGAAGTCGGGGGAGGTCCTGTGAGGCGCTGGCTGACCGAGGGCTTCGTCCTCATCATCGCCGCGGTGGTGGCGTTCCCGCTGTTCTGGATGGTGCTGTCCGCCTTCAAGCCGGAGGACGAGATCATCTCGGCCGACCCGGTGCCGTGGACGACGCGGCCGACGCTCGACAGCTTCACGCGGGCGCTGACCGTCGCGAACTTCGGGCGCTACTTCATGAACAGCATCATCGTCGCGTTGATCGTGGTCGCCCTGAGCATCCTGATCTCGTTCCTCGCGGCGACCGCGCTCACCCGCTTCCGGTTCCGCAGCCGCACGACGTTGCTGATCATGTTGCTGGTCGTGCAGATGGTGCCGGTCGAGGCGTTGACCGTGCCGCTGTTCTTCCTGATGCGGTCCGTGGGTGACTCGGTGCCGGTCTTCGGCCTGAACCACCTGGGCTCGCTCGTGCTGGTGCACCTGGCTTTCAGCCTGCCGTTCGCGATCTGGATGCTGCGGGGCTTCGTCGCCGCGGTGCCGGTGGAACTGGAGGAGGCCGCCACCCTGGACGGCGCCTCGCGGTTCCGGTTCCTGTGGCAGGTGCTGTTCCCGCTCGTCGCGCCCGGCCTGGTGGCGACGAGCGTGCTGTCGTTCATCCACGCCTGGAACGACTTCCTGTTCGCCAAGACGTTCATCATCTCGGCCGTGGAGAACCAGACCCTGCCTCTGGCGCTCCAGGTGTTCGTCAAACCCGACCAGAACGATTGGGGCGCGATCATGGCGGGCTCCACCCTGATGACCATCCCTGTGCTCATCTTCTTCGTGCTCGTGCAACGCCGTCTGGTGTCCGGCCTCGCGGGGGCGGTGAAGGGATGAACCTCCTCCCACGGCCCGTGTCCTACGTGGACGGCGGCAGACTCTGCGCTTACCAGGGCTGGGAGACCGTTCTCGTGGACGGTCCTCCCGGCGGCTATCGGCTGCTGTCGTCCGACGACGGTGTGCTGATCGAGGCGAACGACGCGGCCGGCGAGATGAACGCGTTGCAGACGTTGCGGCAACTCCTCGGAGTGCAGTCGTTCCGGGCCGCGGGGGAGAAGCCGTCGGTCATCCCCGCGTGCGAGGTCGTGGACTACCCGCGGTTCGCGTGGCGGGGCGTGATGCTCGACGTCTCGCGGCACTTCCTGCCCAAGCGGGAGGTGCTGCGCTACGTCGAACTGCTGTCCGTGCACAAGCTCAACGTCCTGCACCTGCACCTCACCGACGACCAGGGCTGGCGCTTCGAGTGCAAGCGCTACCCGAAGCTCACCGAGGTCGGGTCGTGGCGGGAGGACTCGCGGTTCGGCGACCGGCGCTCCGGCGGTCTGAAAGGCCGTCCGCACGGCGGTTTCTACACGCAGGACGACCTGCGGGAGATCGTCGAGTACGCGCGGGCACGGCACATCACGGTGATCCCGGAGATCGACGTCCCTGGGCACTCGCAGGCGGCGATCGCGGCCTATCCGGAACTGGGCGCGCACGGCGGTGGCGTCTGGACCGACTGGGGCGTCAACGAACGCGTGCTCACCACCGAGGAGTCCACAGTGGACTTCTATCGGAACGTGTTCGACGAGCTGATGGACGTCTTCCCGGCGGAGATCATCGGACTCGGCGGTGACGAGGCACCCGGTCACGAGGACGGCGTGCTGGTCCGGGCGATCGCGGAGCACATCGCGAGCAGGGGACGGCGGCCGTACGGGTGGGACGAGGTCCTGGACGCCCGTCCACTGCCTTCGAGCACTGTCGTCGCGTCCTGGCGCGGCATCGAGAACGGCGTCACGGCGCTCCGCGCGGGTCACGACGTGGTCATGTGCCCTGAGCAGCACGTCTACCTGGACTACCGGCAGTCGGACTCGCCCGACGAACCGATTCCGGTGGGCACGGTGACAACGCTGGAGGACGTCTACGCGTGGGATCCGGTGCCCGAAGGCCTCACGGGCGAAGAGCCCGGACGGCTGCTGGGGGCACAGGCGAACATCTGGACCGAGCACCTCGACTCGGCCCGGCGGGTGGACTACGCGGCGTTCCCGAGGCTGGCCGCGTTCGCCGAGGTCGTGTGGTCCCCGGCGGAGAAGGACCCCGAGTTCGTGCAGCGACTCCAGGAGCACCACCTCCCCAGGCTGGACGCACTGGGGGTGGAGTACCGGCCCCTCACCGGTCCCCACCCCTGGCAACGGCTACCTGGTGTTCCCGGGTTCCCACGGTGATCACACGGCCGGCTCTTCCTCGGGCATGAGGATCCAGGCGGCGACGTAGAGGATCGCTCCGGTGCCGAACCCGAGCAGCGTCGCCGCCACGAGGATGATCCGCATGATCGCGGCGTCCACCCCGATCATCTTGGCGACACCGCCGCAGACGCCGGCGAGCATCTTGTCGCTGCGACTCCTGCGGAGCTTCTTGACCTGGTCGGTGGCTTCGTTGAGCACGTTGTTCGTCATGGCTCAAGAGTCGTCGAATCCGAGGCCCGGTACATCGGTGACCACCCCGAACCCGACCCTGATTCAGGGCAGGGACCCCAGGGTTCAGTCGAGGCAGAACTCGTTGCCCTCGACGTCCTGCATGACGATGCACGACTCGTTCTCCTCGTCGGCCTCCATCACGCGCACCAGCGTCGCGCCGATCGCCTCCAGCCGGGCGCGCTCGGCCTGCAGGGTGGCGAGGCGTTCGACGCCCACGAGTCCCGTGCCGGCGCGCACGCAGACGTGCACCCGGTTCTTGACGACCTTGCTCTCGGGAACGCGCTGGAAGTAGAACCGCGGACCCTCGCCCGTCGGATCGGCGACCGAGGACCACGAACCGTCGCTCTCCGGCGGCGCGTCGTAGCCGAGCACCTGGCTCCAGAACTCAGCGACGCGCACGGGTTCCGCGCAGTCGAAGGTGATCTGGACTTTCTTGATCGAAGCCATTCGCCCAGGCTAGTCGTACGCTTTGGCTCATGGAGTCCCCCGAGGCACTGGCGTCAGGGCTGGACCGCGCGGGCTACCTGCCGGACGGCGGGATCGCCACGGCGGCGTTCCTCGCGGTCGCGATGGGACGGCCGTTGTTCCTCGAAGGTGAACCCGGGACCGGCAAGACCTCGCTCGCACTGGCCATGGCGCGGACGCTGGACGTGCCGCTGATCCGCCTGCAGTGCCACGAGGGCATCGACGCCACGCAGGCCCTCTACGACTGGGACTACCCGCGCCAGCTCATGCACCTGCGTGTGCTCGAGACGCGGGGCGAAGTGGACGAGGCCTCCCTCTACACGCGACGGTTCCTGCTGGCCAGACCGTTGCTGCGAGCGTTGGAGAACGCGCCGTGCGTGCTGCTCGTCGACGAGATCGACCGGGCGGACGACGAGTTCGAGGCGTTCCTGCTGGAGGTGCTGTCCGAGAACGCGGTCAGCATCCCCGAGTTCGGCGAGATCAGGGCGACCACACCGCCGTTGACGGTGCTGACCTCGAACCGGACCCGCGAGGTGCACGACGCGTTGAAGCGCCGCTGCCTCTACCACTGGCTGGAGCACCCGTCCCTGGACCGCGAGGTCGCGATCCTGCGCCGCACCCTGCCCGGCCTCGACGAACGGCTCGCCCTGAAGGTCGCGGAGGCCGTGCAGAAGATGCGCGGCCTCGACCTGCTCAAACCACCGGGCGTCGCGGAGTCGCTGGACTGGGCGCGGGCGTTGCAGGCGCTGGGACGGAGTGAGCCGGACGCGGAGACCCTGGGCGCGGTGCTGAAGTACCGGGAGGACGCGGAACGTGTGATCGGGAGCACAATCGTGGGGTGACGGAAGCCTGCGTGGGGTTCACCCGCGTCCTGCGGGGCGCCGGGCTGCCTTGCGGGCCCGACCGCGTCCAGGCTTTCCTGCGGGCCACCGAACACGTCGACCTCTACTGGGCCGGACGCCTCACGCTGTGCGCCGACCCGGACGACCTGCCGCGCTACGACGCCGCGTACCGGGCGTACTTCGGTGGCACCCCGCCCCGTCCCCGCACGACGGTCGAACTCGACTCCATGACCGTCGGAGTGGCCGCGTCCGACGTGGAAGTGTTGAAGCACAAGGACATCTCCGAGTTCAACGCCGCGCCGCTGATCGCCCGGCTGAAGCCGCTGCCGCCGCGCAGACGGTCGCGCCGGCTGCGCAAGGCCCGTCGCGGGCGGATGGACCTGGCCCGCACCGTCCGCGCGATGATCGAGACCGGCGGCGAGATCGCCCTGCCGCGTCACCGGCGTCGTGGTGTGAAGGCGCGCCGGCTGGTGTTGCTGATCGACGTCTCCGGCTCGATGGCCGCCTACTCGGACGCGTTGCTGCGGTTCGCGCACGTCCTCGCGCACGCCATGCCCGTCGAGGTCCGCACGATCGGCACCCGGCTGACCCGCGTGACCCGCCAGTTGCGCGAACGCGATCCGGAACGGGCTGTGAAGGCCGCGGGGCGGGCCATCCCGGACTACGAGGGCGGCACCCGGCTCGGGGACGCGCTGCGGCGGTTCAACCAGCAGTGGCGGCAACGGGGTGCGGTGGTCGTGCTGTTCAGCGACGGCTGGGAGCGCGGCGACCCGAGCCTGCTGGCGACCGAGATGGCGAGGCTGCGGCGGGTGAGCCACAAGGTCATCTGGGCCAACCCGCACGCCGGCAAGTCCGGCTACCGGCCCGTCCAGCGAGGAGTGCGGGCGGCGCTGCCGCACGTCGATGCGATGGTGGCAGGGCACAGCGTGCACGCTTTGGAAGAACTGCTGAAGGAGGTGCGCCGTGCGTGATGTCCTCTACGACCTCGCCGAACGGGTGGCGAACGGCGAGACGGTCGGGGTCGGCACGGTGGTCGCGACCTTCAGTTCGGCACCGCGGCCCGCCGGTGCGGCGATGCTCGTGACGCAGGACGGCGAGGCGGTCGGCAGCGTGTCCGGCGGCTGCGTCGAGGGCGCCGTCTACGACCTGGCCCAGTCGTTGGACGACCCGGTGCTGCAGCGGTACGGGGTGAGCGACGACGACGCGTTCGCGGTGGGCCTGACCTGCGGCGGGATCATCGACATCTACGTCGAGAAGATCAGCGCCGAGACGTTTCCGCAGCTCGCCGAGGTGGTGGAGACCGTGCGCGCCGAGGAGCCGGTGGCCGTCGCCACGGTCGTCGAGCACCCGTCCGGCATCGGGCGGCGCATGGTCGTCTGGCCGGACCGTCGCGACGGCAGCCTGGGGAGTGAGCGGATCGACGACGCCGTCGCGGACGACGCGCGCGGCATGCTGGCGTCCGGCCGCAGCGGAGTGCTCCAGTACGGACCGGACGGTCAGCGGCGCGGCGAGGGCATGAGCGTCTTCGTGAACTCGTTCGAACCGCCGCCGCGCATGCTCGTGTTCGGAGCGATCGACTTCGCCGCCGCGATGGCCAGGCTCGGCGCGTTCCTCGGTTACCGCGTGACGGTCTGCGACGCACGGCCGGTGTTCGCGACGCGCTCCCGGTTTCCCGAGGCGGACGAGGTCGTCGTCGCCTGGCCGCACAAGTACCTCCAGGCCGAAGCGTCCAAGCTCGACGAACGCACGGTGATCGCGGTGCTGACGCACGACCCGAAGTTCGACGTCCCGTTGCTGGAGGTCGCGTTGCGACTCAAGGTCGGTTACGTGGGCGCGATGGGATCCCGGCGCACGCACGAAGATCGTCTGCAACGGTTGCGGGAGGCGGGTCTGACCGAGTCCGAACTAGAGGCTTTGGCCTCGCCGATCGGCCTGGACCTGGGCGCGCGGACTCCGGAGGAGACGGCGGTGTCGATCGCGGCCGAGATCATCTCCTTGCGGTGGAAGGGAAGCGGCAGGCGCCTGGTCGATCTTGGTGAACCGATTCATCACTGATCGGGTTGTTGAACTCGCAAACAGGGAGCAAGCTGGAGTGACCCTCGTCACCTAAAGGCCCACCACCCTGGGAGGGTTCAATGCACATCTCGGTCAACGTCGACGGAGTGACATACGCCGACGAGGTCGAACCCCGCCTCCTGCTCGTGCACTACCTACGGGAGCGATTGAGCAAGACCGGCACCGTCGTCGGTTGCGACACCGGCAACTGCGGCGCCTGCACTGTTCACCTCGACGGCCACAGCGTGAAGTCGTGTCAGATGTTGGCCGTGCAGGCGAACGGGCATGAGATCACCACGATCGAAGGCCTCGCTCGCGACGGCAAGCTGCATCCCGTGCAGGAGGCTTTCCACTCGAACCACGCGTTGCAGTGCGGTTTCTGCACGCCCGGCATGATCATGCAGGCCATCGACCTGCTCGCGGACGAGTCCGATCCCGACGACGAGACCGTGCGCAAGGGCCTCGAGGGCAACCTCTGCCGCTGCACGGGCTACCAGAACATCGTGCGCGCCGTTCAGGACGCCGCCCAGCGGATGAAGCCCGGCGCGGGCCCGAAGCAGGAACAGCACAGCGACGAGCACGTCTCGTCGAAGCAGCCGGTAGGTGGGGAATGACCGCCACCGCGGAGCCGGAGATCGGCAAATCCAGGCTGCGCAAGGAGGACGCGCGCCTGATCACCGGCGAGACCAGGTGGACCGACAACCTCCAGCTGACCGGCATGCTGCACATGGCGGTGCTGCGCAGCCCCGTCGCCCACGCCCGCATCACCAACATCGACGTCAGCCGCGCGACGACGATGCCCGGTGTGGCCGTGGTGCTGACCGGTGAGGACTTCGCCGCCGAGCAGGGTTCCCTGCCGTGCGCCTGGCCGATCACCGAGGACATGAAGTCGCCGCCCGCACCCGCGCTGGCCGTCGACCAGGTCAACTTCGCCGGTGAGGCCGTCGCGCTGGTGATCGCCGACAGCGCGTACCGCGCCGCGGACGCGCTGGAAGCGATCGACATCGACTACGAGGACCTCCCTGTCGTGCTCGACATGGAAGAAGCCTTGCGGGACAACGATCTGGTGCACCCGGATCTCGGCACGAACAAGTGCGCGACGTGGATCTTCGACTCCGCCGAGGCCGGTGCCGGGACGAACGTCGAGGACGAGATCGCCGCCGCCGACGTCGTGATCGAGCGGACGTTCCGGCAGCAGCGGCTGATCCCGGCGTTCATGGAACCGCGGTCGGTCGTCGTGGACTCGAGCGCGGGCATGTTCACCGTCTGGTCGGCGACGCAGATCCCGCACATCCTGCGGTGGATGCTCTCGGCCGTCACGGGCATCTCCGAGAGCAAGCTCCGCGTGATCGCGCCGGACGTCGGTGGTGGCTTCGGCGGCAAGCTCCAGGTCACGCCCGAGGAGCTGCTGTGCCTGCTGGTCGCCCGCCGCATGGGGCGTCCGGTGAAGTGGACCGAGACGCGCACCGAGTCGATGCTCGCCGCGCACCACGGCCGCGACCAGATCCAGAAGATCACGCTGTCCGCCCGCCGCGACGGCACCGTGACCGGCCTGAAGGTCGAGCTGCTCGCCGACATGGGCGCCTACCTGCGGCTGGTCACGCCGGGTGTGCCGATCCTGGGCGCGTTCATGTTCAACTCGATCTACAAGTTCGCCGGCTACCGGTTCGAGTGCACCAACGTGTTCACGAACAAGGTGCCCACGGACGCCTACCGCGGTGCTGGTCGGCCCGAGGCGACGTTCGCGATCGAGCGGATGATGGACGAACTCGCGGTCGAGCTCGGCATGGAGCCGATGAAGCTCCGCGAGATGAACTGGATCAAGCACGAGGAGTTCCCGTTCACGACGGTCGCCGGGCTGACCTACGACTCCGGCAACTACGAGGCCGCGACGGCCCGTGCGATGGAGCTGTTCGGGTACGACGAACTGCGCGAGGAGCAGGCGCGGCGTCGTGCGGACGGTTCCGTTCTGCAGCTCGGCATCGGGATCTCCACGTACACCGAGATGTGCGGGCTCGCGCCGTCCCGGGTGCTGGGCGCGTTGCGTTATGGCGCGGGCGGGTGGGAGACCGCGTCGATCCGGATGCTGCCCACCGGCAAGGTCGAGGTGATCACCGGGACCTCGCCGCACGGGCAGGGCCACGAGACGGTGTGGTCGCAGATCGTCGCCGACCGGCTCGGGGTCCCGTTCGAGGACATCGAGGTGCTGCACGGCGACACGGCGACGTCGCACAAGGGCATGGACAGCTACGGATCGCGTTCGCTGGCGGTCGGTGGCACGGCTCTGGTGCAGGCCGCGGACAAGGTGCTCGCCAAGGCACGCACGCTGGCCGCGCACATGATGGAGTGCGACGAGGCGGACGTGGAGTTCGCTTCCGGCTCGTTCTCCGTCCGCGGCACGTCGACGGTGCGTGCGCTGGGTGACGTGGTGCTGGCCGCGCACGTCGCGCACGACCTGCCCGAGGGCATGGAACCCGGCATGGACGCCGACGCCACGTTCGACCCGGACAACTTCTCGTACCCGCACGGAACCCATTTGTGCGCAACGGAAGTCGACACCGAGACGGGCATGGTCAAGATCGTGCGGTACGTCGCCGTCGACGACGTCGGCACGGTCGTGAACCCGTTGATCGTCGACGGTCAGGTGCACGGCGGGCTCGCGCAGGGCATCGCGCAGGCGTTGTACGAAGAGGCGACGCACGACGAGATGGGCACGCTGACGACGGCGACGTTCGCCGACTACCTCGTGCCGTGCGCGGCCGACCTGCCGGCGTTCCTCACGGACCGCACTACGACTCCGGCGACGTCCAACCCGTTGGGCGCCAAGGGAGTCGGCGAGGCGGGCACGATCGCCTCGACGCCCGCCGTGGTGAACAGCGTGCTGGACGCCGTGCGGCACCTGGGCGTGCGGGACATCGAGATGCCGATGTCGCCGGAACGCGTGTGGACCGCGTTGCAGGGCAGGCCTGACGAGGGTGCCGGAGAAGTCGCCGCGGGCGGACTCGGTTCGATCGACGCGCAGGGAGGACAGTCGTGATCCCGGCGGAGTTCAAGTACCTGTTCCCGTCCACTGTGGACGAAGCCGTGCGGATGCTCGCAGAGGAGGGCGAGGACGCCAAGGTCATCGCGGGAGGGCAGTCGCTCGTGCCGGTGCTGCGGATGAGGCTGGCGGCGCCCACGGCGTTGATCGACATCGGCGGCCTGACCGAGCTGACGGGCGTGCGCGACGACGGCGACTCGCTGCTCATCGGTGCCATGACCACGCATTACGAGGTGCAGCGCGATCATCTGATCCACGACCACGCGTTGTTGCTCAAGCTGGTCACGGACACGGTGGCCGACCCGCAGATCCGGCACCGCGGCACGTTCGGCGGCTCTCTGTGCCACGCGGACCCGGCGGGCGACCTGCTGGCCCCCGCGCTGGCCCTGGACGCGGTGATGATCATCGCCGGGCCGTCCGGACGCCGGGAGGTGCCCGCGTCGGAGTTCTTCGTCGACTACTTCACGACGGCGCTGGCCCCCGACGAGATCCTGCTCGACGTCCGCGTGCCCAAGTACACCGGCTGGGGCGCGCACTACGAGAAGCTCAACCGGGTCGCGCAGGCGTGGTCGATCGTCGCGGTCGCGGCGGCCGTGCAGGTCAGCGACGGCCTGATCGCCGCCGCCAGGGTCGGTCTCACCAACGTGGGGTCCGGGCCGGTCCGCGCGGTCGAGGTCGAGTCGGCCCTGGTCGGGCTGCCCGCCACCGCCGAGTCGATCTCGGCGGCCGCCGCGCAGGCGTCGACCGGCGACGGCTACAAGGACAACCTGGCTCGGGTGCTGACCGGTCGCGCGCTGACGGCGGCTGTCGGATGAAGTTGACGCACTCCTTCGAGTCGCCCGGGCCCGCCGAGGAGGTGTGGGAGGCGCTGCTCGACCCCGAACGGGTCGCGCCGTGCCTGCCCGGCGCCACGCTGACCTCGGTGGACGGCAAGACGTTCAGCGGGGAGGTGAAGGTGAAGCTCGGCCCGGTGCAGTTGCTGTACCGCGGCACCGGCGAGTTCGTCGAGATCGACCCGGTGCTGCGCCGTGCCGTCATGAAAGCCGCCGGCAAGGACACCCGCGGCAACGGCACGGCGTCCGCCGTCGTCACCTTCGTCGTCGGCGATTTCGTCGAGGTGGAGACCGACCTGGCGATCACGGGCCGTCCGGCGCAACTCGGTCGCGGCCTGATCGCCGAGGTCAGCGGCAAGCTCGTCGCCCAGTTCGCGGAATGCCTGGCGGGCACGCTGGGATCCGTGGATCCTGACGAGGTGGCGCAACAGCAGCATCTCCGAGTGGTCCCCGACGAGCCGATCGACCTGATCGACACGGCAGGCGTTCCGGTGTTGAAGCGCGTGCTGCCCCTCGCGGCCGCAGTGCTGGCGGTCGCGCTGTTCGTGGTCCTGCGACGCCGGCGGCAACGCTGAAGCGTGTGGTCCGGTGGCCGGCATTCGTGCTGGCCACCGGCCTTTTGCTGTCCGCGTGCACCGGTTCCCCGGTCGTCATCACCTCGGCGCCCGTGCCACCGTCGTCGACCTCCCAGGGCCCGCCCCCGCCGCGGTCGTTCGTGCTGACCGCGGGCGGTGACATCCTGATCCACCCCGCGCTGACCGACCAGGCCGTGGCCGACGGAGGCGCGGCGGGCAAGGACTTCCTGCCCCTGTTCTCGGGCATCAAGGACACCCTGAAAGCCGATCTCTCGCTGTGCCACCTCGAGGTGCCGCTGGGGGCGAAGGAGGGCCCGTTCTTCGGCTACCCGGCCTTCCTCGCGCCGCCCGAGGTGGCGAAGGGCCTGGTCGACGTCGGCTACGACTCGTGCTCGACCGCCTCGAACCACACCCTCGACCGAGGCGTCTCCGCGATCACCACGACGTTGGACGCGATGGACGCCGTCGGCCTCAAGCACACCGGCTCGTTCCGCACGCAGGAGGAGTCGGTCGCCCCGCTGATCCTGGACGCCGGTGGGGTTCGCGTGGCCCAGCTGTCGTTCACGTACGGCTTCAACGGCATCCCGCTGCCCCAGCCGTGGCGAGCGAACCAGATCAACGCCACGAAGATCCTCGCCGACGCCCGCGCGGCCCGTGCCGCCGGCGCCGAGGTCGTCGTGCTGTCCATCCAGTGGGGCAACGAGTACCAGCACGAGGCCACCGAGGACCAGAAGGCTCTGGCCCGTCAGCTCCTGGCAGACCCGGCCCTGGACCTGATCATCGGCACGCACGTGCACGTCGTGCAGCCGTTCGAGAAGATCGGCGGGAAGTGGGTCGCCTACGGCCTCGGGAACGAGGTCGCCCGGCACGCCGAGCCCCGTGGCGTGACGGAGGAGGGGGCGATCGCGCGGTTCAAGTTCGAGCAGGGGCCTGCGGGGTGGTCCGTGGTCGACGCGTCCTACACGCCCACGCTGGTGGAGCTGGGACCGCCGATCCGGCTGGTGGACCTCACTCGGGTGCCCGCGTCGGAGCGGCGGACCGAGGCGATCAACCGGACCGAGGGGATCGTGTTCAGCATGGGTGCCGCTGAGCAGGGGCTGAAGCGGGCCAAGCCTTAGACCGCTTGAAGGTGTGTAATTGCGTCCGGGATTGGAGCTCCTCCATGTGCGACGGTGGATGAGACGGAAGGAGACGCGGTGACCGCGCTACCCGATAGGCCTCCGAGGCGTCTGCTTGCTGTTGCAGCGGGTCCGATGACCGTTGCTCAGTACGCCGCGCTCGGAGAAACCGAAGACGGCTATACGGAATTGGTAAACGGCCGTCTGATCATGTCCCCCAGTCCTATCCCCGAACACAACATCGCTGGCTTGAATCTGTGCGTCCAGCTCATCAGTCAGTTGCCTGACGATCTCGAAGTAATCCTCGACATGGATGTGGACCTGGAGTTGGCCTCGCCGGACAAGCCCGGCTATGTCCGACGGCCAGACCTGATCGTGGTCCGACGTAGTGCGCGCAAGCGTCGAAAGATCGAAGGTGGCCTGCTCAAGGCATCAGAAGTCGTGCTTGTGGTCGAGACTCTGTCGCCGAGTTCGCGCGGTACGGACTATCGCGCCAAGCGAGACGAATACGCCTGGGCCGGCATTCCGTTCTACTGGATCATCGACCTCGACGAGCCGATCTCGTTGGCTCCTCTGCATCTGGCCGGACAGTTCGGCTATCAGGAGGCGCCTGCGGAGACCAGGGTCTACGAGGCGGTCGAGCCGTTCCCGCTGAAGATCCAGGTGGATCGACTCATCGACTGAGTTTGCTCAGCACCCTGTCGTACCGATTAATCCAGGCCTCGGTGAGCGAAACGCTCTCGTACCCCTCGACGCGGTCCGGCACGGGCGCTTTTGTGCGCACCGGCAGATAGCCGTCGACCGGTACGAGTGAATCGCTCGTGACGTCGCCGTCCAGCAGCGACAGCGTCGCCAGCCCACACGCGTAGTCGAGCGTCGGCAACGCCGCCGCCAACGCCACCCCGGCCGCCATGCCCACGGACGTCTCCAACGCCGACGACACCACGCACGGCAGCCCGCACGCCTCAGCCACCTCGAGGGCCTTCCTGACCCCGCCGAGCGGCGCCACCTTGATCACCGCGATGTCCGCGGCCCCCGACACCGCCACCTTCAACGGGTCCTCGGCCTTGCGGATGGACTCGTCCGCGGCGATCGGCACACCGACCTTCCGGCGCACCGCGGCCAGCTCGTCCAACGTGTGACACGGCTGTTCCACGTACTGGAGCCCACCGGCGGCCCTGTCCATGGCCTTGATCGCGGCGACGGCCGTGTCGACGTCCCACAGCATGTTCGCGTCGACCCGGATCGCACCCCGCGGCCCCAGCGCGTCCCGCACGGCTTCGAGCCTCGCGCAGTCCTCTTCCAGCGTCGACTCCGCGACCTTCACCTTGGCCGTCGAACAGCCCGACCGGGCCACGATCTCGTGCGCCTTCTCGGGACGGACCACGGGCACGGTGCAGTTGACCGGGACGCGGTCTCTGACCGGAGCCGGCCAGCCCTCGTTCGCGGCCTCCAGCGCACACGCGAGCCAGGCCGCGGCCTCGTCGTCGTCGTACTCCTCGAACGGGCAGAACTCGCCCCACCCGGCCGGACCTTCGAGCAGCAGTCCGGTGCGCTGGGTGATGCCGCGGAACCGGACGCGCATCGGAACGGAGTAGACGTGCACGGCCCGATTCAAGCGCACTTCTGGAACTCCAGCGAATGCCCGCCCCCGCGCAGGTTCACCGAGCTGACGGGCTGAACGGCCAGCAACGTGCACACGATCTGCTGCACCGCCGCGGCACTGAGCTGCGAGACATCGCTGGACAGGTTCACGTCGAGGCCGTTCGAGACCCGGTCCACGGTGGCGGGTGCGGCGTCGAACGGCACCTCGGTGGTGAGGCCGCGGGCCTGCTCGGCGTTGGTCGGGCCCTGGGCGAGCAGCGCCACGACGTCGAAACCGCTCAGGCTGCCCTCGGACCGGCCGACCGGCACCACCCTGCCCTCGGAGACCCAGAAGAGCGACGGCGAGGTGTTCTCGACGGGGCCGCTGGGGGCTTCGAGGCCGGGGATCGGGTCGGTGGGGCGGATGCCGCACGCGGTGAGCACGGCGAGGACGAGGACGGCCAGCCCGAGTTCGCGCGCGGATCCCCTCAGTCCGAGCGGACGCGCGGATCTTGCGGGCCCGAGCGGACGCGCGGACCCCCTCAGCCCGAGCGGACGCGCGGATCTTGCGCGCCCAAGCTGACGCAGGGGTCCCCTCCAGGGGGTCCCCCTGATTCCATTCTCCCAGGCAGCACCGACAGTTTTCGGCCTCACGACCCACCGCCCAGCGGAAGCCGCAGCGTGAACAACGCTCCGCCCCCGGGCCGGTTCGCCGCCACCAGCGTGCCCCCGTGCAGCCGCGCGTTCTCCCACGCGATCGCCAGCCCGAGCCCGGACCCCTCCGACCGCCCCCGCGACGAATCCGCCTTGTAGAACCGCGCGAACACGTGCGGCAGCACCTCGGACGGCAACCCCGGACCGGAGTCCGCCACCTCGATCACCAGCGAAGATCCCGACACCGACAGCACGAGTGACACCGGCGGCGCGCCGTGCCGCAGTGCGTTGCCGACCAGGTTCGCCACGATCACGTCCAGCCGTCGCGGGTCCAGCTGTGCGCGCACGCCGTCCGGCAGCGAGGCGGACACGTCCGAGAAGCCGCGCATCCGCAGGCAGGTCCGCACCACCTCGGCCACGTCGACGTCGTCCAGCGCGAGCGCCGCCGTGCCCGAGTCGAAGCGCGTCACCTCGATCAGGTCGTTCACCAGCCGCGTCAGGTTGAGCGTCTCCCGGTTCACCAGCCGCGCCGCCTGCCCGGCCACACCGGGCAAGGACGCGGTCTCGGCGTCGAGCACATCGGTCACGGCGGTCATGGCGGCCAGCGGGGTGCGTAGCTCGTGCGACACGTCGGCGACGAACCGCCGTGCGTCGGCTTCCATCCGTCGCAGCTCGCCGACGTGGTGTTCCAGCGACGAAGCCGTGCTGTTGAAGGTCGACGCGACGGAAGCCAGTTCGTCGCGCCCGCGCACCGGCACCCGCGCGGACAGGTCCCCCTGCCCGAGTTGCCAGGCCGCGAGCTGCAGTTCCCGCACGGGACGCAGCACGCCGCGCGCAGCGAGGAAACCCAGTCCCAGAGCCAAGATCAGCACGGCGCCGCCGATCAGCCACGCGTTGCGCGCGAGTTCGTCCACGAACGCGATCTCCGACGTGAACGGCCGCAGCACGTACACCTCGATGCCCGACGAACCGCCCGACGACACGCGCAGTTGCATGCCGACGACGAGCCACACGCCGCCCGAGTACGAGACGCGCTGCCAGCCGACGCGGCCGGTGGACACGAGCGCACGCAGCTCCGCCGTGATCACCGACGGGTCCATGCCGCCCGCGGAAAGCCCGTTGCCGTAAGCCAAAGCCGAGCCCTCACGCCCCGAGACACGTGCGGCGACCCGTTCCAGGACGCCGGTGTCCACGGCTCGTGCGGGCAGCGGGAAGAGCTGCTCGACGCGGTTCGTGGTCTCGATGACGGCGTTGTCCTGCGCGCGCTGCACGATCGCGTCGCGCGCCCGCACGTAACCCGCGCCGGCGACGGCCGCGGCGGTGATGATGGTCAGCAGGGCGAACGCGAGCAGCAGTCGCAGGCGGAGCGTCACAGCGGTCCGAAGCGGTAGCCGAAGCCCCGGACGGTCTGGACGTACACGGGTGCGGCCGGGTCGTCCTCGATCTTCGACCGCAGCCGCTGCACGCACGCGTCGACCAGCCGTGAGTCGCCGAGATAACCCTGGTCCCACACGGAACTCAGCAGTTGCTGGCGCGACATCACGCGGCCCGGAGACGAGGAGAGTTCCAGCAGCAACCGCAGTTCCGTCGGTGCCAACGAGACCGGCCTGTCGAACCGCGTCACGACGAGGCCCTCGCGATCGATCGTCAGGTCGCCGTGGCGTTCGGCCACGACCTCGGCGGCCGAGGCGGTCGAGCGGCGCAGCACCGCCCGGATGCGCGCCTCCAGCACACGGGCCTGGGCCGGCTTGGCCACGTAGTCGTCGGCACCCGCCTCCAGGCCCGCGACCACGTCGATGTCGTCGTTGCGCGCGGTGAGCATGATGATCGGGAGGTCGCCGCCGGCCCGGATGCGGCGGCACACCTCGAACCCGTCCACGCCGGGCAGCATCAGGTCCAGCACGACGACGTCGGGCGTGACGCTGCCCAGCAGTTCGAGGCCTTCCTCGCCCGTGCGCACCGCGTCCACGGTGTGTCCCTGGTAGGTCAGGGCGAGCGACAGTCCCTCGCGGACCGCCTCGTCGTCCTCGATCAGCAGTACGCGCGGCATGCCCTCCAGCCTTCCCGACGGGTCTCATGGGGACGTTCGTGCGACGTCATCGTTGCGTAACGACCCCCTCGACAGCGCCTAGTCGAGAGCGGCGGTGTGGCGCAGCTGCTCCGGAGTCGGCTCCGCCACCAGCACCCGCAACGCGTCCGCGAACTGGTCGAACCGCCGGTCGAACTCGGCCAGCTCGCGCGAAGGCTCGGCCACCAGTGCCGCCCGCCCGGCCCGGGGCACCGCGGTGGCCAGCGCGTCACGCAAGGGCTGGGCCCGCCGCAACGCCACGAGCAACGTCCACAGCCGCTGCTCGACCAGCGCCACCTGCACCGGGTCGCCGGACACGCGCAGGAAGTCCGCGCGCACGGCCGTGGCGCGCCGTCGTTGCACCGGGCAGGTGAAGTCGGCGGCCCGCACGACCTGGGTGTCCGAGGCGGACCGGGCCAGCGACTCCTCCGACCGGAACCGCCGCACGGGCACGGTCCCGGCCGGGTCCCACATCCACCAGGACGTCATCCGACCAGGTCGTCGGCGTCGACGATCTTGTAGGCGTAGCCCTGCTCCGCCAGGAACCGCTGGCGGTGCGCGGCGTAGTCGGCGTCCAGGGTGTCCCGCGAGACGACCGAGTAGAAGTGCGCCTGCCTGCCGTCGCCCTTGGGGCGCAGGATCCGGCCGAGGCGCTGGGCCTCCTCCTGCCGGGAGCCGAACGTGCCGGACACCTGGACGGCCACGGACGCCTCGGGCAGGTCGATCGAGAAGTTCGCGACCTTCGAGACCACCAACGTGCGGAGCTCGCCGCGGCGGAACCGGTCGAACAGTTCCTCGCGTTCCTTGTTCTTCGTCGATCCCTTGATCACCGGCGCCCCCAGTTCCTCGCCAAGCTCGTCGAGCTGGTCCAGATAAGCACCGATCACGAGGGTCGGCTCGTCGGGATGGCGATCGAGGATGCGGCGGACCACCGGGATCTTGGTCCGGGCCGTCGAGCAGAGCTTGTAGCGCTCCTCGGGTTCGGCCGTGGCGTACTGCAGGCGCTCGTTGTCCGTCAGCGTCACCCGGACCTCGGTGCACTCGGCGGGCGCGATCCAGCCCTGCGCCTCGATGTCGCGCCACGGCACGTCGTAGCGCTTCGGGCCGATCAACGAGAAGACGTCGCCCTCCTGGCCGTCCTCGCGGACCAGCGTCGCCGTCAGTCCCAGGCGCCGGCGCGACTGCAGGTCGGCGGTCATGCGGAACACCGGCGCGGGCAGCAGGTGGACCTCGTCGTAGACGATCAGGCCCCAGTCGCGCGAGTCGAACAGCTCCAGGTGCTTGTACTCGCCCTTCGACTTGCGGGTGATCACCTGGTAGGTCGCGATCGTGACCGGCCGGATCTCCTTGCGCTCACCGGAGTACTCGCCGATCTCCTCCTCGGTCAGCGACGTGCGCGCGATCAGCTCCCGCTTCCACTGCCGGCCGGCCACGGTGTTCGTGACCAGGATCAGCGTGGTCGCCTGGGCCTCGGCCATGGCCGCCGCGCCGACCAGCGTCTTGCCCGCGCCGCACGGCAGCACGACGACGCCGGAGCCACCCGCCCAGAACGTCTGCGCGGCCAGGCGCTGGTAGTCGCGCAGCTTCCAGCCGTCCTCCTCCAGCGAGATCGCGTGCGCCTCGCCGTCGACGTACCCGGCCTCGTCCTCGGCCGGCCAGCCGACCTTGAGCAGCAACTGCTTGAGCCGCCCGCGCTCGCTCGGGTGCACGATGACGGTGTCGTCGTCGATGCGGGCCCCGAACATCGGCGCGATCTTCTTGTTGCGGAGCACCTCTTCGAGCACGGCTCGGTCGGTGGTGTGCAGCACCAGACCGTGCGCCGGGTTGTTGGCGAGCACCAGCCGGCCGAACCGGCCCATCGTGTCCACCACGTCCACCAGCAACGGCTGCGGCACCGGGTAGCGGCTGAACCGCACCAGCGCGTCGACCACCTGCTCGGCGTCGTGCCCGGCCGCGCGCGCGTTCCACAAGGCCAGCGGCGTCACCCGATACGTGTGCACGTGCTCCGGAGCGCGCTCCAGCTCGGCGAACGGCGCGATGGACGTGCGCGCGTCGTCGGCGAGCGGGTGGTCGACCTCGAGCAGCAGCGTCTTGTCCGACTGGACGATCAAAGGGCCATCGGTCACGCTCACAAGTCTCCCTGACGACGCCAAATGCGTTCGACCTGCGTCAACTGGTGACGACAACTGTGAGGCGACACACGCAGCCAACACCCGGTGTCGTAGTTTCTCGCCCATGAGCACCGAGTCGACTGATCCCGTCGAGCCGCCGGCCACGGTGGCACCGGCTCCCGAAGAGGCCGAGACCGACGAGTCGCCCAAGAGCAACAACTGGCTGAAGTTCGTCATCGTCGGCGTGCTGGCGATCGTCCTGGTCGGCGGTGGCGTGTGGGCGCTCACGTCGCTGGGCGGCACGAAGGTCGGCGACTGCGTCAGCGCCTCGCCGAAGGACGTGGACAAGCCGGACGGCGACTGGAACCTGTCCTCGAAGAGCTGCACCGACGCGGAGGCCAGCCACCGGGTCGCGAAGGTGCTGCAGAACGCCGACGAGGACCAGTGCTCCACCGAGGGCATCTACGACCAGATCAAGTCCGGCGGCGACTCGATGTGCCTCATGCCGAACCTCGTCGAGGGCAACTGCTACACGTCGAACGACAACGGCGCCTTCCAGAAGGAGGCGTGCACGACCGAGTCGCCCGTGAAGATCGTCAAGAAGGTCGACGGTCTGCCCGAGGAGGGCACGGTGTGCCCCGAGGGCTCCAGCGAGCTGCGGTTCGCCGAGCCGGCCTCGGTCTACTGCATGGGTGTCCACGAAGGATCCTGATCGGGTGAACTCGGTTGAGTTGAACCCCTCCTGACGCCGATACCCAGGCCATGAAGAAGGTCGGCCTGGGTATCGCCGTTGTCCTCGCGCTCGTGCTGCTGGGCGGGTTCGTCGTGAACCAGCTCGGCGACGTGGCCGCGGCGGCGCGCGCCGGCGACTGCGCGAAGATCTCGGGTGCGCTCGACAACCCGCGCTACGAGGCGCTCGACTGCCGTTCCGAGCAGGCGAACGTCAAGATCGCGAAGGTCCTCGACTGGAACGAGAAGACCTGCCCGTCCGGCGGCATGGACTACTCGACGTACACGGGTGACGCCACGCTGTGCCTCATGCCGAACTTCGTCGAGGGCGCCTGCTACGGCCAGGACTCCGAGAGCGGCATCGCGAAGGTCGACTGCGCCACGAAGGACTCGGTGAAGGTCGCCAAGGTGCTCAGCGGCAAGGCCGACCGCGCCGCCTGCGGGGACTCGCGCGCGGCCGTCTTCCCGGAGCCCGCGATCACGTTCTGCCTGGAGCGCGGCGACCAGAAGCAGTGACCGCATCCGGTCGCAGCCCGTTCAGAGGTTGAGGTAAGAGCCGGGGCGACCGGCGTGATCTTCGCGTGAACCGCACCTCTCCCGACCGTCCACGTGGAACGCTGCGCGGCGTGATCATCGACGAGCCCGCCGTGCCCGGCAAAAGCCTGGGCAGGCGCGTGCTGACCTACTCCCTCACGCTGGTCGTCGCGGCCGTCGTGATCTACGGGGTCTCCGAGTTCCTGGCGCCGATCACGGCACCGAAGGCGGGGGACTGCGCGAACGTCACCGGGTACTCGGACGAACCGGACCTCGACGCCGTCGGTTGCGGGTCCTCGAGCGCGAACTACCTGGTCACCGGCAGCGTCGCGAAGTCGAAGGACTGCGCGAACTCCTACGTGGACATGGTCACCGGACGGGCGCAGGACCCGGAGGTCAGGATCTGCCTCGTTCCTCTGTGGACGGAGGGCGCCTGCTACCCGCCGGGGTCCGGGCGCATGGAACTCACGCCGGTCGAGTGCGGAGTGGACTCGTTCAAGGTGACGAAGGTCAGCCACGACGTGCCGGCGCCGTCGTGCGCGCCGGACGAGCAGAGGTTCAGCTACCCCGAGGTGAAGCTGACCTACTGCACCGCGACCTTCTAGGTGATCCAAGCCGCCGTAACGTTTCCGTAAAGCCCGAGAAGTTTCTCGTGCCGCGTGGCACTCTCTGCTCCGGCTGTGTCGGGGGGCATGGGCCGTCTGGGGTATTGGGAATGAGAGACGAGCATGAGCACGACTGAATCCGCTTCGCCCGCGTCCGCGCCGGAGCCCACGCAGGAGCCCGCGCCGAAGAAGTCCAGCATCGGCAAGCGGATCCTGACCTACGTCGTCGGCCTGATCGTGGTCGGTGGCGCGTTCTACGCGTTCAACTACTTCAGCAGCGACGTCGCGCAGGCCAAGGTCGGCGACTGCGCCGCGGTCAGCGGCACGTCGACCGCGCCGGAGTACAAGGCGGTCGACTGCGGTGCGGCCGACGCGAACTACACCATCGGCAAGACCGGTGGCACCAGCGAGGTGTGCGGCAACGGGTACGACGAGTACACGCAGACGCAGCGCCGCGGCCCGAAGACGAAGCTGTGCCTCGCGCCGCTTCTCGCCGAGGGCAAGTGCTACGCCGAGAACGTCGGCGGTGTCGGCGCGAAGGCCGTGGAGTGCAACGAGTCGGCCGCCTTCAAGGTGACGAAGGTCGTCAAGGACTCCGCCGCACCGCAGTGCCCCGAGGGTGAGGAAGCACAGTCCTTCCCCGAGGCGAAGCTGCACTACTGCGTTGGCGCGCCCGCGTAACAGGCTCGAACCAGCGAAACCGGAGTCCGTGTCCCACGGCTCCGGTTTCGCTGTCTCTCGCGTGACTCATCCGAGGAGAATCCAGTGACCGACCCCAACCACCCCCAGCAGCCAGGGCCCTACGGGCCGCCTCCCGGTGGACAGCCGCAGCAGCCCTACGGCCAGCAGCCCGGTCCCTACGGTCAGCCGCCCCAGCAGGGCTATCCCGGTCAGCCCGCGGACCCGTACGCCCAGCCCGGCCAGCCGTACGGCCAGCCCGGTGACCCGTACGCCCAGCAGCCGCCGAACCCGTACGGCCCGCCTCCCGGCCAGATGCCCGGCCAGCCGCTGGGCCAGCCGATGCCCTACGGCCCTCCGCCCAAGAAGAGTGCCGCCGGCAAGATCATCGGTTCGATCGTCACCATCGTCGTGCTCGTCGGCGTCGGCATCCTGGTCAAGGTCCTGATCGGCGGCGGCCTGAGCGCCATCACCGAGCCGTCGGCCAAGCCGGGCGACTGCGCGAGCGTCACGGGCACCACGTTCAGCCCGAAGTACAAGAAGGTCGACTGCTCCTCGGCCGAGGCGAACTACTTCATCGCCAAGGCCATGAAGTCGACGTCCGATGCGTGCCCGAGCGAGGACTACGCCGAGTACACCGAGTCCGGCCGGCGTTCGTCGTCGCTGAAGCTCTGCCTGGTCGAGAAGCTCGAAGAGGGCAAGTGCTACCAGGAAGAACTCGTGAAGATGAACATGGAGGGCATGAAGATCATCGATTGCTCCAAGGGGGGCAACGAGTTCGCCGTCCAGAAGACCCTGAAGGTCGAAAAGGTCGTCAAGGCGGCCACCGCGGAGTGTGGTGAAGCGACCGCGATTTCGTACGCGGAACCCGCCCCGGGCATCACTTACTGCATCTCCGCCATCGGCGGACAGTGACGAACGAGAAAGGCGGGCCGGCATTCCGGCCCGCCTTTCTCATGCGATCGAGCAACTAATTCGTCGTACCCGGCGGCAGTAGCTGCTGCACGTCCAGACGCCCGGACAGCACGTCCTCGGTGTCCATCATGTCGGCCACGCGCTGGAGCCTGATCGGGTTCAGCGACAGCGGGAACGTGCCCACCGACACGAGGGCCGCGGTAGGTGCGTCCACGTCCGCGTAGCTGGTCAGGGAGTCCTGCACGGCGAGCTTGTTGGACTGCGCGCGCTGCTGCGCCTGGCGCAGCACGTCCCGGAACACCTTCAGCGTCTTCGGGTTCGCCTCGGCGAACTTCTTCGACGACGCGTAGCCGGACATCGGGAAGTCCAGTGTCGGGCCGCGGGCGGTGTCGGTGACGATCTTCGCGCCGATCTTGCGCTGCGCCTTCGTGATGAACGGCTCGATCATGAACGCCGCGTCGACCTGACCTGAGGTCAGCGCGTTCTCCATGTCGGCGAACGGCATCGGCCGGAACTGGATCTTCTGCTTCTCGACCGCGGCGGTGTCCAGCACGGCACGCGTGGTCAGCGCGCCGATGTCGGTCTCGCTGTTCACGGCGATGCGCGGCGCGTTCTTCTTGCCGGGATCGTCGTAGTCCGACTTCGCGTCCGCGACCAGCGCCATCGAGTTCGGACCGGCCTGGTAGGCCTCGCCCTGCAGCTGCAGCTCGGTGCCCTCGGCGACCGCTCGGAAGAGGCTGACGTGCGTCGCCCACGTGAGGTCGAGCGTGGTGTCCAGCTGCTTGATGGCCTCTGCCTCGCTGGGCTGGGTGACCAGGTTGACCTGCAGGCCGGCCTTCTCGAACAGCTTCTCGGTCAGCGCGATCCGCAGCGGGGCCACGTCGACGACCGGCAGCACGCCGATGCGGATGACGTTGCGTTCCACGTCCGCGTTGCCGCCGTTCGACGAACCGCCGAACAGGCCGCAGCTCGCGGTCAGGACGCACGTTGTGAGCACTGCGGCAAGCCGCAGAGCTGTGGCTCGGGTAGCCATGGCACCTCTCGCCGGTAGGGCTTGGGTAGCTTCGAATTGATCAGTGAGTGTCGCCACAAACCAGGGCGTCCGCAGTCCGAACTGCGAGTTCGGACGGACATGGGGTGTACCGACAACCGGGGATGTTAACCACCTGAACGTATGAAACGACACCCCATCTCGATACGGTGAGTGCTTCTGGAGACTTCCCCAACACAGGGGGTGCCCATTACTCTTCCGGCTCGGGTGGCACAGGTCGTAGTAGACCGACGTGTCTTCAGACGGGGTAGGGCGCCTCACCGGGCGAACAACCTCTGTGCTGCAATTCGGCCCGTTTGACGAGTCCATGCTCGGTCCTGGGGAGAGACCGGGACACTGCTGCTGGAAGAGGAAGCCCAGAGTGGCCCGACGTGAGAGAGGTCCCAGCCAGTTTGGCGTGGGTGACACCACACGCTCCGAAAGGCCCGAATCGGGTGACGGACTGGCTGCGCTGGGTAACGGACCGATGAACGTGACACCGGAGCCGGTGAAGCACGAGGTCGGTGCCGGACCTGGTTCAGGATCTACCCGATCCGCGGGGTGGCGCCTGCGCAACTGGCGGCTGCGCACGAAGCTGCTCGCCGTTCTGCTCATCCCGACGATCTGTGCGCTCGCCCTGGGTGGTCTGCGCGTGCGCACCGACCTCCAGGACGCCACGGAGTTCAACAACCTCGCGAACCAGATCCGCCTCGAGACCGCGGTCGCGGACCTGGTGCAGCAGCTGCAGCGCGAGCGCGACCTGTCGGTCAGCTACGTCGCGTCGAACAAGAAGCTCGACAGGGTCGTCCTGGAGCGCCAGCTGCGCCGCGTGAACGACACCAGCGAGGCGTTCAGCAACAGGATCGCCGAGCTCAGCTCCGACCTGAACCCCTCGGCCGTCGAGCGGTTCCAGGTCGCGTTCAACCAGCTCAACCGCCTGAACAGCCTCCGCAACTCGGTGCGCGACACGCAGTACCCCGCCGAGGCCGTCCAGCGCACCTACTCGGAGTCGATCGAGACGCTCATCAGCCTCGGTGAGCAGACGATCTCCGAGATCAACGACCCGGAACTGGTGCGACTGCACCTGACCACGAACGCCATCGCGCGCATCAAGGAGCAGGAGTCGCTCAAGCGGGCGATCCTCCTGGACGTCTTCCAGCGCAAGGCGTTCACGCCGTCCCAGCTGCGGTCCCTGCAGGCAGCGGACGCCGAGCTCGAGGCCGCGCGGAACGACTTCCGCAAGGCCGCGACGCCCGAGCAGGCCAAGATCTACGACGACACCGTCACCGGCCTCATCGTCGACAACGCGAACGACATGCAGGAATCGGCGATCAACCAGCAGTCGGGCGCGAAGGACTTCACGCAGGTCACGCCCGAGAAGTGGGACATCGCCGCCACGCTGACGGTCAACCTGACGCGCGACGTCGAGAACCTGCTGGTCGAGCAGCTGCAGAACAAGACCGACGACCTGGCCGGCGACACGCGCGCCAGGGCGTACGTCGAGTCCGGCATCGTCCTCGCGATCCTCGCGCTCGCGTTGCTGATGGCGCTGTTCGTCGCCCGCTCGATCCTCAACCCGCTGCGCACGCTGCGCCGCACCGCCCTCGACGTCGCCGACCACGGTCTCCCGGACGCGGTCGAGCGGATCCTCGCGGACGCCAACCCGGAGGACGCGGCCAAGACCGCCGTCGAGCCGGTGCCGGTGCACACGCGGGAGGAGATCGGCCAGGTGGCGCGCGCGTTCGACGCGGTGCACGGTGAAGCGGTGCGACTGGCCGCCCAGCAGGCCCTCCTGCGTGACAACGTCAACGCGATGTTCGTCAACCTGTCGCGCCGTTCTCAGGCCCTGGTCGAGCGCCAGCTGAACCTGATCGACCGGCTCGAGCAGGACGAGCAGGACCCGGACCAGCTGGCCTCGCTGTTCGAGCTGGACCACCTCGCGACCCGCATGCGCCGCAACTCGGAGAACCTGCTGGTTCTCTCGGGTACGGACCTCTCGCGGCGTCTGACCCGGCCCGTCCCGGCCGCCGAGGTCCTCGGCGCCGCGGTCTCCGAGGTCGAGCAGTACGCCCGCGTGCAGGTCGGCCAGACCCCGGAGCTCACGGTCCAGGGCCGCGCCGTCAACGACCTCGTGCACCTCATCGCCGAGCTGCTGGACAACGCCACGGCGTTCTCCGACCCGGTCACCAAGGTCACCGTTCGCACGGCCAAGACCCGCAAGGGCGAGCTGGCGATCGAGATCCAGGACCGCGGCGTGGGCATGGGCGAGCAGGAGATCATCGACGCCAACGAGCGTCTGGCCGACCCGCCGGACGTCGACGTCGCCGTCTCCCGCCGGATGGGCCTGTACGTGGTCGCGCGGCTCGCCAAGCGCCACGACATCAAGGTCCGCCTGCGCGGCAACGAGGACATCGAGGGCGGCACGACGGCACTGGTGATCGTGCCGGAGACGCTCACCGCGATCCCCGGCCAGGCGCCGATCTCGACGCCGCCGTCCGGTTCCAGTGGGCTCGCCTCCGCGTTCGGCATGTCGCCGAACTCGTCGATCCCGTCGATGCCGCCCGTGCCGATGCCGATGGCACCGGCCGAGCACACGACGGAGATCGGTACCACCGCGACGAGGGCCAGCGGCATCGCCGGCGCCTTCGGCGGTGCGACCGGTGTCCAGCCGCGCATCGACGAGTCGAGCCCGAGCATCCCGGTCAACTTCGTGCCCAGTTCGATCACCGACACCGGTGCGGGCGCGACGGCGATCCCGGTCTACAACGACCCGCCGATCGAGGACTCGACGCCGTCCGAGCGGTGGCGTCGTGACCAGCTCGCGGCGGTCGATCCGGAGAGCGCGTTCGAATCCACCCTCTTCACGGCCTACGAGGACCGCAACGAAGAGGCCGGCGAGATCTCGTTCGAGCCGGGTTACGAGACCACCCAGTTCGTGCCGATCCCCCCGATCGAGGACGAGCCCGCCTCGTCCAACGGCGTCTCGCGCGCCTCGGTCGACGAGGGCCGGCTCGACATCGGGATGGGGCACCGCAACGGCACCTCGGAAGCCTCGCGCAAGAAGATCGAGCACGACCTGGACGCACCGACGGAACGCCTGCCGATCTACGAGGCGGTCCTGTCGCAGTGGTTCCAGGCCGTGGGCAGCGAGACGTCCGCTTCGACCGCTCAGCCGGTCCCTGCGGGCTCCGAGGACGATGCACCGGCCGCCACCAACGGGCACGTCGAGTCGAGGCTCGGCGGAACCGGCAAGGGCGCGGTCGAGTACATCGACGAACCGCCGACCGTCCCGCCGCTCTCGGACGGGCCGGAACCGGAGCTCCCGACCCGATCCCGCAAGCCCGTTCCGGCGGTGGCACCCACCACCACGTCGGCCGCTGGTCTTCCGGTGCGCACGCCGCGCTCGAAGGTCCAGCCGGCGGCCGAAGAAGTACCCGCACCCGCCGAGCAGGAGCGAGTTGTGGAACCCGAGCCCGTTGTGGAGGAGACTCCAGCGGCGGCAGCTACTTCCGAGTCGGCTTGGCAATCGCCGGCCGATGAGGGATGGCACGCGGCTCAGGCGTTGTTGAACAAGGCGCCGGAGACGAAGACCACGGCAGGATTGCCGAAACGGACACCGAAGGCTCAGCTCGTGCCAGGATCTGCAGCACCCAAGCCGCAGTCCCTGACGTCGACAGCGCAGCGCCCGCCGCTGCCGCCCCGCACCGCAGACGCGGTGCGCGGACGGATGTCGAGCCTGCAGAGTGGTGTCAAGCGAGGCCGGCACGCATTGATCGAGGCATACGCTGGTGACCAGTCGAGCCGGCAGAACGAGGAGCAGGAGTGACGACCGCAGCGCAGCCAGGCAGCTTTGGTTGGCTTATCACCGACTTCGTGCGGAGGGTGCCCGGAGTGGCACATTCCGTTGTGGTGTCCGCGGACGGGCTGTTGCTCGCCGGTTCCCAGGGCTTGCCCCGGGACCGCGCAGAACAGCTTTCCGCGGTCGCGTCCGGACTGGTCAGCCTCACCCAGGGTGCTGCCCGCTGCTTCGAGGCAGGCGGGGTCAACCAGACGGTCGTCGAGATGGAGCGGGGTTACCTGTTCCTCATGTCGATCAGTGACGGTTCTTGCCTTGCCGTCCTGGCGGCGCCCAACTGCGACATCGGCCTCGTGGCCTACGAGATGACGCTGTTGGTGGAGAGAGTCGGTCAACAACTCACCCCTGAGCTGCGCGCGCAGCTTCAGGGCGTGGTCCGTCGCTAGACCTCATCTGAAGTTCAGGGGTGAGAACCAATGGCTGGTAGATCTGGCGCTAGAGGCCGGGGCTTCGGTAGGAACTTCAACTACCAGGAGTGGGCTTCTGGCGGGTTTCAGTTCGACGAGCCTGACGCGATACCCCAAGAACCAGAGGAAGCTGAGGACGCACCCCTCGATGAGCGGGTTAAAGGGCAAGGGCTAGGCGATATGTCTCAGCGTGAGGTGGACGACTCGTCGTCGTATCCGTACGACGACGTGCCGAACCGATTCGACATAGACGGGTACGGCTCCGGGCTGTTCGGCGGCCCCGGGGCGGACCTGTTCGGCCAGCACGAGATGCCGGACGCGGTGCCGGAACAACTGCCGTACACCACTGGTTCGCATCCGGTGTACAGCACGGGCGGTCAACCGGCGTACAACACCGGCGGTCAGCCGGCGTACAGCACCGGTGCGCAGCCTCAAGTGCGTCCGGAGGAGAATGCTTCTGCGGACTCGGGTTCACTGGTGCGGCCTTACACACGCACCGGTGGACGCACACGACCTGACTACGATCTTGCGATCGAGGCGCTGATTTCGACCAGCGAAAAGGGCCTCGAACGGGATGCTGCAGTACTTCCCGAGCACAGGTCGATCTGCGGGCTGTGTGTGGACACGCGGTCGGTGGCCGAGGTCGCGGCACTCCTACGCTTGCCACTTGGCGTCGTGCGGGTGCTGATCGGCGACATGGCAAGCATGGGTTTGGTTTTGATTCACCAGGGCGGTCTGGTCGTGGGGGACCGGCCTTCCATGGATTTCCTGGAGAGGGTGCTCAGTGGGCTTCGCAGGCTCTAGTCCCCAGGGCGCCGAGGGCGCACGGAAGCCGACGACGTCCGCCAAGATCGTGGTGGCGGGTGGCTTCGGTGTGGGCAAGACGACGTTCGTCGGCTCGGTGTCCGAGATCGTCCCGTTGACCACCGAGGCGGTGATGACCGAGGCCAGCGCGGGGGTGGACGACCTCTCCGCCACGCCCAACAAGGTCACCACGACCGTCGCGATGGACTTCGGCCGTGTGTCGCTCGACAGCGACCTGATCCTGTACCTCTTCGGTACACCGGGTCAGCACCGGTTCTGGTTCATGTGGGACGACCTGGTACGTGGCGCCATCGGTGCCATCGTGCTGGTCGACACCCGCCGCCTGGCCGACGCGTTCGCCTCGATCGACTTCTTCGACGACCGGCAGCTGCCGTACGTCGTCGGCGTCAACTGCTTCGACGGCCTCCTCCACCACAGGCTGGAGGACGTCCGCGAAGCGCTGACGATCGACGAGTCGGTGCCGATCGTGACGTGCGACGCGCGCAACCGGCAGTCGACGAAGCAGACGCTCATCACGCTGGTGGAGCACGCGATGCGCCAGTGGATGTCCGTCCGCGCGGGCTGAACTCCTTCCGCCGGAGTACGACCGCTACACGACTGAACGAGGCGAGCGCCACCTTCGGGTGCGGCGCTCGCCTCGTTGTCGTGGCCTGACTCAGTTCGGTTCCGTTGGGTCCAAGCGGTGGTCCTTTCGCCGTCTGCTCGCTGCTACCGCTGTCAGCCGATGCTCAGACCGACACCGATGACCGCGCCGATGGAGATGCCGTCGAGCAGGCCGTGGTGGTGGTCCCAGTCGTCGTGGTCCCAGTCGTGCCAGTGGCCCCAGTCGTCGTCCCAGTGGTGACCGGTGTCCACGACGAGGCCGACACCCAGCCCGATGCCGATGCCCTTGTCGGCGTCGGCCTGAGGCGGGGTGCTCGACGAAGCGACAGCCGCAGGCACCTCGGCGGGTACCGGTTCGACGGTCGGTGCGACCGGCGCGGCAGCGGGCTGTACGGCGGCGGTCTGTACGACGGCGGGCTGGGCGGCAGCGGGTGCGCGGTCGTCGTCCGTCGCGCTCACGTCGGCAGCGACATCTGCGTCAGCTGCCACCGCGGCGTCCAGGACTCCTTCCACTTCCACTTCCGCGGCGACGACCCCGTCGAGCTCGATCTCGAGCTCGGACTCGAAGGCGTCCACCTCCACTTCGGTGCCGACGCCCGCGCCGACCTGAGCCGCGAGCCCCAGAGCGACCTGGACGCCCCCGTTGGACATGACGGTGATGCCGGGGCCGGTGTCGACCGCGAGGTGGGCGCCGGCGGCGACGGGGATCGAGTTCAGGTTGCCGCTCACCCCCACCGTCGCGTTGACGTTGTTGTCCTGCAAGAGGACGAGGATCGGGTCGGCGTTCGCGGTGCCCGTCGAGAACGGCACGGCGAACGCCAGGGTCGTGACAGTGGCGGCGGCTCGCAAAGCCCACCGGGAGCTGGCCATGTGCGCAGGACCTCCTAGGTCTGCGGACGTGTCTCGGGTACGTCCACGTCAATCGACGCTAGGTCGCGCAACAGCCACGCAAGGGTGATCCGGGTTTCCTACCGGGGGATGACCGACCGTCAGTCCTCGTCCACCAATGCGGCGGACGTGATGCGATGAAGAGGGAACCTGAGCACCTCTCCGTAGCTGTGGTCGTAGCCCTCGAGCACGCCACCCCCGACCACGTGCGGCTCGATCACGCGCTGTGCCGCCGTGCCGTGGGAGTCGACGAACCCGACGAGCACCTTGCGGCGCGCCCGTGCGGCCTGCTGGAGCAACGACAGGGTCGCGGACGGGCCCGCGCCGAGGTTGCTGGGAACGGCCACCCGTTCACCCCGTGGTGTCGCCGCGGCGCGATCACCGGCCCGGACCAGCCGGACGAGTTCACCCAGCCGCTCATCGGCCTGCACGGCGGGTGACGCCGGTTTGCGGGCACTGCGCTGCCTCGGCGTGGTGCGGCGACCACCCGGCCGCAGGTCGAGGACCTGGCCGTCCGGGCCCTCCGCGGCCGGGGCGAACCCGGCCGACCGCAGCCCGTCCAGCACGTCCGCCAGCGGCAACGGGCTGACGAGCACGGTCGGAGCGATCCGGCGCAGCTCCAGCCGACCGGCCTCCGGGTGCGCGAGGACCTCGCTGATCAGCACCGAGTCGTCGCAGCGCAGGAACGAGCCCGCCGCCCCACCGCGCAACCTGCCGTGGCGGCGCGCGGCGTCGTCGATGAGGTAGCTCAGGGACTGCGGGACCGGCGTTCGTGACCGGAGCTTGAACAGTTCCTGCAGCTCGTCGGCGGTGCGCCCGGCGTCGAAGGCACGGCGGACGGTGGCCTCGCTGACCCGGTAGACCGTGGCGCTGCCGGCGGACTCGACGTTCGCGACCAGCGCCATCTCGTCCGCGAGATCGGGTTCGAGGCGGCCGGGGGCGACGACGGTGAGGTCGGCCTGCACCAGCACGTGGTCGAGCGGCGCGGGCAGGGCGTCGCCGAGGGCCTTCGCGGCGTGGCCGGGGCCCTCGTCGAGCAGCACGCGGCCCGCGCTGGTGATCGCGCCCAGGGCGAGCACGCCGACGGCGGTGCCCTCCTCGACCGTCCAGCGCACGAGCTCGTCCCGCTGGCGTCCGCCCCGGCGCGGTGCGCGCCAGCCGAGCAGGGCGGCCAGGTCGGTCGGGTTCGTGATCGCGGTGCCCTTGGGGAACGCGGTCAGGGTCTCCAGGACCCACCGGCGGTCGCGCGGGGCCTGCGCGCGGCGGATCTCGTCCGCGAGCGGGTTGAAGAGCTTGTCCTTCTCGTCGCGGCGGCCGATCAGCGCGGGCAGTCGCGGCAGGTCCAGCCAGGCGTGCGCGAGCGTGGCCCAGCGGACCTCGGTGGTGGCGGCGAGCCACACGTCGGCCTTGGTCGTCGGGACCCACTCGGGCTCGGTGGCCTCGGTGTTCGCGGCCAGGTCGGCACCGACCACGAGCTCGATCAGCAGGGCGGCGCGCCGTTCGTCGACGTCGAGGTCCTTGACGACCTTGCGCAGCTCGCGGACGCCCAGGCCACCCGTCCGCAGCACCGGCGCGGGCTCGGCCGACCAGCTCGCGATGAGGTTCTCGACGTGCCGGACGAGCTCCAGGGCCTCGCCGCCGCCGGTGGCGTCGACGCTGGTCTGCTGGAGCGCGGTGGTCTTCGGTTTCGGCTCGCTGACCTGGATCGGGCCGAGCGGGCGGTCGCCCCGGAGCGCGACGCCGATCTCGCGCGGCAGCTCGACGGTGCCGGGGTCGCGCCGCAGCAGCAGACCGCGGGCGAGCAGCCGTTGCACGGGCGTCTCGGCCTTCTCGAGCGGCACGACGCGGGAGGCGTCCTTGGTGTCGCCGATGGGCGGTCCGGAGGCGAGCTTCTGCAGGACCCGCTGCTCGCCCTCGGTGATGCCGCTCAGGTCGTAGGTCTGCCCGGTGCTCCGGCCGAGCCCGCCGGGGTACGGGCCGAACGCCTCCCTGGTGACGGGCGGGACCGACAGCGCGTCGTCGTCACCCCAGGCGAGCGCGAGGGACCGCAACCTCGCCACGGCCTGCTTGAGCGGCCTGGGCTTCACGTCCGGGCCGAGGAGCTTTGTGGGCAACGCCACGGGCGCGGCGTCCGCACCCTCCACCACCAGGGCTTCGAGCACCGCCAACGTGAACGTGTCGAGGTCCTCGCAGGCACGCGCGATCGACGCCCTGGTGCCGACCCGTGTCGCGAGCACGGACATATCGGCAGGTGGGGGCGTTGCCAAGTCGGGGCGCGCGCGCAGCAGCGCGACGAGAGCAACGTCGTCCTGGGCGCGCAGCCAGTCGGCGAGTGTGATGCCGGACATTCTCACCACGGTATATGGGTCGCTGGAGAACACATCGTGCTCTGTCACACTTGAGCCCGTCAGCAGGCACCACTGAGGAGGAGAACGTGGCGAAAGGACGCCCGGGACGGGTCGACCCGCACTGGCCGGAGGGTGCGGACGGCAGCCATCCCGTCACCGAACTGACCAGTGACCTGCAGGGTGCGCTCTCCCCGTTCGGCACGGTGACGTTCCCGCTGCCGTCGGAGGACCTCCCGTACAAGCACCCGGTGACCGAGATCAACAAGTCCTGAGTGGATTGTCAGGCCGGTCTTAAAACTCGCCGAGTCGGGTGAGTACCGCAAAGGGGCCGGGGATAGGCTCGTTTCCCGCTTGAGCTGTACTTCGTGGGAGGACGACGATGCCGGTCCCCGGCCCTGGTTACTCGATCACCGTTCGTCTGGAGGCGCCGCCGTCAGCGAGCGCCGCGGGTGACCTCACCTCGGCCGTCGGCCGTGCGGGCGGTGTGATCACGGCGTTCGACGTCGTGGAGTCGCACAACGACCGCGTCGTCATCGACCTCACGTGCAACGCGCTTTCCGCGAACCACGCCAAGGACATCACCGACACGCTGGAGACGTTGCCCGGCATCGTCGTCCGCAAGGTGTCGGACCGCACGTTCCTCGTGCACCTCGGCGGCAAGATCGAGATCGCGTCGAAGGTGCCGCTGCGCAACCGTGACGACCTCTCCCGCGCGTACACGCCGGGTGTCGCCCGCGTGTGCGAGGCGATCGCCAAGAACCCGGACGACGCGCGCCGCCTGACCATCAAGCGCAACACCGTCGCCGTGGTGACGGACGGCTCCGCGGTGCTGGGCCTGGGCAACCTCGGCCCCGCCGCCGCCCTGCCGGTGATGGAGGGCAAGGCCGCGCTGTTCAAGAAGTTCGCCGGCGTCGACGCCTGGCCGGTCTGCCTGGACACCCAGGACACCGAGGAGATCATCCGCGCGGTCGAGCTCATCGCTCCCGTGTACGGCGGCATCAACCTCGAGGACATCTCCGCGCCGCGCTGCTTCGAGATCGAGGCCCGCCTGCGCGAGAAGCTCGACATCCCGGTGTTCCACGACGACCAGCACGGCACGGCCATCGTCGTGGTCGCCGCGCTGCGCAACGCCCTGCGCGTCGTGAAGAAGGACATCAAGAACTGCCGCATCACGGTGTGTGGCGTCGGTGCCGCGGGTTCCGCGATCATCCGCCTGCTGCAGGCCCAGGAGCCCGGCGACATCATCGCCGTGGACGTCGACGGCATCGTGCACCGCGACCGTCCCGGCCTGGACTCGAACCTGAAGTCCATCGCCGCGTCCACGAACAAGGACAACCAGTCCGGCCGCCTGCACGACGCGCTGGTCGGCTCGGACGTGTTCATCGGCGTCTCGGCCCCGAACCTGTTCGGCGCGGACCAGGTCGCGACCATGGCGAAGGACGCCATCGTGTTCGCGCTGGCCAACCCGGACCCGGAGATCGACCCGATGGAGGCCCAGCAGCACGCCGCCGTCGTCGCGACCGGCCGCTCGGACTTCCCGAACCAGATCAACAACGTGCTGGCGTTCCCCGGCGTCTTCCGCGGCCTGCTGGACGCGCACGCCCGCACGATCACCGACGCGATGCTGCTGGCCGCCGCGCAGGCCATCGCCGACGTGGTGGACGGGGACCGGTTGAACGCGTCGTTCATCGTGCCGTCGGTGTTCGACAACACCGTTGCCCCGGCCGTGGCCGAAGCGGTCCGCAAGGCAGCCACTTCCTAGGTCTTTGAGCACGGGCAGTCCCGGTGGGCCGAGGCATACGATCCCTGTATGACCAAGCAGTTCACCCACCTGGACTCCCACGGCGCGGCCCGGATGGTCGACGTCTCCGGCAAGGAGCAGACCACCCGGACCGCCGTGGCGACCGGCGTCCTGCACACGACCGCCGAGGTGGTGGAGTTGCTGGGCGCCGACGGCCTGCCGAAGGGCGACGCCCTGGCGACGGCCCGGATCGCGGGCATCATGGCCGCGAAGCGCACCTGGGAACTCGTCCCCCTCTGCCACCCGATCTCGTTGTCGTCGGTGGTGGTGGACCTGGCGCTGGCCTCGGACTCCGTCCTGATCACGGCCACCGTCCGCACCACCGACCGCACCGGCGTGGAGATGGAGGCCCTGACCGCCGTCTCGGTGGCCGGCCTGACACTGCACGACATGGTGAAGTCGGTCGACCCCGCCGCCTCCCTGGACGCGGTGCGGGTGGAGCGCAAGGAAGGCGGCAAGTCCGGCCTGTGGGAACGCCCGTGAAGGCGGTGGTGATCACCGCGTCCAACCGTGCCGCGGCCGGTGTCTACGCGGATCGCAGCGGCCCGTTGATCGTCGAATGGCTTGTGGCGCGCGGGTTCTCGGTCGCCGCGCCCGTCGTGGTGCCGGACGGCGAGCCGGTCCGTGAGGCTCTGGTCGCCGCCGTCGGTGGTGGCGCTGATCTCGTCCTGACCACCGGCGGTACCGGGATCAATCCCACTGACGGGACTCCGGAAGCCACTCGCGCCGTCGTGGACTACGAGGTGCCGGGGCTGGCCGACGTGATCCGGATGTCCGGGTGGCCTCAGGTGCCGGGGTCCGTGTTGTCCCGTGGTGTGGCCGGGGTGGCCGGGCGGACGTTGATCGTGAACCTGCCCGGGTCGACCGGCGGGGTGCGGGACGGGCTGGAAGTGCTGGCTTCGGTTGTCGAGCACGCGCTCGACCAGTTGCGTGGGGGTGACCATCGATGAGCGTGGTGCTGCGGGCCGTCGTGACTTCGGAGCCGTTGTCGGTGGAGGAGCACGCCGCCCTGGTCGGGTCCGACCGGGCGGGTGCGGTGGTCACGTTCTCCGGCGTCGTGCGGGACCACGACGGCGGGCGGTCGGTGCTGGAGTTGGAGTACCACTCGCATCCGTCTGCTTCTGATGTCGTGGCTGAGGTTGTCGCTTCTCTTGCCGAGAAGTACTCCGGGGTGCACGGGATCGCTGTGTCGCACCGGGTCGGGCCGTTGAAGATCGGGGATGTGGCGTTGGCCTGTGCGGTCGCCGCCGAGCATCGGGGGGAAGCGTTTTCCCTCTGCGCTGACCTGGTCGACGAGGTCAAGGCTCGGTTGCCGGTGTGGAAGCGGCAGGTTTTCGCTGAGGGCGACGACGAGTGGGTCAACTGCCCCTGAGGCCGGCTTGTGGTGGCCGGCGCCGGTTCCAGCGGGCCCCAATCGCCATGAGCGGGGCCTACCGCTACCCAGAGCACGAGGTTCACACGGCTCGCTGCGCATCGCCACGCCAGGTGCCGTACGGGTTGGCCTGCGTTTGCGACTGTCGGTTGGCACCGCGCGCCGGGCCTGCGTGCGTGATGCCCTGCGTCGACGAGTGCGGTTGGCACCGCGCGGGTGGGGCTGCGGTGGTCGGTGTCACCGGCCTGGTCCGGACATGCAGGCAGGGACCTCACCGTCGGGGGGATGACGGTGAGATCCCTGGTCCTGTGTCAGCCCACGTCAGCGGGGCCGGCGTTCATGCGACCCGTCGGATCCGCGATGGTCCGAGCCGGAGAGGCTCAGATCTGGATCTTGTGGCCCGGGAAGATCAGGTCCGGGTTCGTGATGAAGCCCTTGTTCTTCTCCACGATGGCCTGGTAGCCGCCCTCGACCTTGTTGGCGTCCGCGATCTTCGACAGGGTGTCGCCTGCCTTGATCTCGTAGTTGCCGTTCGGGTTCGTCTTCGAGCCCTCGAGCTGCACGACCGGCGCCTGCTGCACCGGAGCGGCCTGGCGCTGCTGGACGGGGGCCTTGCGCTGCTGCTGCGGGGCCGGAGCGGTCTTCGGGGCCGCGCCCGTGTAGTTGCCGATCCGCTTGCTGCAGGACGGCCAGGCGTTGTTCACGCCCTGGCCGACGGCGACGCGCTCGGCGACAGCGATCTGCTGCTCGCGGGAGGCGTTGGCCGGGTTGCCCTGGCCGCCGTAGGCGTTCCAGGTCTGCTGGGTGAACTGCAGGCCGCCGTAGTAGCCGTTGCCCGTGTTGGCGCCCCAGTTACCACTTGCCTCGCACTGCGCGAGGGCGTCCCAGTTCACGGGGGCGGCGTTGGCGGTGCCAACGGCCAGGCCCAGAGGGGCGCCGGCGATGATGCCGACGGCCGCGACCTTGGCGATAGTGCGAGCGGCGGTGGAACCCTGCTTGCCCTTGTTGCCACGGTTGAAAGCCATTTGCCTCTCGGTCCACCTCACCTGCGGTCAGGAACTCGGGTTCGGGGCCCGGTGCGTTCCTGCGTCCCAGTCCGGCGGTTTCTCTCGCTCGGGGTATGTGCCGGAGAACCCTCGGACTGGGTTCGGTGTTCGGTCCTCCGGTCGTGCTTGTGGCTGGTTCGGGCCAGCCGAGGAGCGACCGTACGTAACCATCGGCAGCCCCTCCAAATGTTTGAGGCTGTGACGCGCGTCACAGTAACGGTTCGGAACGTTGTGGGGAGGTTACAAAACCGCAGCTCAAAGGCTTCGTTATCGGTCCGTTTCCATTCCGAGATCGGCCGAGATCTATTACGGAAAGTGAGGCGTGGCTCACGCGTGTCGGGCCATCGGGGACGGTCGTCCACGGTCGAATGACGGCCGGGCGAGTCGTCCGAACGCCCTTCGGAACCGCTCGTCGTCCCGCTCTCCCGATCGGTCCTACGATCGCCCGTTGTGAGCGGAGAATCGCGGTTGGTGGTGTTGCACCGGGCGCTGGCCGCCCGTGCGGGAGAACCTGTGCTGTTCGGGGATCTCGTCCAGGCGGTCTGGGGTGACGAGCCGCCCGCCAAGCCTCTTCCCGCGCTCCGCACGCTGATGCGCCGGCTGCGGCGGTCGACCGAGGACGAGATCGTCACGGACGCCTCCGGCTACCGGCTCGTGGTGCGTGCGCCCGGCCCGTCGCAGTTGCCCGCCGACCTGCCGGACTTCGTGGGCAGGGAAGCGGAGCTCGCCACGCTGTCCGCGATGGACGCACCGGTCGTCGTGATCACCGGCCCGCCGGGCGTCGGCAAGACCTCGCTCGCGATCAGGCTCGCGCACAGGATCCGTGACCGGTTCCCCGACGGTCAGCTGCACGTCGACCTGCGCGGGTTCGCGACAGGACCGGCGGTCACCCTCGAGCAGGTGCTCGGCCGGTTCCTGCGTGCCCTCGGGGTGCCACCGGAGAGGGTGCCGCTCGACCTCGACGAGCAGGTTGAGCTCTACCGGTCGAAGCTGCGCGGCCGTCGTGTGCTGGTGGTGCTGGACAACGCCACGGAGCTGAGCCCGCTCGTGCCCGGTGTCGAGGGCTGCACGGCTGTCGTGACCAGCCGAAATGACCTGGAATCCCAGGTCAGGCTGGACGTGATGGCTGATGAGGAGGCAACTGCGCTGCTCGACCGGATGAAGATCGACGGCTCGCCGGAGGAGCGCGCCGAGCTGATCCGCCTGTGTGCGCATCTGCCGCTCGCGCTGCGCATCGCGGGCGCGCACCTCGCCGACCGGCACCTGCCCGACTACCTGGCCGAGCTGCGCGGTGACGGCAGGCTGGACGCGCTGGAGATCGAGGGCGACACCGCGGTGAGGGCGGCGTTCGAGCTGTCCCGCAACGCTTTGCCGGACGACGCGCGCCGGTTGTTCGGACTGCTCAGCGTGCATCCCGGCGCGGAATTCGACGTGTGGGACGCGGCGATGCTCGGCTCACTGTCCACTGAGGATAGTGTGCGGCAGTTGGGCGTGCTGGTGCGGGCAGGGCTCGTGCAACAGACAGGAGAGCGGTTTCAGCTGCACGACCTGATCCGGCTCTTCGCCTCGGAGCAGGTGGGTGCTGACAGACCTGCCGCGTTGCGTCGGCTGTTGTCCTTCTACCTGGCCACCGCACGCGCTGCCGCCGAACTCGCCACCTCTGCGGTCAAACGGCTGGATCCGCTACCGCTGGACGTCGAGGGACTCGCGTTCGCCACGGCTGACGACGCACGAGCGTGGCTCGGCGCGAAACGCGCGGTGCTCGTGGCGGCGGTGCAGGTCGCGCCGCACCCGTTCGCGAGCCATCTCGCCGACTCGTTGCGCGGTTACCTCAACTACGGCGGCTACCGGCCGGAGCTGAAGATGTTGTTGGCGACGGGTCTCGAGTCGGCACGCGCGGCGGGCGATGTCGTCTGTCAGGCGGCGATGCACAACGGACGCGGCCACCTCCAGTGGATGCTGGGAGAGTTCGACCAGGCGCTGGCGTCGTTCGGCGAAGCGGTCGAGCTGGCCATCTCGGATCGTTCGAGGGCCTCGGTGCTCAACAACAGAGGGCTGGTGAAGCGGGACACCGGTGATCTCACCGGTGCGCTGGCAGACCTGGGAGAAGCGGTACGACTGTGGCGCCTGGGCCCCGACGAGCCCGACGTTCTCGCGGCCACGTTCAACCTGGGCACGGTCCACGGTGCCCGCGCCGAGCTCCGCACGGCGATCGCGCACTTCGAGGAGGCCAGGCAGATCGCGGAGGCGACCGGTTCCACGATCAACCTGGCCATGGCCCTCGAGGGCATCGGCATCGCTCACCGCGAGCTCGGGGAGTTGGACGAGGCACGGCGCTACCTGGAGGCCGCACGGGCCGGCTACCAGGAGGGCGGGGCGGCGGAAGGCGAGCCGAACGTGCTGTTCAACCTGGCTGTGGTGGCCGCGGACACCGGTGACTCCGAGCGGGCCAGGACGTTGGCGCTGAGGAGCCTCGAAACGGCACGGGAGTTCGGCGACCTCCGGGCCGAGGCAGATGCGCTGGTCGTACTGGAGGACCTGCGGGCGGCGATCGAGCTGGCGAACCGGATCGGCTACCCGGTGGTGCGGCGGAAGGCTCAGCTGAAGCTCGCCCGGCACGATCGGGGCCTCGCCGAGGAACTGGTGCGGGACGTGCGGGACAACGGTGATCTGCTGCTGGAGGCTCCGGCGTTGCTCGTGCTGGCCGAGGTGACCGGTGACGTGGTCGTGGCTCGGGAGGCGTTGGAACTGGCCCGGTCGCGTGAACAGAGTGCCGTGGTGGCTGGTGCCGAGGCGTTCCTGGCCGCTCAGCCGCCCGCGAACGGCGGCAGCACGTCCAGCTGAGACCCGGCCGGCACGCGCGTCGACGTGTCGCGCACCGCCACACCGTCCAGCAGGAAGCTCGACGCGGCGAGCACCTTGCCGAGCTTCGAGCCGTGGCGTTCGCCGATGGTGCTGACCACGAGCGCCACGGTCGGCTCGGCGGCGTCGAGCAGCAGGTCCTCGTCGGCCACCCCGGCCGCGGCCCGCGCACCCGCGAAGTAGCGGATGTTCACGGCGGTGCTCACTGTCATCCTCCGATGGCGCTCATGGGGCGGTCGGGCTGGGTGAAGCCCGCGTCGTTGATGCCGTGGCCGGCCGCCTTGGCCCACATCGTGGCACGCCAGGCGTCGGCGATCACGGCGTCGGGGGAGCCGTCGCGCAGCAGTGCGCGCAGGTCGGTCTCGCTCTGGCTGAACAGGCAGTTGCGGATCTGGCCGTCCGAGGTGAGCCGGGTGCGGTCGCAGGCGGCGCAGAACGGCCTGGTCACCGAGGCGATCACACCGACGATCGCGGGGCCGCCGTCGACCAGCCAGCGTTCGGCCGGGGCGCCACCGCGCGGGACCTCGGAGGGCGTCAGGGTGAACGCGGACGAGAGCTTCGAGAGGATCTCATCGGCCGTGATCATGTTCGTGCGCGTCCAGCCGTGCTGCGCGTCCAGCGGCATCTGTTCGATGAACCGCAGCTGGTAGCCGTTCTCGACGCAGAACCGCAGCAGCGGGACGGCCTCGTCCTCGTTCATGCCGCGCATCAGCACCGAGTTGACCTTCACCGGCTCGAGCCCTGCCTCGCGGGCGGCGTCGAGACCGTCGAGCACGTCCGTGATGCGGTCGCGCCTGGTCAGCGTCGCGAACTTCTCCGGGTCGAGGGTGTCGAGCGAGATGTTGATCCGGTTCAGGCCGGCGTCCTTCAGCGACTGGGCGCGCCGCGAGAGCCCGATGCCGTTCGACGTCATCGACATGCGCGGACGCGGTTCGAGCTCGGCCGTCGCGGCGATGACGTGCTCCAGACCGCGCCGCAGCAACGGCTCACCGCCGGTGAACCTGATGTCCGTGACGCCCAGGTCGACCACGGCGATGCGCATGAGCCGGATCAGCTCGGCGTCGGTGAGCAGCTCGTCCTTCTGCAACCAGTCGAGGCCCTCGGCGGGCATGCAGTAGGTGCAGCGCAGGTTGCAACGGTCGGTGAGCGAGACCCGCAGGTCCTTCGCCACCCGCCCGAACCTGTCGACGAGCAGCGGTGTGTCCGGGCGTGCGGACGCGTCCGGCGTGCCCCGCACGACGGGTAGTCCCAACTCCACTGCTGTCACCTTATTTAGCTTAATGAACAACCCGTTGTAGGTGACTCCACAAACGAGGTTTCTCACGTTCCGCCCGTTTGGAGCACTCTGACAAGGAATTGTCTTAGCGGCTAAGATGTTCGACATGGAACCAGAGGTGCTGGAGAGGTTCACGCTCTACATGCGCGAGCAGAGCGCGCTCACCGTCATGTTCCACGCGCGGGTCGCCGAGCAGATGGGCCTGTCCGCGACCGACGAGAAGTGCCTCGATCTCGCCATGCGGGCAGAGGGCCCGCTCACCGCCGGCCGGATCGCCGAACTCTCCGGCCTCTCCACCGGTGCCGTCACGGGCGTGATCGACCGCCTCGAACGTGCCGGATATGTCCGTCGTGTCCGTGACCCGCACGACCGCCGCAAGGTCCTCGTCGAGGTCACGGTGGGGGACGTCGACAAGTTCGGCGCGCCGTTCGAGAAGGCCCGCGACAGCCTCGTCGAGGTGCTCGAGCACTTCGACGCCGACGAACTCCAGGTGATCGAGCGTTATCTCCGGCTCCAGATCGAGACGTTTCGCAAGCGCGTGATCGATACTTAGGCCCATGTGGCACTACTTGATGGACATGGACGGCGTCCTCGTGCACGAGGAGCACCTCATCCCGGGAGCAGACGAGTTCGTCGCGGAGCTGCGGGCGTCGGAGACCCCGTTCCTCGTGCTCACGAACAACTCCATCTACACGCCACGGGACCTGCGCGCGCGTCTGCAGCGCACCGGCCTCGACATCCCGGAGAAGTCCATCTGGACGTCCGCGCTGGCCACGGCCAGGTTCCTCGACTCGCAGCGCCCGAACGGCTCGGCCTTCGTCATCGGTGAGGCCGGCCTCACCACGGCGCTGCACGAGATCGGCTACGTCCTGACCGACCGCGACCCGGACTACGTCGTGCTCGGCGAGACCCGCACCTACAGCTTCACCGCGATCACCAAGGCCATCCGCCTGGTCGAGGAGGGCGCGAAGTTCATCGCGACCAACCCCGACGCCACCGGCCCGTCGCGTGAGGGCTCGCTGCCCGCGACCGGCGCTGTGGCGGCGTTGATCGAGCGCGCCACCGGCCGTGAGCCCTACTACGTCGGCAAGCCGAACCCGCTGATGATGCGTTCGGCCCTGCGTGCCCTCGGCTCGCACTCCGAGCAGGCGCTGATGATCGGCGACCGCATGGACACCGACGTGCGCTCGGGCCTGGAGGCGGGCCTGTCGACCATCCTCGTGCTGTCAGGTGTCTTCAGCGCCGAGACCGCCGAGATGTACCCGTACCGCCCGACGCGCGTGCTGAAGTCGATCGCGGAACTCGTCGGTCACTCTGCGGACCCGTTCGGCGACTGGGCCGCCGTCTAGGTTCTGCGCGTGGGCGCGCACATCAGCGCGTCCGCGTGGTCCTTGGCGTCCGGGTTCAGGCGGTAGACGAACTCGGGACGCCCGTGTCCGGGTCCGACGTCGCGCAGTAGGTAGCCAGCCTCGAACAGTTCGGTCAGCGGGGTCCGCAGGCTCGTGCGTTCGCTCCGGACCTTGTCCGGCAAGGACTTGACGGTGAACGACTCTTCCGGACTTTCGTACATCGCCCGCAGGACCTGTTGGTAGGCCCTGCGGGGAGGCAAGGGCGACACGAGGTGGGGCTTCTCCGCCGGTTGCCGGAGGGACTCGCGGACTGTGTCGTGGGCTTTCGGTGCGAGTTCGCAGCGGATGACGTCACCCGCCTTCTCTGCGGGGACCAGTCGGGCCGCGCCGATGCGGTCAAGCGATTTGAGCGCACCGCTGATGGACGCATGGGTGCGACTTGGTCCGCCGTGTGAGACTTCGACGGTACGAGGGCTGCGAAAAGCGGCTGAAGCAGATCGCAGGCAAGGGGGTGCCCATGAGTCCTCAAGCGTTGTCTGAAGTGGAACTCGAAGAGGCATTGAAGCTGTTCAGCAGGGTTGTCGATGCATTTTTCGACGAGGAAGGGGGAAGCCCGAGCCTGGGCGAGTTCCTTGAGATCGCAGGTTCTTCAGAGCCGACCAACAGCACGTTCTCGTTCCCTTTGGCATTCAAGGCCAAGATCGCCGGGAATCGTCTCTACAAGGCGAACCCATCCGAACGCGTTTCCGGACTGAATGACAACACCTTCAACGAGGCGACCGAACTGCTGGCCTTCCTGATCGAGCACGCCAACTCGGACAGCGACCAACCCGCTTCACCGGCTGATGCGGCGGGCCACCTTCTCCAAGTCCTGCGAGCAGCCAAATTCTCGTTTTCCGACATCAGCAGCGAGAACGTGGTGGACCTGACAGCGAAGGTGTCGAAACGGTTCGCCAAGGCCAAGCGGGGAGACGTGGTGGCGATTCCGGCAGCAGAGCACGGGTACCACCTGGCCGTAGTGCTGTCGGACGACCAGACCGGCCTGGCTCTCGGGCTCTTGAAAGGCGTGTTCTCGGTGCCACGAGTCGGTCGTGTCGACCAGCATCTGGCCCGGCACATCCCGGTCTACACCGGCGACGGATTGATCAAGAACGGGACCTGGCGCGTGGTCGGCCACAACGAGGTGCTGCTCGACCTGTTCCCCGAACCGCCGGAACTCTACTGGGACGCGGTTACCGCCTTCGGTGAGCGGTTCGGAGACTACGGAGCCGCAGGGGTTGTCGGTGAACCGAAACGTCTCATCGGCAAAGCCGAAGCAGAGGCAGTTGGCCTGCTGAACAAAACCTATCGGCAAACCTACTTCGACGAGTATTTCCAAAAGGTGCTCAATGAAGGCCGTTTCGACAACGGGCCGTTGCCGGGAACCCTCAGTTAGCCTGCCTGCCTCTTTCTGCTCACGACCCCAATGGGGCAGCATCTGCCGTCGACCGCAGAAGCAGTTCGGCCCCGGTTCCCCACCGGAACCGGGGTCGTTCGTTTGACTTGCGGGCGTTGGACAGGGGTTCAGCGCCCGAGCGCGGCAATGAGGTCGCACGCGTCTTGATGGGTGTCCGGGAGTCGTTCCAGCCACACCTTCGCGGGCCCGGTCGGCCGCACGTCGGTGTCGACGGCCCGAACGCGGGCGTCGTCGAGGCGACTGCCCGGCACCCGTTCTGGGTCACCGATCGCGGCCAGTGGATCGACCTGCGGGGTCGCGTTTCGCGGCCCCGCAGGTGTGTGTTCGTCATTCACCGCGTGGTGCGGGTCGGCATGTCGCTCTCCGACGCGCAGGAGTTGCTCGAGCCCGACCCGCGCAAGACCCCGAGGGCCGCGTCCACGATCTTCCCGCACGCCTGGAGGGAACGCTGATCTGGACTGACCACTGACGCGCGAGGGTTCATCACCTATCGTCGCGGAGGTGGACACGGATCGACGCCCGATGTACGTCGTGGGTGACGTGCACGGGCACCTCTCGGAACTGATCAGAGCCCTGCACGTCGCCGAACTGTGCGACGAGGAAGGGCACTGGATCGGTGGCGAGGCCGAGCTGTGGTTCCTCGGCGACTTCGTGGACCGCGGGCCCGACGGCGTGGGCGTGATCGACCTGGTCATGCGCCTCGGTGAGGAGGCGACGGAGGCCGGTGGCTCGGTCAACTCGCTGATCGGCAACCACGAGGTGCTGCTGCTCGGCATGTACCGGTTCGGGGACGAGCAGGTGCCCGACAGCCTGGGGCCGCGGTCGTTCGCGCGGAGCTGGCTGCTCAACGGCGGGCTGCGCAGCGACCAGGACCGGCTGACCGACGAGCACGTCGAGTGGTTGACGTCGAGGCCGGTGCTGAAGCTGCGCGACGACCACCTGCTGATGCACTCCGACACGGTGGCCTACCTCGAATGGGGGGCCTCGATCGAAGAAGTCAACGAGTCCGTCCGGCAGGTGCTCAAGGGCGACGACCTCGTCGACTGGTGGGAGTGCTGGCGCAAGATGACGACCCGGTACGCGTTCCGGGGTCCGCAGGGGCCCGAGATCGCCGACGAGCTGCTCGCGACCCTCGGGGGCAGCAAGATCGTGCACGGGCACAGCGTCATCGCCGACCAGCTCGGGGTGCCGCCGGACCAGATCGACGGACCCCTCGTCTACGCCGGCGACAAGGTGCTGGCGATCGACGCGGGCCTCTACAGCGGTGGTCCGTGCCTGGTCGTGCCCTTGCCATACCGCGAGGCCTGACTACCGTCTGGGGGATGACCTCCAGCTACTCCTCGGGCACGTCCGCCGCCCCGCTGCTGGGCGACACGATCCACGCGAACCTCGCGGCGACGGTCGCGCGCTTCGGTGACCGTGAGGCACTTGTCGACAAAGCCACAGATCGACGGTGGACGTACGAGGAGCTCTCGCTGGAGGTCGACCGAGCCGCCGCCGGGCTGCACGCGCTCGGCGTGCGCAAGGGTGACCGGGTCGGGATCTGGGCACCGAACTGCGCCGAGTGGGTCTTCGTGCAGTACGCGACGGCCCGGATCGGCGCGATCCTGGTCAACGTCAACCCGGCGTACCGCGTGCACGAGCTGGAGTACGTGCTGAACCAGGCCGGCATCCACACGCTGGTGTCCGCGCGGTCGTTCAAGACGTCGGACTACGCGGCCATGATCGACGAGGTGCGGCCGCGCTGTCCTGAGTTGAAGCACGTCGTCTTCACCGACGATCCACAGTGGACCGGAGACGAGCTGCCGGACGTCGAACTGGACCGGGACGATCCCATCAACATCCAGTACACGTCCGGCACCACAGGCTTTCCCAAGGGTGCGACGCTCTCGCACCACAACATCCTCAACAACGGCTACTTCGTCGGTGAGCTGATCAACTACACCGAGCACGACCGCATCTGCGTGGTGCCGCCGTTCTACCACTGCTTCGGCATGGTCATGGGCAACCTCGCCGCCACCAGCCACGGCGCGTGCGTCGTGATCCCGGCACCCGCGTTCGACCCGGCGAAAACCCTTGCGGCCGTTCAGGAAGAGAAGTGCACGTCGCTGTACGGCGTGCCGACGATGTTCATCGCGATGCTCGACCTGATCGACGGCTACGACCTGAGCAGCCTGCGCACCGGCATCATGGCGGGCTCGCCGTGCCCGGTCGAGGTGATGAAGCAGGTCGTCGACCGCATGGGCATGCGGGAGGTCTCGATCTGCTACGGCATGACCGAGACCTCCCCGGTGTCGACACAGACCCGCGCCGACGACTCCCTCGACCGTCGCGTCGGGACGGTCGGCCGGGTCGGCCCGCACCTCGAGGTGAAGATCGTCGACCCGGAGACCGGACGCACGGTGCCGCGCGGCGAGCCGGGGGAGCTGTGCACGCGCGGCTACTCCGTGATGCTCGGCTACTGGAACGAGCCGGAGAAGACCGCCGAGGCCGTCGACAGCGCGGGCTGGATGCACACCGGCGACCTCGCGGTGATGGATGACGACGACTACGTCAACATCACCGGCCGCATCAAGGACATGGTCATCCGCGGTGGCGAGAACATCTACCCGCGCGAGATCGAGGAGTTCCTCTACAGCCACCCCGACGTGCTCGACGCTCAGGTGATCGGCGTGCCCGACGCGCGGTACGGCGAGGAGCTGATGGCGTGGGTGCGCCTGCGCGACGGGGTCGCGGGACTGACCACCGAGGCCGTCCGCGAGTTCTGCGCCGGCAAGCTCGCCCACTACAAGATCCCGCGGTACGTGCACGTGGTGGACGAGTTCCCGATGACGGTCACCGGCAAGATCCGCAAGGTGGAGATGCGGGCCCGGTCGGTGGAACTGCTCGGTCTCGACGACAGCACGACGCACGCCTAGGACGGCTCTAGGAGAGGTCGGGCTCGATCTTCTCCGCCACCTGCTTCGCGATGTCGCAGGACTCCTGGACGTCCTGCGCGCGAACACTGACGCTGACGTGCCCGTCACCCGCCACCAGCGCGAGGTCGCACAGGGCGGAGGCCTCGTTGCCCTCGGACAGCTTGCCGCTGTGGGTGCCGACGGTGATCTCGGAGCTCCTGGCCAGGCTGGCGGACGCGGGCACCCTGTCCAGGCTCAGCCCCTGCCAGACGCTGACGCTCAGGACGTTGGTCTTGCCGTAGCCGAGGTCCTGGCTCCAGTCGCAGGAGTACAGGAGGTCCCTGGCGAGCTTGAACTCGTACGCCGTGAGCTCCTCCGCCGCGTTGTACAGCTCGCACGGCTCGGGCCACTCGACCGCTTCCTGATCCTCGGAGGTCTGCGCGGCGGGCTGGGCGGGTGCGGGGCTCTGCGTCGGCTTCGGGGCGGAACCGGGCAGGAGAGTCGAGCAGCCGGACAGCGCGAAGGCCCCGGCGAGCACAGCGGGAAGCAGTCTGTTCACGGAGCGAAATCGTCCCGCGAATCAACTGTTGCCGCTGGTCACGAAGGAGTGAAAGGCCTCTTGTGCATCAGGTGTGACGGGCGCAACATCGAGGGCGTTACGCCGAAAGGAGGCGCTGATGCTCACCGCCACCAGAACCACCACGATGCTGCCCGTCGAAGATCCGGAGCGAGCCGGCCACTTCTACGCCGACATGCTCGGCCTCAAGCCCGTCGCCACGATGCCGGACGGCACCCGGATCTTCGCTCTCGGCCAGGGCGACGCGCTGGGACTGAGGCCTGCGGAGAAGGGTGCGCAGTCGGGGCAGACGGCCATCAGCTTCGAGGTGCCAGACCTGGAAGGCGAGATCAGGGAGCTCGAGGACAGGGGCGTCCGCTTCGAGGACTACGACCTGCCCGACTTCAAGACCGTGAACCACATCGCGGAGATGGGCACCGAGCGCGCGGCGTGGTTCACCGACACCGAGGGCAACATCCTCTGCCTGCACGAACTCTTGGACAGCGAAGCCTGAGAGTCGTGCTACCGAGTGGTCTCCCGCTCCCCGTACCCGACAGGGAGCGGGAGATCCTCACGGGACGTCGATGATCTCCTTGCCCAGCGGCACGAGCGAGACCTTCACCAGCTTGAAGTTCGCGATCCCGAGCGGGATGCCGATGATCGTGACGCACAGGGCGATGCCGGTGACGATGTGGCCGATGGCCAGCCAGAGACCGGCCACGATGATCCAGATGACGTTGCCCAGCAGCGACCCGGTGCCCGCGCCCGGCTTGTCGACGACCTCGCGCCCGAACGGCCAGAGCGCGTAGTTCGCGATCCGGAACGACGCGATGCCCCACGGGATCGTGATGATCAGGATGCAGCAGATGATGCCGGCCACGGCGTAGCCGACGGCCATCCAGAAACCGGCGAGCACCAGCCAGATCACGTTCAGGATGAGGCGCATGCCTCCATCTAAGCTCAAGCCATGACGTGGGGTGTGATCGCAACGGGCGGAATCGCGCATGCCGTGACGGCCGACATGGTGAAGGCGGGTGTCACGGTGCTCGCGGTGTCCTCGCGGGACATCGCGAAAGCCCGGAAGTTCGCCGAACACTTCGGCATCGAGCGCGCGTACGGCAGCTACCACGACCTGCTCGCCGACCCCGACGTCGACGTCGTCTACGTCGCCACGCCGCACGGCCAGCACCACGAGGTCGTGCTCGCCGCCCTCGACGCGGGCAAGCACGTGCTGTGCGAGAAGGCCTTCGCGCTCACGGTGTCCGACGCCGAGGAGATGATCGAACGGGCACGGTCGAAGAACCTCTTCCTCATGGAAGCCATGTGGACGCGGTTCAACCCGTTGATCCAGAAGGTCGAGCAGGCGATCAGGGACGGTGAGATCGGCGAGGTCCGGATGATCCGCGCCGACTTCGGTTTCCGGCACGCCTTCGACGACAACGACCGGCTGTGGGCGAAGGGCGCCGGCGGTGGCGCGACGCTCGACCTCGGCGTGTACCCGGTCGCCCTCGCCCACCAGATCCTGGGCGTACCGGCGCACGTCCACGCGCACGGCAGCCTCGCTCCGTCCGAAGTGGACGCCGACGCCGGCATCTTCCTGGCCTACGACAACGGTGCCCACGCGTTGCTGAGCTGCTCGCTCGTCGCGAACACCGGGGCCCGCGCGGAGATCGTCGGCACCGAGGGACGCATCGAGATCGTCGACCCGATGTTCAACCCGACCGCCGTGGTGATCAACGGCGTCGAGCACGCGATCGAGGACGAGGGCTACCAGCACCAGATCCGCGCGGTCGAGGAGAGCGTCGCGGCCGGGCTCACGCAGCACCCGCGGATCACCTGGGAGAACACCCTCGAGGTCATGCGGACGCTGGAGGAGGCCCTGCGCCAGCAGGGAGTTTCCTATGCGACGGCGGTCAAGTAGATCAGCGCCACGTTCAGCACGACGACCGCGAAGGCCACCACCCACGCGGAGATCGTGACGACGCGCCGGTTCGTGTACGAGCCCATCACGGACCGGCGCGCGGTCAGCCAGACCAGCGGCACCAGCGCGAACGGGATGCCGAACGACAGCACGACCTGCGAGAGCACCAGCGCGAACGTCGCGTCGACCCCGAACGCCAGGATCGCCAGCGCCGGCACCAGCGTGATCAAACGCCTTGCCAGCAACGGAATCCGCACCCGCAGCAGCCCGTCCATCACCACCGCGCCGGCGTAACACCCGACGGCGGTGGACGCGAAGCCGGACGCCAGCAGACCGAGTGCGAACAGCAGCGCGATCCCGCCACCGAGAGTGGTGCCGACGGCAGCGTGCGCGCCCTCCAGCGTGTCGACGCCCTCGCGGCCCTGCAACGCGGAGGCCGCGAGCAGCAGCATCGCCATGTTGACCGCGCCCGCCAGCACCATCGCGATCACGACGTCGACCTTCGTCGCGCCGAGCACGGAGGGGTTGCGGCCGTGCCGGTCGCGGGCCAGCGCCGAGTGCAGGTAGACGGCGTGCGGCATCACGGTCGCGCCGAGCATGCCCGCCGCGAGCAGCACGCTGTCCGCGCCGTCGAACCGCGGCACCAGCCCGGAGACCGCACCGCCGACCGAAGGCGGGGACACGAAGAGTCCCGCCATGAACCCGACCGCGATCACGACCAGCATCGTGGTGATCACGCGCTCGAACGGCTTCTGCCCGCGCTTGTCCTGCACCAGCAGCAGAAGGGTCGACACCACACCGGTGATCACGCCACCGAGCAGCAGCGGGAGGTCGAAGAGCAGGTGCAGCGCGATCGCCCCGCCGAGCACCTCGGCCAGGTCGGTCGCCATCGCGACGACCTCGGCCTGGCCCCAGTACGCGAGCCGCACCGGGCGGGGCAGGTGGTCCCGCACCGCCTCGGGCAACGACTTCCCGGTGACCAGGCCGAGCTTCGCCGACAGGTACTGCACGAGCCCCGCCATGACGTTCGCGACGACGAGAACCCACACGAGCAGGTAGCCGTACTTCGCGCCCGCCGCGGTGTTGGTGGCCACGTTCCCCGGATCGACGTACGCGATCGCGGCGACGAACGCCGGACCGAGCAACGCCGCACCCGCGCGCAGGCGCGTCGAGACAGCGACCACCGGACACCTCCCCTTGTTGCAGGATTATTGCAACAAGGGGCCGGGCTCTAGCCGGTCATGCGTCCATCGTCACTCTGGCGACCCTGACGACGGCGTCCATCGCGCTGTCCAGGTCCCCGCTCGGCATCAGCAGGTGGCTCAGTGCCAGCCGCACGGTCGTCTCCGCCGTGAGCCGCACGTGCCGGCCGGGGAAGTGCTTGCTGAGGTGCTGTTCCACGACCTCGGTGGCGTGGAACAGGATCGGATGGCCGCGGATCGTGATGAACGGCAACAGGTCCTCGGCGTTCTGGCCGGTCAGCACGGCCGAGACGAGCCGGTCCTTCTCGGTCTGCTCAAAGGTGAAGCGGAACGCCGACCGCATCGCCTCCCACGGGTCGGGGTCGTCCTGGAGCCGGGCGGCGATCCCGGTCAGGTACTCCTCCGTCTTGTGGACCGCGACGGCCTGGACGAGTCCCTCCTTGTTGCCGAACTCGTTGTAGACGGTCTGTCTGCTCACCCCGGCGCTGCTGGCGACCTCGATCATGCGCAGCCCGTGGAAGCCCCGGGCTGCCAGGAGGTCGGCGGCCGCATCCAGTAAGAGCTCGGTGATGTCGCTCACCACCTCACCTTTACACAGTTACAGCTTTTGTAAAGACGTAGAGTCGGGTTCTGTGCCGTTCACCGTGGGTTTCGACCTGGACATGACCCTCATCGACCCGCGACCGGGAATGGCCGCCGTGATGAACGAGGTGGGTGCCCGCAGCGGGTACGCCCTCGACGGCGAGAAGTTCGCGTCGAACCTCGGCCCGCCCCTCGACATGATCTACCGCGAGATGGGCGTGCCCGAGGAGGAGGTCCCGGACCTCGTCTCGCTCTTCCGCGCGCTGTACCCGGAGGTCGTGATCCCGTCGACCGTCGCGCTGCCCGGAGCGGCGATGGCCCTGCAGTGCGTGCGCGAACTGGGCGGGCGGACCATGGTCGTGACGGGCAAGTACCGCAAGAACGCCGCGCTGCACCTCGAAGCCATGGGCTGGGAGGTCGACCACCTGTACGGCGAGCTGTGGGCCACGGGCAAGGCCGAGTCGCTCAAGCTGCACGGAGCCGCGGTCTACGTGGGTGACCACGTCGGGGACATGCGCGGTGCCGCGGCCGCCGGAGCGCTGGGCGTCGGCGTCGTCACGGGGCCGTGCTCGCGGGCGGAGCTGACCGAGGCGGGCGCCGCCGTCGTCCTGGAGGACCTGCGCGAGTTCCCGGAGTGGCTCAGGACTTCTTCCGGCGTGACTTCCTGACCACCGCGATGATCCCGAGCCCCAGCCCGATCGCCGGCAGGTAGGTGGCCGCGACGTTCAGCGCCACGGGCAGGTCGCTGTGGCCGGTGAGGAACAGCGCGAAGACCAAGATGATCGCCAGTACGCCCACGGCGAACAGGCCGATGGCCAGCGGCATCAACTTCGGAGCGGTCATGAGAGCAGGGTAGTCGCGCTAACGGAGGTGCCTTCCCCAAGGTCTTCTGGCTACTCTGGTGGGACGCGTCCTGGGTACGCCCGGGGCGCGTTCGTCGTGCAGACAAGGGAATGGTGAGCGCGGTGCCGACCGGCAAGGTCAAGTGGTACGACACGGAGAAGGGCTTCGGATTCGTCACGCAGGACGGTGGCGAGGACGTCTACGTCCGCAAGGCGGCGTTGCCCCCCGGCGTCGACGGCCTCAAGGCCGGCCAGCGCATCGAGTTCGGCATGGCCGAGGGCCGTCGCGGTCCGCAGGCGTTGTCCGTGCGCCTGGTCGACCCGGCGCCGTCCGTCGCCGAGGCGCGCCGCCGGCCCGCGGAGGAGCTGCACGGGCTGATCGAGGAAGTGATCCGGCTCCTCGAGAACAAGGTCCAGCCCGACCTGCGCCGCGGTCGCTACCCGTCCGACAAGAAGACCATGAAGCTCGTCGCCGAGGCCGTCCGCGTGGTGGCGCGGGACCTCGATCCGTAAGGATCGGCGTCATGTCTGACGCTGACAGGATCGTCGAGTTCGTCTACGAGGTGGGCCAGCTCAAACGCCTGCCCAGAGCGGGGTGGCTCTTCGCCGGGGTGCAGCACCCCGAGTCGGTGGCCGCGCACTCGTTCCGGGTGGGCGTTCTGGCGTTCGCGCTCGCCGTGCAGGAGGGCGCGAACCCCGACCGGGCAGCGACCCTGGGCCTCTTCCACGACGTGCCGGAGGCCCGCATCGGCGACATCCCGTACGTCGGCAAGCTCTACCTCGACGTGAAGGTGCCGCCGGAAGCCGTGGCACGCGACCAGGTCCAGCACCTGCCCACACCGCTCGCCGCGCACATCGAGGCGCTGGTGGCCGAGCACGAGGCGGCCAAGGACATCGACCACACGCCCGAGGCGCGCTGCTCGCGTGACGCGGACAAGCTGGAGCTGTTGTTGCAGGCCAGGGAGTACCAGGCCGCGGGCGTCTCCAAGATGGAACGCTTCATCCAGACCATGCAGTCCTCGGTCGTGACCGACACCGGCAAGGCCCTGATGGACTCGGCACTCCGCATCGCCCCGACGGAGTGGTGGGAGGCCTTCGGCCGACGTTAGCGGGTGATGTCGACGACCCACGAACCGCGCATGAGCGGCTGGCCGGTCTCCAGCACCGCGCCAGCCGCCTCGTGCACCTCGATGCGCAGCAGCTGGTCGGAGTCGTTCGGCACGGCCAGGGTGTACGTGAAGTCGTCGCCCTTGCCGAGCAACGGCGAGGTGCAGCCCTCCTGCACCCGAGCGGCGTTCTCGTACACGCACACGACTTCCCAGAGGCCGTCCGCGAGCTGCCCGTCCACCGAGATCTGCACGACCTTGCCCGCGGGCACCTTCAACGTGCCCGGCGCGTTCTTCTCGGCGCAGTTGGAGCCCTCGACGTCGCAGTAGATCGTCGGCTCGAGGCGGATGGTCTTGCCGTTCGCGTAGAACGTGACCTCCGGGTCGTGCTGCTGCAGGGAGCAGCCGGACAGCACGAGAACACTGGCAGCCATTACCGAAGCAAGTCGACGCACGTCAGGCAGCCTACGGGGTCACCGCGGCCGGCCTGCGGACCAGCCTGTGCAACGAGGTGCCGTTGCGGTACATCCACGTCTGCGCGAGGCCGAGCGCGAGCAGCACGGCGAGCACCGTGAAGCCGATCCAGAACGTCGCGGGCAGCAGCACGCCGAGCGCGCCGCCGAAGACCCACGCGAGCTGCAGGATCGTCTCGGACCGGCCGAACGCCGACGCGCGCGACTCCTCCGGCAGGTCGTCCTGGATCACCGCGTCGAGGCTGATCTTGGCCAGCGAGGACGCCGTGGCACCGAGCAGGCCGACGATGGCCGCCGTGACCAGGCCCGGCAGCGCGGCGGCGACGATCGTGGCCGCCAGTGCCGTGCCGACGCAGGCGAGGACCACCTCGTCCGGCTTGCCGAAGTGCTGGCGCGCGCCGATCGCGTTGCCGAGGAAGCTGCCCACACCCGCCGCGCCGGCGATCACACCGAGCAGCAGCAACTGCTGCACCGCGTCGCCCTCGGTCTGCTCGCGGATCACGAACGCCGCGAACAGCGTGAGGAAGCCCGTCAGCACGCGGATGGACCCGTTGCCCCACAGCGAGACCGCGACGTGCCGCGAGATGCGTTGCTTCGCCGGCTTGGACGTCAGCGTCGCGGGGACCTCGCCGTCGGTCACCTCGACCCACGACGGGATCCGCATGCACAGCCACGCGTTCACGCCGCACAGCACGGCGGTGAACCACAGCGCGCCCGGAGAGCCGAACAGGTTCGCGAAGCCCGCCGCGAACGCGCCGAACACCCCGCCCGCCGCGAGACCGAAGATGGTCATGCGGGCGTTGGTCTTGGACAGCGTGATCTCCGGCGGCAGCACGCGTGGCGTGATCGCGGACTTGAGCACGGTGAACGACTTGGACAGCACCATGCTGCCCAGCGCCGCCGGGTACAGCAGCCAGTTGTCGAAGTTCAGCGCCATCACGACCGACAGCCCGATCCGCAGCACGCACGACGCCGCCAGGGCGAGCCGCCTGCCGCGCTGGATCTTGTCGAGCAGCGGGCCGATCACCGGCGCGATCAACGCGAACGGCGCGACCGTGATCAGCAGGTAGAGCGCGACCTTGGACTTGGACTCCGCGGACGCAGCGGAGAAGAACAGGGTGTTCGCCAGCGCGACGGCCATCGCGGCGTCGGCGGCGTAGTTCATCATCACCGAGTAGGTGACCGACGTCATGCCGGACTTGCCGGCACCGTCGGCACGGGCCGCGCGCCGGAACGCCGCGACCGCCTGCTGCGAGAGCTGCTTGCTCCGGAACCACGCGACGCGCGTGACCGTGAGCTTGCGCGGCGGCTTGGGCGTCGGCGTCGTCTGCTGGTCCTGGTTGGGCAGCGGACGGGTGTTCTGCGGACCCCGTGACGAATCTCTGGGCGGAGGCTGGAAACCGTGTTCGGACGCAGGCCCGCGACGCTCCCGCGGCCGGTACTCGTCGTCCTGCCACGGGTAGCGCTTCGGAGTCTCTTCGTCACTCCACCCGCGGTCGCCCGTCACACCGTCAATCCTGCCCCATGCCGTTGAACCTCACTCGGAAGATGGTCGGCCAGTTCTTGCCTGTGACCAGGAACTCGTTGGTGCCGGGGACGTGCGCGATGCCGTTGAGGACGTCGACGTCACCGCTCGGCTTGAGCGAGCTCAGGTCGTAGGTGTTCGTCACCTGGCCGGTCGACGGTTCGATGCGCACGATCTCGTCGGTCTTCCACACGTTCGACCAGACCTTGCCGCCGACGCACTCCAGTTCGTTGAGCTGGGTCAGCGGCTTGCCGTCCTTGCTGACCTGCACGCTCCCGGTCTCGGCGAACGTCTTCGGGTCGCGGAAGGTCAGCTTCGCGGTGCCGTCGCTCATGACCAGGCGCTGACCGTCGTCGCAGATGCCCCAGCCCTCGCCCTGGTACTGGACGCGACGGAGCTCGTTCAGCGTCTTGCGGTCGCGTTCGATCGCCACGCCGTTCTGCCACGTGATCTGCCAGATGGTGTCGCCGACGACGGTGATGCCCTCGCCGAAGAAGTCCGGCGGGAGGTCGACCTTCTTCTGGACGTTCCCGGTCGACGGATCGAGCGCGCGCATCGTCGACTGACCCTCGAGGCCGGTGCCCTCGTACAGGACGCCGTCGACCAGTTCCAACCCCTGGGTGAACGCCGTTGCGTCGTGCGGAATCTTCTGCAGGACTTCTACCTGCGGTTTTGTTTCAGGCTGAGTCGAGCAGGCGGCCAGAACCGCGACGAGGACCAGCCAGACGGGTGAGCGCACCCAACGGAGGGTGGCACGAGTTTTCGTCCCGGCGAAGTCCTGCGGCACAATTCATGTCGTGACCGCGACTGAGATGCTCCTCGACGCCGTAGATCTCGCCCGCGCCGCCGCGCAGGAAGAGGCGGGAGTGGACAGCGTCGGCGCTCATGTCGGGGTGCACGGCGAGGACGAGTACTCCGTCACGCACCTCTTCGAAGCCGAGCACGCCGGCTACCGCGGCTGGTCCTGGGCGGTGACCGTCGCCTACGCGGGCGAGGGTTCCCCGATCTCGATCAGCGAGGTCGTGCTGCTGCCCGGCCAGGACGCCCTGGTCGCCCCCGAGTGGGTGCCGTGGAGCGACCGGGTCCGCGCCGGTGACCTGGGTGTCGGCGACCTCATGCCGCCCCGCGAGAACGACCCGCGCCTGATCGAGGCGTACGTGCAGTCCGACGACCCCGCGGTCGAGGAGGTGGCGCTGGAGGTCGGTCTCGGCCGTCAGCGCGTCCTGTCCCGCGAGGGCCGCCTGGAGGCTGCCGACCGCTGGGCGACCTCGGACTTCGGCCCGCGCTCCGACATGGCCCGCAGCGCCCCCGCACACTGCGGCACCTGCGGCTTCTACACCCGTGTGGCCGGCGCGTTCGGCGCCGCGTTCGGCGTCTGCGCGAACGAGATCGCCCCGGCGGACGGCCACGTCGTGCACGTCGAGTACGGCTGCGGCGCGCACTCCCAGGCCGAGGTCGACATCAGCCCGATGGTGCCGGTGGCCGACCTGGTCTACGACGACGCGCAGCTGGACGTCCTGGACGTCTCGGAGTGACCGACCCGTTCGGCACCGAGGCCCTCCGCACCTCGGTCCTCGCCGCATGGCGTGGTTCGCCCACCCGTTTCCGTGAAGACGCGAACGCCGAGGAGGACCTCCGGCTCGGTGGGTACCGGGACCGGTTGCTGGTGGAGTTGGCCCAGAACGCGGCCGACGCCGCCGGTTCTGAGCCCGGTGTGTTGCGGATCACTCTCGTCGACGGCGAGCTGCGGGCGGCGAACACGGGTGCCCCGCTGACTGCCGCCGGTGTTGCCGCGCTGGCCTCGTTGAGGGCTTCCTCCAAGGAGTCCGGGGTCGGGCAGTTCGGGGTCGGGTTCGCGGCCGTGCTGGCCGTGTCCGACGCGCCTCGGGTGGTTTCCGCTTCCGGGGGCGTCGAGTTCTCCGCTGCCCGGACTCGGGCCGAGGTGCCGGAGCTCGCCTCCGAGCGTGGCGGCGATGTACCGGTTCTGCGGTTGGTCTGGCCTGTGGTCGAGTCCGTGCCGGACGGGTTCACGACCGAGGTGCGGCTGCCGCTGAAGGTCGATCTGTCGTTGGACGATCTCGCGGCCGAGGTTCCGGATCTCCTGCTCGCGCTGCCCGGGTTGCAGCGGGTGGAGATCGGTGAGCAGTCGTGGGAGCGGTTCGTCGCCGCCGATGGTGTCGTCACCGTCGGGTCTTCGCGCTGGCTGGTCGAGCGGACCGTGGGGGAGCTTCCCGCCGAGTTGGTCCAAGGGGTCGAGCATCGTCCTCAGTGGACTGTCGCGTGGGCGTACCCGCTGGACGCTCCGCTGGGGGAGGACGTGCTGCACGCGCCCACCCCCACCGACGAGCGGCTGTCGCTGCCCGCGCGGCTGATCGCCACCCTGCCGGTCGAGCCTTCTCGTCGCCGGATTCTGCCCGGGCCCGCTGCCTGGTCTGTTCTCGACGCGGCCGCTGCCACCTATCCGGCGCTCGTCGCTCGGGTGCCCGCTGTCGAGCGGACCGCGCTGGTGCCGCTGCCCGGCTTCCCGTTGTCCGAAGTGGACGATCGTCTGCGGACGGCCGTGCTGCGGTCGTTGCGTGCTGCCGCCTGGTTGCCACTGGCTTCCGGGGAGTGGATCGAACCCTCTCGGGCCCGTGTCCTGGACGTGGGTTCCGAGGAACTCGTCGAGCTCGTCGAGGATGCTCTGCCTGGGCTGCTGGATGCCGAGTTGTCTGCTCCGATGCACGCTGCTGCTTTGGCCGCGTTGGAGGTTCCGCGGGTTTCCACTGCCGAAGTGGTCGCTGCTCTTGCCGGGGTTTCCGGTGATCCGGGGTGGTGGCGGGACGTCTACGCCGCGTTTGCGCCTTTGGCCGAGGTGGATCCCGACGTTCGTGAGGCTTTGGGCTCGTTGCCCGTGCCGTTGGCGGACGGTCGAGTCGTCACCGGGCCTCGTACGACGCTGATCGCCGACGAGCCGTTGCCCGGGTTGCGGGTCGTGCACCCGGACGCTGTGCATCCGTTGCTGGTTCGGCTGGGTGCTGTCGAGGCCGGCGCTGCCGAGTTGCTCGCCGATCCGTCGTTGCGCGAGAACGTGGCTCGGTCGCTGGACGACGCCGAGGCCGGGCTCGACGGGCTGGACCTGGTCGAGACCGTGTTGCGACTGGTGGATCGGGCCGGGCTGCGGGCCGGCGAGGAGCCGTGGCTGGGTGCGCTGGCGCTGCAGGACTCCGACGGTTCGTGGCATCGGGCCGATGAGTTGCTGCTGCCGGATTCCGCCTTGGTCGGCGTGGTCGAGGCTGATGCGTTTCCGTTGCTGGCCAAGGAGATCGCAGACTCGTACCCGCGTGCCGCGCTGGTCGCGGTCGGGGTGGTCGACGGGTTCTCGGTGGTCGTCGACGACGAGCCCTCCGGGCCGGATCACGATCTTGCCGACGAGGCGGCCTGGTGGTCGTCGGTCGAGGACGAGCCCCGTCGTGTCGTGGCCGTCCGGGATCTCGACCTGGTCGAGGACTGGCCCGCCGCGTTGCGGCTGCTGGCTTCCGACCCGGTGACGTGGCGCGCGGTGACCGAGCCTGACGGGTACACGGGCTGGTGGATCGCTCGCTACGCGTCACTGGCCGGTGCCGCGCCGCGGTCCTACCGGCTGGCCGGTGCCTCGTTGCTGGACGGGCTGTTCGACGCCGTGCCGGATCTCGAGTTGGCTGAGCACGTTCTGCTCGCGGCCGGGGTGCGGTCGTCGTTGGAGATCGTGGATGACGACGACGCCGAGTTCGTCCTGTCTCGGCTCGGCGATGCTGATCGTGTCGTCGCGGATGCTGTGGTGTTGCGGGCCTACGCGGGTTTGCCCGAGGGAGACTTCGCTCCGCCTGAGCGGGTTCGGGTGTTGTCCGGGGCCGTGGTCGACGCCGATGACGTCGTGGTTCTGGATCACCCGTGGTTGTTGGGGGTCGCGCCGGCTTCCCGGGTGTTGCTCGCCGACGGGTCCGAGGAGCTTGCTGACCTGTTGGACCTGGCTTTGGCCTCCGAGGAGTTCGACGGGTCTCCGGATCATGTCGGCGAGGTGGTCTCCTGGGGTGAGCTCGCGGCTGTTCGGATGGCTTGCGAGTTGCTCGAGGTCTCCTTGCCTGACGGCGTTGTCGTCGTGCACGAGTCCTTGATGGTCGAGGAGCAGCGGGTTTCCTGGTGGATGGCCGATGGGGTGCCTCATGCCGAGGACACGCCTGAGGGGTTGTCCCGGGCGTTGGCGTGGGTTTCCGACCGGTGGGGGGATCGGCACACGTTCGCTGCTCTGATCACCGATCCGTCTGCCGCGACGTTGCTGGGCTGACCTTTGCGCGGGGTCCTACACCCCTACCCGCTGCCGACGCCTCAGCCGTGGCTTTCCGATGTCGCCGCGCCTCACGAGGATGATCCACGCTGTGATCGTCACCAGCGTGGAGACCGCTCCGCCGATGATGATCGGGGCTCTGCCGTTGATCTCGCCCAGCCACCCCATCAGCGGGCCGCCCACCGGGTTGCCGCCCAGGAAGACCAGCATGTAGATGCCCATCACGCGGCCGCGCATCTCTGGTTCCACCGCTAGCTGGATGGTGGCGTTCGCGGTGGTGTTGAAGGTCATCATCGCTACGCCCACCGGGATCATCATCAAGCCCGTCAGGAGCATGGTGGGCATCAGGCCCGAGATGATTTCCAGGATGCCGAAGACGACCCCTGAGCCGATGAAGACGGTCATCTTGGGGGTTTTTCGTTTGGCTGCAAGGGTTGCGCCTGCGAGAGTGCCCACGGCTATGAGGGTGGACAAGAGGCCGTAGGCGTCTGCGTCTCCGCCGAAGACGTTGCGGGCCATGATCGCCAGGGTCATGTAGAAGTTCATGCCGAACGTGGCGATGAAGAAGACCAGCAGCATGACCGTCATGAGGTCCGGGCGGCTTCTCACGTAACGGAGGCCCGAGAGGAGTTGACCCTTTTCTCGCGGCAGGGGGTCGGAGCGGAGCAGTTGGGTCGTTCGCATCAGCCAGATGCCACCGACGACGCCCACGAAGCTGATGGCGTTGGCGAGGAAGACCCAGCCCGTGCCTATCGCCACGATCGTCACGCCTGCGATGGCCGGGCCGATGATCCTGGCCAGGTTGAACATCATCGAGTTGATCGCCACGGCGTTGGTGAGCTGGTCGCGGCCCACCATCTCGACCACGAACGACTGGCGTACCGGGGTTTCCACCGCGGAGAAGGCACCCAGCAACAGGCACAGGAGGTAGACGTGCCAGAGCTCCACCACGCCTGTCACGTCGAGGATGCCCAGCGCCAGGGCGCAGATGCCCAGTGCTGATTCGAGCCAGAGCAGGAGTTTGCGCTTGTCCATGCGGTCGGCGAGGACGCCGCCCCACATGGAGAGCAGCAGGACCGGGAGGAACTGCAGGGATGCGGCGAAGCCGAGGGCTATGGGGGAGCCGTTCGAGAGTTCCAGGACCAGCCAGTCCTGGGCCACGCGCTGCATCCAGACGCCCACCAGCGAGATGATCTGGCCGGAGGCGTAGAGGCGATAGTTGTATATGCCTAACGAACCGAACATTCCGGTACGACGAGGTGGCGGACTTGCTGCTCCACCACCCGCGTAACCCGTCACGTTCTTACTGACCCGCCATCCTGTCGATGATGTCGGCGGCGCGTGTCAGCAGTTCCCGTTCCTCCGGGTCCAGCTCGGCCAGCCGCTTGTCCAGCCACGCCTCGCGGGCTGTGATCTCGTCCTGCAGGTACGACGAGCCTTCGCTCGTCAGCTCGACGATGGCTTGACGGCCGTCGGTGGGGTGCGGGCTCCTCGTCGCGAAGCCGAACTCCTCCAGGGCGGCTATCACGCGCGTCATCGACGGCGGCTGCACGCCTTCCTTCGACGCCAGCTCGCCCGGGGTCAGCGGGCCGCACTTGTGCAGTGTGGAGAGGGCTGACACCTGGGTGAGCGACACCGCGGAGTTGGTGCGCTGTGCTCGCAGGCGGCGGTTGAGGCGAACGACGGCAAGCCTCAGCCTGCTCGCCAGTCCGTGCTGATCGGTCGCCACGTAGTTAGCATACCTCACGAAATAGTTTCCTGCCGAAAGGTCAGCTCAGCAGGCTCTGGATCGGTCCCAACGAGAAGTAGACGACAAAAGCGGCCGCCACGATCCACATCAGCGGGTGGATGTTCTTCGCTTTTCCGGTCATCGCCTTGAGCAACACGTAGCTGACGAAGCCCGCGCCGATGCCGTTCGCGATCGAGTAGGTGAACGGCATGACGACGATCGTCAGGAACGCGGGGAGGGCGATGGTGAAGTCGCTGAAGTCGATCTCGCGGACCTGCATCATCATCAACGCGCCGACGATCACCAGTGCCGGTGCGGCGGCCTCGATCGGGACCACCTCGTAGAGCGGGGTGAAGAACATCGCCAGGAGGAACAGGACGCCGGTCACGACGTTCGCGAGGCCGGTGCGGGCGCCCTCCGCGATGCCGGACGCCGACTCGATGTAGACGGTGTTCGACGAGCTGGACGCGGCACCGCCGGCCACGGCGCCGAGGCCGTCGACGAACAGGGCCTTGCTGACGTTCGGCAGCTGGCCGTCCTTGTCGATCAGGCCGCCCTCCTTGCCGAGACCCGTCATGGTGCCGACGGTGTCGAAGAAGTCGGTGAGCACGAGGGTGAAGACGATCAGCGCGGCGGCCAGGGCGGGGATGCGGGTCCAGGCGCCGAACGAGACCTCGCCGAGCAGGCTCAGGTCGGGCACGCCGAAGACCTGGTCGGGCAGTGCGGGGTAGCCGAGGTTCCAGCCCTTGGCGTTGACGCCAGCGGACGGACCGGCCTTGACGATCGCCTCGAGGACGATCGCGAAGATCGCCGTCGCGACGATGCCGATGAGGATCGCGCCCTTGATCCTGCGCGCGAACAGCACACCCGTGAGAACGAGACCGACGACGAACACCAGCGTCGGCCAGCTAGCGATCGAACCGTTGATGCCCAGGCCGACCGGCACGGTGGTGTTGGCGGCGTCCGGGAGCCTGCGGACGAACCCGGCGTCCACGAGACCGATGAAGCAGATGAACAGGCCGATGCCGACCGCGATGGCGGCCTTCAGCTCGTTCGGCACGGCGTTGAACACCGCGGTCCGCACACCCGTGACGACCAGGAGGAGGACGACCAGGCCGTTGACGAGGATGAGCCCCATCGCCTCGGGCCAGGTGACCTTGGCGGCGACGCTCACGGCGACGAACGAGTTGATGCCCAAGCCCGTGGCCAGCGCGAACGGGTAGTTCGCGATCAGTCCGAACAGGATGGTCATCACACCCGCGACCAGCGCCGTCACCGCCGCGACCTGCCCGACCGGCAGGATGTTGCCGAGCACGTCGGGATGCGCCCCGGGACCGGTCGGCGCGAAGCTGCCGATGATCAGCGGGTTCAACACGACGATGTACGCCATCGTGAAGAACGTCACGACACCGCCGCGCACCTCGCGGGACACGGTCGACCCGCGCTCGGAAATCTTGAAGAACCCGTCCAGCATCTGGTCTCCTGACGCTATGTCCGAACGCGACTCCGCCCCGCCGCACCCGCCGTCGTTGCCGCACAGGTTGGCAGACCCCGTGCCGGTGGTGCTGGGTGGGACCGCGCTGTGGTTCCTGGGATTTCTGGTCGTGCTGGTCGTCGACCGCTCGAACAGCACCCTGATTTGGACGACTCTGTCCGGCAGTCTGCTCGGGATCATCGGGTATGGGCTCTTCTACTGGCAACGCCGGGCGGCGAGGCGAGGGTCACGAGGGGCTCAGCAGGGCCTCGAAGACGCCTAGTCCGTCAGTTTCGGATGGCCAGTGCCGGCGCGGGTGACCCACACGGTCCTGTCTTTGGCTGCTTCGGTCGTGGCGAACCGCAGCACGTAACCGTCTGGGTGGTGGGGTGGGGCAGCGCGATCGTCGCGTTTTGCAGGCGACGCTCACTCGTCCATCGGGTTGGGGACGACTCGGCCGTCCCTGATGGTGATCGGTTCGCTGAGTGCTCGGCGCAGCTCCGGGTCCGCGTGCACGATCGCCGTGTTGGCCCACTCGTGCACGACCTGCGCCAGAACAGACCACTGCCCGAGCTCTGCGGACACCGCGATAGCCTGCACGAACTCCTGCGCGAACTCCGCGCGATCGGACTTCGGCAGCACCGAGATCCACGGGAACTCGTCCAGCAACGCGTCCGCCACCACATCAGGCCCCGCGTGCCGGAACAGCGAACGCATGGCTCGCGCCGCAGTGACGGCCCCGCTGTGCCGATAGGCGTGGTGGTCGGCGCGGACGAGCATCAGGTCGGCTCCGTCGCGACGCTTGACGCGCACCTCGTGCTGGTCGGCGATGGCGGCGACGCTCTTGGGGTCGCGAGCGAGCTCGCTCCACTGCACTTCACTTGTGATACTCACCCGACAATTCTGAACTTATTCTGAATTGCCGGCAACTGCACGATCAGGTGTGATCGCGGCCATGGTCCTGACCACCGACTGGGTCCGGCTGCTGATCGTCTGCCTCGTCTTCGTGGCCGCCGCCGGCCTCGTCGTCCGCCTCACCGGCCTCGCGAGCCCGAAGCCGTTCCTCACCGCCGCCACTCGCGCCGTACTGCAGCTCGCGGCAGTGAGCGCGGTGATCACGTTCGTCCTGACCCACCTCGGGTTCACGTGGGCGTTCCTGGCCGTCATGGCGGTGGTGGCGACCGCGACGTCGGCCCGTCGCACGAAGACCGGGCGTCAGGGTGTCTGGGTGGCGGCGGCGATCCTCGTGGGCGCGGTCCCCGCGCTGGGGTTGCTGCTCGCACTCGGGTTGCTGCCCGTCGAAGGCATCGCGCTCATCCCGGTCGGCGGCATCCTGATCGGCGGTGCGATGACCGCCACCACGCTGTCGGCCCGGCGGGCGCTCGACACCTTCCGGGACCGTCACGGCGAGTACGAGGCTGCTCGTGCGCTGGGCTTCGGGGAGCGGGACTCGGTCTGCCTGATCATCCGGCAGCCGGCCGCCGAGGCGTTGATCCCTGCCCTCGACCAGACCAGGACGGTTGGGCTCGTCACCCTTCCGGGTGCCTTCGTCGGGATGCTGCTCGGTGGTGCGCCCGTCTGGCAGGCCGGTGCCCTCCAGATCGTGGTGCTCCTGGCGTTGCTCGCCGTCGAAGCCGCCGCCGTCGCCACCGTGGTCGAGCTGGTCGCGAGGGGTCTGATCAGGAGGGCTTCCCAAGAAAGCGAAGTTAGGCTAACCTAAGTCTCGTCGCTTCGTGGTGGGAGCGGCAGTCAGTTCGGGAACGGACGAGGCCCCCCTCTGGGCAGAGGGGGGCCTCGTCGTATTCAGCAGCGGGGGCTTGTCGGAGCATCCACTGCCGAAGCGTCAGGGCAGCAGCAGACCGTTGTGGCCCGCGCGCGCCGCCTCGAAGCGTGCGGAGACGTCCTCCCAGTTGACGACGTTCCACAGCGCCGAGATGTAGTCGGCCTTCAGGTTGCGGTACTGCAGGTAGTACGCGTGCTCCCAGATGTCGAAGGCGAGCAGCGGCGTGACCGCGATCGACAGGTTGGAGTGGTGGTCCTTGAGCTGCAGCGTGATCAGCTTCTGGCCGATCGGCTCCCACGCGAGGATGCCCCAGCCCGAACCCTGGATCGAGGACGCGGCGGCGTTGAGCTGACCGCGGAACTTGTCGAACGAGCCGAAGTGCTCGTCGATCGCGGCCGCGAGCTCGCCGACCGGCTTGTCGCCGCCGTTGGGCGAGAGGTTCTTCCACCACACCTGGTGCAGCGCGTGGCCCGCCAGGTGGAACGCCAGCGTGGTCTCGAGGCCGACGATGGAGCCGAACGACTCCTTGTCGCGGGCCTCCTCGATCTGCTCGATCGTGTCGTTCGCGCCCTTGACGTAGGCGGCGTGGTGCTTGCCGTGGTGCAGCTCGTTGATCTCGCCGATGATCGCCGGCTCGAGGTCGCCGTAGTCGTAGTCGAGATCCGGCAGCACGTACTGGCCCATGACATCTCCTGCAATCTCTTGGTACTTGCAACTTACTAGCAACAAGGTCGAGTAAACCAGTTGCACGTGGCCGTACCTTCGAAAGCGTGTCCGTGCTGACAGCCAGGAATATTTCGCTGTCGTTCGGTCCGAGGACCGTGATCTCGGAGGTTGATTTCGATGTTTCGCCTGGTGACCGCGTAGGTCTGCTCGCTCCCAACGGCGTCGGCAAGTCCACCCTTCTCCGTCTGCTCTCCGGAGAACTGCGACCGGAAACCGGTTCTGTCTCGAGCACCGGGACCGTCGCGCACCTGACGCAGGAGACCCTCCACATAACTGGAGAGTCGCTGCGCGACCACCTCGCCCGCCGCACCGGCGTCGCGCGGGCCGAGCAGTGGCTGCAACGGGAGGCCGAAGCCCTCGCGGACGGCGGCGGTGAGCGGTACTCCGACGCTTTCGACCACTGGACCGCCATCGGTGCCGGCGACTTCGACGAACGCGCCGACGTCGTCTGCGAACGCCTCGGCCTGCCGGTGAACCTGCTCGACGGCAGGGAACCCGACGAGTTGTCCGGCGGCCAGCAGGCACGACTGCGGCTCGCGGCGGTGCTGCTGACCCGAGCCGACGTGCTGCTGCTGGACGAGCCGACCAACGACCTCGACGCCGCCGGCCTCGACCTGCTGGAGTCCCACGTCAGGGGCTACCAGGGCGCGATCGTGCTGGTCAGCCACGACCGGGAGTTCCTGGCACGCACGACGACCGCGATCGCCGAACTCGACGAGTTCACCCACAGGATCACCGTGTTCGGTGGCGGCTGGGACGCCTACGTCGAGGAGAAGTCGAACGCGGACCGGCGCGCGCACGAGGAGTACGAGGCGTACGAGACCAAGCGCGACTCGCTGACGCAACGCAGCCGGCAGGTGCGGGAGTGGTCGCGCAAGGGCGTGCGCCGGGCGACGAGCGCCAAGATGCTCAACGACGAACCGGACCGCAACGTCCGGGCCGGCCACAAGCGCGGCGCCGAGAGCCTGACCGCCAAAGCGTCCGTTGTGGACCGTCAGCTCGCGAGGCTGGAGGAGGTCGAGGAACCTCGTGAGGCGTGGCAACTCCGGCTCACCCTGCCGTCGGCCGGGCGCGGCAGTTCGGTCGCGTTCACGTTGCGCGGGGCCGTGGTCAGCCGCGGTGACGTCACGCTCGGGCCGATCGACCTCACGATCGGCGCGGGGGAGCGGTGGCGGATCACCGGGCCGAACGGCTCCGGCAAGTCGACGTTGCTCGGCGCGCTGCTCGGCCGCATCCCGCTCGGCGCGGGAGATCGGTCGATCGGTCCGGGGGTCGTCGTCGGCGAGGTCGACCAACTCCGGGCCGAGTTCGCGAGCGACACCAGCGCGTTGCGGATCGTGGCGGACGCGACCGGTCTGCAGGACGTCGAGGTGCGCACGTTGCTCGCGAAGTTCCGGCTCGGCGCCGACGCCGTGCTGAGGCCGGCGCGGGACCTCTCACCGGGCGAACGCACCCGTGCGGGATTGGCTTTGTTGCAAGCTCGCGGCACGACTTGTTTGGTGTTGGACGAACCGACCAACCACCTCGATCTTCCGGCCATCGAACAGCTGGAGCAGGCGCTCGACAGCTACGAGGGGACGTTGTTGCTGGTCACGCACGACCGGCGGCTCGCATCCGCCGTGCGGGTGGATCACGAGATCAACGTCCGCGACCTTCTCACGTTTCCTCGTGTGAAGGGTGGAAGATAGGAGTCATGACCACCGAGGAGGACTGGCCGGTCGAACAGACCTGGTCGATGCGCAACACCCACTGGCACGCCTATGTGGAGCACACGTCACTCGACCACGCCTCTCCTCGGCAGGTTCGGCTCGAACGCACCCCTGAGGAAGTGCTGACGTCGCCGGCGGAGGTCGCCGCGTGGCTGGAGGTCAACCTCCGCAGCGCGACGAGGCCCGAGGAGCAGACCGGCAAGAAGCGGGTGGCAGACGAACGTGACTTCACCGACTCGAACCGCGTGCACGCCTCGTTGGCGTCGCGTGGCGAGTCGATCTACACGGGAGTGAAGGGCGAGCTGACGCTGGCGGTCGAGGCCGTCACGCCGGACGAGTGCCGGATCTCCCACGACGGCGCGGACGTCGCCCCGCTGAAGTCGGGCCGCCGCCGCTAGATTGACCCCCGGAGACACACTCTGGGGGGAGTCATGTTGAAACGTCTGCTGTCTGTTTCAGGCGCGCTCGTGCTGGTCGGTGCCGTTGTCGCGGTGGTGGTGTGGCAACGGCCGGAGGTCCCGCCTCCGGTGGCGTTGAAAGACGTTGTGGTGCAGTACGCGGACGGGACGCGGTTGTGGAGCACCGAGGACGGTGCCCCGCAGACTCCGCTCGTCACCCAGGTTCTCACCGAGTTGCGCCGGCAGGGGTCGTTCGACCTCGACGGGCTCCGGCGCGTCGGTGCGACCGTCGTGACGACGATCGATCCGAAGGCGCAGGGCGCCGGTGCTTCCGTGCTCGACGAGACCGCGCGGGCCCAGCCACCGTCGCTGCGGTTCGGGCTTACGGCCGTCGATCCGGCCACCGGAGGTGTGCTCGCGTACGTGCCGGGCGCTCAGGGGCCGGACGCGACCGACTACGCGGGCGGTGTGCTCAAGCAGCCGGGAACCACCTTCTACCCGATCAACGTCGTGGCCGGCATGAAGGAGGGACACCAGTTGGACTCGGTGTTCGACGGCACGCCGCGCAAGATCGCCGGAGTCGCGATCCGGGACGACGTGACGTTCGGGAAAACCAGCACCGTGCGCGACGCTCTCGCCCGGTCGAGCGCTGTCGTCATGTACGACCTGGTCGCCAACGAGGTCGGGGTGAAGGGCGTCCAGAAGGCGGCACACCAGGCGGGAGTGCCGGAATCCGTCGTCATCGACGGCAAGGACACGCCCCTGCTCGTCGGAGAGGGCGGCGGCCTGCCGAGAACGGAGATCGCGCTCGGCACGGACGAGGCGGCCATGCGGCCACTGGACCTGACGACGGTGTACGCGACGTTCGCCTCGGGCGGCGTGCACCGCAGGACGCACTTCGTCACCAAGGTCTCCGCCGACGACGGCAGCGCGCTGTACCAGGTGACCGAGAGCGCCTCGGCCGCGTTCGACCCCGACATCGCGGTGAGCAAGGAGATCTCCTCCCGGATCACCACCGTGCTGAAGGACAGCACGGCCTGTCCTGGTGCGGTGTGCCGCACCGCCCGCTACGCCACACCCCCGGATGCGGCCGGGCAGGACGTCCACGCCTGGACGACCGGGTACACGGACCGGATGGCGATCACGGTGCTCGTCACGACCGCGAACCCGAAGCAGCCGGTGACGGACGCGGTGCGCCAGACGGTCGAGGACATCGGTCTGCCCAAGGCGATCTGGCAGGGGTTCGCGGAGAAGGCCTGAGGCTGGACGGCACCGCTACATTCGGTTCCCTGGGGGAGTTTCTCGCTGGGGGATTCGATGAAGCGTTTCCTGCCCGTTCTGGGCGCGCTGGTTCTGCTCGCCGTGATCGTCGGAGCCGTTGTGTGGCAACGACCTGGGACGTCACCGGAGGCCATCGCCGCCGGTGACGTCGTGCTGCAGCACTCGGACGGCTCGATTCTGTGGCGTTCCGGTCAGCCGGAGACACCGCTGGTCCGGCAGGTGCTGCGGGAACTCGGGACGACCGGGACGTCGCTCGACCAGCTTCGCGCCGCGGGCGGTGCTCTGGTGGTCACGACGATCGACTCCAAGGCGCAGGCCGGTGCGACGGAGGTGATCCGTCAGTTGGCGGCCGCACGTCCGGCGTCGATCACGGCGGTCGACCCGGCCAGTGGCGGCGTGCGGGCCTACGCGCCGGGCCACGATCCCGCCGCGGACTACGCCGGTGGTGTGGTGAGGGCCGCCGGTGAGGCGGCGCGGCCGTTCGGATCGGTGGCGCTCATGCGAGCGGCCGGGGTGCCGGAGACCGCGGAGGTCGAGGGCACGAGGACGGACCTGCTCGCCACCGGTGAGGCTCTGCTGAGGCCACTCGACGTCGCGACCGCGTATGCGACCTTCGGGGCTGGAGGAGTGCACCACGACACGCACTTCATCACCCACGTCACCGAGGCGAGCGGCAAGACGCTGTACCGGGCGGTGGCCGAGGCCAGGCCCGCGCTGGGCCTGGATCCCGCGCGCAGCAAGGAGTTCGCGGCACGGGTCACCGAGGAACTGCGGGCCGGTCCGTCGTGCGTCAACCACCCGGAGGCGGCGTGCCTGCCCGTCGAGGTGAAGGACGGCGACGTGGTCCGGCACGCCTGGATGATCGAGTACACCCCTCAGCTGGCGGTCGTCGTCTTCGTGGGCGGCGAGTCCCGCGTCGCGGTGCAGGGCAGGCCGGTCACGGCGACGGGCCTGCCCAACGACATCCTGCGTGCGTTCCAACAGAAGCTGACGACCTGGTGACTAACCGACGTGCCAGGTGTGCACGGGCTCACCCGCGTGCATCAGCTCCATGTACCGCTTGAGCATCCCGGACAACGCCGCGTCCCTCGACATGCCCCGTTCCTCCAGCAGCGCAACGGTTTCCCGCTGCCACGACGAACCCGTGCGCCGTGCGAGGCACCGCTGTTCGATCACGCCGAGGTAGCGCTCGCGGGCCTCGTCGGAGACACCGCAGTCACGCAGGCCCTCGTGCGCCATCGGCAGCAGCCGGCGCAGTACCAGCTCGTCCGGCGGGATCCAGCCGATGCCCGGCCAATACAGCTGAGCGTGCATGCCGTGCCTGGCGCCGGTGTAGAGGTTCTCCTCCGCCGCCTGGAACGACATCTGCGTCCACAGTGGACGCTCCTGCGAGGTGAGCGCGCGCTGGGCGCCGTAGAAGAAGGCGGCGTTGGCCATCGTGTCGAGCACCGTGGGGCCCGCGGGCAGGACCCGGTTCTCGACGCGCAGGTGCGGCACGCCGTCGACGACGTCGTACACCGGGCGGTTCCAGCGCCAGATCGTGCCGTTGTGCAGGCGCAGCTCGGAAAGGCGAGGCGCGCCACCGGCTTCCAGGACCTCCAACGGGTCCTCGTCGTCGGTTTCGGGCAGCAGACTGGGGAAGTAGCGCACGTTCTCCTCGAACAGGTCGAAGATCGACGTGATCCACCGCTCGCCGAACCACACGCGCGGGCGCACACCCTGGTTCTTCAGCTCGTCCGGGCGGGTGTCGGTCGCCTGTTCGAACAACGGGATGCGGGTCTCGTGCCACAACGCCTTGCCCAGCAGGAAAGCCGAGTTCGCGGCGATGGCGACCTGCACACCCGCCAGGCACTGCGCGGCGTTCCAGTGCGCGGCGAAGTGCGTCGGCTCGACCTGCAGGTGCAACTGCACCGAGGTGCACGCGGCCTCCGGCAGGATCGACTCCGCGTAGCTCAGGAGCTTCTCCGGCCCCTTGCCCGGCATCGCCGGGCCCTCCATGCGCAGCACCATCTCCTCGCCACGGGCTTTGAAGATGGTGTCGTTGAGCAGCGCGTACCGCGGTGCCTCGGAGAGCCACTTGCGGTCGAAGTGCCTCTCCCGCAACGTCGGCAGCACGCCGATCATGGCCAGGTTGGCGCCCACGTCCTGCGCCTTGGCGTCGGCGTTGTCGAGTGACTGCCGCAGCTCCTCTTCCAGGCCGAGCATCTCACCCCCGGCGAGCTCGCGCGGGGGGACGTTGATCTCGAGGTTCTGCTGTCCCAGCTCCAGGGTGTAGGAGGGATCGTCGATCTTCTCGAGGACCTCCGAGTTCGCCATCGCCGGACGCATCGCGTCGTCGACGAGGTTCAGCTCGATCTCGAGCCCCATCTGCCTGCGGGGAAAGGAAAATGTGTCTTCGGCCAGCATCGTGGCCAGTGCGTCGAGACTCCGCTGCATCTTCTCGCGATAACGCTGGCGATCGTCTCTGGTGAACGTGCGGCTGGACACGTCGCTTCCCATGCCGCTACCCCTTCGCTCGGCGCCGGTGGGCGCGGGCCAGGCGGAACGCCAAAAGTGACACAGCGGAATCCCCCTTTACATCGCCCAAATCGGTGCTCTCTGTCACGTCGAGGTAACAACCAGCGATCATCCGCTGGTCGGGCGTGTGCGGTTCCGCCCTCCGGACTACCTCGCCTGTTCCACCTCACGCCGGATGCGAAACTTCCGGAGTGGCTGACGTGATCGAGATCTACGACCCGGCTGATGCCCGGCTGGACGACTTCCGCGACCTGTCGACGGCCGATCGCAGGCCCGACCGGCCGGGAGGACGGGGTCTCGTCATCGCCGAGGGCGTCGTGGTGGTGGAACGTCTGCTGGCATCGCCGTACCCGGTGCGCGGGCTGCTCGGGGTGAGGCGCAGGATCGAGGCGCTGGACCTTTCTGACCTGGACGTTCCCGCCTACGTGACGTCAGCAGAGGTTATGGCGTCGGCCGTCGGTTTCCACTTGAACCGGGGTGTACTCGCGGCCGCCGATCGCGCTCCCGAGGTGTCGTTCGAGGAGCTCGCCGCGAGGTCCCAGCGCCTGGCCGTGCTGGAAGGCGTGGGCGACCACGAGAACCTGGGTTCGATCTTCCGCAACGCCGCCGCACTGGGTGTGGACGGCGTGGTTCTCGGTCCGGGATGCAGCGACCCGCTCTACCGCCGCAGCGTGCGCGTGTCGATGGGGCACGTGCTGCGCGTGCCGTTCGCTACCACGGATGAGTGGCCCGCGGCGCTGAACTTGTTGCGACAAAAGGGTTACACCGTCGCCGCTCTGACGCCGCGCCCGTCGGCCGTGCAACTTGCAGACGCGGGTTTGCGCGGCCGGCGCGTGGCGGTGCTGCTGGGTTCGGAGGGGCCGGGCCTCACCGACGAGGCGATCGACGCCGCGGACGTCGCGGTGCGCATCCCGATGTCGTCGGGCGTGGACTCGCTGAACGTGGCCACCGCGGGCGCGGTGGCGTTCCACGCGCTTCTCTAGAGCAGGGTCAGGATCAGCGCGAGCCAGGCGACCAGGACCCCGGTCACGACGCCGTACGCGACCCAGCGCCACACCGGCACCCTGCGCCCGAGCCACACGCTGGGGGCCAGGCCGCCGACCACCAGCACGTTCGCCACGAGCGCGAGCCACCGGCTGGTCTCACCCAGGCCCAGCGACAGCGACACGACTGTCACCGTCACGATCGCGGCCGTGATGACGCTGACCGTGAGCCCGGTGCCCCACGGCGTCGGTTCGGGCTCGTCCTCGACCAGCGTGCGCACCGGGACCTCCGCGGGGGCGGCCTCGGGCGCGTCGACGGTGAGCAGGTCGCCGCTGACCGGGTCGGTGTAGCTGACGGGGGAGTTCATGACCGTGGCGAGCCTGCCCGCGAGCTGCTTGCCCCGGCGGGCGATGAGAGCGCTGGCCACACCGTCCGAGGGCGTCTCGGCGCGTCCGACGGCGTCGGCCACCTTCGCCCACTCGTGCAGCGCCTCGGCCAGGTCGGAACCCAGGGGCAGGCTGTGCGGGTCGACCTCGCGCTCACCGGTGGCGTCTTCCCCGGCGAGCACGGCGCGGCCGTCCCGGACTCGCAACTCCACTGCGCCCTCCTCGGTCTTGACCTTCGGCCAGAAACCTATCGGACGGGAGGGGCGTGGAGAACAAACGACGTCGTGAGGTCGCGTTCGCGCCAGATCCCCATTGGCGCGAACGCGACCTTCCGGCCTACGCGAGCGAGTCGCGCCAGGCCGTGTGCAGGGCCGCGAACCGGCCCCGCTCACCGATCAGCTCCTCGGGGGAGCCGTCTTCCACCACAATGCCACCATCGAGCACCAGGACGCGGTCCGCGATCAGGACCGTCGACAGGCGGTGGGCGATGATGAACGCCGTCCGGTCGGCGAGCACTGTCTCCAGGGCTGCCTGCACGGCGCGTTCGGTGGGTACGTCCAAGGACGATGTTGCCTCATCCAGGACCAGCACCGCGGGGTCTGCCAGAAACGCGCGGGCGAAGGCGACCATTTGGCGCTGTCCGGCGGACAGGCGGCCACCCCGTTTGCGCACATCCGTGTCGTAGCCGTCCGGGAGGGCGGCGATGAACTCGTGCGCACCCACCTCGGCCGCGGCGGCCTCGATCTCCGCCCGGGACGCCGACGGACGACCCAGGGCGATGTTGTCGGCCACCGAACCGGAGAACAGGAAGTTCTCCTGCGTCACCATCACCACGGCCCGGCGCAGGTCCGTGTCCGCCACCGAACGCAGGTCCGTGCCGTCGAGCCGCACGGACCCCGTGGACGGGTCGTAGAAGCGGGCCACGAGCTTCGCCACCGTGGTCTTGCCGGCGCCGGTCGCGCCCACCAGGGCCACGGTCTGGCCCGCCGGCACGTCCAGCGAGAACCGCGGCAGCACCAGCCGGGGTGTGCCGGGGTACTGGAACTCCACGTCGGCGAACCGGACGGCGCCCCGTGCGTGCGCCAGAGCCACCGGCGACGACGGTTCCGGCACGGACGGCCGTTCCTCCAGGACGCCCGAGATCTTCTCCAGGGCGGCGGTCGCGGAGGAGTAGGAGTTCGCGAACATCGCCAGCTCGTCGAACGGGTCGTAGAAGCGGCGCAGGTACAGCATGAACGCCGCCAGCACGCCCAGTTCGACGGCACCGTCGGCGACCCGGAAGGCACCCCACGCCAGCACGACCGCCAGCGACACGTTGCCGATCGCGCGGATCGTCGAGACGAACGTGGCCATCACGCCCAGCGCGTCGGTGTTCGCGTCGCGGAACTGGCCGTTGAAGCCCGACATGATCTGCTCGTTGCGGGGCTGGCGCCGGAACGCCTGCACCGCGCGGATGCCGTTCATGGACTCCACGAACTGCACGATGATCTTGGCGATCGCGCCGCGCGTGCCCCGGTACGCCTCCATCGAACGGCGGCGGAACCAGCGCCACAGGAAGAACAACGGCAGGAAGCCCGCGATCACGACCGACGCCAGCGGAGCGTCGAGCCACAGCAGGATCACCGCGATGCCGACCACCGACAGCGCCGCGTTGAACAGGCTGTCGAGGCCCTCCTCCAGCAGGTCCTGCAACGAGTCCACGTCGCTGGTCAGGCGGGAGATCACCTTGCCGGACGTGTACGACTCGTGGAAACCGACCGACAGGCTCTGCGAGTGCCGGAAGATCCGGCCCCGCAGGTCCAGCAGCAGGTCCTGGCCGACGCGGCCGGAGACCCGCAGGAACGCCCAGCGCAGGAACGTCGTCAGCAGCGCGCAGACCGCGTAGCCGACGACGCACCAGACCAGGATCGCCGGACCGCCGCCGACCGCGGCCGGGATGCCGCGGTCGATCGCGGCGGCGATCAGCAACGGGCCCGCGAGCGCCGCCAGGTTGCCGCCGACCACCGCCGCGATCGCCAGCGACGTGCGGGCGACGTGCGGGCGCAGCAACGAGCCCAGCAGCTTGCGCGAGCGGGCCTGCAGGCGCAGACCCGTCGAGTGCGAGAGCTCCTCGATCTCCTCGGCGGCGACGCCGCGCCACTCTTCTTCTTGCGTGACAGTCACTTCACTCACGACGCCACCTCCTCTTCGACCAGGTCGTCGTCCATTGAGGACAGCAGACGCTTGTACTCCTCGTTGGTGTCCAACAGCTCCCGGTGCGAACCGATCGCCTCGATCTTGCCGTCGACCAGCAACGCCACCCGGTCGGCCAGCTGCACGGTCGACGACCGGTGTGCCACCACCAGCGCCGTCGTGTCGCGCAGCACGCGCCGCAGCGCACCCTCCACCTCGGCCTCGGTGTGGACGTCCAACGCCGACAGCGGGTCGTCCAGCACCAGCACCGCCGGCTTGCCGACGACCGCGCGGGCCAGTGCCAGTCGTTGCCGCTGACCACCGGACAGCGACAGGCCCTGCTCGCCGATCCGGGTCGCGAGACCCCACGGCAGCGCGTCCACGAACTCCTCCGCCTTGGCCACCCGCAACGCCTCGCGCACCTGCGCCTCGGTGACGTCCGGCAGGCCCAGGCCCACGTTCTCGGTCACCGACGCGGAGAACAGCACGGGCTCCTCGAACGCCATGCCGACCACGGTCCGCAGGTCCTCCAGCGAGAGGTCCCGCACGTCGGTGCCGTCGATCGTGATCCGGCCGCCGGTCACGTCCGCGAGCCGGGGCACGAGCGCGGTCAGCGTCGTCTTGCCCGACCCCGTCGCGCCGACCAGCGCGAGCGTCTCACCGGGGTGCAGGTCGAGGTCGATGCCCGACAGGACCTCGCGGCCGTCTTCGAACGCGAACCGCACGCCCTCGAAACGAACGTGCCCGCGCAGCGGTGCGGGCAGCGGCGCGGGCGAGGCGGGGCCGGTGATCGCGACGGGGGAGTCGACGACCTCCCAGTAGCGTTCCAGGGCCGAGGCGGCCTGGTTCGTCTCCGCCAGCAACCAGCCGATGGAGTCGATCGGCCAGCGCAGGTAAGCGCTCACCGCGACCGCCGCGACCAGCGTGCCGACCGTCATCCAGCCCTGCACGATGCCCACCGTGCCGACGGCGAGCATGCCCGCGATCGACAGCTCCGGCAGCACGATCAGCACCGACCACAGCGCGGCCAGGATCGAGATCTTGTTCAGCTCGGTCGTCCGCAGCTCACGAGCCTGCGCCACGAACCGCTTGGACAGCTCCGGCCCGCGCCCGAACGCCTTGAGCACCCGGATGCCGAGCACCGACTCCTCGACCGTCGTGGTCAGGTCGCCCGCCTGGTCCTGCGCCTGACGTGCGACGACCTTGAACTTCGCCTCGAAGAAGTACGAGATGACGATCAACGGCAGCGCACCGCACAGCGACACGACCATCAGCCACGGCGAGAGCGCCGCGATGATGCCCAGCCCGATCACCACGACCACGCTGTTCACGATCAGGAACACGATCGCGAACGCCACGAACCGCCGCACGGTCGTGAGGTCGTTCGTCGCACGGGACAGCAACTGACCCGACTGCCACCTGTCGTGGAACGACACCGGCAGCCGCTGGAGATGTTTGTAGAGGTCGAACCGCATGGTCGCCTCCACCTGGGCGGCGGGCCGGGCGACGACCTTGCGGCGGATGTAGAACAGCGCCGCCTCGCCGATGCCGAGCACCAGCACGCCCAGGATCAGCCACGGCAGCGGACCGGTCTGCTTGTTCTGAATCGGGCCGTCGACGATGCGCTGCGTGAGCAGCGGGATGCCGAGACCGCACAGCATCGCGAGCATCGTCGCCGACAGCACGACAGTCATCCGTGCGCGGTGCGGCCGCACGTACGGCCACAACCTCCGCAAGGTCTGAATTGTCGAGTTACGTTGATCGCTCACGCGACGGGCCCCCTCCAGGTCGTCTCCAAAGTACGAAGTCCGACCGGCATTCAGCATCCGGTTTTCTGCCCAACGGAGCCTTCAGGCTCGACTTAGGTCGAGGTCAAGGGCACGATGACCACCATGACGCGGTTTCTGCGCACCGAGCAGACGATGGCGTTTCCACACGGACGGCTGATCGCCTCACGCGACGGGGCGAACTACGTCCTAGCGCCGGACGGGTGGGACAAGCTGGCCGGGGCACGCCCCAGACACGCCGTGCTGGTCTCGCGCGAGGACGCCGAGGACTGGTGCGAACGCGAGGGCTGGAACCTGCACCTGCTCGACGAGGTGCCTACGCCCTCTTGAAGGTGAACAGGCCGACCAGCCCGTAGGAGACGGCCGCGAGCAACGCCTCGGCGTGATGCCGGTTGGTGAACCACGCCATCGCGGGTTCGTGCACCTTGAAGTAGAGCCCGACACCCAGCACGACCGGCCCGAGCAGGATGATCGGCCACACCGGCCGCACCCCGAAGACCCACAGCACCGGCCCGGCGAGCACCAGCGACGACACCAGCGCGAGCGGCAACCCGACCAGCACGAGCAGCAGGAACGTCGACATCGACGTGGTCTCGAGCCACGACTTCAGGAAGCCCGACTCGTACGCCCACGTCCACCCGAGCACCAGCCCGGCCCCGACGGCCATCGACAGCACGACCCGGAACAACAGCCGGCGTCCCGTCCTACCCGTCTTGCCCGTGGTGCTCTGCTCCGTCACGCCGTCCACCGTAACCAGCGGCCACCACGTCGGCCAAGGTGCAGCCGCCTGCTCCTGCCACGGCGAACATCACGTTTCCGACCGCCTCCGCCCGCTCACGCCGGCCAAGGGACGGCCGACGCACAACGCCGCGAGCGTGTAGGAGACGCCCGCCGCACTCAGCGCCGCCGTCACGAGTACGGGGCCACGTTCCGCCTGGTACAGGTCGAGGTACTCGTAGACCACGTACCCGACCGCCAGGACCAGCACGAGCCACGACACGGCGGCGATCCCCGCCACCCACCAGCCACGTCGCTGCCGCAGAAAGCGGAACCCGGCCACGAGGAGCACCCCGGCCACCGCCACCCAGAACAGGTACTGGAGCGGGTACTGCAGCAACAGGGCCTCACCGCACAGAGCGCGCCGCGGCCCGCCGTTGCAGTACCGGGCGGTCAGGGTCAGCGTGAACAGGAACCCGAAGCCGGCGATCGCCCCGGTGACGGCCCCCAGGACCGTGCGCAACAGCATGCGTCCAGAGCTACCTGATCAAGGCACGCGGAAGGCCGATCAGGCCGAACTCTCCACAGAACCTTCACGGCGTGCGCCCGTCAGCACGGCGATCAACGCGTAGAGCGCGGCGAACACCGCGAAAGCCAGGAAGGTCACACCCAGCAGCAACACCATCGCGACCACCGCCATGAGGGTCGCGGGCACGGCCACCAGCCATGCCCGCGACACCTTCAGCGATCGCAGAGCGAGTCCGCCTGCCACCGACCCCGCCACGGCGAAGATCGGTATCGAGGTCACGAAGGCCCCGAGACAGCCCCACTCGTCCTTCGAGCAGACAGAGCCCGAAGCGAAGAGCTCGAACATTCCCCACCAGGCCAGACCGAGGAGTGCACCCACTCCGGCAGCCAGCGCGACACGACGTCCCACGATGTCAGCGTCTCAGTCAGCGGTTCGACCGCACGCCCAGTAAAACGTCTTCCCACGAAGGGACGATGGGGTGGTTCTTCTTCCCCCGCTTCGGAGGAGGGTCCTTGCGCACCGGCTTCTCCGCGGCGGGTTCCTGCTCCTTCACCGGCGGTGCCGGCGGGGCGGGGGCAGGAGCGGGTTCCGGCTCCGGCAGCTTCTCCTGCACGGGCTTCTCGGCCACGACAGGAGTGGACACCGGTGCAGTCGCCTGCGCCGGAACCGGCAGGGGCTCCTCGATGACGGGGATCGGCGGCAGGGCCGGAGTCGACTCCAGGGCCTGACGCGCGAGCTGTGTCACCGGGCGCACCGTGCGCAGCGTCCGGTTGGGGTTCGGGTCCATCAGGTCGACTGCCACGTCGTCGAGCGCCGTGACCGTGCCGCCCTGCGCACCGGGGTGGAACGCCCAGTGCGCGCGGTTGTCCGAACGCCCGGTCGTCCAGTGCAGCTGGACGATCCAGCGGCCGTCGTCGCCCTTCCACGAGTCCCACCTCGTGTCGGACAGGTCGTGGCCGCGCAGACCGAACGAGTGCGCGACGACCTCACCGAGCGTCTGCACGTCCGGGCCGTCCTCACGGACCGGGTGCGCGCGCTGGGCCAGGTCCGCCGTGCGCGAACGCTCCAGCAGAACGGGGTAGGCGAAGCGCTCGATGCGGTGGACCTGCATGCCCGAGGCGGCCGCGACCTGTTCGATCGACTCGCCGGCACGGATGCGCGCCTGGATCTCGCGTGGCCGCATCTGGGCCTCGCCGGATTCGATCTGCATCTGGCCGAGGCGCGCCAGATCACCACGCAGGGCCGCCCGAAGACGCTCGTCCGCGGGGAGCGTGAAGCGCTCGCCGCGGTTTTCGGGGTCCTCGAGGATGACGGACTTGCCGTCCTCGTCGAGCCCGATGACTCGCAGCGCTCGCATCGTGGCCTCCCTGAATCCGCACCTCGCCAGCAGACAACGTTAGGACAACGAGTCCCCGATGAGTGGGAGACTCGCCGATATCTCTACGTGATCTTGCCAGTTCACGAGGGTTGCCGCACTCCCGTTTCCGGAAGGTTCACCTGGACCACCAGGCCTCCTCCCCCGTTCGGACGAGCCTTCGCCGAGCCCTGATGAGCGCGCGCCACGGACTGCACGATCGACAGCCCGAGGCCCGATCCGGCGGTCCCGGTGCGGTCGCGGAGACGTCGGAAGGGCTCGAACAACCCGGGTACTGCCTGGGCAGGCACGGTGGGACCGGTGTTGGTGACGGTGAGTTCTCGATCAAGCTCCACCGCGACCGAACCCCCCGGTTTGTTGTAGAGGAGGGCGTTGCGCAACAGGTTGCCGACGAGGTGGGCAAGTAGGACCGGGTCGCCGTCGACCAGATACCTGCGAGTCCGAACCGCAAACGTGACCTTTTTCTCCGCCGCCAACGCCGCGCAGGACTCGATTTCGTCGTCGATGACCTCGTCCAGCCACACCAGCTCACGCGTGGCGAGCCCGCGATCACTGCGAGCGAGCAGCAACAGCCCGTCGATGAGCTTCTCGCTGCGTTCGTTCGTGTCGAGCAGGTGCGCTCCGAGACGGCGGATCTCGTCCGACGCGTCCGGAGCGCCGAGTGCCACCTCGATCAGCGTCCGTTGCACGGCCAGCGGCGTGCGCAGCTCGTGCGAGGCGTTCGCGACGAACCGCTTCTGGCTGTCGAACGACGACGCGAGCCGGTCGAGCATGCCGTCGAAGGTGTCCGCGAGCTCCTTGAGCTCGTCCGGCGGCCCGTCCAGCTCGATCCGCTGGTCGAGCCGTTCCGCCTCCAGCCGGTGCGCGGTCGAGGTGATCGAGTGCAACGGCGCCAGCACCCGTCCGGCCACCACCCAGCCGAGCCAGACGGCGATCACCGCGGCGACCAGCAACGCGATCACCGACTGCCACAGGACTGTGCTCATCGTGTTCGCCTTGACCTGGTCTGCGGTGAACACCAGGGTGTCCGCGGGCAGTTGCGCGGCCTCGACCGCCGCGTAGCCCGTGTACACGTCCAGCGGTTCCGTCGGCACCGTCGTCGCCCGCGAGACCGCCATTCCGCCGGTCACCGGCTCCCAGTCCGCCAGCAGCCAGTAGTTGAGCCCGACCAGCGCGACGCCCGCGATCAGGAACACCCCGGCGTACCAGGCCGTCAGCCTGGTCCGCAGCGTCATGAGCCGAACCGGTAACCGGCGCCGGGCACGGTCTGGATGACCTGCGGCGCGCCCAGCTTGCGGCGCAGCGTCATCACCGCCACCCGCACGGCGTTGGTGAACGGGTCCGCGTGCTCGTCCCAGGCCTTCTCCAGCAACTCCTCGGGACTCACCACGTTGCCCTCCGCCCGCATCAGCACCTCCAGCACGGCGAACTCCTTGGGGGACAGCGGCAGGAACGTCCCGTTCCGCGACGCCTGGTGCCGCGGCAGGTCGAGCGTCACGCCCGCCCGTTCGAGCACCGGCGGCAGGGCCGGACGAGCCCGCCGGCCCAGCGCCTGCACGCGGGCCACGAGCTCGGCGAACGCGAACGGCTTGGTCAGGTAGTCGTCGGCACCGAGCCCGAGCCCGGCCACCCGGTCGTCCACCTCGGCCGCCGCCGTCAGCATCAGCACCCGTGCCTCACCGCCGGTCGCGTGCACCGCCTTGCACACCTCGTCGCCGTGCACGAACGGCAGATCCCGGTCGAGCACCACGACGTCGTACGCGTGCACCCCCACCCGTTCCAACGCCGCTTCGCCGTCGTAACAGACGTCGACCGCCATCGAGAACCTGCGCAGCCCCTCTGCGATCGTGTCCGCGAGCAGCTGTTCGTCCTCGACCACCAGCACACGCATGACGCCTATTTTCCGCGCAACGGGCATAAGCGCCGGATAAGGCCTTTCGCTTAACGCCGCCGAATGACGCCCTCCGTAGACCTGTCCCCATGAAATCCACCATCGCAGTGCTGCTGGGCCTGCTGCTGGCGCTCACCGCCTGCGGGTCGAAAGAGCAGCCGGACGACGCCAAGAAGAACGAGAAGGGCGACTCGGTCCAGTTCGCCAAGTGCATGCGGGAGAACGGCATCGAGATGCCGGACCCGCAGGAGAACGGCGAGGGCAGCGTCGGCATCACGATCGGGGGAGAGGACGGCCTCGATCCGGAGAAGATGAAGACCGCCCACGAGGCCTGCAAGAAGCACCTGCCCAACGGTGGCGAGTTCAAGCCGCCGTCGCCCGAGGACCAGGACAAGATGCGCGAGCAGGCGAAGTGCATGCGGGACAGGGGACACGACTGGCCCGACCCGAACTTCGACGGTGGCGGCGCGATCGAGGCCCGCGAGATGCCCGACATGGAGAACGACAAGATCAAGCAGGACATGAAGGACTGCGGCATGGGCGAGGGCATGGTCGCGGCGAGGCCCGTCGGATGAAGCGCCGGCTGAACAGGAAGATCCTCATCGCGGTGCTCGTCGCCGCCGTGGTGCTCGGCACCGGTGGGGTCGTGGTCCTCACCAGAATCGCGTCCAACCAGGCCAACGCCGCTCCGTTGCAGAACGACCCGTCGAAGACCACGCCGGTCAAGAAGACGAACCTGGCCGACCAGCAGTCGGCGACCGGCCAGCTCGGCTTCGGCGCGGAACGAGCTCTGGCCAGCCGGAAAAGTGGCACCGTCACCGGGCTGCCGAACCAGGGCGCTGTCATCGACCAGGGCAAACCGGTGTTCCACGCGGACGCCAAACCGGTGCCGCTGTTCTACGGCCAGCTGCCGCTCTACCGCGACCTCGAAGCGGGCATGTCGAACGGACCCGACGTCAAGGTGGTGGAGGAGAACCTCGCCGCACTGGGGTTCAAGGACTTCGGCGCCCCCGACGAGAAGTTCACCTCGTACACGGCCTCCGCGCTGAAGAAGTGGCAGAAGGCCAACGGCCTGGAACAGAACGGAAAACTCGGCTCCGGCGACGTGATCGTCCAGCCGGGAGCGATCCGCGTGTCCTCGTTGTCGGCTCAGCTCGGCGCACCGGCGGGCGGCGACCTGATGAAGGTCACCGGCACCGAACGCGCCGTGACCGTCGAACTGGAGCAGTCCAAGCAGCGCCTCGCGAAGGTCGGCGAGAAGGTCGAGCTGTCGATCACCGGCGGCAAACCCACCACCGGCACCATCACCGGCGCGACCCGCAACCCCGGCGATGCGAACCAGGGCCAGAAACCGAAGATCGTCCTCACGATCGCGGTCGACGACCCCAAGGCCGTCGAGGGCGTCGAGACCGGCAGCGTCACCGCGCTGTTCACGGTGTCGAAGAAGCAGAACGTGCTCGCGGTCCCGATCGGCGCGCTCCTCGCGTTGACCGAAGGCGGCTACGGCGTCGTGACCGACGACGGCAAGACCATCCCGGTCACCGTCGGCATCTTCGCCAAGGGACAGGTCGAGGTGCAGGGCGAGGGCCTGCGCGAGGGCATGAAGGTGGTGACCACCGAGTGATCACCGTCGACCACGCGAGCCGGACGTATCCCGGCGGTGTGCAGGCGTTGCGCGACGTCTCCCTGACCGTCGGGGGCGGGGAGATGCTCGCGATCGTGGGACCGTCCGGCTCGGGGAAGTCGACGCTGCTGCACCTGATGGGCACGCTCGACAAGCCGACGGCCGGCAAGGTCGAGATCGACGGCAACGACATCTCCACCCTGTCCGACAACGCCCTGTCCGCGTTGCGGGCGCGCACGATCGGGTTCGTGTTCCAGCAGTTCTTCCTCACCGATGGCCTGTCCGCGATCGAGAACGTGGCCGCGGGCCTCGTCTACGCCGGCGTGCCGCGCTCGAAGCGGCGGTCCATGGCGATGTCCGCTTTGGACAGAGTCGGCCTGATCCACCGCGCACTGCACAAGCCCCACGAGCTGTCCGGTGGCGAACGCCAACGCGTCGCGATCGCACGGGCCGTGGTGAACACGCCGGGGATCCTGCTGGCCGACGAACCGACCGGCAACCTGGACACGAAGAACGGCGCGGGTGTGCTGGAGTTGTTGGAGAGCCTCAACTCCGACGGCACGACGATCGTGATGATCACGCACGACCGGGACATCGCGGCCTGGGCTCCACGTCGTGTCGAGGTCCGCGACGGAGTGATCGTATGATCGACCTGCTGCGCCTCGGTTTCTTCGGCATGCGGACCCGCCCGATCCGCGCGATCCTGTCGGCCCTCGGCATCGCGATCGGCATCGCCGCCGTGGTCGCGGTCGTCGGCATCCCGGCCTCCAGCGCCGCCGCCCTCTCGGCGAAGATGTCCAAGCTGGGTACCAACCTCCTCACCGCCGCGCCCGGCCAGGACTTCTTCGGCCAGGACGCGAAGCTGCCGGAGACGGCGGTGCCGATGGCCAAGCGGATCGGCGCGGTGTCGTCGGCCAGTGCGACGGGCAAGATCTCCGCGAACGCCCGCAAGAACGACCTCGTGCCGTCGAGCGACACGCTCGGCCTGCAGGTGCAGGCGGCGGAGCAGGACCTGCTGAAGGTGCTGGACGCCGAGGTCCGCGCCGGCCGCTGGCTGTCGTCGGGCGAGAAGTCGGTGGTGCTCGGAGGCACCGCGGCCTCACGCCTGGGGGTGGACAAGCCCGGCGTGCAGTTGTGGATCGACGGGCAGTGGTTCACCGTGATCGGCATCCTCGGGCCGCTGCCGCTCTCGCCGGAGATCGACAGGTCCGTGCTGATCGGCTGGGACGCGGCCAAGGAGGCCTTCGGCTTCGAAGGCAACGCGAACACGGTCTACGTGCGCACGTCCCCGGAGCAGGTCGAGAACGTCCGCAACCTGCTGGGCCCGACGCTGAACCCGCAGAAGTCCAACGAGGTCAAGGTTTCCCGGCCCTCTGAGGCGCTGGAGGCGCAGCAGCTGGCCGAGAGTTCCTACAACGCGCTGTTCCTGGGTTTGGGCGGGGTCGCGTTGTTGGTGGGTGGCGTCGGCGTGGCGAACACGATGGTGATCTCGGTGCTGGAACGGCGCAGGGAGATCGGACTGCGGCGGGCGCTCGGGGCGACCCGGCGGCAGATCCGGTGGCAGTTCCTCACCGAGTCGGTGTTGTTGTCCGGTCTCGGCGGACTGGTCGGCGTGATCGTGGGAATCGCGGTCACGGCCGGATATTCGATCAGTCAGCAATGGCCGGCGGCACTGCCGTGGCCGGCCCTGCTCGGGGGAGTGGGCTCGGCGATCCTCATCGGCGCCATCGCCGGCGTCTATCCCGCGGTGCGGGCGGCACGACAGTCGCCCACGGAAGCACTTGCCTGAAAAGCCCTGGGGTGCACCGAGAACTCGTTCGGTGCACCCCAGGTTGCCGTCTTCAGCCGGAGATCAGAGCTGACCGACGACCCAGTCGATCGCCTGCGTCAGGATCGTGACGTCGTCCGGCTCGATGGCCGGGAACATCGCGACGCGCAGCTGGTTCTTGCCGAGCTTGCGGTACGGCTCGACGTCCACGATGCCGTTGGCGCGCAACACCTTCGCCACTGTGGCGGCGTCCACGTCGTCACTGAAGTTGATCGTGCCGACGACCTGCGAGCGGTCGGCGGCCTTCTCGACGTACGGCGTGGTGTACGCGGTCTTCTCGGCCCAGGAGTACAGGCGGTCGCTCGAGTCCTTCGTGCGCGCGACCGACCAGTCGAGGCCACCGTTGCCGTTGATCCAGTCGATCTGGTGCGCCAGCAGGAAGAGCGTGGCGACCGACGGCGTGTTGTACGTCTGGTCCTTGGTGGAGTTGTCGAGCGCGGTCGGCAGCGACAGGAACTCCGGCACCCACCGGTCCTTGAGCTCGTCGACGCGCTGGAGAGCCGCGGGCGACATGAGCGCGAGCCACAGCCCACCGTCGCTGGCGAACGACTTCTGCGGCGCGAAGTAGTAGACGTCGAAGTCCTCGGCCTTGACCGGCAGACCACCGGCGGCGGACGTCGCGTCGATCGCGATCAGCGCGTCACCGGCGCCCTCGATGCGCGTGACGGGCATCGCGACACCGGTGGAGGTCTCGTTCTGCGCCCAGCCCACGAGGTCGGCGCCCTCGGCGTAGAAGAGCTCGGGCGTGGTGCCCGGCTCGGCCTTGGTGACCAGCGAGTCCTTCAGGAACGGCGCGGTCTGCGTGACCTTCGCGAACTTGGAGGAGAACTCACCGTTCGTGAAGTGCTGAGCGGTCTCGCGGACCAGCCCGAACGACGCCGCGTCCCAGAACGCGGTGGTGCCACCGTTGCCGAGCACGACCTCGTAGCCGTCCGGCAGCTGGAACAGGTCGCGCAGTCCGGTACGAACCCGCCCGACGAGGTTCTTGACGGGCTTCTGCCGGTGCGACGTGCCGAGCAGGGCCGCGCCCTCGGACGCGAGGGCCGCAACGGCCTCGGGACGCACCTTGGACGGTCCACAGCCGAAGCGGCCGTCAGACGGCTTGAGCTCGGCGGGAAGCACCAACGAGGTCGGATCGGCGGTCTGGGTCATGTGGTCACGCCTCCGGGGCGATTGACGAGCTTCAGGGACCTGACCGGCGCCGTTGCCGGAGTTCACAGTGTTGCAGGCCGGTGGCCGGGGGATGACAGCCGGGTGTCCTGGGTCACTGTGGTACGCCGCGGCCGTACTGAGCCGCAACAGGCGCGGCCCACGGGCCATTCGGTCGGCTCGCAACTCGCAGATTTAGCTTGAGGTTTTGATTTCCTCTAGCATTCCGCGACGAATGCGACTGAAGTGGAGGGCAGTTGTGTCGACTTTGTGCATGAGTTCTGGTGGTAACGGTGGCACAGGCGACGAGGATGAATGCCCATTCATCGAAGCTGTGGTGTGCGGCGAGCTTCTTTCAACTGCAGGCGCATGCCGGCGCGATGGCGAATCGGCAGATCGGAGAGGCGGAACATGATCATTTCTTGGCCGCCGTCGTCGACCCTGCGCTGTAGTCGGATTCCCTTGAAGGCGTCCGTTCTTCCGAGTGGTTCGACGTAGGCCTCCGTGCCCTTCGGGAGGAGAACTCGGTAGGTGGCTCGGAGGGTCGGCTCCCAGAACATCAGTCCGAACTCGTCCGGTGCCCCGTCGAGAAGCGGTGCGCACCTCTTCGGCCAGACCAGGTCGATGGTGAAGGAGACTTCGGAGTTCGCCGCCAGTGGTGTGTGGAAATGCGCGATCGCTGCCATGGATCCCGCTCGTGGCCATAACACCGTCGTGGGCAGTGTCGTGCCCGGCGATCCGTCGATGAGCAGATTGCGCACGGTGATTTGGATGTTGCGCCGGTCGCGCCTGGGTTGTGACCACCCGCAGCCGAAACGCAGCCGGATGAAGCGCAACTCGGTGCGGGTCACTCTGATCTTGATCTTCATTTTGCTGTGCGTGTCGCCGCGGTCGCCGATCACGGCGGTCTCTTCCCAGTTGATCACCTGGAATGCTGGACCTCCGGAGCTGATGAGCATGCTGTACTTGGCCACCAGTTCCCTGAGGGTCTCGAGTTCGCGCCGCTCCGCGTTGCGGTAGGTCAACAACGTGATTCCAGCGGTCACGATCAGGAGTACGGCGGTGACGAGTGCGCCGGCCTTTACGGCCGTGCTGCCGAGCACCGCTCCGAGCAACACGGCGAAAGACATCAAGCCGACGGCGGCTCTGACCACTGCCGCAGGACCGTGCCCGCGGAGGTATCCCTCCAGGAAGAGAACGGCCTCTCGCAGCATCTGTCCCCCCGACTCATGTTGCGGACCGGGTCGACGGCTGTCCGCGACAGCTGAATGGCCAGATTGCAGGGTTGGATCTCAGATCGTCAGAGATGTACCTGAACGGTCGCGGGAATGAGGCACCTTTCGCTGAGTTGCAGTAGTCCTGCTCAACGGAGCGTCACTGCAGCATGCCGCGATCCATCGCAGTGGTGACCGCTGCCGTCCGGTCGGACACGCCGAGTTTGTTGAACACCCGCAACAGGTGCGTCTTCACGGTCGCCTCAGAGATGAACAAGGTCCGACCGATCTCAACATTGGACATCCCCTTGGCGACCAGTTTCAGCACCTCCACCTCCCGAGCCGACAGCGGCGGAGTCCGAACCTGCCCGACCACCTTGGCGACCATCGACGGCGCCAGCACCGTCTCCCCACGCGCAGCCGCCCGGATCGCCGCGATCAGGTCCTCGGTGGTCGAGTCCTTCAACAGGTACCCGGACGCCCCAGCCTCAACGGCGCGAAGAATGTCCGAATCGGTCTCGTAAGTGGTCAACACGAGCACCCGAGGCCCGGTCCCGACGATCCGAGCGGTCGCCGCCACACCGTCCATTTCGGGCATCCGCAGGTCCATCAGCACGACGTCCGGCTTCAGCGAAGCAGCCTGGGCGATCGCCTCCTGCCCGGACCCGGCGTCACCGACGACCTCCAGGTCGTCCCCCACGAGCATCCCGCGCAGCCCCTGACGCACCACGGGGTGGTCGTCCACCAGCAGAATCCTGATCACAGCGGCACCTCCACCAACACCGACGCCCCCTCGTCCGAAGACAGCGACAGCGTCCCACCCACCTGTTCCAGCCTTGCGCGCATGCCCCGCAGGCCGAAGCCCTCCGGGGCGTCGCCGAACCCGCGGCCGTCGTCGCGCACCTCCAGCGAGATGCCGTCCTCGTCGAACCTCATCACGACGTCGACCCGCGTGGCGCCGGAATGCCGGGCCACGTTGGTCAATGCCTCCTGCGCTGTTCGCAGCAGCACCACGTCCACCGAGGTCGCCAGCGGCACCACGTCCCCGATCACCCGGAACGACGAGGGCAGCGACACGCCGGAAACCAGTCGCCGCAACGCGTCCTCCAGGGAGGAACCGTCCAAAGGCGACGGTGCGTTGGACGCGACCAGGGCGCGGGCCTCGCGCAGGTTCTCGCGCGCGGTCTGCAGGGCCAGGTCCACGTTCGGTTGTGCGGCCTGCAGCAGTGTGATGATCGACGTGAAGCCCTGGGCGAGCGTGTCGTGGATCTCGGCGGACCAGCGGGCTCGTTCGGCCTCGATGGTGAGTGCCTCGATCTTGTCGAGCAGCAGTGCGCGTTGTTTGCTCTGGTCGGACATGCGTCCGATGGCCCAGCCGAACGCCTGGGAGAAGCCGATGATCAGCAACGCGGCCGGCCACGGCAGTGCCGGCACGGCACCCGCTGCCCAGGTCAGGATCTGCGGCGTCAGCACGAACAACACCATCGGCACGAACGCCCAGGCGACCGGCAGCACCATGTAGATCTGCGGGACCAGGCCGAACAGGGCGAAGGTCGCGTTGCCGCTGAACCACACCGCCGGCGCGAAGGTGGCGAGCGAGCCTGCCGCGTAGACGAAACCGTTCCAGCCGTCCTCGCTGCGCCTGACCAGCTTGATGCCGTAGAGCAGGAACCACACGCCGTTGAGGCCCAACAACCCCGCCGACCACAGGCGGTCGGCGAGGGTGTTGTTGTCTATCAGGATCAGCACGAGCGCGGTGGCCTGCGTGATCGCGAAGAGCACGTACCAGGTGATCAGCGACTGGTGTTGCTCCACTTGAAGGTCCTGCTGACGAGAACCAGACCCACGATCGTCCAGGCCCCGAGCACCAGCGCGATCTTGCCGAGCTCCCATGATCCCGCCGCCTCCATCACCGCGTAGTCGTCGTTCAGCGCGAACACCGAGCGGAAACCCTGACACACCCACTTCAGCGGGAAGAACGAACCCACCGTGCGCAGCGACTCGGGCAGCGCCGACTGCATGATGAACACACCGCTGAGGAACTGCAGCACGATGTACGGCAGGTTCAGCACGCCCGCCGCGTTGCGCGTGGACTTCGCGATCGAGCTCAGCGCCACGCCGATCAGCGAGCACGCGATGACGCCGAGGGTGAAGACCCAGGCGAACGTCAGCCACTTCGTCGCGCTCGTCGGCAGTTCCAGGTCGAACCGCAGCACGGCCACCACGAGCAGCAGCACGGCTTCGAACAGGCTGGACACGAAGACCAGGACGATCTTGCCGATGAAGTAGGACGTGAACGGCATCGGCGTGCCGCGCAGGCGTTTGAGCGTGCCGTCCTCGCGGTCGGCCACGACGCTCATGCCGAGTCCGACGAACGACGTCGAGATGATGCCGGCACCGATCATGCTGGCCGCGAACATCTGCGCGGCGGCGACCTCCTTCACGTACACGGTGCCGAGCAGCAGCATCAGCAGCGCGGGCAGCGAGATCGTGAAGATGAGGTTTTCCTTCTGCCGGAAGAACTCCCGCAGCTCGGTCGCACCCCTCGAGAGACCGAGCGACAGGGTCGAGGGCAGAGCGGCTGCCGTTTTCGAAGGGGCAGCGGTGGTCATTTGATCAGCTCCAGGTAGACGTCTTCCAGCGACGGACGGGTGACGACGAGCTCGGCCAGTTCGCCGCGGTGCGACAGTTCGGCGATCGTCTTGGTCGGCTCGGAGGTCCTGATCTCGCGGTAGCCGTTGTCGGACAGCCAGCGGACGGTGGCGTCGGCGTGGGCGCGGCCACCGAGCGTCTGCGGCGTGCCCTCGGCGACGATGCGTCCACCGGCGAGCACGGCGACGCGGTCGGCGAGCGCCTCGGCCTCGTCGAGGTAGTGCGTGGTCAGCAGGATCGTGGTGCCCTCGGAGGCGAGCAGCTTGAGCAGGCCCCAGAACTGGCGGCGCGCCTCGGGGTCGAACCCGGTGGTCGGCTCGTCCAGGAACACGAGTTCGGGACGGCCGATGATGCCGAGCGCCACGTCGAGCCGGCGCCGCTGGCCACCGGAGAGCGTGCCGGCGCGGGACTTCGCCTTCTCGGTGAGTCCGACGAGGTCGATGACCTCCTCGGGGTCACGCGGGTCGCCGTAGTACTTGGCGTAGTGGTGCACGGCCTCGCGCACCGTCAGCGTGGCGGCGTCGGTCGCGCTCTGCAGCACGATGCCGAGCTTCGAACGCCAGTCGCGACCGGCCTTGGCCGGGTCCGCGCCGAGCACGCTGACCTCACCGGCGTCCCGGTCGCGGTGTCCCTCCAGGATCTCGACGCTGGTGGTCTTGCCGGCGCCGTTCGGGCCGAGCACCGCGAAGACCTCACCGCGGGCGACGTCGAGGTCCACCCCTGCCACCGCCTGGTGGTCTTTGTAGGCCTTCCTCAGGCCCCTCACTCGGATCGCGTTCATGTCGTCAATCCTGCGATTTCGAGGGGTCCGCGCGGGACGACCGTGCCGCTGACCCCGGTTGTCAACCGGTCGGTGGACACGCGGTCGTGTTTCGGCCGTGTTTCCACTCCGGGATAGCGCGCTTTCCCGTGTTAGAACGGCGGGGTGCATCTGACGCCGCATGAACGCGACAAGCTCCTCGTGCACGTCGCCGCCGACGTGGCGCGGCGCAGGCTCGAGCGCGGGGTGCTGCTCAACTACCCCGAGGCCGTCGCGTTGATCACCGACCACGTGCTGGAGGGCGCGCGGGACGGCCGCACGGTCAGCGAGCTCATGGAGAGCGGACGGACGGTGCTCGCACCGGAGCAGGTCATGCGCGGGGTGCCGGAGATGATCGACTCGGTCCAGGCGGAGGCGACGTTCCCGGACGGCACGAAGCTCGTCACCGTCCACCACCCGATCGCGCCCTCGGCCGGACCGGCGCCGGGCGAGGTGGTCGTCGGCTCCGAGCCCGTCGAGCTCAACCCCGGCCGCCCGCGCGTGACGATGGTCGTCGTGAACGTCGCCGACCGGCCCGTCCAGGTCGGCTCGCACTTCCACTTCGCGTCGGTGAACTCCGGGCTCTCGTTCGACCGGGAGACCGCGTTCGGCTACCGGCTCGACATCCCGGCGGGGACGGCCGTGCGGTTCGAGCCCGGCGTTGAACGCGAGGTCACGCTGGTTCCGCTGGCAGGCTTGAGGATCGTCCGGGGGTTGCAGCGATGATCGACCGCGAACGTTATGCCGAGCTGCTCGGGCCGACGGTCGGTGACCGGATCCGGCTCGCCGACACGGACCTGTTCATCGAGGTCACGGAGGACCGTTCGCGTGGTGCCGCGTCCGGTGACGAGGTGATCTTCGGCGGCGGCAAGGTGATCCGCGAGTCGATGGGCCAGGGCGTCGCGACCAGGGCCGAGGGTGCTCCCGACCTGGTCATCACGGGTGCGGTGATCCTCGACCACTGGGGTGTCGTCAAGGCCGACGTCGGCGTGCGGGACGGCCGGATCGTCGCGATCGGCAAGGCGGGCAACCCGGACACGATGGACGGCGTGCACCCCGCGCTGGTGATCGGCCCGTCCACGGAGATCCTGTCCGGCAACGGGAAGATCCTGACCGCGGGCGGCATCGACTGCCACGTCCACTTCATCTGCCCGCAGATCGTGGACGAGGCGCTGGCGTCCGGGCTGACGACGTTGATCGGCGGCGGCACCGGCCCGGCGGAGGGCACGAAGGCCACGACGGTCACGCCCGGAGCCTGGTACCTCGACCGCATGCTGACGTCGATGGACCACATGCCGGTCAACGTCCTGTTGCTGGGCAAGGGGAACACGGTCTCGGAAGCGGGCCTGCGCGAGCAACTCGCCGGCGGCGCGGGCGGGTTCAAACTGCACGAGGACTGGGGCACCACGCCCGCCGCGATCGACGCGTGTCTGAGGGTGGCGGACGAGTCGGGCGTCCAGGTCGCGATCCACACCGACACGTTGAACGAAGCCGGGTTCCTGGAGTCCACTGTGGACGCCATCGGTGGCCGGTCGATCAACGCCTACCACTCCGAGGGCGCCGGCGGCGGGCACGCGCCGGACATCATCCGCGTGGTCTCGCTGCCGAACGTGCTGCCGTCGTCGACGAACCCGACCCGCCCGCACACCATCAACACGCTCGAAGAACACCTCGACATGCTGATGGTGTGCCACCACCTCAACCCGTCCGTGCCGGAGGACCTGGCGTTCGCGGAGTCGCGCATCCGCCCGACCACGATCGCGGCCGAGGACCTGCTGCACGACCTGGGTGCGATCTCGATGATCTCGTCCGACTCGCAGGCGATGGGCCGCGTCGGTGAGGTGATCATCCGGACCTGGCAGACCGCGCACGTCATGTCGTCGCGGCGGTCTCTGGACTCGAACCTGCGGGCGCGGCGGTACGTCGCCAAGTACACGATCAACCCCGCAGTGGCGCACGGGATCGCGTCCGAGGTCGGGTCCGTCGAGGTCGGCAAGCTGGCCGACCTGGTGTTGTGGGAGCCCAAGTTCTTCGGTGTGCGGCCTTCGGTGGTGCTGAAGGGCGGGTTCATCGCGTGGGGTGCGATGGGTGACGCGAACGCCTCGATCCCGACGCCGCAACCGGTGTGGGCACGGCCGATGTTCGGCGCGACGGCCGGTGCGGCCTCTTCGGTGTTCTTCGTGGCGCCCGAGGCCGTCGAGGCGGGGATCGGGGAGCGGTACGCGCGGCGGGTGCTGCCGGTGACCTCGACCCGGTCGGTGACCAAGGCGGACATGGTGTTGAACGACGCGATGCCGGACGTCCGGGTCGATCCGGACAGCTTCGCCGTGCACGTCGACGGCGACCTGGTCGTGCCCTCACCTGTGGCGGAACTGCCTCTCGCGCAACGATATTTCCTGTTCTGATGCTGACCGCGCTGATCCTCGCCGACTCCCGGTTCCCCGGTGGCGGCCACGTGCACTCCGGTGGACTGGAGGAGGCCGCCGCGCGCGGGCTGGTGCACGACGAGTCGTCGCTGGAGTCGTTCCTGCACGGGCGTTTGCTCGGTGCCGGGTTGCTGGCGGCAGGGTTCGCCGCCGCGGCGGCCCGGGGTGAGGATCTGGTGTTGCTCGACGCGGAGTTGGACGCGCGCACGCCCTCTCCTGCTCAGCGTGCGGCTTCGCGGGCGCAGGGGCGGGGGATGCTGCGGGCCGCTCGGCGGGCCTGGCCTTCTGCCCGGCTGGACGCGTTGCCTCGCGATCCGCATCAGCCGTTGGTGATCGGGGTGTTGGTGGGCGATGCGTTCGAAGCTGCGTTGACCTGCGCTTATCTTGCGGTGAGCGGACCGGCGTCGGCGGCTGTGCGATTGCTGGGGCTGGATCCGTTCGGGGTCAACGCGATCGTCGCTTCACTGGCGGTCGAGGAAGTTGCTTCGCGGGCCTGCGTCGAGCTGCCCGCGCTGGGTTCACCTGCCTTGGACCTGCTGGCCGAGGCACACGTCCGACGTGAAGGGGTGCGTCTCTTTGGGAGCTAATCACGGTCCCGACCCGCATGATCACCACCACGGAGCCGCGCCGCGCATCGGCATCGGCGGGCCGGTCGGCAGCGGCAAGACCGCGCTGACGGCCGCTTTGTGCCGTGCGCTGGGCTCGCAGCTGGAGCTTGCGGTCGTCACCAATGACATCTACACGACCGAAGACGCGGATTTTCTTCGTCGCGCCGGGGTGCTGGACCCCTCGCGGATCGAGGCGGTGCAGACGGGGTGCTGTCCGCACACGGCGATCCGGGACGACATCACCGCGAACCTGGACGCGGTGGAGCGGTTGGAGCACAGGTTCTCCGGTCTGGATCTGGTGATCATCGAGAGCGGTGGTGACAACCTGACCGCGGTGTTCTCGCGCGGGCTGGTCGACCGGCAGATCTTCGTCGTCGACGTGGCCGGCGGCGACAAGGTGCCGCGCAAGGGCGGGCCCGGCGTGACGACCGCGGACCTGCTGGTCATCAACAAGATCGACCTGGCGCCGTTCGTCGGCGCGGACATGGACGTGATGATCTCCGACGCGCACCGGATGCGGGGGGACCTGCCCGTGATCGCCCAGTCGTTGGTGGAGACACCCGACGCACCTGAAGTGGCCAAGTGGGTGCTGGCCCAGCTGTGAAGGCCTCAGCTCGGTTGGTGGTGGCGTTGGACTCGCACGGCAACAGCGTGGTGCGAGTTCTGCGGTCGATGACACCGTTGACATTGGTGCCGCATCGGCGCGTGGGGCCGGTTGCGTTGGTGCACCTGGTTTCCTCGGTGACGGCACCGCTGGGCGGAGATTCGTTGTCCCTGACCGTCGAAGTCGGTCCTGGAGCCTCGCTCGAGCTTCGAGGTGTTGCGGCGACGTTGTTGTTGCCCGGTTCGTCCGGTGAGGCCTCTTCGTCCTTGGTCAGGTTTTTCGTGGAGGGGTCGGTTTCCTACCTGCCCGAGCCGACGGTCGTGACCCGGCGGGCGAACCACACCGCAGTGGTGGAAGCCGAATTGGACGGTCACGCAGAGTTGCGATTTCGTGAAGTTCTCGTGTTGGGGCGGGCGGGGGAGGCTGCCGGCACGTTGTCGTCCACTGTGCGCGCAACTCGTTGTGGGGCGCCGTTGTTGCACCAGCAGCTGGTGGTGGGTGACCCGTTGGTGGACCGGTCGTCTGCCGGATTGGCGGGGTGTCGGGTCGTCGGCACCGAGTTGGTTCTCGACTCGGTGGAGAGGGCGGCCGGCGGCGGTGAGTGGTGGAGCGTGGTTCCGTTGGCAGCAGGCGGAACCCTCGCCACCGCACTGGGTGATGACGTGGTCACTGTCACACGTGTGCTCGATGCCATCTGACTCGATCACGGACTCGATCCAGAACTGTTCTTTGCACGGACAGTCACCGTTCAGGTGGTGGTCATCACCGCGCAGGCGGTTTCGGGATCGGGTCGCCGTGCGTATGGTCGCGGGTCCAGGGACCACGAGTTCTGCCGCTGCTTGGAGGTTCGCCGATGACGGAGACCACGAACATCGCACTGCCGGCGATGCGCGTGTCCTACGAGCAGGGCTCGCTCAGCGAGACCGAGCTTGCCGCCACCTGGCACGAACAGCTCCAGCTGTGGCTGGATCAGGCCGCCGGCGCGGGTCTTGCCGAGCCGAACGCGATGGTGCTCGCGACGACCGACGTGAAGGGCCGGCCTTCGTCGCGGACCGTGCTGGCCAAGGGGCTGGATGCTCGTGGGCTGGTGTTCTACACCAACTACACGTCGAACAAGTCGCACGACCTGATGGCCACTCGGTATGCGTCGGCGACGTTCCCGTGGTTCGCGATGCAGCGGCAGGCGCACGTGCGTGGTGTCGTGGAGAAGGTCGGGCCGGTGGAGACCGCCGAGTACTGGAACTCCCGGCCTCGGGGGTCGCAGATCGGGGCTTGGGCCTCGCCGCAGTCCCGGGTTGTGACTGGGCGGTCCACTTTGGATTCCGCGTTGCACAAGATCGAGCGGCAGTTCGCCGACACCGAGAAGATTCCTGTGCCGCCGCACTGGGGTGGGTGGCGGATTCGGCCTGAGGAGGTCGAGTTCTGGCAGGGGCGGCGGGATCGGATGCATGACCGGTTGCGGTTCCGGGATGGGCGGGATGGGTGGTCGTTGGAGCGGGTCGCTCCGTAGGTTGGTTGGTTGATTGATTGGGACTTTTTTGCGGGGCGCTTCCTGTGGGCGGGAGGCGCCCCTTTTTGTGTTCCGCTGGCTTTGGCCCGGTGGTTGGGTTGCGGGCGGCGTGGTTGCGTTGCGTGCTTCCCCTGGGGGCGCTGCCCCCAGACCCCCGGCAATCTGATCAGGGGGCCCGCGCCGCCCGTAGGTAGATGGCACGCCTGTTGCGTTGGGCGGCTGCCTGTTGCGTAGCTGTGTGCGTTGGCGGTGGGGTCCCATCACGAGCCGAGCCAAGAGCGGGCCACATGTCTGAGGGGGTGTCAACCCGACGAAAAGCGTGTCGGGTTGACACCCCCTCAGACATGCAGCAAGAGCTATGGCGCGACTCGTGATGGGACCCCACCGCCTGGACCGCTTGCGAAGGACAAAGACGTACTGCTCGCCTGCGGCATCGCGGCTGTTGGCGGCTGGAACCTGACCGGTGAGTCAGGCGTCCTTCGGGTGCACGAATGTCCGGTTCCCGGCTTCGTCATACTGGGATTTCAGCAACAGCTAGCTACGAGGTGCGATTTCACGTGTGCGGAGTGCTCGGACTCATCTGTTCCACCGAAGCCACTGCGGCCTCCGCGCGCGCCTCTGTGGCTTCGGCGTTGCGTTGTCAGCGGCACCGTGGGCCCGACGAGCAGGACACCTGGGCTGACAAAGAGGTCGTTTACGGGTTCAACCGGCTCGGCTTCATCGATCTTGAGCACTCTCATCAGCCGCTGGTGTGGGGGCCGCCGGAGAACCCGACGCGGTACACGTTGAACTTCAACGGCGAGATCTACAACTACAAGGAGCTCCGGGCGGAGCTCATGCGGAAGTACGGCGCTCAGTTCAGGACCAAGGGTGACGGTGAGGCCATCGTCGCCGGGTACCACTTCCTCGGGGCCGACTGGGTCAAGATGTTGCGCGGCATGTTCGCGTTCATGATCTGGGACGCGCAGGAGCGGGTCGTCTTCGGTGCTCGGGATCCGTTCGGGATCAAGCCGTTGTACTGGGCGACTGGGCCTGGTGGGGTTGGGTTCTCCTCCGAGAAGAAGAGCTTGTTGCAGCTGACGGGTGTGCTCGGCATCAGTCAGGAGTTGGATCAGACGGCGCTGCAGCACTACCTGGTGTTGCAGTACGTGCCTGAGCCCGAGTCGCTGCACAAGGCCATCCGGCGGGTCGAGTCCGGGACGTCGTTCAAGGTGTCGCCGGGTGGGCAGGTGCTGTTCAACCGGTACTTCAAGCCCGTGTTCTCGCCTCGGCCGGTCAACGGGGCTCATGAGGCTGAGGCGCTGCACGAGCGGATTGCCGAGGTCATGCGTGACTCGGTGGCCAAGCACATGATCTCCGACCCCGACGTGACGGTTGGTGCGTTCCTGTCTGGCGGGATCGACTCGACTGCCACTGCCACGTTGGCGAAGCAGCACAACCCCAACCTCATCGCGTTCACCAGCGGGTTTGATCGGCAGGGGTACTCGGAGGTCGATGTTGCGGCTGAGACTGCGGCGGCCATCGGGGTGCGGCATGTCGTTCGGACCGTGTCGCCTGAGGAGATGATGGAGGAGCTGCCGCTCATCCTCTGGTACCTGGACGACCCGGTGGCCGACCCGGCGTTGGTGCCGTTGTACTTCATCGCGAAGGAAGCGCGGAAGTACGTCAAGGCGGTCTTGTCCGGGGAGGGTGCGGACGAGCTGTTCGGCGGGTACGTGATCTACCACGAGCCGTTGTCGTTGGCGCCGTTCGAGAAGGTGCCCGGTGGCGTTCGCAAGTTGATGGGTGCTGTGTCCAAGTCCATTCCGGAGGGTGTGCGCGGGAAGGACCTGCTTCGGCGTGGGGCGCTGCGGTTGGAGGAGCGGTACTACGGGAACGCTCGCAACTTCAGTGACGCGCAGGTGCGTGCGGTGTTCCCGGGGTATGTCGAGGGGATCGGCTTCCAGGACGTCACTGCTCCCTGGTACCGCGAGTCGGAGGACTGGGATCCGGTCGCGCGCATGCAGCACATCGACCTCTTCACGTGGTTGCGCGGCGACATCCTGGTCAAGGCCGACAAGGTGACGATGGCGAACTCCATCGAGCTGCGCGTGCCGTTCCTCGACCCTGAGGTGTTCCGGGTGGCGGCCGAGGTGCCGCTCGACCAGAAGCTGACCGAGGGTACGACCAAGTACGCGCTGCGCAAGGCGTTGGCGAAGATCATTCCGGCGCACGTGCTCAACCGGCCCAAGCTCGGGTTCCCGGTGCCGATCCGGCACTGGCTGCGCGCCGAGATGTACGACTGGGCGCGCGGGATCATCAACGACTCGCAGACCGGTCACCTGCTCGACAAGAACGCGGTGCTCGACCTGCTCGCCGAGCACAAGTCCGAGCAGTTCGACCGCAGCCGGCAGTTGTGGAGCCTGCTCTGCTTCATGATCTGGCACGGGATCTTCGTCGAGGGCCGGATCAGCCCGAAGGTGCCGGAGCCGGTGTACCCCGTCCGCCTCTGACGAGTGGTGTTGGCGACAGATTTGCGTAAAGCAGTTGTTAGTTGTCATAGGCTAACGAAGTGGCCACTGTGGGGAGAAGCGCGCGCTCGACGTTCGTGATCGACACGCGACCGTTGAAGATCGTCGCGTATCGCCGGCTGTGGCTCTCCACGATCGTGACGGCGGTGGGCTCCCAGCTCACCGCCGTTGCCGTGCCCAAGCAGGTCTACGACCTCACCGGGTCCTCGGCGTGGGTCGGCATCGCCGCCGGTGTGGCGCTGGTGCCGTTGCTCGTGTTCGGGCTGTGGGGCGGTGCGATCGCGGACACCGTCGACCGCCGCAAGCTGCTGCTCGTCACGAACACCGGCATCGCGGTCTCGTCGGTGCTGCTGTGGGCCCAGGCCGCGATGAACGTCGGCTCGGTGTGGCTCATCATCGCGTTGCTCGGTCTGCAGCAGGTGTTCTTCGCGGCCAACGCTCCGGCGCGCTCGGCGTCCATCGCACGGCTGGTGCCCGCTGAGCTGTTGCCGTCGGCCGGTGCTCTCGGGTCGACTGTCATGCAGTTCGGCGCGGTGCTCGGGCCGTTGCTCGCGGGTGCGTTCATGCCGATCGTCGGGCTCTCGACGCTCTACCTCATCGACGCGATCGCGCTCACCGTCACGGTCTACGCGGTGTGGAAGCTGCCCGCGATGCCGCCGCTGGACGGGGTGATCCGGCGCGCCGGGCTCCGGGACGTGCTGGACGGCTTCACGTACCTCTGGGCGCAGAAGGTGCTGATGGCGAGCATGTTGCTGGACATCATCGCCATGGTGTTCGGCATGCCGCGGGCGCTGTTCCCCGAGATGGCCCAGCACACGTTCGGCGACCCGCCCGGTGGTGGGTTCGCGCTCGGCGTGATCTTCGCCGCCATCCCCGTCGGTGCGGTGATCTGCGGGCTCACGTCCGGCTGGATCTCCCGTGTCAGCAGGCACGGTGTCGCGTTGACGCTCGCCGTCGTGGGCTGGGGTCTCGCGATCATGGGCTTCGGACTCGCCGGGTCGCTGTGGGTCGCGGCGGGCTTCCTGGCTCTGGCCGGTGCGGCGGACATGGTGTCGATGGCGTTCCGCGGCGCGATCCTGCAGTCGGCCGCGACGGACGAGATGCGCGGACGGATGCAGGGCGTCTTCATCGTCGTCGTGGCCGGTGGGCCGCGCATCGCGGACCTGTTGCACGGCACGGGTGGCGCGGCGTTCGGCACGGCCGCTGCGGTGTCGGTCGGTGGCCTGCTGGTCGTCGTCGCGAGCGTCGCGATGGTGGCGTTGTTGCCGGCGATCTGGCGCTACCGCTTCAGTTCCGCGAGCTGATCTCCGCCGGGTTCGGCTCGGTGATCTTCACATCGCTGCCCCAGTCGGTGAAGCGGGCCTCGTCGACGATCTGCACGCCCTGGAACTGCGTGTAGAAGGTGATCCGGATCGGCAGGCCGTCGCCGTTCAGTTCGATCTCCCCGGTCGAGCCGGCGACCTTCTGGTCCAGCGCGAGCTTGACCTCGGTGCGCAGGCCCTCGTCCTTCAGGGTGTCGTAGGCCTTCTGGTAGTCGACGGAGATCGAGTACCGGGTGGTGCCGCCGACCTGCGCGGTCAGCTTGAGCTCACCGCCCGCCTCCATCACCGGCAGGTGGTACGTCGTGAAGACGGCCTGCTGGTAGACGACGTCGTGGAAGCCGAGCAGGGTCGTGGTGAAGTCGTCGTCGAGCTTGCGGTCCAGCTTCACCCACGGCTTGTCGGCGGGCAGGCCGAAGACCGCGGTGGGCAGCTTCACGAACGCGCTGTCCTTCGTGGTCGAGAGCAGCCTCAGCTCGACCGGGTCACCACCGGTCTGCACGGGACGGGTCGTTGTCGCGTCCATGCTCGGGACCTCACCGCCCAGCCGCACGCTGCCGCTCGACGGTGGCCGCACGCCGCCTCCCGTGGGCGGTGGCGTGACGGAGAAGCGGTAGGACCCCTTCTCGTTGACGGTCTTGGTCACCGCCGCCACCAGGCTCTGCACGTCGCTGTGCTGGGAAGCGCTCTCGCTCGCGGGTCCGGACGACGAGCAGGCGGTCAGCGCCAGAGCGGCGAAGATCGCGGTAACCGCGAGTTTCATCGTGCAATTGTTACATCAAACGGGTGAGGTAGGCGTCCGTTCGTGCTTGTGGCCAGGCAAAACGGGCAGAATCTTCGGGCATGGCTGAAGCGACTCCACAAACGGAGCAACCAGAGCTACATCGGGCAATCGGCCCGAAGCTGCTGCTGTTCTTCGTCGTCGGCGACATCCTCGGTACCGGTATCTACGCCCTCACCGGCAACGTGGCAGGCAAGATCGGCGGCGCGCTCTGGCTGCCCTTCCTGCTCGCGTTCGTGGTGGCGTTCCTGACCGCGTTCAGTTATCTGGAACTGGTCGGCAAGTACCCCAAGGCCGCCGGTGCCGCGCTCTACACGAACAGAGCGTTCAAGATCCACTTCCTGACGTTCATGGTCGCGTTCGCGGTCATGTGCTCCGGCATCACATCGGCCTCGTCGGCCGCACTGGCCTTCGGCCGCACGTACCTGCGGCAGTTGCTGGTGGAGTTCTTCGACGTCGCGCTCAGTCCCGAGTCACTGGTCATCACCGGCATCGCGATCGTCTTCATCGCCGGCCTCGCGCTGATCAACTTTCGCGGTGTCTCGGAGTCGGTCAAGGCCAACGTGGTGCTGACCTGCATCGAGCTGTCCGGTCTGGTGATCATCATCCTGATCGGCGCCTGGGCGGTCGTCAACGGCGACGGTGACCCCAGCCGGCTCACCGAGATCAACGTGCCGTCCGGCAGCAACGTCATGCTCGCGGTCACCTCGGCTACGGCACTCGCGTTCTTCGCGATGGTCGGCTTCGAGGACTCGGTGAACATGGCCGAGGAGTGCAAGAATCCCGTCAAGATCTTCCCGCGCGCGATGCTGTGGGGTATGGGCATCGCCGCCCTGATCTACGTGCTGGTCGCGATCACGTCGTCGCTGCTGATCCCGTCCGACGAGCTCGCGAAGGCCAGCAGCGGCGCGTTGCTGAAGGTCGTCACCGTCGGCGCTCCCGGCTTCCCGCTGTGGATCTTCGCGTTGATCGGCCTGCTGGCCGTCATCAACTCGGCCCTGATCAACATGCTGATGGCGTCGAGGTTGTTGTACGGCATGGCGAACGAGAAGATCATCCCGTCGTTCTTCGGCGCCGTGCACCCGTTCCGCCGCACGCCGTGGATCTCGATCGTCTTCACGACCGGCGTCGCGGTGATCCTGGTGTCCACCGCGGACATCGGCAAGCTCGGCGGCACGACGTCGTTGCTGCTGCTGATCGTCTTCACCATCGTCAACGTCGCGTGCCTCGTGCTGCGTCGCGAGCCGTCCGAGCACAAGCACTTCCGGGCGCCGACGTGGGCGCCGGTGCTCGGCGCGATCACGTGCGCCTACCTCGCGATCCCGTGGACGTCCGGCCGCCCGGCGGACGACTACAAGATCGCGGGCTGGCTGCTGCTCGCCGGTCTGGTGCTCTGGGGCATCAACCGCGTGCTGCACGGCAAGGTGGAGACCCACCCGGAGAACCTGGGCAAGTAGCTAGTCCAGCAGGTGCTTGAGGAACCGGTCCGGGTCGCCCAGGAAGTTGCGGGTGAGCCGGACCGGTTCCGCTGTGTCGTAGGTGACCTCGTCGATCGTGTCGGTGACTTCGAGGATCGTGGCGTTCGGTGCCGCGAGCAGGATCGGCGAGTGGGTGGCGATGATGAACTGCGATCCCTCCTCGACGAGTTCGTGCATGCGCCGCAGGACCGTCAGGCAGCCTTTGACCGAGAGGGCGGCCTCGGGTTCGTCGAGGATGTAGAGGCCTCTGCTGCCGAACCTGTGGTTCATCAGGTCGATGAAGCTCTCGCCGTGTGACCGCTCGTGCAACGACTTCCCGCCGTACGACGCGTGAATCCCCGCGCCGATCCGGTCGATCTCGGTGGCGACGTTGTAGAACGACTCGGCCCTGAGGAAGAACCCCGTTCTCGGTTTTCTGGTGCCCCAACGGAGGATCAGGTAGTCGCCGAGTGACGATTCCGTTGCCTTGGTGGCGAAGTTGAACGACTGGGTGCCGCCTTCGGCGTTGAAGCCGGCCGTCACGGCGATCGCCTCGACCAGGGTCGACTTGCCCGCGCCGTTGTCCCCGACCAGGAACGTGATCGGCGTCCTGAGATCCAGCGGGTGTCTGATCAGGTGCTGGACCGCCGGCAGTGTGAACGGGTAGCGGTGCGTGTCGTCGGCCTGGTCGAGGCGGATCTGGTGGATGAACGTCACGCGAGGCGCGCCAGTTCGACCGGGTCGTGGGCGCAGAACACCTCGGCTTGGCCGCTCGCCTTGAGTTCCTTGAGGCGTTCCACATTGGACAGACGCTGCTCGCGGATCGTCTCGGTCTGCTTGGCGGTGAGCTTGAGCGCGAAGATGTTGCTCGGCGGCGTCTCGACCTCGCCGCGGTAGAAGTACGCGTCACCGGCGTGCAGCAGCCAGCCGTCGTCGGAGCGGACCGCGATGCCCGTGTGGCCGCGGGTGTGGCCGATCAGCGGCACCATCAGCACGTCGTCGGGCAGGCCGGTGATGTCCTTGACGGCCTGGAACCCGAACCAGTCCTCGCCCTCGGCCTTGTGCGTCTGGAAGTTCACGCCCTCGCGCTGCGCCTTCGGGTACCGGGAACGCTCCTTGGCGCTCTTGGCGTTGGTCGCGGCCTCCAGTTCGGAGTCGAGCACGTGCACGGTGGCCTTCGGGAAGTCCCGCAACCCGCCCGCGTGGTCCAGGTCGAGGTGGGTGAGCAGGATGTGCCGCACGTCGTCGGCCGTGTAACCGCGCTTCTCGACCTGGTGGATCGCCGTCTCGGTGATGTCGAGCGCCGGCTTCAGCAGAGTGCGGCTCAGACCGTCGATCGTCGCCTTCGGGTCGGTCACCTCGTTCATGCCGAACCCCGTGTCGACCAGGACCAGCCCCTGGTCGGACTCGATCAGCAGGCAATGTGCCACCAGACCGCCCGCGACCAGGGGAGGCCGGAACGTGGCGCAGTTGAGGTGATGAACCTTCATGGGCAAATCCTTCCGCTGGCCCCGTAGGCTTCAGCCTCATGTTGGGGATCTCGTACGAGGGTGCCACCGCCGTGATCACGACTGTAGGCGCGGGCCTGCGGTCTTTCGAGGTGGACGGTGTTCCGTACGTGGAGACGTTCGGGGCCGACGAGAAGCCGCCGATGAGTGCCGGGGCCGTGCTGGTGCCCTGGCCCAACCGGACCGCAGGTGCCTCGTGGGTGCTCGACGGGGTCCGGCAGCAGCTCGAGGTCACCGAGCCCGCCCGTGGGAATGCCGTTCACGGGCTGCTGCGGCGTCGTCCTTGGGCCGTGCTGGAACACACCGGTTCGTTGGTGTCGTTGCGTGCGTTGATCGAGCCGCAGGCCGGGTGGCCTGCCGCTCTGGACGTCACCGTGTCGTACGCGTTGGACGATCGCGGGTTGACGGTCACGCACGGGGTCACGAACGTCGGTGATGTGGCCACACCGTTCGGCGTCGGCACGCATCCGTACCCGCGGGCCGGGAACGCCTCGACCGATTCGTGCACGCTGACGTTGGCCGCGACCACGGTGTTGCCGCTCGACACCGAACGGATGGTGCCCTCCGGCCCCGCCGTGCCGGTGGAGGGCACCTCGTACGACTTCCGGGCCGGCCGGGTGCTCGACGGCGTCCGGCTGGACACACCGTTCGGCGGGTGCGAGCCGGGCGAGGACGGGCTGATCCACCACACGCTCACTTCCGGTGACAGCGGGGTCGAGGTCTGGGCCGATCCGGCGTTCCGGTGGGTGCAGGTCTACACGCCTGACTCGTATCCGGGACGGGGGCGGGCGGTGGCCGTCGAGCCGATGACGTGCCCGCCGGACGCGCTCAACTCCGGGGTGGACCTGATCAGGGTGTCTCCCGGAGAGTCCTGGGGAGCGCGGTGGGGGATCCGGCCGCTGGCCTGACAGCGGGTGCGTTCCGGGGTGGCCGAGGGCCCGAATAACCATTAGCGTTGCTAACCATGAACATCGCGATCACCGGTGGCTACGTCGTGCCCGTCGACGGCGAACCCGTCGAGGGCGGGACCGTCCTCATTCAGGACGGCAAGATCGTCGCGGTCGGCGCCGACGTCGAGATCCCGGACGGGATCGAGGTCGTCGACGCGGACGGGGCTTGGGTGTTGCCCGGGTTCGTCGAGGCCCACGGGCACATCGGCGTCCACGAGGAGGCCGAGGGCTGGGCCGGCCAGGACACCAACGAGATGACCGATCCCGTCGGAGCGCGGATGCGGGCGCTCGACGCGATCAACCCCGCGGACCTCGGCTTCGCCGACGCGCTCAGCGGTGGTGTCACCACCGCGGTGATCAAGCCCGGTTCCGGCAACCCCATCGGTGGTCAGACGGTTGCGATCAAGTGCTGGGGACGGACCGTCGACGAGATGCTGGTCAAGGAGCCGGTCAGCGTCAAGAGCGCGCTCGGCGAGAACCCCAAGCGGGTCTACGGCGACAAGGGCAAGCTGCCGTCCACGCGGCAGGGCGTCGCGGCTGTCATCCGGGACGAGCTGACCAAGGCGCAGGACTACCTGGCGAAGAAGGCCGAGGCGGAGAAGGACGGGAAGGCGTTCGACCGCAACCCCACGCTGGAGATCCTGGGCAAGGTCCTCAACGGTGAGCTGCCCTGGTGCCAGCACGCGCATCGGGCGGACGACATCGCCACGGCGATCCGGCTGTCGGAGGAGTTCGGCTACAAGCTGATCCTCAACCACGGCACCGAAGGGCACCTGATCGCGGACGTCATCGCGGACAAGCGGATCCCGGTCATCATCGGGCCGCTGTTCACCACTCGGTCCAAAGTGGAGCTGCGGAACCGGGGACTGCGCAACCCCGGCATCCTGGCGCGGGCCGGGGTGGAACTGGCGATCACGACGGACCATCCCGTCATCCCGATCCACTTCCTGGTGCACCAGGCCACCTTGGCGGTGAAGGAAGGGCTCGACAGCGACGTCGCGCTGCGGTCGATCACGACGAATCCCGCGCGGATCATGGGACTGGACGACCGGGTCGGCTCGTTGAAGCCGGGACTGGACGGTGACGTCGTGATCTGGTCGGGTGATCCGCTCGACGTGATGAGCCGTGCGCTGCACGTTTACGTGCAGGGGCGTGAGGTCTACACGTGGGACGAGCGCAAGGGTGAAGGGGTCGTGGCCGACCCCTTCTACCGCGAGAACTAGCGCAGGCCGCGGCCGATCACCAGGCGCTGGATCTGGTTGGTGCCCTCGAAGATCTGCAGGACCTTGGCCTCGCGCATGTAGCGCTCCACCGGGAAGTCACGGGTGTAGCCGGCCCCGCCGAGCACCTGGACGGCGTCGGTCGTCACCTTCATCGCCGCGTCCGTGGCGATGAGCTTGGCGATCGACGCCTGCTGGCGGAACGGGAGACCGCGGTCTCGGCGGCGGGCCGCCATCAGGTAGGTCGCCCGGGCCGACTCGACCGCCGCGGCCATGTCGGCGAGCAGGAACTCGAGGCCCTGGAACTCGATGATCGGACGGCCGAACTGGGTTCGGGTCTTGGCGTAGGCGACCGCCTCGTCCAGGGCCGCCTGGGCCAGGCCCACGGCGCAGGCGGCGATGCCGAGACGACCGGAGTCCAAAGCGGACAGTGCGATCTTGAGGCCGTCGCCCTCGTTGCCGATCAGGCGGTCGGTGCCGAAGTGGACGTCGTCGAACGCCAGCTGCGCGGTGATGGAGCCGGTGAGGCCCATCTTGCGTTCCGGGGTGGCGGCGGTGATGCCCTGGGCCTCGCCGGGGGACAGGAAGCAGGAGATCCCGCGTCCCGCGTCCGGGCTCGTGCGGGCCATGAGGGTGTAGAAGTCGGCGGCGCCCGCGTGGGTGATCCACGCCTTGGTGCCGTTCACGACGTACTCGGAACCCTTGCGGACCGCCCTCGTCGACATGGCGGCCGGGTCGGAGCCCGCCTGGACCTCGGACAGGGCGTAGCCGCCCAGCAGTTCGCCTTCGAGCATTTCCGGGAGCCAGCGGTCCTGCTGTTCACGGGTGCCGAAGGTGGCCAGGCCGTAGCAGGACATCACGTGCACCGAGAGGCCCACGGCGACCGTCATCCACGCTGAGGCGACCTCTTCGAGGGCCTGCAGGTACACCTCGTAGGGCTGCTCGCCGCCGCCGAACTCCTCGGGGTACGGGAGGCCCAGCAGACCCGACCTGCCCAGCAGGCGGAACGCGTCGCGGGGGAACTTCTCGTTCTCCTCGGCGTCCGCGGCGTGGGGCTTCAGCTCGTCCCGCGCGATCTCCTTGACCAGCGCGATCAGGTCCTCGGCCTCTTGCGTGGGGAGCAACCGCTCGGCGGGCATCGTCGACCTCCGGTGTGTACTGGTAGCTGTACTCTAGTGCGTTGTGCAGTACACCAGCCAGTCAATGTGGCAGGGTCGACACATGACGCGGGCGCTCACGCAGCGGCAGGCCGAGCTGCTCACCCGGTTGGAGGCGTTGTTCCTCGCCGAGGGCTTCGGGCATCTCACCCTGGACGACATCGCGGGCAGGCTGCACTGCTCGAAGTCGACGCTGTACGCGCTCGCCGGCAGCAAGGAACAGCTGGCGGTCCGGGTCGTCGGCCGGTACTTCAAGGGTGCCGCCGAACGCATCGAGAAGCGCATCGTGGGCCTCGACGACGTGCGCAAACGCATCGGCAGTTACCTCGCGGGGGCTGCGGAGGAGCTGAGCAAGGCCTCGGCGGCGTTCATCGCGGACGTGTCCGACTTCCCGCCCACGCGCGCCACGTACGAACGCAACGCGCGCGCTGCGGCCGAGCGCATCAAAGCGTTCATTCAGGACGGTGTGGAGCGGCACGTGTTCCGCGAGGTGCACGCCACGTTGTTCGCCGAGATGGCCGGCCTGCTCATCGAGGGCATCCAGACCGGTGTCCTCACGAAACGGGCAGGCGTTTCGGACGCCGAGGCGTTCACCGCGCTGGGCGAACTGCTGTTGGATGGGCTCCAGAGGAACGGGGTCTCCCAGAAGGAGTAGAGCGCGTGATCGTGGTTGCTGGTGAGGCACTGGTCGACATGGTGCCGGTAGGGGCCGACGAGCTCACGCCGCTCGCGCCGAAGCTCGGTGGCGGGCCGTACAACGTGGCTGTCGCGCTCGGGCGGCTGGACGTGCCGACGGGCTTCCTGTCGCGGGTGTCGACCGACCACTTCGGCGAGCAGTTGGTCAAGCGGCTGCACGCGTCGAACGTGGGAACGGATCTGGTCCAACGTGGACAGGAGAACACCACGCTCGCCGTCGTCGGGCTCGCCGAGGACGGGTCCGCGCGCTACGCGTTCTACGTCGAGGGCACGGCCGACCGGCTCGTCGAGGACCCCGGACCGCTGCCTTCCGCAGCGAAGGCCGTCTCGTTCGGCACGCTCTCGCTCGTGCTGGAGCCCGGCGCCTCGGTCTACGAGACGGTGCTGCGGCGCGAGAGCAAGCGCTTGCTCACGGCGCTCGACCCCAACATCCGGGCGGGTCTCATCCACGATCCGGGCGCTTATCGGGCGCGGTTCCGGTCGTGGCTGCCCGACGTCGGCCTGTTGAAGCTCTCGGTCGAGGACGCGCAGTGGCTCGCCGAAGAAGACGACGTGATCGAGATCGCAAGGACGTGGATTTCACAGGGCCCCGCCGCCGTGGTCCTGACGAAAGGTGGTGACGGTCTGTCCGTGATCACGGCCACCGGACAGGTCGACGTGCCACCCGTGAAGGTGGACGTGGTCGACACGATCGGGGCGGGTGACACGGTGCAGGGTTCCCTGCTCGCGTGGCTGCACGACCACGACGCGTTGAGTGCGGAGAAGATCCGTGGCCTCTCCACGGAGGAATGGACCGCCGCATTGACTTACGCCGGTGCGGCCGCCGCGATCACATGTTCACGTGCGGGTGCGGAGCCGCCTTTTGCGAGCGAACTCACCGCCGCGTTGGGTGGATAAAACGGAGGATCGGACTACCGTGGGGTTGCCGCGCTAGAAACTGGCATTGCGGATGTGATGCCGGTCCCATCTCACAGAATCGGTTCACACCGCTGCTGCGAGGCGGGCCTTCCGCCGACTAGCGTGAGTGGACTTGAAGACTCAGATCCCAACGGGGTGGTCCGAGACGACGGCGGCCTGTGCTGGCCGCCGCCACCCCGTCCGAGCGTTGAGAGGGACTTGAATGCCCGACGCGACGACTGCGCCGACCGACCCACAGACCGTCGCGCTGCGCCATGAGGGCGGAGAGCTCGAGATGAAGGTGGTGCCGGCGTCCGAAGGCGCGTCCGGCATCGAACTCGGCAAGCTGCTGTCGACCACCGGTCTGGTAACCCTGGACACCGGTTTCGTCAACACGGCCTCCTGCTCCTCCGAGATCACCTACATCGACGGTGACGCCGGAATTCTGCGTTACCGCGGGTACCCGATCGAGCAGTTGGCCGCGCGCTCCAACTTCGCGGAGGTCAGCTACCTCCTCATCTACGGCGAGCTGCCGACCGCCGCGCAGCTCGAGGACTTCTCCTCCAAGATCAGCAGGCACACGCTGCTGCACGAGGACCTCAAGCGCTTCTTCGACGGCTTCCCGCGCGACGCGCACCCGATGCCGGTGCTGTCGTCCGCGGTCTCCGCGCTGTCGACCTTCTACCAGGACTCGCTGTCGCCGTTCGACTCGAACCAGGTGGAGATCTCCACGATCCGCCTTCTCGCCAAGCTGCCGACCATCGCGGCCTACGCGTACAAGAAGTCGGTCGGCCAGCCGTTCCTCTACCCGGACAACTCCCTTGGCCTGGTGGAGAACTTCCTGCGGATGACCTTCGGGTTCCCGGCCGAGGCCTACGACCTCGACCCGGACCTGGTCCGCGCGCTCGACCTGCTCTTCATCCTGCACGCCGACCACGAGCAGAACTGCTCCACGTCGACCGTGCGCCTGGTCGGCTCCTCCGAGGCGAACCTGTTCGCGTCCATCTCCGCGGGCATCAACGCCCTGTTCGGCCCGCTGCACGGCGGCGCGAACAGCGCGGTGCTGGAGATGCTGGAGAAGATCAAGAACGACGGCGGCGACGTGCAGTCGTTCGTCAACAAGGTGAAGAACAAGGAGGACGGCGTCCGTCTGATGGGCTTCGGCCACCGGGTCTACAAGAACTACGACCCGCGCGCCGCGATCATCAAGAAGACGGCCGACGAGATCCTCGGCAAGCTCGGCGCCGACGACCAGCTGCTCGACATCGCGAAGCAGCTGGAAGAAGCCGCCCTGAGCGACGACTACTTCATCTCCCGCAAGCTCTACCCGAACGTGGACTTCTACACGGGTCTGATCTACCGGGCGATGGGCTTCCCGACGAAGTTCTTCACCGTGCTGTTCGCGCTCGGCCGGCTCCCCGGCTGGATCGCGCACTGGCGCGAGATGATCAACGACCCGGCCACCAAGATCGGCCGCCCGCGGCAGATCTACACCGGCCCGACCGAGCGCGACTTCATCGCGATGGAGAACCGCTGATCACGGGCTAGTTCTTCTGGCAGGCTGAGGGCGCGTCACCCGCTGGGTGGCGCGCCTTTCGCGTTGCTGGGGTTGGTGCGTGACGGACGTGCGTGCCGAGGCCGCCTGAGCTCGTCGTGCGGACGGCTACCGCGGCCCTCACCCGTACGGGCTCGCCCGTCATGCAGACCCGCCCGGCCCGCTTTAGCGTCGAGACGTGAGTTCCCCACCCTCGCTCGTCTGGTTCCGCCGTGATTTGCGGACATCCGATCATCCCGCGATTCTCGCGGCAGCCGAAAGATCGCCCCGCGCACTCGCGTTGTTCGTTCTCGACGACCGGTTGCTGAAACCGTCCGGACAGCGGCGAATCGATTTCCTGCACCGCTGTTTGCACGCCCTGAACGACGAACTGGGCGGTCGTCTGATGGTCGTGCACGGTGATCCGGTGAAGGTCGTCCCGCGCATCGCGAAGGAAATCGGCGCGGAGAGCGTCCACATCTCCGCGGACTACGCGCCGTACGGTCGCAAACGTGACGAGGCCGTCGAGGAAGCGTTGGGGGACATCGAACTCGTCCGTTCCGGCTCGCCCTACGCCGTCGCGCCGGGGCGGGTGCGCAAGCAGGACGGCACGCCGTTCAAGGTCTTCACGCCGTTCCGCAACGCCTGGCTGGAGCACGGGTGGCGCAAGCCCGCGGACACCGACGCGTCCACTCTGGACTGGATCAAGCCGGATCACTCCCAGAAACTCCCTGCTGTCGAGGAGAAACTCCCCGACGCGCTGCAGCTGTGGGAGGAGTTCCGCGACGAACGGCTGGCGGACTACGACACGACCCGCGACCGGCCCGACATGGACGCGACGAGCAGGATGTCGGCGTTCCTGCGGTGGGGGGTGCTGCACCCGCGCACGTTGCTCCAGGACTGTGACGGAACGTATCGCAGCGAGCTCGCGTGGCGTGAGTTCTACGCCGACGTGCTGTGGCACAAGCCGGAGACCGCGCGCGAGAACTACGACCGCAAGTTCGACCGCATGGTGCACGACGACGACCAGGAGCTGTTCGAGGCCTGGAAGCAGGGGCGCACCGGGTTCGGGATCGTCGACGCCGGGATGCGGCAGCTGCTGCAGGAAGGCTTCATGCACAACCGGGTGCGCATGATCGTCGCGAGCTTCCTGGTCAAGGACCTGCACCTGCCGTGGTGGTGGGGCGCGCGGCACTTCATGGAGCACCTGATCGACGGTGACATCGCCTCGAACCAGCACAACTGGCAGTGGGTCGCGGGCAGCGGCACGGACGCCTCGCCGTTCTTCCGCGTCTTCAACCCGATGACGCAGGCCAAGAAGTTCGACCCGGACGGCGCGTACGTCCGCAGGTACGCGCCGGACTCGTCGAAGATCCAGCCGATCGTCGACCACGCGGTCGAACGCCAGGTGGCGCTCGACCGCTACCAGGCCATCAAAGCTTGAGGGCCTCGCGGAGCTTGACGCGAGCGCCGGTCCGCAGCACGGCGTTCGCGTAGACCTTGCCGCCCAGCCACGTGATCGCCGCGATCGCCAGCAGGGCCAGCACGATCGAGAGCAGCACCTGCCAGGCCGGAGCGACGCCCAGCGCCATCCGGCCCGGCATCAGGATCGGGGCGAACGGCGGCAGCAACGACAGCACGGTCACGGTGGGGCCGGAGGGGCTGCCGATCATCAGGTTGATGCCGGCCACGAACGCCACGATGATCGTCATGCTGATCGGCGTCAGCACCGACTGCAGCTCCTCCTGCCGTGACACCAGCGACGCGGCGGCCGCGAACACGGTGGCGTACAGGAAGAAACCGAGCAGGTACCAGAGCACCCCGATCAGCAGCGCGGTACCGCCCAGAGCGCTCACGTCGATCACGTCGAACGCGGACGAGAGCCCCAGGCCGACCGTGGAGATCACCAGCAGTTGCAGCAGACCGACCGCGCCGAGGCCGATCACCTTGCCCAGCAACAACTGCCACGGCCGCAGGGTCGCGAGCAGGATCTCCACGACCCGGCTGGACTTCTCCTCGACCACGCCCTGCGCGACCATCGTGCCGTAGACCAGCAGCGAGTAGTACAGCAGCGCGGCCACTATCAGGCCGATCGCGAGGCGCTGACCTCGTTGCGGGTCAACGGGTTCCAGCGCGGTGACGGCGACGTTGGCGTTCGCGAGGCTCTGCGCGACCTCCTGCGGGTTGATGCCCGCCTCCGCCAGCTGCGCGGTCAGCACCTGCTGGCGCAGCACGTCGTTCAGCGCCGTCGCCAGCACGTCGTCGCCGGAGCCCTTGACGATCATCTTCAGCTCCGGCGGCGCGCCGGTCACCAGGGCGTCCAGCGAGCCGTCGCGGACCTGCTGCTCGGCGTCGGTCGCGGTCGTGACGTCCCGCGTCTCGACCTCGATGCCGAACGCCTTCGCCTTGTCCCGCAACGGGTCCGCGAGTTGAGTCGCCTGCCCGGAGAGACCGACGACGCTGTGCTGCTGGTCGTCGAACAGCACGGACTGCAGCACCACGTACCCGGCGAGCACAGCGATGATCACCGCTGTGCCGATCAGGAACGACCTGGTGCGCACCTTCGTGACGAACTCGCGCTTCGCCACCAACGAGACCGCTCGGGCCGACGTCATCCGCTCCTGCCCTCAGTGGTCACCACGTTGCGGAACAACTCCGTCAGCGACGGGCGCTGCCGGGAGAACTCGTGCACGGGACCGGCCGCGAGTGCCGCGTGCAGCACCGTCTGGTCGTCCGTGCCGTCGGCGAGCTCCAGGACGCACCGCGTCCCGTTCCTCTCGATCACCCGCACGGCGTCCAGCGTGGCAGCCCAGTCGGTCGTTGGCGACTCAACGACCAGGCGAGCCGCGCCACCCGACCGGAGCTCGTCCACCGTTCCGCTCGCGACCATCGCGCCGGCGCTGATGATGCCGACCCGGTCGCACAGCCGTTCCACCAGGTCGAGCTGGTGGCTCGAGAACACCACGGGCACCCCGGCGGACGCCTTCTCGCGCAGCACCTGGCTCATCACGTCCACCGCGACCGGGTCGAGGCCGGAGAACGGCTCGTCGAGCACCAGCACGTCCGGCTCGTGCACCAGCGCGGCGGCCAGCTGGACGCGCTGCTGGTTGCCGAGGCTCAGCCGCTGCACCTCGTCCGTGCGGCGGTCGCGCAGCCCGAGGCGCGCGATCCAGTTCTCCGCGCTCGTGTGGGCCTCGTTGGTGCCCATGCCGTGCAGCTCGGCCAGGTAGACCAGCTGGTCCAGCACCTTCATCCGCGGGTAGAGGCCGCGCTCCTCCGGCATGTAGCCGATCCGGCGCCGGGTGTCGAGGTCGACGGTTCTGCCGTTCCACCGCACCTCGCCGGAGTCGGCCGAGAGCACGCCCAGCGCGATGCGCATGGCCGTGGTCTTCCCGGCGCCGTTGCTGCCGACGAACCCGAAGAGCTCGCCGGCGCGCACGTCGAAGGACATGTCCCGCAGGGCGACGACCTCCCCGTAGCGCTTGGAGATCCGGTCGATCTCCAGCACTCCCTCAGGCACGGTGAACCCCTTCGTTAGCCCGGATGGCGGTAATCGCACTGAAAGTATCGGTGAGCAGGGAACGAGTGAAACGATACGGGCGTCTACGGCGAATCGAATGAACGACCAATTCACTCAACGGGGGTGACCATGGAGCCCATTGACCCGGATCAGTGGCTCAAGCAGTACGGGGCCAAGATCGAGCAGGCCAAGCAGCACGCTGAGCAGGCACGCGACCAGCTTGGTGGTGTCGGCGGTAGCGCCAGCTCGCCGGACGGCCTGATCACGGTGACTGTCAACGCCACAGGCGTTCTGACAGACCTCCAGATCAAGCCCGAGGCCCGTGGCATGGACCCCAGTGAGATCGCCTCCGCCGTGCTCGCCGCTTCCACCAAGGCCCAGCGTGACGCCTCCGGCCGTGTCGTGCAGATCATGACGGACTTCGTCGGTGACAGCCCCGCGCTCGAGTTCGTGAAGGCGCAGATGCCGAACGGATACAAGGGCGACGGAACCGACGAGGAGGAACCGAAGTCGGAGTTGGAGCGCAAGGACGTCCGGCCCGACGACGAGTACTTCACGAACCCGCCCGACGTCATGGCCTGAGTGCAGGAGGGGGTTAGGCATGCAGCAGCACTTCAACATCGACCTGGACGAGCTGAGAACCCACGCCGCGAACGTGGACCGGCTCATGGAACGGATGCGCAAGGCCACCGAGACGTGCGATCCGGGTGCTCTCACGACTGAGGCGTTCGGCGTGTTCCTCGGGTTCCTGGCGTCGAAGGTCCTCCAGGAGGCGGGCCTGTCGCAGGACGGTCTCGGCAAGGCCGCGAACTCGCTGATGGACATGGCGAGCGGGCTCAAGCAGACCGTCGAGCAGTACGAGCAGGTCGACCTCGACAACATGTTCGGCTTCAAGGGAGGCCGGGGATGAACGCCCCTGCGACGCAGTCCGGCAGCGGTGACACCGCTCAGCTGTTCAACAACATCTCGAACGCCTACTCGTCCATCGAGAGCGGCGACTGGGTCAGCGGCGGTCTCGGCATCGCGAACGCGGCCATGAGCATGGTCGGCAACGGCTCGAACCCCCTCAGCGGCTTCCTGTCCGCGGGCTTCAGCTGGGCCATCCAGCACGTCGACTTCCTGCGCGAGCCGTTCGACGTCCTGCTCGGCAGCCCCGAGTCCATCGCCAAGATGTCCGAGTCGTTCAAGAACGCGGGCAAGCAGGTCAAGGGCATCGCGACCGAGTACGAGAAGATCTGCGTCTCGCAGACCCGCGAGTGGCAGGGCAGGGCGGCCGACGGCTACCGCGCCGCGGCCAAGCGGCACGCGACCGGCCTGGAGACCCTCGCGAAGTCGGTCGACGGCATCGCGGGCGCGGTGAAGGGCGCCGGTGAGCTCGTCGGCACCGTCCGCAAGATGATCATGGACCTGATCAGCCAGGCCGTGTCCGACATGGTCATGAAGATCATCCAGTGGCTGGCGGCCTCGTTCCTGACCTTCGGCGCGGCCATCGCGGGCGCGATCGCGGACATCGTCACGACCGCGGTCAACTACGCGAAGAAGCTCTCCGACTTCCTGCAGAAGCTCGTCGGCTCCGTGCAGAAGCTGATGAAGCTGATCCAGTCGGTCTCGCAGATCGCCAAGGCCGCCGAGACGATCATCGACGCGATCTCCACGATGGCGAACAAGGGCAAGGGCGGCGGCGGTGGCGGTCCCGTCCGCACCACCTCCGGTGGTTTCGACGGCATCCGCGCCGACGACCAGTCCCGCGCGTCCGCCGGTGCGGGCGGCACGTTCACCAGTGGCGTCAACGACAACTCGACCAGCCGGCCGACCGGTGGTGACGGCCTGACCAACGTCCGTCCCGGCTACGGCGGCGGCAACACCGACGGCTGGCAGGGCTCGTACGGGCAGGGACCGAACGTCGGTGCCGGTCCGGCCGTGCGTCCCGGCTGGACGCCCTCCGGCAACTCCGGCGGCCCCTACACCCCTCCCGGCAACCCGGGCGGCGGCGCGGGTGGCGGCGGGGGCTACGTCCCGCCCGGTTCGGGTTCTGGCGGGGGGACCGGTTCCGGTCCGGGTCGCTGGGTCCCGGGTCACTGGGAGCCCGACACGACCACGACGGCCGGTGGCAACGCCGGGGTCAAGCCTCCGTCGATCGGCGTCCCGCCGACCACGGGCAACCCCGACTGGTACCGGCCGACGACCGACCACGCCGCGACCGCTGCCTCTGGTGGCGCCGGCGGCGGAGCGGGCGGCGGCGTGCCCAAGGGCGGCGGCGGAGGCGGCGGTGGCGGTATGCCCCCCGGCTTCGGCGGTGGCCCTGCCGGTGGCGGTGGCGCCGGTGGTACCTCGGCCACGCAGTTCGGCGGCGCGGCGGGCGTCATGGCGTCCGGCAGCGGTGCCGCTGCTCCTGCCGCACCCGCCGGTGGTGCCGGTGGCGGTGGTGGTGCCAAGGGTGGCGCCGGCATGGGCGGCATGATGGGTGGCGCTCCGATGGCCGGCGGTGCCGGTCAGCAGGGCGGCAGCAACGAGCACAAGCGGAAGGTGCGGATCGAGGGCGAGTCCCTGGTCGAGCCTCCGAAGGCCGCGAAGCCGGTCATCGGCGAGTGATCTGACCGCCTTCTGATCTCCTTGCGCTGAAACGGGGCGTCCTTCGCGGACGCCCCGTTTTTCATGCGTTCGTCAGGAGTTTCGCGATCTCCGGTGCGGCCTTCTCGCGGTCCTTCGGCACCAGGCCGATGCGCGTGCGCCGGTCGAGGACGTCGTCGGCGTCCAGCGCGCCCTCGTGCCGGATCGCGTGGACGACGTCGGCCTCGGTGACTCCCGGTGCGATCGGGGTCGTCGGCGCCGGCCTGTCGTCGACCAGGCGGATGTCCTTGGTGCGACAGGGCACCCGCGTCAGGTTCGTCGCGTCCACCGCGTCCGCCGCCATCCTGCGGTAGGTGGTGAGCTTGCCGCCGACAACCGTGATCACACCGTTCGGTGCCGTCAGCACGGCGTGGTGACGGGAAAGGTCTGCCGTCTGGCCCTGGGCTTCGAGCAACGGGCGCAGGCCCGCGTAGCTGCCGATGACGTCTGCTCGCGTGAGCTTTCGTTGCAGGACGTGGGACGCGGTCGTGAGCAGGAAGTCCACATCGGACTCCGGCACCTGCGGCACGTCCGGGATGTCGTCCACCGGCTCGTCGGTGAGGCCCAGGTAGGCGCGGCCGTTCGCTTGCGGCAGAAGGAGTGCGTAGCGGTTGCGCTCGCCCGGGACGGGGATGGTCAGCGCTGTGCCGGTGAGTCCTGCGCTTCGTGCGTCGATCACCAGATGTGAGCCGCGGGACGGGCGCAGGTGCACGGGGGCGAGCGTGCCGGCCCAGACGCCCGTCGCGTTGATCACTGCTCTGGCCTTGACGCTGAAAGTGGTGCCGGTGAGCGTGTCCTGTGCTTCGGCGCCATCGCCTTGCAGTGTCACGACCTTCGCGCGGGTGATGATCCTCGCGCCCTGTCCGGCGGCTGTTCTGGCCAGCGCCACCACGAGCTGGGCGTCGTCGACGAGCTGGCCGTCGTAGCTCAGGAGTCCGCCGGTGAGCTTGTCCGGTGCCAGTCCCGGGACCAGTGCGAGGGCTTCGTGTCTGGGTACCCGGCGAGGGCTCGGCAGCACGTCCGACGGCGTGCGGGCGGCGATGCGCAGCGCGTTGCCGGCGCGGAAACCCGACATGACGAAGTGGCCCGCGGTGGCGTGCAGGGGGAACAGCATCGGCAACGTGCGCGTGAGGTGCGGCGCCGTCCTGGTCATCAGGATGCCGCGCTCGACGGCGCTCTCGTGAGCGAGCCGCACGTCGCCCTTCGCGAGGTAGCGCAGGCCGCCGTGGACGAGCTTGCTGGACCACCGCGACGTCCCGAACGCCAGGTCGTGCGCCTCCAGCAGCACGGTCCTGAGGCCCCGGGAGGCCGCGTCGAGAGCGACGCCCGCACCCGTGACCCCGCCGCCGATGACGAGCACGTCGGCGACTTCTGTTCGTGCTGCTTCGAGGTCTTGCAGGCGCCTCGCGGCGTTCAGGGACGTGTTCACGGCTTCAGGGCTCCGTCCAGCTGCTTGGCGAGCTCTTCGAGGAGCGAGGTGAAGTCGAGTCCGGACGTGACGGGCCTGGTGCTCAGCACCATCGACTGCGTGCTCAGCAGCACCACCCTGGCCTGGGTCTTCGCGTCGCCGAAGCGGATCGACCCGTCGAGGTGACCGGCTTCGATCTGCGCGACGAGGAACTGCTCGACCAGCCGCTGGGTGCTTCCCAGACGGTCGGTCAGGTACGGCAGCATCAGGTCGGCGTCGAGTTGCAGGACGCGTTGCATCAGCGGGTTGGCTTCCAGCAGCCGGATGGCGTCCACGGCCCGTTTCACCAGCTGCTCGCGTGCGTTGCCGTGGCCGCTCGCCTGCTCGACCGCTTCGAGCAGAGCGGCGAACTCCCTGGTCATCAAGGCCCTGACGAGGTGGTCGACGTCCGGGTAGCGGCGGTAGAGCGTCATGCGGCTCACGTTGGCGCGTTTCGCCACGTCGGTGAGGGTGGTCCGGCGGACCCCCACTTCCAGAACACACTCACGGGTGGCGTCGAGCAGGGCGTCGTGGGTGTGACGTTGAGACGTCATGTGTAACACTGTAGCAGTGACCAGGGCCCGTTGGACTTCCGAAACCGTGCCGTTGCCGCCTCATGCGCTGGCTTGGCTCAGTCAGCGTGTCGGGCTGGGGGAGCCTCTTGCCGAGGTGGCTGTTGTGGTGCCTCCGTCTGCGTTGACCGCAGACGCGTTCACCGCGTTGGAGGCTGTGTGCACTGTCTCCGTGGAGGACGCGGATCGGGTCGGGCGGGCCGGTGGGCTGTCCTACCTGGATCTGTTGCGTCACCGGGGGCATGGGGAGTTGGCTGTGCCCGATGCTGTGGTGCTGCCTGCCTCGCCTGAGGAAGTCGTCGAGGTGCTTTCGGTTTGCGTCGAGTACGACATCGCTGTGGTGCCGTTTGGCGGGGGCACTTCGGTTGTCGGTGGGGTTGAGGCTCTTCGCGGCCCGAAGTCTGCTGTTGTGGCGTTGGATCTCGCTGGGCTCGGGCGGCTTGTTTCTGTCGATCCTGTGTCACGGGTTGCTGTGTTGCAGGCTGGGGTCACCGGGCCTGAGGCCGAGCGGTTGTTGGGGGAGCACGGGTTCACGCTGGGGCATGTGCCTCAGTCGTTCGAGCGGGCGACCATTGGGGGGTTTGCTGCCACTCGGTCTGCTGGGCAGGCGTCCTCCGGGTATGGGCGGTTCGAGGACATGGTCGAGTCGGTTCGGGTTGCCACTCCTGTGGGGGAGTGGGTTGCCGGGGCTGCTCCTGCTTCTGCTGCCGGGCCTGATCTGAAGCAGCTGGTGCTGGGTAGTGAGGGGCTGTTTGGGGTTATTACCGAGGTTTCTGTTCGGGTTCGGCCTCGGCCGTACGGGCCTCGGTATGAAGGGTTTGTGGTTGACGGGTGGGAGGCCGGGGTCTCGCTCGTGCGGTCGTTGGCCCAGGACGGGGTGTTGGCTGACATCACTCGGTTGTCCGATGTGGACGAGACCGAGGTTGCCCTGGCGTTGGCTGGGTCTCGGGCTGATTTTGTGAAGAAGTACTTGCGGATGCGTGGGGTCAAGGCGCCCTGTTTGGTGATTCTCGGGTGGGAGTGCCGGTCTCGTTCTGCGACCATGAGTGCTTTGAGCGGGCATCGGGTTGTTCGGCTTGGGCGGGCTATGGGGGCCTCTTGGCTGCATGGGCGGTTCAACGGGCCTCGGCAGCGGGATGCGTTGATCGATGCCGGCGTTTGTGTCGAGACGTTGGAGACTGCTACTCACTGGTCTCGGGTTTCTGAGCTTCGGGATGCCGTTCGGGGTGCTCTGGTTGCCGAGTTGGGGGACCCTGTGGTCATGTGCCATGTCTCGCATGCTTATGAGACTGGGGCCTCGTTGTACTTCACCGTGTTGGTGCCTCGGGATCTCGAGGATCCTGTCGGGCAGTGGGGGCGGGCCAAGGTTGCTGCTTCTGATGCTATTTCTCGGGTTGGGACCATTACGCATCATCATGCTGTGGGGCGGGATCACCTTCCGTGGTTGGAGAAGGAGATCGGGGCTGTGGGGGTTGGGATTCTTCGGGCGGTCAAGGATCGGGTTGATCCGACTGGGATTTTGAATCCTGGGAAGTTGGTTTAGGGGCGCGGCTGTTGCGTCGCGTTCCCCAGATGCGTTGGCGGGCCTGCGGTTGCGTGCTTTCCCTGGGGGCGCTGCCCCCAGACCCCCGGCAATCTGATCAGGGGGCCCGCGCCAGCCGTAGGTAGATGGCACGCCTGTTGCTTTGGGCGGCTGCCGGTTGCTTAGAGGGTGGCGTCGGCGGTGGGGTCCCATCACGAGTCACACCAAGAGCGGGCCACATCAGAGAAGGGGTGTCAAACCGCCGAAAAGCGTGGCGGTTTGACACCCCTTCTCTGATGCAGCAAGGCTATGGCGCGACTCGTGATGGGACCCCACCGCCTGGAGCGCCTGCGAAAGACTAAGGACGGCTCGCCTTCGGCTTTGCTGCTGTCAGGCGTCGAACTTCACGAGCATCTTGCCCGTGTTGTCTCCTCGCAGCATGCCCAGGAAGGCTGACGGTGCCTTTCGGGCGCCGCCTTCGATGATGGTTTCGGTGTACTTCAGGTCGCCGTTGGCGATCCACTGGCCCACCTCGGCGATGAAGTTCTGCTGGAGGTTCTGGTGGTCGCTCACCAGTAGGCCTCGGAGGGTCAGGCGCTTTGCGATCACCTGGACCAGGTTGCGGGGGGCCGCTGACGGGGCGGTGTCGTTGTACTGGGCGATTGCTCCGCAGATCGCTACGCGGCCGTGCAGGTTCAGGGACGAGATGGCTGCCTCGAGGTGTTCGCCGCCCACGTTGTCGAAGTAGACGTCGATGCCGTTGGGGGCCGCTGCGGCCAGCTGTTCGGCTACGGGGCCGTCCTTGTAGTTGAAGGCTGCGTCGAAGCCCAGTTCTTCGGTCAGGTACTTGACCTTCTCTGCCGAACCTGCGGAGCCGATCACCCTGCTGGCGCCCTTGAGGCGGGCGATCTGGCCGACGATCTGGCCCACCGCGCCTGCTGCGCCCGAGACGAAGACGACGTCGCCCGGCTTGAACTCTGCTGTTGCCAGTAGGCCTGCGTAGGCGGTGAGGCCCGGCATGCCCAGGACGCCTAGGTACGCGGAGAGTGGGGCCACTGACGGGTCGACCTTCACGGCGTGCTTTGCGTTGACGACGGCGTATTCGCGCCAGCCGAGGCCGTGCAGGACGTTGTCGCCTGCTGCGAGGGTTTCGACTCCTGCGCCCACCGAGACGACCTCGCCCACCGCGCCGCCCTCCAGTGGGGCGCCTACCTGGAAGGGCGGGACGTAGGACTTGACGTCGTTCATGCGGCCTCGCATGTACGGGTCGACGCTCATGACCTTGTTGCGCACCAGGATCTGGCCTTCGCCCGGGGTCGGGATCTCGACTTCGGCGATCTCGAAGGTGTCGTCGGTCGGCCAGCCGTTCGGGCGGGACGCGAGTCGGACCTCTAGTGCGGTGGTGGTCATGGTGTGGCCATCTCCCTCGTTCATTATGCGGATCGGTTATCCGTTTCAACCGTCTGGTGGTGACGACTGTTCCGGACTGTGACCTAGACCGCAGGGAGAAGCGTGGTGACGTCGCGGTATGCGAAGCCGAGCTTGCGGTAGACGGCGATTGCGGTGGCGTTGTAGTTCTCCACGAAGAGGGCGCAGGTGCCGTAGAGGGTCAGGAGGGTTGAGGTGACGAACTGGCAGATTCGCTGGCCCAAGCCCTGGTTCGTGTAGGACGGGTGGACTGCCACGCCCATCATGAAGCCGACGTCGGTCGAGGACCAGGCTTCTGCTGCGGTGGCGATGAGGTGGTTGTCCTGGTGGATTCCTGCCCAGCGGCGGACTCCCTGTTCGCCTGGCCAGGCCCAAGAGCTTGGGTTTGCCTCGCGCAGGAGGGGTTCTACGCCTTCTGGGGTGCTCAGCCAGGTGGCGTTTGTCGGGAGGTCAAGGGTGCCTGTTCGGTCCATCCAGCCGAAAGGCTTGTCCTCCCGCCACGGGGAGGGCATCAGCGACGCCACTTCCACGGCCAGAGGGCGTTCTAGGAGTGGGCGTAGCTCTATGCCTCTCCCGTGAGCCGCTAAGAGGGACGCCACGCCTTCGGCTGGGCCTGAGAGGACCAGCCGGCGGCGTCGGGTCAACGAGGGGGCGTGTACGGCTACTGCGCCGCCGTGTGTCCAGGCTGCACCGCCCGACGAGAGTGCTTGAGCTGCCCAGCGGATCAACGGGTCGTTGCTGGCGTCCTGCACCTCGGCGGTGGTGCGTAAGCGGCGCACTCAGTCCTTCTGCTTGCGGCGCAGCAAGGTTCGCTTCGCCAGCGAGTCCTCCAGGGCCTGGTACGCGAGGTCCATCGCCCGGTTGTACTCGCCCTGCGGGCGTGGGGGGACGGATTCGTCCGGCTGCGGAGGGGTGACCATCTGGAGCCAGCGCTCGTTCCAGAGCTGCTCGACCGCCGCCTCCCAGTGCAGCGCGGCGCCCATCCGCACGACCCGCTCGCGATCGCGCACCTCGGCGATCTCGTGCTGGGTCGCCGCGAGCCGCTCGGCGAGTTCGGCGCAGCGCACCTCGTCCAGCTTGTGCTGGCGCGCGGCCGCGTCCGTGGCGATGGCGATGATCTCCTTGTAGCGCTCGACCGCTGAGACCGCCGGCACCTCGATCACCTCCTCGCTCTGACGCTGCGACGGGACCGACTCGAACATCGTCGTCATCATCGGGTTCATGACGCTTCTCCAGTGTCGAACGGGATGATCACTTGCGGTCGCGAGTGCTCGAACCTGTCGAAGAACAGGCCGCGGCGTGGTCTCGGCGACCACGACATCACCTGCTCCGGTCCGAGCGACAGCAGTTCCTTGCCCTGGACGTCGAACGCCACCCAGGCGCCGATGTCGTCGTACACGCCGGGTGGGAGGCTCGCCTTCAGCCTCGTCACGCCGCGCCACCAGCCCAGGACGTGCGTGCGGTTTTCGGGGCCGTGCTTCAGCACGGTGCGGAGACTGTCCACACCGGACATCCGGGTCGCCGGGTCCTTCTGCTCCAGCAACGTCTGCGCGGCGTCGACGCCGTACAGCACCAGGTAGTGCGGCTTGAGCGGCGCTTCGGCCTGGCCCGTGTTGATCGACTGCAGCTCGGCCGCGGTCCGGGTCAGCACGTCCTTGATTCCGTTGATGGTCACCACTGAGGCGTCGTGCCCGTCCGCGCTCAGGCGCTTCGCCAGGTGCAACGCGGAGGGCATCGCCTCCTCGACCAGGCAGGCCAGCGTGAACACCGCCTCGTGGGCGCGGTGCTGCCTGCCCAGTGACGCGGCCGCTCCGCCGAGCACCGCGGCCGCGTCCTGGACCACGGAGCCGATCACCGCGATGTTGCGGCCCGGCGTGCGGGCGAACCGCACCCGTGCCGCGCTGCCCGCGACGTCGATCACCTGTCCGAGAAGCACCGTAGGCGATGCGTCGCCCGGTCGCAGATCGGAGAAGTCCGGCACGGCGTCGATCAGCGGGATCTTGCTGCCGTCGAACAGGCCCGGCGCGCGGCCCTTCTCCCGGTTCCACAGATCCAGCTGCAGGGAGTCCATGGTGCCCTTGGCCGTCGAGTCCGGGATGCGGCAGATCTCGTTGCCCGGCTTGACGCCCGACTCGTGGTTGATGACCGCGTGCCAGCGGGGGAGTTCGACGGCGGCGTCGTTCTGCGGTTCGGCCAGCACACGGCGGGCCTTGGGCAGCGCGATGCGGACGGTGAACTGCTCGAAGATCGCCGACTTGCCCCAGAAACCCTCGATGCCCGAGACGTCCTGCGACGACAGCACGAGGTGGATGCCCTGCGAACGGCCGCGGCGCGCCACGTCCTCCAGCAGTTGCGTCGCGGCGGCGGTGACCTGGTCGCGTTCGCCGAACAGGTACTGGAACTCGTCGATCACCGCGACGATCCGCGGCCACCGGCCGGTCGGGTCCTCGGCGCGCAGGTGCTCCAGCTTGGTGACCTCGTGCTGCTTCGCCGCGTCCGCGCGCCGGCGCATCTCGTCGGACAGGAAGCGCAGCAGTGCCACGCCGAACTCGCGGTCGGTGTTGACGTTCACGCCGACCAGGCGGGCGTGCGGCAGCCACGACGGGTCCTTGCGGCCCGGCGCGAACTGCGCGAACGACACGCCTTCCTTGAAGTCCAGCAGGTACAGCTCGAGCTCGTTGGGCGAGTAGCGCGCGCACAACGAACCGAGCATCGCGTAGAGGAAGTTCGTCTTGCCGGAACCGGACGGCCCGCCGATCAACGCGTGCGGCGAGGTGTCGCCGAGCTGCACGCAGACCTGCTCGCCGTCGTCGAACCCCACGGGCGCAACGACTCCGGCCGACGAGTTCTCCGTCCACGGACGGTCCGGGAGCAGGTCCTCGAACTTGCCCATGCGCGACCGGCGCTCCTCGCGCTTCTCCGCGATGGCGGCACAGGCGCGCGGCACCAACGTGCGCGGCAGAGCGGGATCCAGCGTCACGGTCACGTGCTTGCCGGTCATCGTGCAGGTGGCGGAACCGTCGCCGCGCAACGACACCGTCTCGACCGGCGAGTTGATCGTGATCGGAATGTCCACGATGAACAACTGCACGCCGCACGCCAAACCGTTGCGCGCCACGCGTTGCAGTTGCTGCTGCTGGTCTTCCTTCAACGCCTTGCGGTTACCGAACAGCACGGCGACGCGCCACGGTTCGGTGCGCCGGCCCTCACCGCTGACCGAACGTACGGTCAGATGACCGTCGACCAGCACCTTGGTGTGCACCTGGCGGATGTGCTCGGACAGCTCGTCCAGGAGCTCGTGCAGGCGCGCGGGATCGTGCACCGTCAGCAGGTTCGCGCGGGTCAGCGGGTAGAGGCCCGGCAACGAGCCGGTCAGCTGACCGACGTCCCACACGTGCACGTGCACGAGCCCCGGCTGGAAGTGCGAGAGCACGCGCAGCAGCAGGGTCTCGACCAGCGTGTCCGCGAGCTGACGACTGTCCGAAGTGGACGAGATGTGCAGGTGGGCCTGGTCCAGCAGCGGCACCGCGACGGGGAACGGGGCGGCCGTCGGCGCCGACGTCACGACACCGGTGCCGATCCGCCACAGCTCCGGCACGCCCTCGCTGCCGTCGTGCGTGCCCGGATGCCCGAGCCACGACTCGTGCGGCCAGGACGCGGGCCCGGCGGCGACCGAGTTCACCAGCTCGGTCAGCTGCTCCGGGCCCGTGCTGGTCCACTCGTAGAACGACTGCTCCCAGTCGTGCTTGATCTGGGCGAGGCGCTCGTCGAACTCGCTCATCGAGAGCGGCGCCCGACGCGGGTTCTTCGTGCGCTTCTCGTCGACGGTGAGGAACGAGGTCACGTCCTTCAGCGCGACGTCCTGCAGCGCCTTGTCGACGCCCATGCCGCGCACGGTGAACTCGAACATGTCCTTCGCGTGCTCCGTGGCGAGCGCCCGGTGCTGGCGCGCCACCGAGCCCAGCGCGGCCGAGACGGCGCGCTGGAACTCCGCGAAGGCGTCCTCGATCCTCTGTCGCCGGTCGTCCCGCCTGCTCATCACAGCTCCACGGTGAGTCGTTGGATGCGCTCTAGGGTTCCCACCATCAGTTCGACCTGATCGGGGAATCTTTCCTTCGCACGCACGAACTCCGGTGGAAGAAGCGACTCGTGGTGGTTCTCGCTCGACTCGGCGAGGATGGCGACCGCCTCGTCGAGGCTCTCCTGCGCTGATCGCACACTGCGGTACGACTCACGCAGGATCTCGCTCGCCTGCTCGAGCGCGGCACGAACCTCGCCGATGGACGCCATCAAAGCCTGCTGTTGATGCCCTCGGCCCCGGAAATGCCGGCGCCGAGGTAGTTCTGCAGCTCGCTCACGCCGGACACGACCTGGGCGAACTGGGCGTTCGTCGTCTCGACGTCCGCCTGCACGGAGCCCTGCGTGACCGATGTCAGCAGCTGCTGCGCGTCCTCGGCGAGCTCAGCCGCCTGTTGGAGGGCCGACTGGCTTTGAGCCGCCTTGTCGATCGCCTGGGCAATTGCGGCACGGACCTCTTCGATGCTGGCCATGTCGGCTCCCGAACCCTCCGGAACAAGATGGTCTGACGACCACCCTTAGTAGAGATTGTGCCCAGATTTTCACAGTTTAGAGCGAAGATCGGCTAACCGGGTGGATGCCTGAATCCACTCGAACGGGCCTTGATTTAATGATCAGTTGAGCCCGCCGCAGGCCGCTTGTCCACGCGTGTAGTAACTCTCACAGCGACGCCTACAGCCCGTTGAGCGTTCATGCCGACCGGCCGGGTGAATCAAGACGGTTTCGAGGGCGCGTTGTCACGCAAAGTGCCTGCACCGAAAGGGTCATCTCCGGCCCAGACCTCGACCAGAACACGCTCGGCACCCGGCACGAGGCCGTTGATGAGCTCCGGTTCGTCGAGGACGGTCCACGCCGTCGGCGGCTCACACGCCACCCTCGGCGTCGAGAAGCCCTCACCGAGCCCGCGCACGAAGGTGCGCACGGCCCGTGCGAGGGCCGCAGAGACGTTGTGAGTGGCCTTCTCGGTGCTCGGCCGGGTGATGACCACGGCCCAGCAGCCAGGCTCCTCGTCGGAGCAGTCACGGGCGTCCACGATCTGGGCACCCGCACGGCTGATGAGCGCGTCGCACGCGGCACGCGCCTGTTGCTCGTCCGCCGCCTCGACCACCACGGTGATCAGCAGCACGAGGTCGTCTTCGTCCATGGCACCCGAAATGGTGTCAGACGACCCTTCGCACGAACTCCAGCACCCGAGTGACAGCCTCGCCGTCGGTCAGCAGCCCGTCCGCGACGTGCTCCTCGAACGCGGACCCGCGGATCCGGTCGACGCCCGCGCGCGTGTCGGAGATCGGCACGATCTGGTCGTCCGACCCGTGCAGCCACAACGTCGGCAGGTCGCCGAGCGCCGGCCCGTGGTCGACCTCGTCCATCAGGTCGGCCAGGTCGAACGACGCCCCGTCCCACAGACCGAGCACGGGCGAGAGCAGCACGAGGGCCGCGAGCCCGGGATGCGTCTGCGCGTACCGGACCGCGGCGGGTGCGGCGGTGAAGTGTCCAATGAGGACGACCGGCCGGTCGGAGGCCTTCACCACGGCCTCGATGTTCTCGTTCACCGTCACCGGAACTCCGGCGGAGCGCAGCGAGAAGGCGATGCGCTCGCCGTGCGGGAGCACGGCGAGCCATCCAGGTACGTGCATCTACGAAGCGTAGAAGGCGCTGATCTCGATCCGGCCACCGGAACACACGGGGCCAAGGGTCCACGGCACGCTCAGCGGCGCAGTCTCGTCCGGCGGGATGGCCGCGGCCTTCGACGGCTCCGGCTGGCACGGCCCCTCCACGGGCTCGTTGCCCGACGGCACGACGCCCCAGTGCAGGTTCGCCGACGCCTTGCCACCCGGCGCGAGCGTCATCGCGGCCGGTCCGGGATCAGCCTTGCGCTCCAGTTTGGTCGGCACCGCGCCGGTCGCGTTCTCCAACTGGAAACCGCTGTAACCGTTCAGCGTGCACGGCATCGTGCCGGAGTTCGTGACGACGAACTTGCCGTACCTGTTGCCCGCACCGGCGTCGGTGGGAGCGACCTCGCCCTTCAACGCCGCCGAGTCGCAGCGTTTCACGGCGGGCGCGGCTGCTCCGGGAACGTCGGAGACAGGAGCGGACGAAGCGGTCGACGAGGGCGTCGACGGAGCCGTCGGCAGCGTTTGCGATGCGTTGTCCGGTGTTCTCGTTCCGCAAGCCGTAACGGAAGCGAGCACCAGCAGTCCGCAAGCGATCAACCGTCGAGTCATGGGTGCACCTCCTACCACCGGAGGATGTGCCCAAATGCCCACTCGTCCACACAACGTGCCAGAAATTCACTCGATGGTTTGGCGTCTGGACCCTCGGCTTGCTGACTGGAGGGGAAGAGGCCATTGCGGTGGATGTGGACGAACATGCGTTCGATACGGTTACAGGTGTGAAGCTGGTCGTGCAGGTGAAGCTGTTGCCGACGCCCGTCCAGGCGGCGGCTCTTGCGGCGACTCTGCATGCCTGCAACGCGGCCGCTGAGTACACGTCGAAGGTGGCCTTTGAGCGGAACGTGAAGTCTCGCAATGAGTTGCAGGAGCTCTGTTACCGCGAGATCAAGGGTCAGTTCGGTCTCTCGGCACAGCCCGCAGTAAGGGTTGTGAAGAAGGTCGTTGACGCCTACTCGGCCCTGCATGGCGGCATTCGGGCCGGAAGGCTCGGTGGTGAGACGTCTCGGCGTCGCGTCAAAGCCGAGTCGAAGCCGATCGCGTTCCGTGCAACGGCGGCGCAGCCGTTCGACGACCGATGCCTGTCGTGGCGCTACGACGCGACCACGGTGTCGATCTGGACCACGGCCGGGCGAGTGAAGAACATCGGGTTCACCGGCTCGATTGATCAGCTCACGACCCTGCGTGCTCACCGTCGGGGCGAGTCGGACCTGCTGTTCCGTGACGGCATGTGGTTCCTGATGGCCACCTGCGAGGTGCCTGAGCCGGAGGTGTTCGAGCCGGTCGACTGGATCGGTGTGGACCGAGGCATGACCAACCTGGCCACCACCTCGGACCTGGACAACTTCCAAGGGCGCCGCCTGCAGCGGTATCGCCGCTGGCACGCGCACAAGCGTGCCCAGCTCCAGGCCAGGCAGACGGCATCAGCGAACCGTCGCCTCAAGAAGCGGGCGCGCAAAGAGGCGCGCCACGCCACCTGTGTCAACCACCGCATTGCCAAGGACATCGTGGCTGTTGCCCAACGCACCGGTCGTGGCATCGCTCTGGAGGATCTCCAGGGCATCCGCGACCGGGTACGGCTACGCCGGTACCAGCGAGCTGCCCTGTCCTCCTGGCCGTTTCATCAGCTCGAACAGCACATCGCCTACAAGGCCCGCCGCGTGGGTGTGCCAGTGCTGTTCGTGGACGCTCGCTACACGTCGCAGATGTGCCCTCGGTGCAAACACACAGCCTGCTCGAATCGTCCCGCCAGGGACTTCTTCTCCTGTCGCTGGTGCGGTCTCGCTGGACCCGCCGACGTCGTCGCCGCCGTGAACATCCGTGACCGCGCACGGCGCGCGTGGGTATTTGTCAACATGCCCATACCGACGGCTGTTCAGGCCGTTGGTAGATGCGACCCACACGCCACAGCCAGTGGTGGACGAGGAACGCGACTTGGCTTGAAGGAACCGAGCGCAAGCACGGCCCTTCAGAGCTGAGGAGTTGACCGGATCTGGTGGATGTCCCAGCCGTCGGGGAGCTCGGCCATGCCTTCCAGCGCGGCCGTCCAGATGTACGTCCAGGCGATGCGCCCGTCGGGCAGCACGACGCGCACGCGCCGGTAGTCCTCACCCTCGTACTCGTCGAGCATCGGCAGCGAGTCCTCCGGCGAGGAGAGCCGCAGCACGTGCCCCGGCACGCCCAGCCCGGGGCCGGGACGCAGCGCGGGGTAGCCCAGGCCCGTGTCGAACAACGTGCCGGGCAGGTGGGTCTCCTCGGTCTCCACGACGTGCGGCTCCATCAGGTGCCAAGCGCTTGCGCCCGGCTTGAGCGTGCCGTAGACGAAGAGCAGTTCGGGCCAGTCGTCGGCCGACGGCTCGCCGTGGATCTCGGTCACGTCCAGTCCGTCGTTCATCGCAGGCCTCTCGCCCAGCACGCGCGCGCCCCGTTGCGAGACGTCCGCGCAACGGACCATACGGCCGTTGAAGAGCACGGGCATCCGCTTGTTGGAGCCGGCCGTGTACGCCAGAACGCTGTCGATGACGCCACCGTTGTAGAGCACCACACGGCCCGTGTGGACGCGTACGAGGCGATAGCGCAGCCCGCGTCCCTCGCACCGGTCCAGCACCCGCAACTGGTCGGGCGTGGCGAACCAGATCGAGTGCTCCTCGGTGACGCCGGGCGCCCCCGCGAGCGTCGCCGGTCGCTGCCCGTCCCGCTTGCGCAGTCCGGCGGCCCAGACAGCAGAAAGGCCCTCGCACCGTGCACGCAGCACGACCGCGGGGCCTTCGAGTCCGAGCTCTTCGCGGAGCCAGGTGAGCTTGCTGGGATTGGCGTTGGATCCGTACCCGAGCACCGGCATTCGCCCCGCCAACGGGGGCTCACCATGGTTCGCAAGCCATTGGTCTAGATCGATGTTTTCCGGCTCAACACGCCATCCCGACTCCATCGTGAGGTCCGGGCGCACTGGCCAGCCCATTTCGTCGACGTGGACGAAACAGTGGTCTGGACGAGTGCCCGGATAGGGCTCAGCCGGATGGCTTTCGTCGGTGAACGGTTGGGCCATTGGTCCATTGTGCCATTGAGACGGGCTCCATCGCGCCCCCTAATCGTGACCCATCCGATGTCTCTCTCGAATTTTATGAGTTCGAGTGAGAACGTTCACGTCGCATCTGGGTGACTAACCCGATGTCTCTTGCTCGATCCTCCGGCGAGTCTCAGGAGCCGTCATAGCTTTCCTGCGCCTGGGTGACCTCGGCCTGGTTCGCCCCGATCCACGACGCGAGCGCCACGAGGTGGTTGGCGGCCCCCTTGCCGAGCGGCGTCAGCGAGTACTCGACGTGCGGCGGGATGACCGGATGCACCTCCCGGTGCACGAACCCGTCCCGCTCCAGCGTCCGCAACGTCTGCGTCAGCATCTTCTCGCTGGCGACCTCCAGCTCGCGACGCAGCTCGCTGAACCGCCACGCCTCCCCGTTGGACAGCGCCTGCAGCACCAGCACACCCCACCGGCTTGTGACGTGCTCCATGGTCGCCCGCTCCGGGCACATCGTGACCTGCATGCTCACCTCCGAGTAAGTACCCAACTCCAAAGTGGGTACTTTCCAAAGGTTAGCGCTAACTGCACCCTGAACGCATGACGATCCTCATCACCGGAGCCACCGGCCAGCTCGGCAACGCAGTGGTCCGCCACGTCCTGAACCGCACGGACGAGCAGGTCATCGTGTCCGTGCGCAGCCCGGAGAAGTTCACGCTCGAGGGCGTCGAGGTTCGCCAGGGCGACTTCAACGACCCGGAGACCCTCGACTTCCGGGGCGTGGACAAGCTGCTCATCGTGTCGGCCGACGACCACGACACGGACGTCCGCATCAAGCAGCACCAGAACGCCATCGCCAAGGCCGTCGAGCACGGCGTGGGCCACGTCTTCTACACCAGCCTCACCGACGCCGCCACGTCCCCGTCGCTCGCCGCGCCGGTGCACAAGGCCACCGAAGAGGCCATCCTCGCCACCGGCATCACCTACACCTTCCTGCGCAACGGCATGTACCACGAGAACTACCTCGGTGCCCTCGCCCAGGACACCGTCGCCATCTCCACGAAGGACGGCCGGGTGGCCAGCGCGTCCCGCGACGACTTCGCCCAGGGCGCGGCGGCGGCCCTCACCACCCCGGGCCACGAGAACCAGACCTACGAGCTCACCGGCTCGACCAGCTGGTCCTTCCCGGAGTTGGCGGGCGACCGGTACCGCGACGTGACTGACGAGGACCTGATCGCGGCGGGCGTTCCCCCGTTCCTGGTCGACTTCTTCAAGTCGATCCGCAACGGCGTGTTCGCCGAGGTCCGCCCGGACCTCGAGAAGCTGCTGGGCCGCCCGACCACCCCGATCAAGGTCTAGGCCTAGGTGAACTCGGGATGCGCCTCCGGGTGCGCGTCCCACCACTTGCGGTACTCCGGGTTGCGATCCAGCACCGACCGGTAGGCGTCGGCGGCGCACGCGAACACCTCGTGCGCCCGCCCCGCCACCGGTGAATCCCGTCGCGTGGCCACGAAGATGTCCGTCATCAACGGCATCCCCCGCAACCGCCGGATCACGATCCCCTCCCCGGTCCGCGACGGCGCGGCGGCGAAGGACACGCACCCCCCTGCCACCAGACCGCGAGCCATGCTCGCCTCCCCGGTGTGGTGGGTGAGCCGGGGCACGAACCCGGCGTCCGCGCACACCTGGAACATCTGGGTCCTGCTCCCGATGTGCTGCTTGGGCGGCGTGACCCAGTCCCGGTCGGCCAGCGAGGCCAGGTCGACCTCGTCCTGCGCCGTCAGCGGGTCCGTCTCCGGCAGTGCCACGAACGCCGGCTCCGTCACCAGCTTGCGCAGTTCGATGCCGGCCAGGTCCCGTGCGTGCATCCCGTCGAAGAACTCGAACAGGGCCACGTGGACCTGCCCGCCCTCCAGCATGTCCACGATCTCCGCGGACGAGGGGCGGACCTCGGCGCGCACGTCGGCGTTGAGGGCGCGCAACCCCTCGACGAGCCGTGCGAAGTACAGGATCGGGATGCACCCGAAGAACAACGGTCCACCTCGCCCGGTGGAGCGGGTGTTGCTCATCAGCTGGGCCATCTCGTCGAGCACCAGCCGTGCCGTGCCCAGCACGCGGCGTCCCAGATCCGTTGGGACGCAACCGCTGCGCGTTCGGTCGAACAGTTGGCCGCCGACCAGTCTCTCCACGGTGCGGAGCTGGGCCGACAGGGCGGGTTGGGTGAGGCCGAGCCGCGTAGCGGCCCTGGTGACGCTGCCTTCCTCGGCGATAGTTCGTACCGCGCGGAGGTGGCGGAGCTCCAGCTCGGGCATAAAGACCTTCTATCCCCCTTCTGAATGCGCCGCCACCCTTCGATCGGGGCATAGTGACTCTCGATCGATCTTCCGGCCCGGCGCTTGCGGCAGCGCCTTCGGGTCCGGCGCGGGAGGGTGCGCACCCCTCGGTTCGACGCTGCTGCCGCACACCCTGCGCTCTGTGGCAGCGGCGTCGAGCCCTACGGGATGACCACGGCGGCACCGGTCACGGTGACCCGGCGGTCGTCGCGTGTCGCGTCGACCTCCAGCCGTGACGGCCTGCCCATGTCCTCGCCCTGGCTGATGACGAACCGCTGCGGTCCTTCGAGGTCGCGCAGGTAGCCGCCGAACGCGGCCGCGGCAGCGCCCGTCGCCGCGTCCTCGACGACGCCTCCGACGGGGAACGGGTCGCGCGCGTGCACGAGGTCCGCGGACTCCCGCCAGAACAGGTGAACCGTCGTCAGGTCGTGCGCCAGCATCAGGTCGCGCAACGCGTCGAAGTCGTAGTCGAGGTCGGCGAGCTGCGCGCGGTCGCGCACAGGGATCAGCAGGTGACGCGCGCCGCCGAACCCGACGTGCACCGGGCCGTCGCCGATCTCCTTGTACCTCAACGCTTCCAGCGCGGCGGAGACCAGCGCCGGGTCCGCGGGTGCGGTGCTCGTCGGCACGCTCGTCAGCGAGGCCGTTCCACCGGAGGTCTCGACGGTGATCTCACCGGCCGGCGTGTGGAACGTCAGGGGTCCGTCGCCGATCCGTTCGGCCAGCGCGACCGCCGTGGCGATCGTGGCGTGACCACAGAACGGCACCTCGGCCTTGGGGCTGAAGTACCGGACGTCGAACTGGCGCTCGGCGACCCACGGCTCCACGAACGCCGTCTCGGAGTAGCCCACCTTCGCGGCGATGGCGAGCATCTCGTCGCTGGTCAGATCGGACGCGTCGAGCACGACACCCGCCGGGTTGCCGCCCGCCGGGTCCTTCGTGAACGCGCTGTACCGCAGGACGCCCTTGTCGCTCATACCCCGCTGCAACGCGTAGCAGTGCTGAAGTCTTCCGCCCATGTACATGCTGGTGAAGTAGGTCAGCCCGGCCTTCTCGAGCACCCGCCCGGACGCGGTGTTCTCCGCGTGGTGGCCGGCGACGACCCGGTCCGCGATGGCGAGTGCCTTGTTCCGCAGCTCGATCGCGACCCTCGTCGCGACCCCTCGTCCCCAATGCCCGGGGTCGATCCAGTAGCCGATCTCGATCTCGCCCAGGTCGCCGTCGAGCATCTGCGCGAGCCCGATGACCACGCCGTCCTCGACGACCGCGTGCAGCCCGAAGCCGTGCTCCTCCCAGTGCTGCAACGCCTGCTCGTGCCGTTCGGACACGTAGTCGGGGGTCCACGGCATGCCGTTGCCGATGAACGCCGTCATCCTCGGATCGGACGCCCACCGCAGCATGTAACCGAAGTGCTCGTCCTCCCACCGCACGAGTTCCATGGGGGACATCGTGCCTCAGCCGAACTGGAGGAGCAGCTCCTCGCACGTGCGGACCACGATCTGGGCGGCCCGGCGGTGATCGTGCGGGGCGTGCACGTCCGCGACCTGCGCCTGCCAGCGGAGCAACGCGTCGAGCAACGCCTCGCGCAACTCGCCGGCGTCGGCCTCGTACTCGAAACCCAGCCGTGCGGGCGGAGCCACGCCCTCGGCGCCGATGAGCCGCAACGCCTCGGTCTGCAGCTCGGCGGGCAGTTTCGTCCGGCCGGACTGCAGCGCGGCCACGAGCCGCAGCTCGCGGAAGTCGTGCGCGGACGCGACGACCCGTTCCAGGTCGGCCATCAGCTTGCGCGCGTTCTGCCGCGGTTCCATCCGGAACAGCACGTCGAGCGCCAGCATCGCCGAGCGCGCCTTGAGCACCTCGCGGCGCTCGACGAAGTGGACCGCGATCGAGTCGCGCAGCTCGCCGAGTCCGCTGCGCTGCACCAGCTGGCCGGTCAGCTTCACCTGCGAGTCGAAGCCCTGCCTGATCAACGCGGTGATCAGGCGGACACCGAAGATCCCGAACCTTTCCAGCAACGCCTGCCGCACAGCGGGTTCCATCGTCAGCGGGAACTGCTCGCCGGCGAACCGGTCCGCCGACAGCAGGTGATCCTCCAGCTCCTCGCGGCCGAGCGAGGACAGCACCCGCAACGCCGCGAACTCGTCCTCCCGCAACGTCTTCGCGGCCACGGCGAGCAGCCCGGCGACCGAGACCACGTTCTGGCACAACGGTTCCACGGCCGGGTCGCGGCGGTAGCGGCGGGCGATCTGCTTGGCCGACGACAGCGCGTCGATCCGCCCGGCCCCGATCTCGTCGGCACGGGCGAGCACCGCGACCGTGTGCACCGCGGCGGTCCGGGCGATCGGGTGGTCGTTGGCGGACCGCAGGAACTTCAGGTCCTCGTCCTGCACGTGCCGCATCAGGTACACCAGCGCGTCCGCGTCGCCGAGCACCTGTTCCGGCGTGGCCTCGGACGGGGTGTCGATCAGCACGACGTCGCGCAGCGTCCGTGCGGGCCAGTCGACGACGACCCGGTCGGAACGGTCGAACTGGCCCGCCTCGACGTGGTTCCGGTTGCCCCGCCTGCCGATCGTGAGCTCGTGCGGCCGGCCGGGGCCGGTGAACGCGTGCGCCCGCGGCTCGGTCCCGCCGCGGTACCAGACGAACGAGCCCTGCGGCGTGAACTCGTCGCCGATCAGAGCGTTGACCACAGTGGACTTGCCGATCCGCGACCGGCCGGCCACCGCGATGCGCACGGGTTCGGTGTAGCGCTCGGTGTGCGAGCGCAGCCAGGCCGTGGCACGAGGGCTGTCGCGGTAGACGCCCAGTGCCTCCTGCAGCATCGACCAGACGACTCGGTCCAGTGTCACGCGGTGAGCTCCATCGCGGGACCCCCGAGTGCCTGCACCCGCTTGTAGAGCGTGACGAGCCTGTCCAGTTCCTTGCGGCCGTCCCGCATCCTGCGCTCGCGGTCGGTCTGGTCGTCCTGCACCGCGCGCTTGGCGCTGCGGGCCGACTCCAGCAACGTCTCCTGCAGCTCTTCGGCGAGCGTGCTGAAGTGGTTGCGCAGCGAGCGCTGGATGTGCCGCCCGGAGTCGCGGACGTCCTTGGAGAACTTCATGAAGAAGTCGTCCACGTGCCGTTGGGCGGCGGCCTTCGCGGCGGCTTGGCGGCGCTTCAGCCGTTGGTCGCTCTCGTCCAAAATGGACTTCCCGCCGAACAACGCGCCGGCGCCGAGTGAGATCACGTTGATCAGCGGCATGCCCGCGAGCGACGTGACGAGGCCGAACATCAGCACACCGCCGTAGGAGCCGCGCAGACCGGTGAAGAGCTTCTGCGGCATCGAGAACGGCTCGATCTTCGGCTTCTCCAGCTTGCTCGCCGGCTCCAGCAGGTCGTCCGGCAGCACGGAACCCGGGATCAGGTCCTCGCGGTAGACGGGGAAGTTCCGCGCGACCTTCGCGGCCACCCACTCCGCGCGTTCCATCAGCCAGGCGAAGTTCGTGGTGGCGGCCTCGTTGAGGTTGTCCTCGAGCCACTGCTCGAACTTGTCCCAGCCGATCGCGGGGTCGGCCTCGTCGTAGGTCTTGTCGACCTCGCGCAGGATCTTGCGGGTCCGGTCGCGCAGGTCGTACTCGACGTCGGAGATCAGGTCGGCCATCTCGTCGTTGAGCACGTTCTGCCAGCGCGCGGAACGGCGGCGCAGCTCGTCGACGCGCCGCTGGGCCTCCTGCAGCGTCGAGATCGTGGCGACCGTGTGGGACGAGTCGTGGGTCGTGAGCTCCTCGCGCAACGGCGTGACGAGCTGGGTGATCGCACTCGACGCGACGACGGCGACGGCGCGGCGGGCCAGCAGGTCCGCGCTCGCCACGATGTCGCTCTGCACGCACGCCACCAGTTCGGGGAAGCCGGACTCGGTGTTGAGGCGCTGGTCGCCGGTCTTCGCGGCGCGCAGCCGCAGCGCGCTCGACACGGGGATCAGCTTCGCGCGGATGCCGGCGCGGGCGAGCAGCGCCCGGTTGCGTTCCACGACGTGCCGCCAGCTCGGCACGAGGTCGATCTTCGTGACGACCACCGTGACGTTCGGGCAGGCCTCCATGACCTTCTTGAGCAGCGTCATCTCCGCCGACGTCAGCTCGCCCGTCGCGTCGGAGACCAGCAGCACGGCGTCGGCCTGCATCAGCGTCGCGAACGTGCTGGCGGTGTGCGCGGAGCGGGTGTCACCGACGCCGGGGGTGTCGATCAGGACCAGGCCGCTGTCGAGCAACGCGCGCGGAATGCCGATCTCGGCCCGCACGACGTGCTGCGCGGCGGCCTGTTTCGTCACCTGGTCGATCGGCACGGCGATGCGCTCGGTCGGGGTGTGGAAGATCGATCCACCCGCCGAGGCGTTGCGGACGAGAGCCGCGGACGGGGTGTCCGCGTGCTGGACGAACGTCGGCACGGTCGTCGTGATGTCGTCGCCCACCGCACAAACGGGTGCGTTGAGCAGCGCGTTCACGAGCTGACTCTTGCCTTGCTTGGACTCGCCGACGACGAGAACGCGCAACTTGGGGTCCAGTTGCTGTGCCCGCTTTTCCCGCAGCCGGGCCTCCAGATCGGGCCTCCGGTGCGTGACGCAGGCCCCGATCGTCTCGTCGAGCACGTCGAGCCAGGGCGGTGCCATCACCTGACTCATAGTGCCGTGTTCACCCCCTTGGGTGAAAGCCTCGAACGCAATACCGGTTTTGTTCGGGCAGATGGGGCTGTTCGGGAGGACGGTGACGTTGCTCACCGAGGCGGAACGTGAACCGGTTTGATCGTTTTGTCAGACGTGTCGGCCGAGACGACGAACCGGCCCTGTCCACAGGAGACAGGGCCGGTCCGCGTGGGGAGGGTGGCTCAGCCGAGCAGGCCCAGGTCCAGGTCGCCGACGACCGGGACGTTGTGGGTCACGTCGGTGACGGTGCCCAGCACGTTGCCGACGCCGTGGTCGCCCGCGACACCGGACACGCTGCCGACGACACCGGTCGCCGTGCCGACGAGGTCGGTCGCGGTGCTCGTGACCTGGCCGACGGTGTCCACCGAGTGCAGGCCGACGTCGCCGTTGGCCAGGTCGTCCAGGCCGCTCGTGTTCAGCAGGCCCGTGGACAGGTCGCCGCCGCCGAGCACGCCGAGCGCGTCGTGGCCGAGGCCCGTCACGCCGGACAGCTGGCCGAGGACGCCGTCGACACCGGGAACGGCCGAGGTCACGCCGTCGAGGGGCGCGTCCACGGTCGCGGTGGCGGTGTCGGCCACGTCGAGGACGGTGCCGGTCAGCGGGGACGCGGTCTGGTCGAGGACCGAGGTCACGTCGCTCACGGCGGAGAAGTCGCCGTCGATACCCAGGCCGAGGCGGGAGAACTCGCCGAGCGACTGGTTCGCCACGGCGAACTGCAGGCCGTCGCCGTTCGCCGCGAGCATGCCGGCGGAGGACGTCTGCAGGTCGGTGAGGCTCAGGCCCGACGTGGTCAGCTGAGACGCGACGGCCTGCAGCTGGCTGATGGCGCCGAGGGGGCCGTCCGCGAGGAGGTCACCGGCGGGCAGGGTCAGGTCGACACTCTCGATGGCGGGCAGGCCGGCGGGAGTGGCGGGCAGCAGGTCGAGGACCAGCGGGATGACTTCCTGCACGTCGACGGCCGTGATGTCCGCCAGGCCAGCCTGCTCCAGAGTGCCCTGGGCGTCGTTCGCGAACGCGTCCTTGAGGGTCGGGTCGCTGAGGAGGTTGAGCACGAAGTCGTGGAGCGTGCTGGGCTGGGTCATCTGAAGGAACTCCTGGTGAGGCACGGATTCGGTCGGGGTGTGTGGCAGAAAGTTATGAGAGCGGGCCCCTGACCGGCATCGGGGATCACTCCCAGTGAATCCCCGTTCCCCAATGGGGTGACGGTCGTTGACCCCCTAGGGGATTAGGGGCCTCGCTTGAGCGTCTCTTGTTCACCCGTGTAGGTACTGGTCGCTGCTGCGAACAGGTGAGGAAGAGACTTGGCGTACGTACTGGGAGTCGATGTCGGGACCACCCGGACGACGGCTGCCGTGTGCCGCCTCGACGGGGCCCGCGACGCCGAGATCGTCCTGGTGGTGCCGTCGTCGCTGCAGCTCACGGACGCAGGGACGTTCTCCGTCGGTGAGCGCGCGGTTCCCGGCTGGACGGCCACGGGCTTCGCCCGGCGGGTCGGCGACGCCGTGCCGTTCTCGCTGGGTCCGGAGACGTGCCCGGCCGAGGAGCTCACCGCGTTGCTGATCATGTGGGTGGTCGGTGAGGTGGTCGCCCGAGAGGGTGAACAGCCCCGTCACCTGGCGGTGAGCCACCCAGCCGGGTGGGGCCCCTATCGCCGCGGGCAGCTCTTCACGGCGATGCGGGCCGTCGGACTGCACGACGTGACGCTCGTGCCCGAGCCGTTGGCGGCCGCGGAGAACCACGCCGTGCGGTCTCGTGTGGTGTCCAAGGCGTCGTTGGCGGTGTTCTCGCTGGGCAGCCACGCGTTCTCCACGTCCGTGGTCCGGCGCGCGCAGAACCGGACGTTCGAACTGGTCAACCACGTCGACGGCGTCGACCACCACACCGGCGCGGACTTCGACGACCTGCTGCAGGGACTGGTGCGCGGCCGGCTCGGCAAGGACGGCCAGGTGTCGTCCGCCGAGTGCGAGGCGGCGAAGCGGGCGTTCGGCCCGTCCGCGCCGTCCGTGGTGGTCAGCGGCGTCGAGATCAGCCGTGACGAGTTCGTCGAGGAGATCCGGCCGTCGGTCGAGCACCTGGTCAGCACCTTCGTGCGCGCCGTCGGAGCGGTGCAGCCCGATGCCGTGCTGCTCGTCGGCGGCGTCTGCCGGATGCCCGTGATCGGCGACGTGCTGGCGTCCTCGGTCGACTGCCGCGTGCTGGCCGAGGCCGCCCCCGAGCACTCGGTCGCGAAGGGCCTCGCGGTCGCCGCGCGGCTCGTCCTGATGGGCCCCGAGGTCGAGCCGGAACCGCTCGACACCTCGGTCCTCCTGCACACCCGTGAACAGTCGATGCGCTTCCCCGTCGGCGAGGTCGCCGGCCCCGACGACGACTTCACCGCGCCACCGCCCCGCCCGCCGGTGGACGTGTCCCCGCTGGAACTGCCGCCGAGGCGGGTGAAGCGCGTCGCGAGAGTGCTGAAACCCGCAGGGCGCCGCTCGAGTTCCAGCTCCCGATCCCGAGACGATGATGAGGACGGCCGTTGAGCGTGACCACGCGAACCAGGCTGGTGCTGGACGCCCCCGTGCGGGAAGTCCTGGACCGGATCGACGAGGCCACCGCGGGCACCCGCCTGCGCGTTGTCGTTGTGGCACCTGGTGGTCACGGCAAGACAGCGCTGCTTTCGGAGATCACCAACACCGCTGTGCGCGTGGTGGACGACGCGCACCTGCTGGACGATGCCTCCCTGCGCGCGCTTGCCGATGAACCGCTTCTGGTCCTTTCCTACCGCCCCTGGCCACGCCGCGCGGTGCTGGCCGAACTGACCCGCGGCGCCGTCGTGCTGCCGTTGGCGCCGCTGTCGCGCGACCAGGTCCGCGAGGTGCTGAACGCTCCCAAGCCCGTCGCCGACTTCGTCTTCGCGCAGACCGGTGGTGTTCCGTTGTTCGTGGAACGCCTCGGTGCCGCGTCCGAGGTGTCCGCGGAGGTCCTCGGTGCGTTTCGCGCCGACCTCGACTGGCTCGACGCCGACCTGCAGAAGTTCCTGCTGGCCGCCGAAGCCGGGGCCGCCCAGCGGCTGGACCTGCTGTCCTCCCTGCTGGACAAGGACTTCGACGAGGTCAGCGACATCATCGAGGCCGCCAGGGCCACCGGGATGCTGGCCGAGGACGGCACGCTGCTGCCCCTGGCGCTTCGGGCCGTCGGCGCGCTGACCCGTGCCGAGCGCCGGATCGCGGTCCGGCAGAAGCTGGCCCAGTTGCAGCTCGACCGCGGTGGTCCGGTCCTCGAACTCGTTCGGCCGCTGGTCGACACCGGCATCGGCGGACCCGTGTTCGTCGCGGCCGCGCGAGAGGCGTTGGCTACCGATCCCGCCTTGGCTGCCCGGTTGTTCAAGGCCTCCACCGGTGGCGGGACGCCGTCCGCCGAGACCGCCGCCTCCTGGGCCACCGCGTCAGCGATGGCCGGGGACCTGGACGGGGCGTTGCGACTGGCCGACCAGGTCATCAGCGTCGCCGACTCGCCGCATCGGCGGACCGCTGCCGAGGTGGCGGCAGTCGCCCTGGCACATCGGGGGCAGCTGGCTCGTTCGACCGAGTTGTTCCGTTGGGCCGCAACACCTTATGCCGCTGCCTTCGCCGGGATCGGCCTGATCGGGACCGGGCACCTGTTCGAGGAGATGCCGCCGCAGCCTCCCACGATGCTGGGCGGCGCGGCCTCGTTGATGTTGCAGGGGGTTCGGCAGTCGGTGGCAGGCGGGGAGACCGCCGCTCTGTCCACTTTGGTGCGTGCTTCGTCGATGCTCGAACCTGCCGGCGGGGCGGTGTTGTTGCCGGACAGCCCCGCAGCGCTGGCCGCTCTTGTGGCTGTGCACTGCGGCGAGCCGAACGTGGCCGAGTCGGTGCTGGACCGGGCCGTCGAGAACGGCACCGGCGGGGTGCTGATGTCCGTGCGGCATCGGTTGTTGCAGGCCTGGGTGCACATGTTGCGTGGAAACCTCGGGGTCGCCCGCGAGGCTCTGATGTCCGTCCGGGGGGTCTTCGAGCCTCGCGACTGGATCTTCGCGGTGGCGTTGGAGGTGGGGATCGCCCGGCGGAACTCGGACTTGGCGACCTTGCGGCGGACGTGGGAACAGGCCTGCGAGGCCGTGCTTCGGCATCCCGTGGACCTGTTCAGCCTGTTGCCGTTGGGGGAGTTCGCCGCCGCCGCCGCTCGGTTGAGGGATCAGGAGCGGTTGGCTCCGCACCTCGCCCAGGCTGTCGGTCTGTTGCGGTCGCTGGGGAATCCACCGTTGTGGGCGTCGCAGCTGCATTGGGGGTTGCTGCACGCGGCGATCATCGATGAGAACTCCGCTGCCGCTGAAGAGCATGCTGCCGCGTTGGCCGCGCATCGGGAGCGGAGCCGGTACTGCTCTGTTCTGTCTGCTGCTGCCGAGTGCTGGCTGGACGTGGTGGCCGGGGACGTCGACGCTGACCGGGTCGAGGAGGCTGCTCGTAGCCTGCACGCGGTCGGGTTGTGGTGGGACGCTTCCCGGTTGGCCGGGCAGGCTGCCATCCGCACTTCCGATCGGCAGGCGATGGTTCGGTTGCTGGACTGCGCGCGGTTGTTGCAGGGGCGGCCGGTTTCCGCTCGTCGGGTTGAGGCTGATGCCGTTCCGGTGGCTGAGGACGCCGGGAAGTTGAGTGATCGGGAGCGGGAGGTGGCTCGGTTGGTGTTGGAGGGGATGACCTACAAGCAGGTGGGGGATCGGTTGTTCATCTCCGCCAAGACTGTTGAGCATCATGTTGCTCGGATGAGGCAGCGGTTGGGGGCTGCTTCTCGGTCTGATCTTTTGGCTCAGTTGCGGCATATTTTGGGGGGTTGAGGGGCGGCCTGGCGGGGTCACCTTGCGCTCCGCGACCTTGCGGGTGGTCACCTTGCGGGCGGCGACCTTGCGTTGCGTGCTTTCCCTGGGGGCGCTGCCCCCAGACCCCCGGCAATCTGATCAGGGGGCCCACGCCATGAGCGGGTAGATGGCACGCCTGTTGCGTTGGGCGGCCGTCGGTTGCTTAGTTTGGTTGCGTTGGCGGTGGGTCCCATCACGAGTCGCACCAAGAGCGGGCCACATGCATGAAGGGGTGTCAAGCAGGCGAAAAGCGTGCCTGCTTGACACCCCTTCATGCATGCAGCAAGTGCTGTGGTGCGACTCGTGATGGGACCCACCGCCTGGACCGCTTGCGAAGACGAAGGACCTCGGACGGGCGGCTTGCCTGCGGCATCGAGTTGGGGTGGTGTGCCGTTCGTCCTTGCCAAGGCTCCGTTGGCCGCGTGTGGCTCGATCTGGGGGTGAGGGTTGGGCTGGTTCGTGAGAAAATTGGTCCGAATGAGCGAGTAAAGGCTGTAACGCTCAGGGATCGCTATTACCCCGTTGGGGGGAACAGCCCCGCGCAATGGGACGGCCTGGATTGCTGGCGGTAGGCTTCCGGACCGTTGCTCGCCGAGCAGGTCAGGTGGAACGGATTGCCGAGCCAGGACGACGCGAGACCGTCACGTCCGGTGGGACGTGACGCGTTGGCGCGCGACTGGGCGATCAAGGTCAGTCGGACCGCGTACATACCGCTTTCCGCCGCCAAGTTGACTGAAGAGTTGCACGAGCTGCTCAACGTGGTTGCCGAGGCGCTGGTCGAGGAACCCGAGGTGGCCTCGCTGGTGGGGGCGCGGCTGGTGGAGATCCACTGTGTCGGCGCCGAGAGTTTGCGGGCGTCTGTGGATGTTCTTGCGCGGTTCGTCGTGCAGGAGGGTGCCGACGCTCGGCGGGCCGCGTTGGTGATCGGGGCCGTGTCCGCTGCGTACACCGCCGCTATCCAGGCCTTTGTGTTGGAGCAGCAGGAGAGTGTCAGTCAGGCTCTGTTGCGGGCCAATCGGGCTGTGCAGCTTGATTTGCAGGCCAGCGAAGAGCGCTTCGAGGACATTTTCACGCATTCTTCCACCGGCATTGCGATGGTGAGTCTCGACGGGGAGTTGGAGCGGGCCAACGAGGCGTTGTGCAACATCCTTCGGCGTGAAGACGTTGCCGGGATGACGTTGCCCGATTTGATCGCTCCGGCTGATTTGCCCCTCATCAACGACGCGCTGGCCAGTTTGAAGTACGGGCGGATGCGGCGGGTGGAGGAGCGGCCCCGGCTCATCGATCGCGATGGTGAGCACTTCCGGGTGTTGCTGGCCGCGACCGTGCAGAAGGATCCCGAGGACAACCCCCGGCATTTCGTGGTGATGATCGACGACGACAGCCAGCTCACGTTGCTCGGTGGGCGGTTGCAGTACCAGTCGTTGCACGACGCGTTGACCGGGTTGCCGAACCGGCAGTACCTCACCACTCGGCTGGAATCGTTGCTGCACAGCGACATCGAGCACGGGGTGACGCTGTACCACCTCGACCTCGACGCTTTCGCGGTCATCACGGACGGGCTGGGGCGCGAGATCGGCGACAAGGTGTTGAAGCTGGTCGCCGAGCGTCTCAGTTCTGTGTTCTCCGGTGAGAAGGCGATGGTTGCCCGGCTCGAGGGTGACGAGTTCGCCGTGCTGGTGGAGAACAGCGTCGAGACGCCGGACGTCGACACGACGATTCGGACCATCGAGCACGAACTCGCCGAGCCCGTTTACTTCGGTGAGCACGGGGTTGCGGTGTCCGCTTCGATCGGGGTGTTGCCGCGGCTGCATCCCGGCGATCATCCCGCCGAGGTGTTACGCGCTTCCGACATGACCTTGCGGCGGGCCAAGCGCATCGGGCGGCGGCAGTGGGGGCTGCACGACGCCACGCAGGACAAGCGGGAGCAAGAAGATTTCGCGCTTGCCGCCGTCATGCCCGGTGCTTGGGAGAGCGGCGAGATCGAGGTCGTGTTCAACCCCGTCATGAAGCTCGACGGGACGGCGCGGGTGTGCGTCGAGGCCGAGCTGAACTGGCGGCATCGGGACGTCGGGCTGATCCCGCACGAGAAGTGCACGTCGATGGCCGAGCACACCGGGCTGATGCTGCCGCTCGGCGAGTGGATGTTGCGGACGGCCGCCGAGACCGCGTGCCGGTACGACGAGATGCTCGCGGTCTGCCTGACCGAGAGCATGGCGAACAGTCCGGACCTCGTCCGGGACGTGCGGCGGGTGCTCGCGGACACCGGGTTGCAGGCCTCGCGGTTGTTGCTCGGGTTTCCCGTGCACGTGCTCGCGTCCGAGGACAGCGAGGCCGCCGACAACCTGGACCTGTTGTCCGACATGGGGATTCACATCGGCGCGCGCGATTTCAAGGGATCCACCGCGGAGATCGAGCTCGTGCGCTCGCTCGGGGTGGCGGCCGTGCGGGTGAAGGGGCGCTGCCAGAAGCCGGACGAACTGGTGTCGCACGTGCTCAGCGACCTCGTCGGGTTCGTGCACGAGGCCGGTGGGATCGTGGTGGTCGACGCGATCGAGGACGCCGAGCAGCGCGACTGGTGGGGTGAACTGGGCGCCGACGCCGGTGTCGGGCCGGTGTTCTGCGTCGAGCCGACTACGGAGTGGCCCGACGCGGGGTGAGGTGCACGAGGATCAGCGCGAAGCCCGCGATGGTCACCATGCGCAGGGCGGCGCCGATGCCGTTCCAGTCCTTCGACTGCCACATCGCGAACCACTCACCGCCGATGGTGATGAAGCCACCGAGGAACAGCGCCACGATCATCAGCAGGCCCGCGGACGCGAACTTGCGCGCGCTGTCCTCCTTGTCGCGGAGGTAGGCGATGGTGCCGGCGGTCAGCAGGACCGCGGAGATCGCCTCCCACAGGATGATCGCGAGGTAGACGATCGTGACGACGGCCGGGCTCGTGATCGCCCGCCACTTCAGTTCCTTGCCGAACGTGGTGTCCATCGCGAGGACGTGCTGCACGAACGCCTCGTTCGTGCCGTAGTCCGTGATGTTGCCGAGCACCACGAGAATCATGTTGAGGGCGATGAACCCGACGGTCACCGCGACGACCGCGCGCAAGCTGCCGACCCGAGCAAGAAGACGCATGGAGCGGACAGTAACCGATGTGCTGCTGCCAGTGAGGGCAGTTGTGCGGTGAGGGTCAGCACGGATCCCGGAAGTCCATCTGAGACAGACGTTCCTGCCACAGCGCCGGGGTCAGCACGCCTCGGGTGGCCGTGCAGATCCGGCTGATCTCGTGCTGCACGTCGAGGTCCCACAGCCGGACGATGCCGTCCGCGTTGCCGGTCGCGAGAACGCTGCCCTGCGGTGAGAACTGGGCCAGCGGTTCCGCCGCCCAGTCGCCGGCGATCTGCTGCCCCAGGTAGAACGGGTTGGCCGGGGCCTCGACGTTCCACAGCCGGAAGGTCCTGTCCGCGCTGCTGCTCACCAGCGTCCTGCCGTCCGCGCTGACCGAGATGGCGCTGATCGTGCCCGTGTGCCCGCTCAGTTCGCTGATCAGCACCGGGTGCTCGCGGTCCCGCACGTCGTAGAACCGGATCACCTTCGCCTGGCCCGAGGTGATCAGCGTGTTCCCGTCCGCGGTGAAGATCGCCTGCCCGACGACCTGGGCGTCCTTGATCGGCTCTCCCAGTTGCCGCGGCCGCTCCGAATCGCTCACGTCCCAGAGCCGGACGGTCTTGTCACTGCTCGCCGTGGCGACCGTGCGGCCGTCCGGGCTGAACTCGGCGTCGTTGACGTACGCGTCGTGGCCTGTCATCGGGATCCCGATCGGCACGGGCTTGGCGGGATCGCGCACGTCCCACAGCCGCACGGACTCGTCGGTGTTGCTGGTCAGCAGCACCTGGCCGTCCGGGCGGAACACGGCCCAGGCCGCGAACCTGTTCGCCAGCACCAGCGGTTCGCCGAGCGTTTTCGGGTGCTCCGGATCGGTCACGTCCCACAGCCGCACCGTCTTGTCGCCGGCCGCGGTCGCGAGCACCTTGCCGTCCGGGCGGAACCTCGGTCTGCTGACCGTCCGTTCGTGCCCTTGCAGCGGCTGCCCGATCTGCCGGGGGTGCCGGGGGTTCGAGACGTCCCACAGGCGCACCGTCTTGTCGCCGGAACCGGTCGCGACGATCCTGCCGTCCGGACTGAACGACGGGGTCGTCACCTGGGAGGAATGGCCGAGGAGCATCGCCTGCGGCAACGACCACAGGTTCACCGCGTTCTCCAGGGAACCGGTGGCGATCGAGTCGCCGTCCGGGCTGAAGCCGACCGCGAAGACGCCCGCGCCCCGTGCGGCGAGCGGCCGGCCGAGCACGGTCGGGGCGGCCGGGTCGGTGAGGCTCCACAACCGCGCGGTGGCATCGGACGCGCCGGAGGCGAGCGTGCGGCCGTCCGGGCTGAACTTCACCGACCACACCGGGCCGGTGTGGCCGACGAGCGGCTGGCCCACCGGGGCCTGCGTGGCCGGGTCCCACAGCCGCACCATCTTGTCGTCGGCGCCGCTCGCGAGCAGCTTGCCGTCGCCGCTGAACGCCACGCTGTGGATGCCCAGGGTGTGGCCGGTCATCGGCTTGCCGATCGTGGCCCGCGTGGCCACGTCCCACAGCAGGATCGTCTGGTCGTCGCCCGTCGTGGCCAGGGTCCTGCCGTCCGGGCTGAACGCGAGCGAGCGGACCGCGGCGGAGTGTTCGCGCAACGGCTCGCCGGACGGCTTGGCGTTCGCCGGGTCGCGGACGTCCCACAGCCGCGCCGACCGGTCCTCGTTCGCCGCCGCGAGCAGCGTGCCGTCGGGGCTGAACTCCAGCAGGTAGGACGGGCCGTTGCCGGTCTCGAGCGTCTCGAGGGCCTTGGGGGAGCTGGGATCCGTCACGTCCCAGAGCCGGATCGTCGCGTCCTGGCCGGTGGTCGCGAGGACCTTGCCGTTCGGCGAGAACACCGCCGAGCTCAGCCAGTTCCGGTGCTCGGAGATGACGGCGATCTGCCGCGGGCGGCTGCGGTCGCGGACGTCCCACAGGCGTGCGGTGCGGTCGTAGCTGGCGGTGGCGAGCAGCGTGCCGTCCGGGCTGAACGTCGTCAGGTAGACGGCGCCGGTGTGCCCGACGAGCGGCACGGCCAGCGGCACCTGCTGGGTGGCGAGCAGCTTCGCGACCACGCCCTGGTCGGCGGGGCGCATGCGGTGCGCGACCATCAGGAACTGGGCCGAGAGCGACGGATCGCTCGCGGTCAGCCGGTCGGCCTCCGCGACGACCTGGCGGAACTGGGCGTCGTTGCGCTGGTTCACCGCTATCACGGCCGCGCCCGCCGCGATCAGCGCGAACACCGCCACGAGCGCGACCGCCGACCTGCGCAGCCAGACGCTCTTGCGGTGCTGGCGTTCGGACGTGCGCACGAACTCCTTGGCGATCGTGGTGACGTCCTGCTGCTGCCGCACGCCCTCCAGCCGTGCGCCGCGGTAGAGCAGTGACGAGTCGTGCTCGTGCGCGGACCACGCCGCCGCGTCCTCCTCCAGCCGCTGCCGGGTGAGGTTGCCCGCGCGGTCCTCGTCGATCCAGCTGCGCAGCCGGGGCCACGCCTGCAGCAACGCCTCGTGCGTGATCTCGACGGAGCCGGCGTCCGTGGTGATCAGGCGGGCGTGTGTGAGGACCTCGAGCGCGCGTTCCGTGGCCGGGAGGTTCGCGGCGGCCTCGAGCAGGCTGTGGCGGCTGGAACGGCGGCGGGTGTCCTGCGTGTCGTCGCCGACCCTGACCAGGCGCAGGAGCAGTTGCTTCGCGGCGGCCCTGGCCGGTTCGTCGAGGTCCGACCAGGCGCGTTCGGCGGTGGTGGCGACGGCGCCCTGGATGCCACCGGCCGCCCGGTAACCGGCGATCGTGAGGCGCCCCGCCTGCCTGCGCTGCCACGTGACCAGCAGCGCGTGGCTGAGCAGGGGGAGCGCGCCCGCGTCGTACGCGTCCTTGCCGCGCCGGTTGTGCGTGCCGAGGTCGCGCAGCATGAGATCGACCAGGCCGGGCTCCAACTGCAGACCGGCGGCCTTGGCCGGGCTCGTCACGGCGTCGCGCACCTCGGCCGCGGACATCGCGCCGAGCACCATCTGCCTGGTCTGCAGGGCCTCGGCGAGCTCGGGGAACTCGAGGCAGCGGGCGTAGAAGTCGGCCCGCACGCCGAGCACGACCGCGGTCTTGCGGGCCGCCTCGTGCAGCGCCTGGACGAAGATCCGCAGCCGGTTCTCGTCGCCGCCGAGCGTGAACGCCTCCTCGAACTGGTCGACGATCACCACCCGGTCGCCGACCGCGATCCGCACCTCGTGCGCGAAGTCGGTGAGGGCGTCCGCGTCCGCCGCCTCCAGCGTGTGGACCAGTTCCGGCACCTGGAGCGCGAACTCCTTGAGCGGATCGGTGCCGGGGGAGAAGACCACGGCCTCTTTGCCGAGCCGGGGCAGCACGCCCGCTTTCATGAGGCTGGACTTGCCGGCGCCGGACGCGCCCACGAGCATTGTGATGCCGTTGTCGTCGAGCCGGTCGAGAAGTGCGTTCGTCGCCCTTTCCCGGCCGAAGAACCAATTCGCGTCCTGCGGGCCGAATGCGCTCAGGCCCATGTACGGGCAGACGGAACCGTCTTCCTGAGGAGGTGTGTCCGCTTCCGTGACGGGGCTCGCGAGCGCCTCTTCCCAGAGGGCGCGCCACGCGTCGAGCTCGTACAGGCCGTCGATCGCCGGCTGGGGTCTGCGCTTGCGGGCCTCGCCGACGAGGACCTCGAGGACCGCGCTCAGGCCGCTGAACCTGGCGGGGACGTTGCGCCCGCGCCGCCAGTCGCTGACCCGCTGGGCGGGCACCCGCAGCGGCCTGCCCTGTTCGTCCGTCCGGCGGGCACGCGCGACCGACTCCGTGACCCTCTTCAGAGGAGGGTCGCCTGCCTCCGCGTAGAGCAGCGCGAAGCGCTCCGCGAAGACGCCACGGGATCCCAAGCGGCCTCCTCCCCGTCCGGACCGGAAAACGAGGACCACCCGTCTGAGCTGCGGCGCACGCACCGGACAGGCAGTCAGACCCCACCATAACGAGGTGGTCTGACAACCTCGACTCCACGTCCTTTCACGAGACCGGGAGACCGTCGAGGTGACAGTGGCTGACTGGGGCAGAGCGTCCACGGCTGAGGAGTTCAGGGGGTCTCCTCAGCCGTGGCCCACGGGTCCGTTCCCGAACGAGTGGCAGGGGGCTGCCAGCTAGCTCAGGCGGTCTGCCAGAGCGCGTCCGCCTCCGGTTGCTTCGGCTGCACGCGGTTCGGGTCGGGCAGGTAGCTCTCGGTCGGCAGCGTCACGTACGTGATGGCGTCCGGTTTCAACGCGGTGAGCTTGCTCGCGAGATCGGCCAGTTTCGGAATCGAGCCGATTCCGGTGTCCGTCACGATGGACTTCGTGAGGACGTCGGCGAGTTCGAGGGTTTTCGCCGGACTGGCGAGCCAGTTCTCGTTCGCCAGTTTCTCGCTCAACGCCCGCATGAACAGCTGCTGGTTCTTGATGCGGTTCAAATCGCTGCCGTCGCCGATGCTGTAGCGGGTCCTGACGAATGCGAGCGCCTGCGTCCCGTCGAGCTTCGAGGGCCCGGCCGGCACGTGCAGCCCGCTCTTCTCGTCGTGGATCGCCTCGGGCATCGTGACCTCGATGCCGCCGAGCCGGTCGATGACGTCGCGGAACCCGTTGAAGTCGATCTGCACGAAGTGGTCGATCCGGATGCCGCTCATCTGCTCGACCGTCGCCACCGTGCACGCGGCGCCGCCCGTGGAGAACGCGCTGTTGAACATGGCGATCGCCGCCGGGGGGTTGGTTCCGCAGCGAGGCCTCGGCACCATCGTGTCGCGCGGGATGCTGACCACGCGCGCCTGGTCGCCCTTCGCGTTCAACTGCACCACCATGGCGGTGTCGGACCGCCCGTCGTCCTTGCCGATGAGGAGGATGTTGAGGGGGCGGCCAGGCGTCGACGGAGGCCTGGGGTGGGTGATCTCCCTGGAGAGGTCGACGGTCTTGAGATTGCTCTCCAGCCGCCAGTAGGAGCCCCCGGCCACGACGCCCGTCGCGATGACCACGGCGGCCCCCGAGACCGCGAGCCATCGTTTCAAGTGGACGTTCATGGGTTCCACGGTGCCCGGCGTTTGTCCAGGTCCCGTCGATGGTTCGTCATGGTTGTGTCACAGCGCGCCTCAGCTGGGATGATCGGCGTGCGGTCCATCACTCTTGGGGGAGTCATGACGGTCAGACCAGCGGTTGTGTCCGATGCTCCAGCCGTGGCCCACGTGCACGTCGAGACCTGGCGGGCGGCCTACCGCGGCCTCGTGCCGGACTCCGTGCTCGACGGGCTCTCCGTGCGGGAGCGCGCGGCGATGTGGGAACGGGGCATCCCGCGCGGCGGGGTGTGGGTGGGGCTGGTCGACGGTGAGGTGGCCGGGTTCTGCGCGGCCGGCCCGTCCCGTGAGCCCGATGCGACGTTCGAGGTGTTCGCGATCTACGTGCTGCCCTCGGCGTGGGGAACTCCGCTGGGGTACGAACTGGCGCGCGCCGCGCTGGGTGACGAGCAGGACGTCGTGCTGTGGGTGTTCGGCGAGAACCCGAGGGCCCGGCGGTTCTACGAGCGGCTCGGGTTCCGCGCCGATGGCCTCGTGAAGACCGAGACCATCGGCGGGGCCGAACTGGAGGAGGTGCGCTACCGGCTCAGCGGCGGCGCAGGGTGACCTCGTCGATCAGCACGCCGTCCTCGTTCAACGCGCGGACCTTCATCACGCTCTCGGTGACGTCGACGGCCACGAGGCCGTAACCCCGGTACCTGACGCGGGACCAGGTGACCTTGGTGTCCGTCGAACTCGAGCTGTTCTTCTTGTAGCAGCGCATGGTCGGGGTGCCGCTCGTGTTCTCGTTGCCGAGATAGGACTCGGGTGCGTTCTTGTAGAACTTGTCGAGCGCCTGACCGCCGACACCCGCGGTGATGTAGGTGGTGCCGTCCTTGTTCGCCTTGCCGGCCCGGATCGGGTCGGTGCGCTCGTAGACGCGGTTGTGGGCGTTGAGCACCAGGTCCACGCGGTACTTGTCGAACACCGGCGCCCACTTCTGCTGCGCTGTCTGTTCGGCGCCACCGCCGTCCGCCGTCGAGTACGTGGCGTGGTGGAGGTAGACGACGACGAAGTCGACCGCCGGGTCGCCGCGGAACCTCGCGAGCTGCCCGTCCAGCCAGGTCAGCTGCTTCCCTTTGGTGTGGTCGAAGTTCGCGGTGTTGCGGTTGCAGATGTCGTTGCCGTCCAGGCTGATCAGGCCGACGTTCTGGTACCGCCACGCGTAGATGCCGGTGGAGCCGCTCCAGGCGTTGTCCGGCATTGTGACGCGTTGCCTGATGCCGCCGTAACCGTTGGGGGAGTACCACTCCTCCATCTCGCGGTTGCCGAGCGTCAGCATCCACGGTGTGGTCCGCGCGAGGAACTCGTTCTGCACGAACAGGCTGTTCCACCTGGCGGCGTCGTACTTGTCCGTGTCGGTGTGGCCGCCCTCGACGTTCGGCGTGCCGCCGTGGACGGCGTAGCTCAGGTTGCCGAGCGCGAGGTGGAACGCCGGGCTCTGGTCGGCGGCGAGACTGGTGAGCTTGCGCGCGTTGTAGCCGTAACCCTGGTCGCCGAACGCCGTGAAGGTGAACGGGGCCTTGACGGCCGGCGCGGTCCTGAACGACGCGATCTCGTTGGGACGCTTGCTGGTGATGGGGTCGTAGTTGTCGTGCCCCACCACGTAGAAGTACGTCGTGTCGGGCTTGAGGTCGTCGAGTTTCGCGTGCAGGTAGTACTGGTACATGTGGTCCGGGCCGTGCGGCGGGAAGCTGTGGTCCCCCTCCTGCCAGCCGATCTCGCTCTTGAGCGTGCGCAGCTCGGCGCTGATCTTCGGCCCGAACGTCGTGCTCGTCGCGACCCGCACGTACGGACCGGTGACCTTCTCCAGCTGTTGCCAGGAGATCACGACCTGCCTGGTCGGGTCGGCCCCGAACGCGAGGTGGCGCCCGATCGGCCTGATCTTCAGCCCGTCCGGCGCGGCCTGGGCGTCCCGTGGGATCGCGGCAGTGGCGAGCGCCGCCGTGGCGACCGTGAACAGGGCGCGGCGCGAGTGTTCTTCAGTCATCGTCAGCCCCTCAGCCGCGCCGGATCGTGAACTCGTCGACCAGCGCACCCGTCTCGGTGAGCGCGCGGACCTTCATCTGTGCTTTCGTCTTGTCCGCGCCGGGTTCGACGTCGACGACGATCAGCCCGTACCCGCGGTACCGCACCCGTGACCACGTGACCTTGACGAGCTTCTCCTCGCCGTCCTCCTGATCGACCCGCATGGTCGCCGTGGCGTCCTTGACGTTGCCGAAGTACGAGTCCGAGATCTTCGAGTCGGCCCAGCTGTTGATGCTCTCGCCGCCACCACCCGCCGTGATGTACGTGGTGCCGTCCTTGACGGGGTTGACCGTGCTCTTGATGTCGGCCTTCTTGGTGTTCTTGCCGGCCTTGATGGGATCAGTGCGCTCGTAGACGTGGTTGTGCCCGTTGAGAACCAGGTCGACCTGGTACTGGTCGAACAACGGCGCCCACCGCTTCTGCGCGCCGACCTCGGACCCGTTGTTGCCCGACGTCGAGTACGTGCACTGGTGGCAGTAGACGACGATGAAGTCGATGCTCGGATCCCTGCGGAACCTCTCGAGCTGGGCCTTCAACCAGACCTGCTGCTTGCCCTCGGTGTAGTCGAGGTTGGCGTCGCTGTTGTAGCAGATGTCGTTGCCGTCCAGGCTGATCATCCCGACGTTCTGGTACCGCCAGGAGTAGATGCAGGTCGACCCGTCCCAGGCGTTGTCGGGCATGGTGAACCGAGCCCGCATGCCGCCATACCCGTGGTCGTCGTACCAGCTCTCCATCTCGTGGTTGCCGAGCGACACCATCCACGGCGTCTCCTGCGCGACGAGCTCGTTCTGCGCGAAGAACGAATCCCACTTCCGCGCGTCGTACTTGTCCGTCTCCGGCCTGCCACCCTCACCGTCGTTGGCGTAACTCATGTCGCCCATCGCAAGGTGGAACTGCGGCCCCAGATCGGCGATGAGGCTGTTGGTGGCCAACGCGTTGTGCCCGACACCCTGATCCCCGAAGGCCGTGAACGAGAACGCGGTCCTGGCGGCGGCAGCCGGCGCCGTCCTGAAGCTGGCCGGCTCCTGCGGCTCGAACCCTTGATGCCCGGTGACGTAGTAGTACGTCGTGTTCGGCACCAGATCGTCGATCTTGACGTGCATGTAGTACTGCGTAACGGCTTTCCCGAGATGCGGCGAGATGGTGAAGAGCGGCTCCCTCTCCTGCCAGGCCAGGTCGCTGGTGAGCGCCCGCACCTCGGCCTGGAGCTTCTCCCCGTATTCCCCTGCCTTCACGCCAATCCGCAGGTAGGGCTGGCCGACGTTGGCCGGCACCTGCCACGACACCACCACCGACCGCGACGGATCCGCCCCGAAGGCGATGTGCCGCCCAAAGGGCCTGAGCACGGCCCCGTTCGCGACCTCCTTGAGCAACACCGCAGGCGCCTCGACCGCACGTGCCGTGGTGAGACTTCCGGCGGCAAGCACAGCACCCCCAGCCGCCCCCGCCTTGAACAGCCCACGCCGCGAATACCGTCGCGCGTCCTCGTAAAGCTCCTGCAGCCGTGGACCGTTCTGTGACCTGCGCCGCCGAGGCTCACTCATACCCCGAAATTAGGAAGACTTGTTTACCGTTGGCAATGACCATTGGGGCACAACAAGACTTCTGCTGGTACTTCTGCCGGTGCGGTTTGTCGTATCTCCTCGCGACGAATCTCCACCTAACATCGGTAACCCGCCGCCAGACAGGGGAGCCGCCATGGTGTTCCGACCTGTGTTCCGCCGAAACCTGGAGTCGCACGAGACTTCGATAGCCCAAGAGGTGTTCGGCGACGCCCTGGACGTCAGCGCCCTCAACCTCGCCGAGGGAGGCCTGCTGGGCAGCTTCGGCGTGGCCCGCACCCTGCCCCGGCTGGTCACCTTCCCTCGGGGAGTCCTGACCCGGCCGCAGCAGCAGGCTCGGTACGAGCGGTGGTTGGTGCACGAGCTGACCCACGCCTACCAGTACCAGCACGGGCGCAGCGTCTTCAGTCTGCTGCCGACTGCGATGGCCGGGTTCTTCGTGAAGAGCCTCTACGACTACGGCGGTGCGGAGGGGCTGGTCGGGAAGGCTTTCGGGGACTTCAACACCGAGCAGCAGGCCAATATTGTGGCCGACTACTACTACCTGAGCCGGTACGAGCCTTCGCGTGACCTGTCGGCTTACGAGCCGTACATCGCGCACGTCCGCTCCGGTGCCTGAACGACAACCCACCGTCGTGTGTCACCCACAGGGCGTAACTGTGTCGAAGTCTGCCGGATTCGCTGTAACGTCTCGACGCTACATGCGACTGTATGTACGGTGTACTCACGTGGGGGGTAGGAGGCGGTTGGACATGGGAGAAGACGGCGTGGTGCAGAGGCAGCCAAAAGGAGAAAGGATCAACTTGCGGGCGAGCAGCCTGCAGGAGCAGGTACTTCGCCAGGCCGCAGCTGTCACGCACAAGACGATGACGGACTTCATCTTGGAGAGCGCTGTCACGCAGGCCGAACGCGTGCTGGCCGACCGTCGCTGGTTCATGCTCGACGAGCGGCAGTGGGAAGAGTTCGAGCGACTGCTGGACCTGCCCGTTCAGGACCTTCCGAAGATGCGCAGGTTGTTGACCAGAGAATCGCCCTTCGCGAGTGATGACGTTGAGTGACAAGCCGAGCGTGCCGAGGAAGCTGGAGAAGAACGACTACCTGACCGGCTTCAACTGCGGTGTCGAGGAGCTCGACGAGTGGTTGACGAAGTACGCCTGGATCAACCAGCGGGCGAACACCGCAGTGACCTACGTGACCACTTACGACGATCGCGTCGTCGGGTACTACGCGATCGCGGTGGCCGGCGTGGGCAAGGGTGATGCGCCGGTAGGTGTGGCCGGGGCATCACCTCCCAACAACGTTCCCTGCCTGCTGCTGGCCCGGCTCGCGGTGGACTATTCGGTGCAGGGCAAGGGTGTCGGTGCGGGGCTCCTCGCGGACGCGATGAAGAGGACGGTAGGGCTATCCGAGTCGGTCGGCATGCGCGCGATGCTGATCCACTCGCGCGACGAACACGCCCGCTCCTTCTATCTGCACCAGGCCGAGTTCATCCAGTCTCCGACCGATGCGCTCCACCTGTTCGCGAGCATCGACCAGATCGCCAAGCTGCTCAGGCGCTAACAGACCTTCGCGAGCAGCTTGCTGGACCACTCCCGGATCGAATACGTGCCGATCCGCCCGCTCGTCAGGCGCCCGCTGCTTCGTTCGGACACGGGCAAGGCCAGTTCCTCGGGGTGCCACAGGAGGAACTCCTGCGGCTCGCGGTCCTCACTGAGCAGGCGCAGTCGTTCGATCGCGGGTTCGGTGTAGTTGGCCGCGACCTGCGCGGCCGACACGTTGGCCGCGATGAGCGCTGTCGGCACGGAATCCGACGGCTGGCAGCGCGCAAGGTGCGACAGCGCCTCGCGCGGATCGGTCATGATCATGCAGAACGCGAGCCAGCACCGCAGATCGTTCATCCCGGGGTAGAGCGAGACGGCTTCGCTGAGGATGTTCACCGCCTTGGCGATGTGCCCTTCATCGATGAAGTTCAGCACCCGATCTCGCAGGTCGTTCAGGCTGGAGCCTGCGATGACCTCTTCCTCCGGATGGGGCCGATCAGCTCGATGGATCATCGCCGAGATCACGAGCTTCGAGCTGGTCGGGCGTTCCCGGAGAACCCGTGACGGCACGCCCGCCGTGTACGCGGTTCCTTCGGCATCATGGGCATATCGCAGTTCCCACTCCAGCGACGACCGCTGCCAGTCGGAATAGCTGGTCTCCGTGTAGCGGTCCTGCAACCACGACAACGCTGACAGCCCACCCTTGACCGCAAGGTCACTCTCACGCAGCTCCTGGTGCGGTTCGTACTCCAGGGACCACTCGACGATGTCCTTTATGGACGCACTCTCGAGCCACATCGTGACCTCGTCCGCGAACTGCCCGTTCAGCGCCGCAGAAACCTTGTTCGCCGTCTCCCGCGTGTCGCCGTCCTGGAGGGGACAGCCCGTGGAATCGAGCAACGCGACCCAGGGAAGCACACCCCTGGGCATGTACTCCTGGGGATCTCCGTCCGAGATCGAGGCGATGTGCGCCTGGGCGTAGATCGCCTGAGCGGTGATGCTGCGCAACAAGCGCCCCTTGAGCATCCGCCGGACAACCGCATCCGGCGGAATCCCCTTCTCGCCGAGACGTGCCAACGCGGACGTCAGCCACACGGTCCGCTGCGCGTCGGAAAGAGTGCCCCACCACGGAGGAACACAAATCGTGTCGGCGACATAGCGCAACAGGGCTGCGGTCGTCCAACTCTGGTCGGGATAGGTGTCCTGATGGGTGACCAGTTCTCGGCCCACGTCGAAAATCGAGGCAAGCCGGTGTTGGCGGAGGCGCTCGGCCAGTTCGAAGGCAAGCTGATCGCACCTGCTTTCGTGGTGATCACACAGGCTGTGATCATTTGAAGCGCAGGCCTCCGCGTACCTTCGAACGGCGTCTGCGACCAGTTCGTCGTCCACTTTGCAGTTACCTGCCCATCTGATGACTGTGCATCCTCGTTCCCGTGCGCCCGTCCCCGCCATGGTTGGGCTGGACCGTCGCTTTCCCTATCGGAGCTATGCGCGGAAATGTAACGGCACCCTGTGAGCTGTAGAGATACATGTCAGATGGAATTTTTCTGTGGTTCATGATGCTGCGATACGTACAAACGGGTGATCTGATGCCGATGCCTGGGGTGGCAATTCGTGAGCTGGCCGCATATTCGCCATGATCGCGAAAGGTCACGCGCAGGTGGCGAATGTCCTCATTTCCGGTTTCGGCCGGGGCGCGTCAGGCAGAAGCCCGTCGCGACAAGACAATGGCGCCGGTTTGCCATGCATTATGGATGGTATGACGCAACAAGATGGCAGCGATGGTCCGAGAAGGAAGGTTGCGATCTGGGTCTCCGCCAGCATCGCAACCTTGCTGATCCTCAGTGTGCTGGCCGACCTCGGGGGAGCGACGTCCTTCGTCAGTGATCTGCTCGGGAGGGATTCCACCAATGCCACGAGTTCTCAGCCAACAACGGATTCCGCAGGCACTGGAATTCGAGCCGCAGACTCTCCCTCCACGTTCACAGCGCCGACCTCGACACCACCATCAAGCGCTCCTCCACAGGGCGACATCGCCTCGGTGATCGGAACCTGGGAAGGCGTCTACCGCTGCGACACCCTGCGAGGCCTGCGCCTCGGCATCACGAAGCCACGCGACAGCCGAAGCAACAGTGACTTGGTGGCCACCTTCACCTTCTACGACAAGGACGGCAACGCCGGCAGCCCGCTGGGCGAGTACGCGATGAAGGGCTCCTACCTCCGTGACAATCTGGTACTCGACTTCGACTACTGGATCGAAGTGAAGCAACGAGGCGCCTACTACCCCGTGAACCTGCGCGGGAAGATCAACGTTGCCACAGGAAAACCCGTGCTGGGCGGGAAGATCGTGGAGACCAGCTGCGCGACCTTCGAGCTCGGCAAGATCTCCGACACCGCGGAACTGCCTCGAGTCTGATCACGTCGCGCTCTTCGCCGGGTGGGGTGTCGCGCCACGTATCGCACCAGGCGGGCGGCGAGCTCAGGTTCGGCCGTGATCAAAGACCAAGGGCTCCGACCTGTTTTCACTGGTCAGAGCCCTTAGTTTCACCCGGCGAAAGGTGGTGCCCCAGGCAGGATTCGAACCTGCGACACACGGTTTAGGAAACCGATGCTCTATCCCCTGAGCTACTAGGGCCGGCACCAGCAGTCTACCGGGACCCCGCCACCGAGTTGACCAGCGCCCCCACCTACCGCGGACCAGACAACCCTCACGCACGGTGAGGACCGGGCAACGGGACCTGCGGCCGTTGGAGGGAAGTGAGGCACGCCACCTTCTGCCGGGCACAAACGTCAGGTAAGGAGGGCGTGTGAGCAGACCCTGGCCCGACTTCCGTCCTGGCCCTCTCGGCTCCCTCAAGGCCTGGTGGCGCAGGAGGGTGCCCAAGCGCGCTGACGACATCACCTTCGTGCCGCCGGCGAGCAGTCATCAGCAGGAGTTCGAGACGCCGTTGGCCAGTGCGGTGTACGGGCTGGACTTCCAGCTCAAGTTCACGGTGGTGTGGCGGCTTGATCTGGCTACCGGCTTGCGGCACAACTCGCCGCGCAGTGCTGCCATCCACCACGTTCTGCAGCGCGCCAAGGAGATCAGTTCCAAGGCGATGCTGGTGCACTATTCGGCGCTGCAGGTGCAGTTGGGGGATGAGCTCGCCACTGAACGGCAGGTTCCCGGGACGCATGTGTGGGCGCGGGCCGAGCAGGTGAAGATCTCGGTCAGTGACGAGGACCTGGAGATGGCCAAGAAGCACGTCGAGCTGCTTCGCAACTCCACGTTCAAGTTGGCTGAGCGGGACGTCGAGCGCGCCGAGATCCGGTACCTGCGGGACGAGGTGTTGACGGACGTCGGCACCGCGACGATCTGGTGGTTGCAGCGCAACGGGTATCAGGTCGCTGAGGCGGTCAAGCTGGCTGATCACCTCGGCGAGTTGGTGAAGCTCGCGCAGCGGGAGCCTTCTGCGCATTGGGCCGAGTCGTTGGTCAGCAGTGTCGAGCGGGCGATGCCCGAGCTCGAGGACGCTCATCGGAGAGACCTGCGGTTGCACCTGGTGAAGGCCCTCAGTGTTTACGGTGGGTCTCGGGTGGCAGCGGAGTTCGCTGACCAGATCGGGTTGCCTGCGGGCGAACGGCACAACAACGGGCACGTCTAGGCTGGCGCGGGTGTTGACCCAACTTCGCAGTGCCACGGTTGTCGCCGGGTTGCAGGCCCTTGCGCGGCTCACGCCCTATGCCGAGGCGGAGCTGATCGGGCTCCGCAAGGTCGTCAAGCCTGGAGACGTCTGCGTTGACGTCGGGGCCGCGCTGGGGCTCTACACGGTGACCTTGTCGAGACTTGTCGGTCCACAAGGGACTGTGCACAGCGTCGAGCCGTTGGTGTTCGCGCATCCTGCCCTTTCGTACGTGCTCCGGCCTCGGGAAGGGGCCAACATCAAGAGGCACTCGGTGGCTCTTGGTGCTGAGAAGCAGGGGCGTGAGGTCATGTCCGTGCCGGTGCGGCACGGGAGTCCGGTGACCGGGCGGTCGTTCCTCACGGTGGGGGCGAACGGGCTCGGGTCCAACGACGAGTTCGACCAGCATCTGGACGTGCTGGTCAAGACGGACACCCTGGACCACTTCGTCGAGGAGCAGGGGATCACGCGGCTCGACTTCGTCAAGGCGGACGTCGAGGGGGCCGAGTTGAAGGTGCTCGAGGGGGCTGTTGAGACGATCGAGCGGCTCAAGCCCGCGTTCCTGCTGGAGATCGAGGAACGGCACGTGGAGCGGTTCGGGTACCACGCCGAGGACGTCGCGGACTTCCTGACCGAGCGCGGGTACCGGATGAGCACGTGGCACGGCGGTGAGTGGGTGCCCACGAACAACATCGGGGGCGAGATCAGGAACTACCTGTTCAGGGCCTGAAATAAGTAGAGGACGCCGACCCCTGGGGGTGGATCGGCGTCCTCATCTCGAAGGCCTACGAGACGTAGACCTCAAGCTCGTACAGGGAGTATCCGTACTGCCCAGCCCGTTGGGTACCGGTCATTCGGAGGTATCTCGCGTCCTGTGGTGTGAACGCTACGACATCATCGCCGCCATCGCCAGCACTTGTGGAGAAAACGTTCCGCCAGTTCGTGCCGTCATTGGAAATCTCGATGCGGTAGCCCCGGCCGAACGCCGATTCCCACCGCAACACCGTGCGACCGATTCGTTGCACTGAGCCAAGGTCCACCTGGATCCATTGGTTGTCGCTCCAGTCGCTGGCCCAGCGGGACGTCGGGTTGCCGTCCACCGTGTTCGACGGCGGGAGGGTGTTCCAGCCCTTCTCGTGCGACGACGCGGTGGTGGTGCGGCCGGCTGCCAGGTTGGTGATGTTCTGGCCTCGGCGGGCCGGGAACTGCACGACCTGCTGGTACGTCGGGCGGTTCTGCCAGTGGATCTTGTCCTGGGTGATGCCGCCCATGGCGCGGTGGATGATCGTGTCCGCGCACCACTGGTCGCCTGCGGCGCAGTCGGCGTCGCCGGGGTAGACGGCGTTCGCCGGCTTGGCCACGGCCGCCTGCAGAGACGACACCAAAGCGGTGCGGCAACCGGACAAAGTGCCGCCGCCGCAGTACGACTGCGGGAACGCGCCCTGGACCGGGTCGCCCAGGACCTTGCGCAGGTCCTTGTCCACGTAACCCCACCAGCCGTACTGGAACGACGAACCCTTGTGGGGTGCGGCGCCGTGTGCGTCGGACGGGGCCTCGTCGACCTGCTGGGCGGCGACCACGGCGTTGTACAGGCCGTCACCCAGGGACGGCTTGAACTGCGCCTCCACCAGGAGCGGCCACCAGGCATCCAGAATTCGGATGGCTTCGGCGTGGTTGTAGGCCTTGCTGCCCTTCGCGGTCTCCTTGCGCAACGAGCCGGAGCGCTGCCAGTCCTTCAGCTTCTGCACGACCGGAGCCAGAGAGGCGTCGACAGGAGCGGACTCCACCACCCGCAGCAGTTCGGGCAGCACCTGCTCGGCACGCAGGTCGGCCACGGCGGCTTCGGCCATCACGCGGGTCAGAGCGGCACGCGTGACCTTCTGGCCGGAGGCGATGAGGGCACGCACTCGACCGTCGAGCAGGTCGCCGCGGTGCACGGCGCTGTGGCCGAACCCGCCGAACGTGAAGTCCTTGGCCTGCTTGTTGTTCCAGGACACGTAGTAGTCCTGGTTGATCGAGTTCGGGTGCCCGGCGAACGGCATCACGGCGGACGTGTTCTCGTCGCCGTTCCACCCGACCCACTCGTACTCGGCCCGGCCCCACGTCGGCAGGTTCGGGTCCACAGTGGAACGGCGGACCGGGTTCAGGCCCGAGTTGAAGTACGCGGAGTCGCGGGAGTCCACGTAGAACCAGTTGAACGCGTACCCGATCTTGTTGGCCGCGCGCTGGAAGTCCGTGGCGGAACGGATCGCCGACGGGTCGTTGAGCTCCTGGAAGCCGATGATGGAGTCGACCTCGTGCATGTACGTCGAACGCAGCGTGGTGTACGCCACGAACTTGCCGCCCACAGTTGCACGGCTCGTCACCAGGCCGTACTTGGTCCGGTACATGACCAACGTGTACGAACCGGCGGGGGTGCCGTCCGCGACGGTCGGCTTCCAGGCGTTCTTGCGCTCCAGGCGTTCCATCGGCAGGCAGGCGCCGTGGAACACGTACGACGTCGAGGCTTTCGAAGCCGGAGAACCGTCCGAGTTGCACAGTTCGACGGCGTAGGTGTCGACGATGTCCTGGCCCGACGAGGTGGCGCTCCACGAGTAGTCGACACCGCGGCCGAGCTGCACGTACATCGAGACGCCGGCGAACGAGACGCCGCGCGACCGGATGCCGGGCCCGTTGAGCTCCTGCAACAGGAGCAACTGCGGCGCGAAGTAACCGGTCTGCGGTCCCCACACGGCGATCGGGTTGCCGGTGTCGGTGTGCGCACCCGACACGGCCAGAGCGTTCGACATGCCGTGCTTCTTGTTCAGCAGGTCGGCGGGCAGCACGCCGTCGGAGAAGATCCCGCGGGCCTTCGCCACGTCCGCGGCGGCGGGAACGGCGACCGAAGCGCCCGCTCCGCCCACCTCGTCGTAGACCATGCGCTCCGGCGTGACGACGCCACCGTCCGGCAGCGCCACGCCCTGGGGCGAAGCGGGGGAGGCCGAGTACGGGAAGGACTGTCCGTCGTGGAGGGTCAGCACGGCCTCGGGGTCGTTCTGCGCCCGGAACGCGTTCCACACCTGCTCACCGACGGCGGCGCCGTACTTGTTCTGCGCGGCCAGCTTCACCAGCGCCGACTGCACCTCACCGCCACCACCGGCGCCGAACAGGCCACCGACGACGGACGCGATCGCCACCATGTCGGTCGGCTTGAACGGCTGGATGTCGTTCCAGTTCGTGATCGAGTCGGCGTGCCCGGTCAGCACGTACTCACCGGGGAAGTTGCGAGCGCCGACGGACTGCGTGATGTACGCGTTGATGCCGGCGGTGTAGTCGTTGACGTCGGCCATCGCCTGCCGTCCGCGCTCACCGCCGTTCGCGGCGGCGGACTCGATCTGCTTCTGCAGATCCGCCTCGGTGTACGGGATCTGGTTGAAGAAGCTCTGCTCCAGCACGCGGTTGCCGGGCGCGCCGCCGGCGAAACCGGTCAGCTGGCCGCGGCCGAGGTGGCGGAAGACGTCCATCAGCCACAGGCGGTCCTGCGCGGCCGCGTAACCGGCGCCGAACATCGTGCCGGACCGCGTGGTCCCGGTGATGTGCGGCATGCCGATCTTCTTGTCACGCACGATCGTGACGTCCGCGCGCGGCTTCAGGGTGCTCTCGACCTGGTCGGACGGCACACCGAACGACGCGTCGTTGAAGAAGTCCGTCAGCTGGCCGTTCGTCAGGCCGCTGTAGCCGCTGACCAGGGCGTCGTACTTGCCGAGCTGATCGGCGGAGTGCGCGGGCCTGGTGCCGAACGCCTTGTGGGTGAGGATCTCGGCCAGCGTCGCGTTGCCGTTGTTGCCGGGCGGCAGGACGTCGCCGCACTGCCCGAGGCAGTAGTCGTCGGCTGCGTACGCGGCCGCGCGCGGGGGTTCCTCGGCCTGGGCGGCCGGGACGATCAGTAGGGAGGCGGTGACGGCGGCGGTCGCCAGCAGGGTCGTCACCGGATTGGCTCTCCGCATCGCGCGAAGCTCCTCTCCGTGCAGGGCAGGGCTGTTGTGACGCACGTTACTTTCCGGTAGGGCTATTGCGAAAGACCTTCGCGTTTTCTGTGGCGCCGAGGAACGACCTGTATCGATACCGAAAGCGATCAGGAAGACGTATGGGCAGAAATGAGGAAGTCGGGGAACTTCTGAATCGGATTACCGAGGCCGTATCCGTGTTTCTGGTCTGCCATTCCACTGAGTGGGATATCCGTGTTTCGTCACTCAGCGTTCCGAAGACCCCTCCTAACGCCTGGTGGCATGCCTACGCAGCGAAGTCAGCGCGCTATTCCGGTAACTGTGAACGTCGTCGCCGTTCTCGAAAATCTGTAACCACATGATGAGATAACTGAGAATTAACGTGGCCTTCGGCGTGCGTACGCCAAGATCGCGAACATGAGGGAGCACGGAACGCCAATGCGGGAGGCGTCGTGATCAAGGTTCTGCTGGCCGACGACGAGGATCTCGTCCGTTCCGGCCTTCGCATGATCCTGAGCAGCGTCGGAGACATCGAAGTTGTTGCTGAGGCCGATGACGGTCACCTGGTAGCCGACCTGGCACGCCAGCACCGTCCGCACGTGGTCCTGCTCGACATCCGGATGCGCACCTCGGACGGACTCGTGGCCTTGCGGAGGCTGCGGACTCTGCCGGACCCACCGAGGGTGTGCATCCTGACCACGTTCGACGTCGACGAATACGTTTCGGAAGCTCTGCGTCTCGGCGCGGCAGGCTTCCTTCTGAAGGACACCGAACCGGAACAGCTCGTCAAGGCCGTGCGTGATCTCGCGCGCGGAGGTGCTGTTCTCGACCCCGGCGTCGCGGCGAGAGTTCTCGCGGCGGTCGCCGACGGCGAACGAATGGCGGAGCCGGCACGCAGGCTTCTCCAGAGCCTGTCCGAACGCGAGCGCGAGGTGCTCGTGCTGATCGGCCAGGGCATGTCCAACGCGGAGATCGGCGGCACCCTGCACCTGTCGGAGGCGACGGTGAAGGGGTACGTCTCGTCCGTGCTCGGGAAGATCGGCGCGGTCAACCGCGTGCAGGCCGCGCTGGTGGCCTACCGCGGCGGCCTGATCGCCTGAGCCTTCAGTTCCCCGAAACGATCTCGGGCACCTCATCCACCGAGGGCTCGACCTCGACCCTGTTGCGGCCCTGCCGCTTGGCGCGGTACAGCGCCATGTCGGCGGCCGCGAACAGCTGGTCCAGTTTGGCCGGTCCCGCCGCGACACCGATGCTGACCGTCGGGCGGCGGACCGAGCCGAGCACCATCGTCCAGTCGTGCCCGTCGACGGCCGCGCGGATCCGCTCGGCCACGTTCGGGCCGACGTCCATGTTCGGCCCGGTGTCCCCGAGCACCACCACGAACTCGTCACCGGCCCAGCGCGCCACCAGGTCGTCCGCCCGGCACTCGCGCCGCAGCAGCGCCGCGATCTCGCGCAACGCCGCATCACCCGTCGCGTGACCCGCGTCGTCGTTGACGTTCTTGAACCAGTCGACGTCGACCAGCACCAGCCACGGCACCCGCCCGCGCGCCGCCGTGGACTCCAGCAACGCCGCGGCCGCGCGTTCCAGCCCGAGCCGGTTCGCCAGGCCCGTCAACGGGTCACGCGCCGCCGCCTCCTGGGCCGCCACCGCGAGCCGCTGGGCCTGAACGGCCACCCGGCGCTGTTCCAGCGCCTGACCCAGGCCTTCCTGCAACGTCTCCCTGGCCGTGCGGGAGGCGGCCATCGACCGGCGCAACGCCTCGGCCTCGCCCTCCGCGTCACCCAGGGCGTGGCAGATGTCCGCCAGCTCCGTGGAGAACCGCAGCAGCAGTGACGTGTCGTTGATGCGTTCGGCGCTCGTGACCGCACGGGACGCGAGTGTGCGCGCCTCGTCGAAGTCGTCCTGCTCCCGCCGCACCACGGCGAGAACCCAGTTGCCGACAGAGATGCCCCACAGGTCGTCGGCGTCCAGGGACAGCCGCAGCGTCTCCTCGCCCATCTCCTCGGCCTTGTCCAACTGGCCGACGCCGGCCAGGGACCGCCCGCAGGCGCCGAGGAGCGCACGCCGGTGCACCTCGTCCTTCACGATGCCCAGGCCCTCGTCGAGGTACGCCAGGGCTTCCTCGAAGATCGCCGGCGCCGCCGCGACAGGACCCGAGCAGGCGCGGAAGTTCAGCGAACCACCGAGTCGCTGCAGGCAGTGGGCCAGCACGTCGGTGTTGCCCGCACGCCGCGCGACCTGAACGGACAGCCGCAGCATGTCCAGCGCCGCGCGCCGGTTGCCGATGCCCTCCATCAGATAACCGAGCGAGCCCATCGTGTGGGCCACGGCCGGGCTGTCTGAACGGTCGGCGTCGAGATCGGTCCACCCCTCGGCGGCCAGTTCGAGGGCGAGGGGGATGCGGCCGAGGCGCCACGCCATCACCGCCCGGTTGACCAGCACGGCTGATCGAACCCAGCGGTCGGCGCCGGGGGACACCTTGGTGACCACCTCGTCGAAAAGACTGTTCGCCTCCGGCAAGCGGCCAGCGTTGAGCAACGCGCGGACCTCTCGGTCCAACCGCGGAATCTGGCCCGCTACCAGCGGATCGCGCTGCTCCACTCGTTCATCGACTCCGTTCCGACTCGCCGAGCGGCCCGCACAGGCTACCGGGTTGGTCGCGCCCTGTACCGATCGTGGTGCAGGACGTCATCGAGGGGTAGTCGGTTGCGCCAACCGTGACGTTCCAGGTCGGGCGTTTCGGGCAGTGATCGAACCGGACCGACGCACAACCACGCAACCGGACGGACCCTGGTGGGGATGTCCAGAAGACGGCGCAGCACATCTTCTCGGTAGAAGCTCACCCAGCCAACACCGAGTCCCTCTTCGGTCGCGGCGAGCCACAGGTTCTGGATCGCCAGGCACACGGAGTACAAACCCGCGTCCGCGATCGCGTGCCTGCCGAGCACCGCCGGCGAGCCCCGGTCCGGGTCGTAGGTGACCACGATGCCGAGGGTGGACTCCATGACCCCCTCGACCTTGATGCGGGCGAACGTCTCGGCCCGTTCCTGGTCGAGCTGAGCTGCGAAGACACTGCGTTCGGCCTGGACGTGGTCGCGGAACGCACGCCGGGTCGACTCGTCCCGCACGAGCACGAAGTCCCACGGCTGGGAGAGGCCGACGCTGGGGGCGGCGTGTGCGGCGGTCAGCACCCGGCGCAACACGTCCTCCGGGATCTCTTCACCGGAGAACTCGGCGCGGGTGTCCCTGCGGCGGTGGACCACGTCGTACAGGTTCATTCGTGCGATCGTGCCTCACTCGAAAGCACCAACTTCACGCTGCAGAGGTGGCGCTGATCTCACCTGAGGCGATAGACCGATCGGATGCGAAGAATGAAGGGTGGTTACGGCTCGGCGCTCGGATTCGGTGGCGGAGTCGGCGTGACCACGTTCACCGGTGCCTGGCCGCTGCTCGCGTTGATCTTGCTCGCCGCCGTCGTGGTGCTCGTCTCGCTGAAGACGACCATCGTCGGCGCGGGCCTGGCGGCACTGCAGTGCTGGGGCCTCTACGCGACCTTCTTGGTGGGTGTTCGTGGCGACCTCACGGTCGATGAACACACGACCTGGGCGCTCGCGTTGCTGGTGCAGCTGGCCGCGCTGGCGCTGCTGGCCAGCGCGGCCCTGCGGGTCATTTCGTTTGTGACGGGTACGGCAGCAAGGCCATCTCCCGTGCGTTCTTGATCGCCGTGGCGACCTGGCGCTGCTGCTGCGGCGTCAGGCCGGTCACGCGCCGGGACCGGATCTTGCCCCGGTCCGAGAGGAACTTGCGCAGCAGCGTGACGTCCTTCCAGTCGACGACGGTCACGCCCTCCTTCGCGAGGAGGTTCACCCTGCGCTTGAGAGGCCTCTTCTCGCGCATCACCAGCTCGCCTTCGAGACGCCGGGCAGCTCACCGCGGTGGGCCATCTCCCGCAGCCGGACGCGGGACAGGCCGAACTTCCGGTTGAACGCGCGCGGGCGTCCGTCCACGGTGTCCCGGTTGCGCAACCGGGTCGGGGACGCGTCCCGCGGCAGCTTCTGCAGGCCCTGCAACGCTTCCGCGCGCGTCTCCGGGTGCCGCAGCATCTCCTTGAGCTCGGCCCGCCGTTCCGCGTACCGCGCCACGACCACGCGGCGGCGCTGGTCCGCGGCGATCTTCGACTTCTTCGCCATCAGCGCTCTTCCTTGAAATCGACGTGCCTGCGGGCCACCGGGTCGTACTTGCGCAGCACCAGGCGGTCCGGGTCGTTGCGCCGGTTCTTGCGGGTCACGTAGGTGTACCCGGTGCCGGCGGTCGACCTCATCTTGATGATCGGGCGGATGTCCGTGCTCTTGGCCATCAGACCTTCTCCCCCTGCTGGCGGAGCCGGGCCACCGCGGCCTCGACGCCGATCTTGTCAACGGTCTTGATGCCCTTCGCGGACAGCGTCAGCGTCACGAACCTGTTCAGCGACGGCACGAAGTACCGCTTGTGCTGGACGTTCGGGTTCCACCGGCGCCGCGTCTTGCGTTGCGAGTGCGAGACGCGGTTGCCGAAGCCCGGCTCACGGCCGGTCAGCTGGCAGCGCAACGGGTACCTCCTCGGGATGCAGATTGAAACGACTTTCGTTTTCATCTACGGTACATCACATGGAAACCGTTGTCGTTATGGTGGCGGGGCTGGTCGACCACGACGTCGCTGTGCGGGTGTGGCGCGACCGGCCCGATTCGGTGCTCGTGCGTCATGTGGCCGCGGAAACGTCCGTCACGCGCTGGGTCGACGGCGTCGCGACCGAGGTCGGGCTGCTGCACGGATGTGTGTCCTGCACCGTGCGCGAGGACCTGCGGGAGCTGCTCGGCACGTTCGCCGGGCACACGGTCGTGCTGCACCTGGACCCGCTGCTGGAACCGGACGCGGTGCGCCGCAAGCTCGGCGTCGACGTCGAGTGCGTGATCACCGTGCTCGACGCGGCGACGTGGCTGGACGACGCGTTGAGCGACGCCTCGATGACCAGCGACCGGCGCACAGTCGCGCAGGTCGTCGTTGCCCAGGCCGAGGCGGCGGATGTGCTGGTGCTGCAAGGAGACGCGGACGAACGCACGCTCGCCGTGCTCGACCGCCTCGCTCCCGGCGCGCACCGCTGCACGCCCGAGACGGTGGTGGTGCGCAAGAGCACGCGGCCGCGGCTGATGCCCCTGAAGCCCGAATGTGGTGTCTCGACAGCGGTTTTCACGGCGGACCGGCCGTTCCACCCGGCCCGTCTCGACGGCGCGCTCGACTCGTTGCTGAGCGGAACGGTCGTGCGCTCGCGCGGCCGGCTCTGGGTCGCGGACGAGCCGGACGTCGCGCTGCACCTGGAATCCGCGGGCTGCGGCATGCACGTCGGCGAAGGCGGCCCTCGTGGTGGCAGGACCACTCAGATCGTGGCGATCACCCTCGGCGAACCGGACGACATCACCGACGCGTTCGCGGGCGCGCTGCTCACCGACGACGAACTGTCCTTCGTGGACTCGATCCGAAAGCTGGCCATATGAAATCCGGAATCCACCCCGACTACCACCCGGTCGTCTTCCAGGACGCGTCCACCGGCAAGACGTTCCTGACCCGCTCGACGGCGACTTCGAGCAAGACGATCGAGTGGGAGGACGGCAACTCCTACCCGCTGCTGATCGTCGACGTCACCGCAGACTCGCACCCGTTCTGGACGGGCACGCAGCGGGTCATGGACACCGCCGGCCGGGTCGAGAAGTTCAACCGCCGCTACGGAAAGCGAGAGCGCTGATGGCCGTTCCCAAGCGCAAGACGTCCCGGTCCAACACGCGGCACCGCCGGTCGCAGTGGAAGGCCACCGCGCCGGACCTGGTGCGCGTGCGGACGTTGGACGGCAAGGAACTCCTGGTGCCTCGCCGGCTGGTTGCCGCGTACAAGCGCGGGCTCATCTAGACCGGGCGCTGGACCGTTCCGTCCGGTGAGTCGCGCCACTGGTCGAAGGGACGGTCCAGCCTCCACCCCGCGCCGTCGTGGTCGAGCACCCGGTTCTCGCACGTGTCCGGATTGGACAGTGACTCGAACAGCTCGACGCTCCAATCGAAGAACCTGCGGCACAGCAACCTGATCGTCAGGCCGTGCGACACGACCAGCACCGTCTTCGGATGGGCCTCGTCCTTGTGCATCCGCACCGTGAGGCCGTCGAGGAACGCGGCGACCCGGTCGTCGACGTCCGCGCCCGACTCCCCGTTGGGCAGGCGGAAGAAGAAGTGGCCGAACGCGTGCCGCTGGTGCTTGAGCACCTCCTGCTGGACCGGGTCCTGGAGGTTGCCCCAGTCCTGCTCGCGCACCCTCGGTTCGGTGACGATCCGCTCGGCGTCGATCCCGAGCAGGTCGAACGTCCGCCTGGTCCGCTGGTACGGCGAGACGTACGCCGCGACCGGCCCGTCGCCGATCAGCTCCTTGATCACCGGCCCCGCGGCGCGCGCCTGGTCCTCCCCGGCCGGCGTGAGCGGGAGGGCGTGGTCGGGAATGCGGCAGTAGGCGAGCTCGTCGACGTTGCCGAGGCTCTGTCCGTGGCGCAGCAGGATGATCCGCACCTCACCATCGTGCCTCAGCTCGGCGGGAGCTCCGGGCGTTACAGTGCTCGGCGAGTCGAGGAGGATGGTGTCACATGATCAAGTACATCGCGCTGTACAAGAAGCCCGCCGACCCCGAGGGCTTCGACCAGAAGTACTTCGAGTCGCACCTGCCGATCGTGAACTCGGTTCCCGGGCTGGTCCGCGCCGAGGTCGCCAAGGTGCAGCAGGTGTTCCTGGCCGGGTTCCTCGGCGAGACCGAGCCGTACCTGATCGCGGAGATGTACTTCGAGTCCGAGGCGTCCTTCAAGGCCGTCCTGCAGTCGCCGGAGTGGGCCACCTCGGGCGCCAACCTCGCCGAGATCGGTGGGATGGAGCTCGTCGCAATGTTCAGCGCCGAGGTCGTGGCGTGAAGGCCGTCGTCATCGGCGGCGGCACGATGGGCGCGGGCATCGCGCACCTCCTGCTCGCGAACGGCCACGACGTCACGCTGTCGGAGGCCGACGCCGAGCGCGCCGAACTGGGCAGGGCCGCCGTCCGGCGCTCGCTCGACAGGGCCCAGGAGAAGGGCAAGCTCGCCGACGCCGAGGCGGTGTTCGCGAAGCTGAGCACCGGTGAGCTGCCCGCCGACGCCGAACTCGTCGTCGAGGCGGTGCCGGAGAACGTGCCGCTCAAGCAGAAGGTGCTCGGGCTCGCGGCCGAGAAGTGTCCAGGGGCGGTCCTCGCGTCCAACACGTCGTCGCTCTCGATCGCCGACATCGCCGCCGGTCTGCCCGGCGAACGCGTGCTGGGCATGCACTTCTTCAACCCCGTGCCGGTGCAGCAGCTCGTCGAGCTCGTCCACCACGAGGGCGTCGACCCGGCGAACGTGGCCAAGGCGCGCACCTGGGCCGAGCAGATGGGCAAGACCGTCATCGAGGTGCGAGACTCGCCGGGCTTCGCGACCTCACGGCTGGGCGTCGCCGTCGGCATGGAGGCGATCCGCATGCTGGAGGAGGGTGTCGCCTCCGCGGCGGACATCGACACCGGCATGAAGCTCGGCTACCGCTGGCCGATGGGCCCGCTGGAGCTCACGGACCTGGTCGGGCTCGACGTCCGGCTGGCCATCGCCGAGCACCTCGCGGCCGAGCTGGGGCCGCGGTTCGACCCCCCGGCGTTGTTGCGGGACAAGGTCGCCCGCGGCGAGCTGGGAAAGAAGTCGGGTCAGGGCTTCTTCACCTGGTAGAGAGATGTCCGTGCAGATCCGCGAGTTCACCGAGGACGACCGCGACGCCGTGTTCCGGTTGCGCAAGGTCGCGTTCAACGGGACCAAGCCGTCCGGGCCGCTGCTGAGGCCGGGTTCGCACGGACTCCTCGCCGAGATCGACGGCCGGGTCGCCGGTGTGCTCGGCATCGGCTCGTACGCGCAGTTCTACGGCGGCGCCGCGGTCCCCATGGGCGGGATCGGCGGTGTCGCCGTCGACGGGGCGTACCGCGGCCGGGGGATCGCGAACGCGTTGCTCGACGCGTCGCTGCGCACCATGCGGGAGCACGGCCAGTCGCTCTCGGTCCTGTTCGCCACCGTGCCGACGCTGTACCGGCGCCGCGGCTGGGAACGTGCCGGGGTGTTCGAGTGGGTCGAGCTGCCGATGGACAGGCTGCTGTCGGTGCCGAGACCCACCGAGCTGATCCCCTCGCGTCCCGCCGAGAAGAGCGACCTCCCCGCGCTGCACGAGTGCTACCAGGAGGTGGCGCGGACCATCGACGGCATGGCCGACCGCCGCCCCCCGCGGATCAACCTCGACGACGTCCTCGAGATCGACCTGGTCAGCGTGCTGCCCGGCCCGAACGGCCTGCGCGGCTACCTGACGGCCCAGCGCGAGCCCGGCGGCGACATGGGCCGGCTCAAGGTCTACGACCTCATCGGCGTCGACGTCGAGGCCCAGCTGAACCTGCTCGCGTCGCTGGCGTCGTGGGCGGGCACGCTCGAGGCGATCGACCTGCGGATCAGCGACCCGGCGACGGTGAACCTCCTGGGCGCCACGCCGTTGCGCTACTCCGTCTGGACCTCGACCTGGATGCAGCGCGTCGTCGACCTGCCGGCCGCCGTGGCCGCACGGGGCTGGCCGCGCCTCGCCGACGCCGCGGTCGACCTGGAGGTCGTCGACGACCACGCGCCGTGGCACGCGGGCCCGCAGCGGCTCGTGGTGGAGGACGGTTCGGTGCGCGTCGAACCTGGCGGCACCGGCGCGGTGAGGCTGCACGCGCGGGCACTCGGGCCGTGGTTCGCCGGCGCGCAGAACACGCATGCGTTGCGGCGCGCGGGTTTGCTGGAGGGCGACCCGGCCGGCGCGGCGGTGCTCGACCAGCTCACGGCCTCGTCCGGCACACCCCGGTTGGCGGACTTCTTCTGACGAACGGCGTTCCACCACACGGTCCCCACGCGCACGTCGGTCACAATGGACGGATGTCGGGGGACCAGGACGAGGTCAGGCATGCCTACGGCGACAACATGGGTTGGCGCCTGAAGGGCTACTCGAAGCGGCGCAGCGGGTCGCCGGTCAGCGTGCGGGAGATCTCGCGACAGCAGTTCCTGATGATCAGACCGTTCTTCGACGCCGAGGACAACCCGTGGCTCGTGGACCTGAACGAGGTGGTCCCCGCCATCCGGCCGTGCATCGAGCACGTGCTGGGCCCGCTCGACCCCGACGAGGACTACTACGTCACCGGCCACCCGCTGGACTGGGACAAGGACCCGGTGCAGGTCGCCAGGGACGTGCTCGACGTCAAGTACCCGCTGGCCAGGGCGGCGTTCCTGGGCGGCAGCGTGGCGTCGGGGACCTACACGGCGAACTCCGACCTGGACATGATCGTGATCGTCGACGACCTGCCGGGCGCGTTCCGCGAGACGCTGCGGCACCGCGGCTGGCCGGTCGAGCTGTTCTGCCACACGATCGAGTCGTTCTGGGACTTCGTGGCCCGGGACATCGAGGGCCGGCGACCACCGTTGCTCAACATGTGCGCCGAGGGGTTCCTCATGCTCGACGCCGACGGCACCGGTCAACGCATACGGTCCGAGGCGCGCGCTCGGTTGGACGCAGGCCCTCCGCCCGCGACTGTCACCGAGCTGGAAGACCGTCGCTACGGCACCACGGACCTGCTTGAAGACCTCATCGGCGCACGGGACGAGGACGAGCGTCTGTTCGTCGCGGCCCGCCTGCTGACCTGCGCGGGAGAACTGGCGTTGGTGGTGCAGAACCGGTGGCTCGGGCACGGGAAGTGGTTGCTGCGCCGGTTGCGCGACGCCAAGGAGGACGAGCTCGTCGACTCCTACCGGGCGTTGGTGCGGGGTGAGGGTGCCGAGCGGTTCGTCGCCGTCGTGGAGGCCGTGCTGGTGTCCGCCGGCGGGCGCCTCGACGCCGGTTACCGCCGCGAAGCGCCTCTCCACTGAACCACTATTCTTCCCGTTCGTGCTGCTCATCGTCCTGGAGTTGATCGGTATCGCGGTCTTCGCCGCCTCCGGGGCGGTGGCCGCGGTCCGCGCCCGCCTCGACGTGTTCGGCGTGATCATCCTGGCGCTGACCACGGCGCTGGGCGGCGGCATCGTGCGTGACGTGCTGCTCGGCGTGCACCCGCCGACGAGTCTGCGGAACTGGCCGTACCTGCTGGTCGCCGGTGGCTCCGGCCTGATCGTCTTCTGGTTCCACCCGCAGGTCGCCAAGCTCCGCCGCAGCGTCCTGCTGCTGGACGCGGTGGGGCTCGGCCTGTTCGTCACGTCCGGCACGTCCACGGCGCTGTCACTCGGAGCGACTCCTTACGCAGCGTGCCTGATCGGTATGACGACAGGCATCGGCGGAGGCGCGATTCGTGACCTACTGCTCCGTGAGATTCCTCTGGTCCTGAGGAGAGAGATCTACGCCGTGGCAGCGCTCTGCGGAGCGGTGGTGGTGGCGGTGGGCGAGTGGGCCGGATTTCCGAAAGGCCTGGTCGCGCTGACCGGTGCGTCAATAATCATCACCATCAGGCTGATTGCGCTCTGGCGGAAGTGGAATGCGCCCGTGGCGAGGGGCCTGGAAGGCTAACGCCGAACTCACACCCGCAGTTAGGGCCCTTCTCAGGCGGCTCTCAGATCCCTCGGCAAGACTGCCCTCATGCGCATCCTCGTTGTCGACGACGACCGGGCGGTCAGGGAGTCACTCCGCCGCTCGCTCCAGTTCAACGGCTACCAGGTCGAGACTGCCGGAGACGGCATGCAGGCCCTGGAGTCGGTGACCGCCGCCAGGCCGGACGCGATGGTGCTCGACGTGATGATGCCCCGCCTCGACGGCCTCGAGGTGTGCCGCAGGCTGCGCAGCACCGGTGACGACCTGCCGATCCTCGTGCTCACCGCGCGTGACGCCGTGAGCGATCGGGTGTCGGGTCTGGACGCCGGTGCCGACGACTACCTGCCCAAGCCGTTCGCGCTGGAGGAACTGCTGGCCCGCCTGCGCGCGTTGCTGCGCCGGGCCGCCCACGACGACGACGCGGCCCAGAAGTCCGCCGCCGTGTTGAAGTTCTCCGACCTCGAGCTGGACCCGTCCACGCGCGACGTCCGCCGCGGCGAGCGTCCGATCAGCCTCACCCGCACCGAGTTCGCGCTGCTCGAGCTCCTGCTGGCGCACCCGCGCCAGGTGCTCACCCGCAGCCGCATCCTGGAGGACGTGTGGGGATACGACTTCCCGACCTCGGGCAACGCTCTCGAGGTCTACGTGGGGTACCTGCGCCGCAAGACGGAGCTGGAGGGCGAGCCGAGGCTGATCCACACGGTGCGCGGGGTGGGCTACGTCATGAGGGAAACCCCTCCGTGATCGCCGAACCCCAGGGACGCCTGCAAAGGGCGTCGCTGCGGGCTCGGGTCACCTGGCTCGCTGCTTTCTGCGTTGCCGGAGCCGTCGCGCTGGTGTCCCTCGGCGCGTACATGGTCGTGCGCAAGAGCACGTACGACGCACTCGACGACGGCCTGCGCCAGCGGGCCGCCACCGTCGCGAACGGCACGAAGGTCACCACGCCCGACGAGGTCGCCAACTACCCGGCGGCGTTCCTCGCGGCGGGGGACGTGAAGATGGGCGTGCTGCTGGCCGACTCCGGGAAGATCATCTACCCGAAGGACTCCACCCCGCCGCCCAGCGTCCAGGAGGCCTGGGACGTCGCGGACGGCGACCGCCCCGAGTTCATCTGGACCGACCACAAGACCGAGACCAGGGTCATCGCGGTCCCGTACCAGCCCGGCCAGGCGATCATCATCGCCCAGTCGATGGTGCCGCAGCGGACCACGCTCGCGAAGCTCAGCGTGGTGCTGCTGCTGATCGGCGGTGCCGGCGTGCTGCTCGCGGCCATCGCGGGCACGGCCGTCGCGCGCACGAGCCTCCGGCCGGTGCAACGGTTGACGGAGGCCACCGAACGCGTCGCCAACACGGGCGACCTGACGCCGATCCCGGTCGCGGGCGACGACGAGCTGGCGCGACTGACGCACAGCTTCAACGCGATGCTGGGCGCCGTCGCCGAGTCCCAGGAACGACAACGCCGCCTGGTCGCCGACGCGGGCCACGAGCTGCGCACGCCGCTGACGTCCATGCGCACGAACCTGGAGCTGCTGCTCGCCTCGGAACGCCCGGACGCCCCGAACCTGTCACAAGAGGACAAGACGGAGATCCAGGCCGACGTGCGCGCCCAGATCGACGAGCTGACCACGTTGATCGGTGACCTGGTCGAACTCGCCCGGGAGGACGCGCCGCAGGTCATCCACGAGCCGGTCGACCTCAACGAGGTCGTGGAACGGTCGCTGGACCGCGCCCGCCGCCGTGCCTCGAACGCCGTGACGTTCGACGTGCAGCTGCAGCCGTGGACACTTCTGGGTGATTCGAGTGCGCTGGAGCGCGCGGTGCTGAACCTCCTCGACAACGCGGTGAAGTTCAGCCCCTCGGGCTCGGCGGTGCGGTTGAACCTCCGTCAGATGGGCGACGGCAGCGCCGTGGTCGAGGTGGCCGACGCGGGTCCCGGTATCGCGGACGCCGATCTACCTCACGTTTTCGAGCGGTTCTACCGCTCGTCCGAGGCGCGGACCCTGCCGGGTTCCGGCCTGGGGCTCGCCATCGTCAAGCAGGTGGCACAACGGCACGGCGGCACGGCCACGGCGGGCAGAGCCCCCGAGGGTGGAGCCCTGTTCACGTTGCGCCTACCCGGACGTCCGTAAGGTAGGCCGTGTGAGTCATCGCGTGAACGACGATTCTTCGTCGACCTGGGAGACGACCCCTTCCTCGGACGACGGCCCCGCAGAACCCACGACGCGCTTCTCGACGTCCGGTTCGCGGTCTTCGTCCTCTTCCTCGTACGAGGGTCGCTCCTCGTACGACGAGGACGGTGCGCCGAGGTTCTCGAAGAAGAAGGCGAAGAAGAAGCAGCCTTTCTGGAAAGAGCTTCTGGTCATCTTCAGCGTCGCGCTGCTGCTGACCGTCGTCATCCAGACGTTCGTCGCGCGCGTGTTCGTCATCCCGTCGGCCTCGATGGAGACGACGCTGCACGGCTGCACGGGCTGCGTGAACGACAAGGTGCTGGTCGAGAAGATCACGTACCTGTTCAACGACCCGCGCCCCGGTGACGTCATCGTCTTCCGCGGCCCGCCGAACTGGACCGGCGGCAAGGAGCCCCCGAACTTCGTGGTCGGCACCCTGCAGGACCTGGGTTCGATGGTGAACCTCTCCGAGCCCAGCGGCACGGACTTCATCAAGCGCGTCATCGCGGTCGGCGGCCAGACCGTCGAGTGCTGCGACGACCAGGGCCGCGTGATGGTCGACGGCAAGCCCCTCGACGAGCCGTACCTGAACTTCGGTGGCGGCCCGCGCCAGCAGGACTCGTTCGAGAAGGTCACCGTCCCCGCGGGCAAGCTGTGGGTAATGGGCGACAACCGCAACAACTCGTCGGACTCGCGCAAGCACGGCGACCCGACGCCGGCCGACGGCGCGATCCCGGTCGACAACGTGGTGGGCAAGGCCCGCGTGATCGTGATCCCCGTGGGGCGCTGGGGTTCGATCTCCGACTTCAACCCGCAGACCGGCGGGAACTAGCACTTCAAGCGAAATGGGGCGGGGACCACGTGGTCCCCGCCCCATTTCGCTGTGGTCCTCAGCCCTTCGTGGATCCCAGCGTCAGTCCGCCCACGAACTGACGCTGCAACACGAAGAACACGACCAGGGTGGGCAGCGCGACCAGGAGAGAGCCCGCTGCGATCAGGTTGTTGTCGGTGAAGAACGTGCCCTTGAGGTTCTGCAGGGCCGACGTCACCGGCATCTTGTCGCCGTCCTGGATGAGCACCAACGCCCACAGGAAGTCGTTGTAGATCCAGGTGAACTCCAGCGTGGCCAGCGCCGCCAGCACCGGCCGGCACAGCGGCAGGGTCAGCTGCCAGTACTGGCGGAACACCGAGGCGCCGTCCACCCGAGCGGCTTCGGTCAGTTCGTACGGGATGGTCTTCATGTAGTTCGACAACACGAACGTGCAGAAGCCCATCTGGAACGCGATGTGGATCAGGATCACGCCGAGCGGCGAGTCGATCAGCGACTCGCTCTCCGACATCCACGCCGGTAGTTCGATCAGCCGGTAGAGCCTCCACAGCGGCGTGACGATCACCTGCTGCGGCAACAGGTTGCCCGCGGTGAACAGCATCAGCAGCGCGATGTTGAACTTGAAGCTGAACCGCGACACCGCGAACGCCACCATCGAGCTGAGGATCAGCGTGATGATCAGGGCGGGCACGGTGATCAGGAAGGTGTTCCAGTAGAAGTGCGGCAGGTTGCCGATCTCCCACGCCTTCGCGAAGTTCTCGAACGTCAGGGACTTCGCGATGGAGAAGTAGCCGTTGACCGACGTGTCGTCGTAGGTCCGCAGCGACGCGTAGACCGCCCACAGCAGCGGTGCCAGCGTCATCAGGCACGTGAGTACCAGGAAGACGTGCAGCGCGATTCGCGCCGGGGTGACCGGCTTGCTCTTCTTCGCCGGCACCGAAGGCCGTTCCAGCGTGGCCGTCACGTCCGGTTCTCCTTGCTGAACACCTGGTACAGGTACGGGATGATGACGCCGAGCGAGATCGTCAGCAGGATCACCGCGACCGCGGAACCCCGGCCGATCCGCGAGGCCTCACCGATGATGTTGTCGGTCACCAGCACCGACAACAGCTCCAGACCGTTGCGTCCCTTGTTGATGACGTACACGATGTCGAACGCGCGCAGCGCCTCGATCACCGTCACCACGGCGACGACGATGTTCACCGGCTTCATCACCGGGAAGGTGACCCGGAAGAACGTCTGCGAGGCGGAGGCGCCGTCCAGCGAGGCCGCTTCCTTCAAAGCGGGATCGACGGACTTCAGGCCCGCCAAGTACAGCAGCATGATGTAGCCGGTGTGCCGCCACGCCGCCGCGACGAGCACCGCGTAGAGGTTGATGTCCGAGTCGCCGATCCAGTCGACGGGTTTGTCGAGGCCCAGCACCGAGTTCAGCAGTCCGCCGTCCGGCGTGTAGATCAGCTGCCAGATGAACCCGACCAGGGCGAGCGACAGCACCATCGGCATGTACAGCGCGCTCTGGTAGATCCGGCTGAACCTGAGTTCGCGGTCCAGCAGCACGGCGAGCAGCAGGCCCGCCGCCGTCGGCACGACGAGCAGGAAGGCCAGCCAGATCAGGTTGTGCTGCACCGCCGGCCAGAACCGCGGGTACTCGGTGAAGATCTCGACGTAGTTCCCGACACCGATCCACTCGATGTCCTCGAAGCCGCCGATGCCGTTCCACCTGCTGAACGACAACGCGACCGAGCCCAGCGTCGGGATCCACACGAACAGCAGGTGCACGAACGTGGGGATGCCGAGCATGAGCGCCAGCACGAGTTTGTCCGTGCCGGCGAGGGCCGTGGCACGCTTTCCACGCCGACGAGGCGGCGGCCCGCTGGGGGCCACCGCCTTCGGCTTCTCCTGCACTGCGGTCACTTGAAGATGTTCTTCGCCTGGTCGGCCATGCCCTTGAGCACGGAGTCGACGCTGTTCGGGTCCTTGATGAACGCGATGAGACCGTTGGTGGCCGCCTCGCTCGCGAAGGCCGGGTCGGTGTCGCGGTCGAGGAACTGCGTGATGTGCTTGGCGCCCTTGATGACCTCGGCGGCCTTCTTCTGCAGCGAGTTGTAGCCGGAGGTGTCGGCCTTCTGGTTCGTCGCGACCACGGAGGAGTCGGCCTTCAGGTAGGTGAGCTGCGGCTCGGCCGTCGACAGGTACTCGAGCAGCTTGAGCGCGCCCTCGGAGTTGCCGGGCTTCTTCGCCATCATGTAGCCGTCGATCGGTGCCTCGACGGTGTCGGTGCCGTGCTCCGGGTTGATCTCCGGGAACGGGAAGAAGTCCAGGTCCTCCTTCTCGGCGTCCGGGAACTGCTGGCCGAGGAACGAGCCGAGCAGGTACATGCCGGACTTCTTCTGCTGCAACGACTGCGCGGCTTCCTGCCAGTCGCGGCCGAGCGCGTTCTCCTGGTGGAACGGCAGCAGCCGCTTCCAGGTGTCGAACACGTCCTTGACCCGCTTGTCCTGCCAGTCTTCCTTGCCCGCCAGCAGGTCCACGTGGAACTGGTAGCCGTTGGTGCGGAAGTTGAGCTGGTCGAACGTGCCCATGGCCGGCCAGCCCTGCTTCTCCGCGAAGGCGATCGGGTTCAGGCCGTCGGACTGCATCTTCGTGGAGAGCGCGACGAGTTCGTCGAGCGTCTTCGGGATCGCGTATCCGCGCTCCTGCCACACGCTCTTGCGGTAGAACATGCCCCACGGGTACTGAGTGAACGGCACGAAGTACTGCTTGCCGTCCGAGCCCGTCGACGCCTGCTTGAGCGCGTCGGAGTAGTTGCCACCGACCTTGCCCCACAGGTCGCTCAGGTCACCGGTGAGGCCCTGGTCCGCGAAGAACCGCATGCGGTAGCCGGCGAACCACGCGAGCACGTCGTCCGGCTTGCCCTGCAGGTAGTTGTTGATCTGTTCCTGGTACTGCTCGTGCTGCTTGGTGTTGATCGTGACCGACAGACCACCGGACTGACCGTCGAAGCCCTTGAGGGCGGCCGTGATCGCGTCCTTCGGCACCTGGTCGGACAGGTTGTTGCCGAACGTGACGACCTTCGAGTCGCCACCCGTGCTCGAACCGCCGCCGCACGCCGCGAGGCCGCCGGTCGCGGCGACGCCCGCACCGGCCAGCATGATCCGCAGCATCGCGCGCCGACCGAGGTGCGGTAACGGAGTGGAACCAGGCGTGTGCAGAACCATCATCGCTCCTACAGGTGACGCTCGCTCGTGTGAACCGAACAGGACTCCAACAAAGTTGCGCATAATGTGGTCCCAGGCACACATCCTGTCAAGTCCCGTTACGGAGCTGTTAAACCGCAGCACAGCCGGTGTCCGACCAGTTCCCGGTACTTTTCCCGGTCAACCGCCGAACAGACCCGAACGCAGAGTTGTGTTTGCTTGTGTTGACGTTGGGGGTTGTTGTCGGCCACGCTTGCGCTCGTGACGACATGGCCAACGGACCTGCCAGGGCTCGGCTGGGGAGCTGACTACAACCCCGAGCAGTGGCCCGAACACGTCTGGGCCGAGGACGTCGAGCTCATGCGGCGCGCCGGCGTCACCATGGTCAGCCTGGGCATCTTCAGCTGGGCGAAGATCGAGGTCAGCAAGGGCGAGTACCGGTTCGAGTGGCTCGACCGCGTGATGGACCTGCTGCACGCCGGCGGCATCCGCGTCGACCTCGCGACCGCGACCGCCGCGCCCCCGCCGTGGCTCACCACCGAGTACCCCGAGATGCTGCCCGTCCGCGCGGACGGCGTGCGGCTCTCCCACGGCTCACGGCAGGCGTACTGCCCGTCGTCACCCATCTACCGCGACCGGGCGACGGCGCTCGCCGCCGAGATGGCCTCTCGCTACCGCGACCACCCGGCTTTGGCCGCCTGGCACGTCGGCAACGAGTACGCGTGCCACGTGAAGCGCTGCTACTGCGACACGTGCGCGGCCTCGTTCCGCGAGTGGCTGGCCGCCCGCTACACGCTCGACCAGCTCAACGACGCGTGGTCGACGGCGTTCTGGAGCCAGGGCTACACCGACCTCGCGCAGGTCCTGCCCCCGCGCGTGACGCCGACGTTCCAGAACCCGGCGCACGTGCTGGACTACGACAGGTTCTCCGACGACGCGATCCTGGAGCTGTACAAGGCCGAGCGGGACGTGCTGCGCATGATCACGCCGGGCGTGCCGATCACCACGAACTTCATGGTCAACTGGACGTTCGGCGACCTGGACTACTGGAAGTGGGCCCGCGAGGTCGACTTCGTCTCGAACGACCACTACACCGAGGGCCAGTCGCCGGACAAGCACATCGAGCTCGCGATGTCGGCGGACCTCGTGCGCGGCCTAGCGGGCGGCAAGCCGTGGCTGCTCATGGAGGCCTCGACGTCCGCGGTGAACTGGCAGCGGCGCAACATCGCCAAGCTGCCGGGCGAGCAGCGGCGGAACTCGTTCCAGAACATCGCCCGCGGTGCGGACGGCACGTTGTTCTTCCAGTGGCGGCAGTCGCGCGGCGGCAGCGAGCGCTACCACTCGGCGATGGTCCCGCACGCCGGCACGGACACCAAGGTGTACCGCGAGGTCTGCGAGGTCGGCGCCGAGTACGCGAAGCTCGCCGAGATCATCGGTTCCACTGTGGACGCCTCCGTCGCGATCCTGTTCGACTTCCAGTCGGGCTGGGCGCTGCGCCAGGACGCCCACCCGACGAACGACTTCGACTACTGGCAGCACGTCCTCGGGTACTACAAGGCGCTGTGGAACGCCGGTGTCACGGTCGACTTCGTGGCGCCGGGCACGAACCTCTCGGCGTACTCGCTGGTGGTCGTGCCGGCGTTCTACGCGGTGTCCGACGCGCACGCCGCCGTCGTCGCGGACTACGTGGCGGGCGGCGGTCATGTCGTCGTCACGTACCTGTCGGGCGTCGCCGACCAGCACCCGCGCATCCGGCTCGGCGGGTACCCCGGCGCGTTCCGCGACGTGCTGGGCGTGTGGTCCGAGGAGTTCCACCCGCTGCGGGAGGACGAGACGGTCTCGCTGACAGACGGCTCGACCGCCTCGTTGTGGACGGAGCACCTGCACACTCGGACCGCTGACACCGTTGTCTCCTATGCCGACGGGCCGTTGCCTGGCGTCGCGGCGGTGACACGCAACGCGTTCGGCAACGGTGTCGCCTGGTACGTGGCGTGTGATCTTGACGGGGGCGGTCTCGGCCGAACGGTGGAAAACGCGCTTTCCAGTGCGGGCGTTGTGGTGTCGCCTTCGCCGATTGAGCTCGTGCGGCGCAGGGGCGACGTATCGTTCCTCTTCGCCGTCAACCACACCGGCGCCGACGTGGAGATCGAAGCGTCCGGCGTCGACGTGTTGTCCGGCACGCAGGTCTCCGGACGCCTCACCGTGCGCGCCGGGGACGTCGTCGTCCTCAGGGAAGAGGTGTGAGGTGCTGGCACGTCAACGGCAAGCGGTAATCATCGAAGAGGTCCGTCGTACGGGTGCGGTGCGCGTCAGCGACCTCGTCGTGCGCCTCGGCGTCTCGGACATGACCGTGCGCCGCGATCTCGACGTGCTCGCCGCGCGCGGCCTCGTGGAGAAGGTCTACGGCGGTGCGACGTCCGTCGTCGGGCGCTCGACCGACGAGCCCGGGTTCGAGGCCAAGTCGGTGCGGCAGTTGCCCGAAAAGGAAGCGATCGCGGCGGCGGCAGCGGGCCTCGTGCGCCCCGGCACGGCCATCGGCCTGTCCGCCGGCACGACCACGTGGACGTTGGCGCGGTTCCTCGACGACATCCCGGACCTGACCGTCGTGACGAACTCGATCCGCGTCGCGGACGTGCTGCAGCAGAGCGGGCGCACGGACCGCACGGTCGTGCTGACCGGTGGCGTGCGCACGCCGTCCGACGCGCTGGTGGGCCCCGTGGCCGTGCAGGCGTTGCGATCGCTGCATCTGGACGTGGTGTTCCTGGGCGTGCACGGCATGGCCGAGCGCTCCGGCTTCACCACCCCGAACCTCAACGAGAGCGAGACGGACCGCGCGCTCGTCGACGCGGCAGGCCGCGTCGTCGTGGTCGCGGACCACGAGAAGTGGGGCACCGTGGGCATTTCCACGATCGCCGACCTCGACGAGGCGCACGTCCTGGTGACGGACGAGGGTTTGCCGGACGACGCGCGGGCGATCCTCTCCGAGCAGGTCGGCGAGTTGGTGTTGGCTCATGTTCCGGGAAGTGGCGAGGAGTTGGCGTGAGGCGTACCGCGGGGAAGCTGGCGGACGGCCGGGAGATCATCTACTTCGACGACAGCGCTGAGGCGCCACCGAGAGTCGCGGTGGACACCCGGGACCTCCCGGAGACCCAGCCGATGTCCGAAGTCCGGCTGGACCCGTTGACCCGCGAGTGGGTCGCCATGGCGGCTCATCGCCAGACGCGCACGTACAAGCCGCCGGCGGATCTCTGCCCGCTGTGCCCGTCGACGCCGGGCCGGCCCACGGAGATCCCCGAGGCCGAGTACGACGTGGTGGTGTTCGAGAACAGATTCCCTTCGCTGGCGCAGAACGTGCCGGACGTGCCGTCCACTGTGGATGGTGAGGCGCTGTTCGCGCGCGCACCGGGGCGTGGGCGGTGCGAGGTCGTGTGCTTCACCTCGGACCACAACAAGTCGTTCGGCGAGCTTTCCGAGTCGCGCGTGCGCACCGTCGTGGACGCGTGGGCGGACCGTGTCGCCTTCTTGTCAACGTTGCCAGGGGTCGAGCAGGTCTTCCCGTTCGAGAACCGCGGCGAAGAGATCGGCGTGACGCTCTCGCACCCGCACGGCCAGATCTACGCGTACCCGTTCGTGACGCCTCGTACCGAACGGATGCTCGACGCGGCTCTGGCGTACCACGCGGAGCATGGGCGGCCGTTGTTCGGTGACGTGCTGGAGGCCGAGCTTCGCGCGGGCGCGCGCGTGATCGAGGAGTCCCCGCACTGGGTGGCGTTCGTGCCCGCCGCCGCCCGTTGGCCCGTCGAGGTCGTGCTGGCGCCACGGCGGCAGGTGCCCGACATCGCCGCACTGTCCTCAGTGGAGCGTGACGACTTCGCGTCGCTCTACCTGAAGGTGCTGCACCGGCTGGACGCGCTGTACGACCGGCCGTTGCCCTACATCGCCGCGTGGCACCAGGCGCCGGTCAACGTCGGCCGGGAAGAGATGTGGCTGCACCTGCAGGTCTTCTCGGTGCTCCGGACGAAGGACAAGCTCAAGTACCTCGCGGGCTCCGAGTCCGGTGAGGCCGTGTGGATCAACGACGTGACCCCGGAACAGATCGCCGAGCGCCTCCGGGGAACACACAAGTAGCTCCCAGGCTCAGTTAAGGGTTCTCTCAGGACGGGCCGACACACTAGGTCCATGACCGAGAGCGACAAGCCAGCGCAGCAGCCGGAAGAGCCCACCTCCGTGCCCTCCAGCGCCGGTCAGACAGACTCCGGCGCGCGGGTGCAGGGCCCGTCGCTGCCGGAACCCGGCCAGCCGGATCCTTTGCAGGGGGGATCCGGCCAGGCTGGGGCTTACGACGCTCCTCACGGCCTGGGCGACGTGCCCGCCTCCTTCACTTCGGCCCAGCCGCAGGTGCCCTCACCTGACGCGGGCCAGACGCAGCTCGGCGGGTCCGGACCCGGCCAGCAGCTTCCCCCTTCAGGGTCCGGCCAACCTCACCCGCTCGGCCCCGGTGCCACGACCGCGCAGTTCGGCGCGGAACCGGCCTCCGGACCGCACTCGGGCCCGTTCGCACAGCAGCACACCGGGACGCCCTCCACTCCGTTCGCAGCGCCGCAGCAGGGGCCTCAGACGGGTCAGTACTACCTCCCGCCCGGCTTCCCGCCGCCGTCCGCCCAGCCGCGCCCCAAGGGCCGCGGGAAGGTCGTGGCTGGTGTCGCCGCCCTCGTGCTGATCGTGGGCGGGATCTCCGGTGGCCTCGGCGGCTACCTGGGCTACAACTTCGCGAACGACTCGTCGTCCGTGAGCTCGCTCGACTCGCCCCGCCCGGCCTCGCAGGCCTCCAACGCCCCGGCGGGCTCGGTCGAGGACGTGGCGAACAAGCTGCTGCCGTCCGTCGTCCAGATCCAGGTCACGACGCGTTCCGGCGCCGGCGAGGGCTCCGGGTTCATCATCTCCGGCAACGGTCAGATCGTGACGAACAACCACGTCATCGAGGGTGCCGCCGCCGGTGGCGAGATCAAGGTCGTCTTCCACGACGGCCGGACGGCGTCCGCCAAGATCCTCGGCCGCGACCCGAGCTCCGACATCGCGGTCATCCAGGCCGACGGCGTCTCCGGCCTGCCGGTCGTGCAGCTCGGCAACTCCGGCGACATGAAGACCGGCCAGGCCGTCGTGGCGATCGGCTCGCCGTTCGAACTGTCCGGCACCGTCACCTCGGGCATCGTCAGCTCGGTGAACCGCCCGGTCTCCGCCGGCGGTGACCGGGGGTCGAACTCGCAGGCCACCGTGCTCAACGCCATCCAGACCGACGCCGCGATCAACCCCGGCAACTCGGGCGGGCCGCTGGTGAACATGCAGGGCCAGGTCGTCGGCATCAACTCCGCGATCTACAGCCCGAGCCAGGGACAGGGCCAGGCCGGTTCCGTCGGCATCGGCTTCGCGATCCCGATGGACCAGGCGCGCCGCACGATCGACGAGATCGTGAAGAGCGGCAAGCCCAAGCAGACCGTGCTCGGCGTGAAGGTCGAGTCGACCGAGCAGGGCGCCAGGATCTCCGAGATCACCTCCGGTGGCGCGGCCGAGAAGGCCGGGCTCAAGGCCGGTGACGTGATCACGAAGTTCGCCGACCGCCGCATCGACGAGTCGGACACGCTGGTCGCCGCCGTGCGGTCCAAGGCACCCGGCGACAAGGTCACGATCACGCTGTCCGACAACAGGACGGTGGAAGCCACCCTCGACGGCGTCGAGGTGGGATAGGTCGGGGGACGACTGGGTTTCTGGCATCCGCCGCCCGCCAGAAACCCGGTCGTGACGACCCCGGAGAGGCCTCTGCCTGTGCGCACCTGCCCCGCACACAGGTCGGGGCCTCTTCTTACGTCCGTGTGACGATGCGGGCCCCGCGGGTGTTCTTGGCTTAGCGTGGTGACGTGGTGGAACGGGTGCTGGTCGTCGACGACGACACGACGGTGCGCGACGTGGTGCGCCGCTACCTCGAACACGCCGGGTACGAGGTCGAACTGGCCGGCGACGGTGAGCAGGCGCTGCGGCTGATGGCCGCGCAGGAGCCGGACATCGTGGTGCTGGACCTGATGCTGCCCGGCATCGACGGCCTCGAGGTGTGCCGGCGGATCCGGGAACGCGGCAGCACGCCCGTCGTCATGCTGACGGCGCTGGGCGAGGAGGAAGACCGCATCGCCGGGTTGCAGATCGGCGCGGACGACTACGTCACGAAGCCCTTCAGCCCGCGTGAGCTGGCGTTGCGCGTCTCGTCGGTGCTGCGGCGGGCGCACCGGGCCTACGAGCCGCGGGTGGTGCGGGACGGGAACCTGGTCCTCGACGTGGCCGCGCACACCGCGACCCTGGACGGGCGGCCGTTGCAGCTGACCACCCGCGAGTTCGACCTGCTGGCGTTCTTCATCGGCAACGCGGGCAAGGCGTTCGGGCGCGCGGAGCTGCTGGAACGCGTGTGGGGCTGGCAATTCGGCGACCAGTCGACCGTGACCGTCCACGTGCGACGGTTGCGGGAGAAGATCGAGGAAGACCCCGCGAAGCCCCGCCGCCTCAGCACCGTCTGGGGCGTCGGCTACCGGTACGACCCGTGTTCGACAGGCTGAGCCGCGTGTCGCTGACCACCGCGATGACCGTCATGGTCATCGTGCCGGTGGTGGCGACCATCGCCGGGGTGCTCGTGGTCAGCCAGTTCATGTTCACGCCGATGCTCAACGCGGCTCTCGTGGCCTGCGCGCTGGTCGGAGCGGTGACCGTGCCGTTCTCGATCATGCTCGGCCGGGCCATCGCGCGGCGGACGATGTGGGAGCGCGAGGCGGAGGCGTCCCGCCGGCAGCTGGTCGCGTGGATCTCCCACGACCTGCGGACGCCGCTGGCCGGGATCCGGGCGATGACCGAGGCGCTGGAGGACGGCGTCGTCTCGGAACCGGGCGAGGTCGCCGTCTACGCCAAGCAGATCGCCCACGAAGCCGACCACCTGGCGAAGCTGGTGGACGACCTCTTCCAGCTCTCGCGGATCACCGCGGGCGCGCTGAACCTGCCGATGCACGACGTGGCACTGGCCGACGTGGTCAGCGACGTGGTCGCCGCCTCGCGACCGGTCGCCTCGCGCGAAGGCGTCGAGTTGCGCGCGGACGCTCGCTCGTGGCCGGTCGTCCGAGGCTCCGATCCGGAACTGATGCGTGTCGTGCGCAACCTTGTGTCGAACGCCATCCGCCACACACCGGAGGGCGGCACGGTGGCCGTCCAGGTCGATGTGGACGGACCCGAGGCCGTGGTGAGGGTGGACGACGCGTGCGGCGGCATACCCGATGACGTGCTGCCACAGGTCTTCGACGTGGGCTTCCGCGGCTCCACGGCACGCAACCCGTCGGGCGCGGGACTGGGACTTTCCATCGCACGAGGCCTCGCCGACGCCCACCACGGGAGAATCGACGTCCAGAACCACGGTCCTGGCTGCCGCTTCGAAGTCAGACTCCCGCTACGGTGATCGGTATGGAACGCAGCGCGCAGCGCCTTGGCCGCGCTTTGGTCGTGATCGTGGACGACCGGGTGGCGCACGGCGAGCAGGACGACAACTCCGGGCCTCTCGTCACAGAACTTCTGGAAGAAGTGGGCTTCATCGTCGACGGCACCGTCGCGGTCGAGGGTGAGGTGGTCGACATCCGGGCCGCTCTCAACACGGCCGTCATCGGTGGCGTCGACCTCGTGGTCACCGTGGGCGGCACAGGCGTGTCCCCGCGCGACGTCACCCCCGACGCCACGCAGGGCGTGCTCGACCGACCGATCCACGGCATCGCCGAGGCACTCCGCGCCTCCGGCCTCGCCGCGGGCGCGGTCGACGCGGGCATCTCGCGCGGCCTCGCCGGCGTCTCGGGCAGCACGTTGGTCGTCAACCTCGCCGGGTCGCGCTCCGCGGTCCGCGACGGCATGGCGACCCTGTCGGCGTTGGTGCCCTACGTGATCGAGCAGCTGAGCGGTCTTGACGAAGAGTGATTCACCGAAGCCGGCCGACGACGACGCCGTTGCGCGTCGTCGCCGGTTGGCGGAGGTGTTCGGCGACGTGCTCCCGGAGACGACGTCGGACGAGCGCGGTGGTCCGGGTGGTTCCCCGGAGGACCGTGAGTCCTGGTACCGCGAGAACAGGCCGCCGCATCACGGCGGCTGACACGCGGCGGACACGGCTGGTGGGTGCTGCCCGGCATGGGGAGTTCGCCGGTGTGGCTCGGTCCTCGGGCACGAACCCCAGGCGCGCGGTCCAACGACTCGATGGGCACTGTGTGCCGGGACAAAGCGCGCGGGACCGCGCTGGGGCGACGGGTGCGCGCTTCGTCTCGGCGGGGACGGGTGGAGGTCAGATCGCGGGTCCGCGGCGGTCCGGTGCCGTGTTCTGCTGCACCGGGGTGGTCTGCTGCTGAGCCGCGAGGAGGTCGCGGATCTCGATCAGGAGCTCGACGTCCGTCGGCTCGGCCGGGCCTGCCTCCTCGCCCCTCTTGCGGCGGTCCTGGATCTTCTTGATCGGCAGCACCAGGACGAAGTAGACGACAGCGGCCACGATCACGAAGTTGATCGCGGCGTTGATGACGTTGCTGAAGTCGACGTACGTGTCGGTTTTGCCTGGCCTGATCTCGAAGCCGAGGCCCTTGGTCTCGGTGCTGCCCAGCGAGCTGATGAGCGGCTTGATGAGGCTCGTGGTGAACGCGGTGACGATCGCGGTGAAAGCAGTGCCGATGACCACGGCGACAGCCAGGTCGACGACGTTTCCGCGCATCAGAAAGTCTTTGAATCCCTTCAGCATCAGCGGAGAGTAACGGCTAATGCATGATCCAGTGACATCGCGGCCACCCGAGTCGCATTAAGTCTCGGCAACGTGACGACGACGACTTGGCCGCGCGTCTCCCGCACCGCCGCGTTCTCCGCGAGCACCTCGCCGGACGCCGACACCACGTCGACCCGGTCGCCCAGCCGCACGACACCGGCTAAACCCTGGTCAGCCACCCGGACGGCCACCGCCGCCTGATCTTCGCCCACGGCCGAGAGGTCGAAGTCCGTCAGCGGGACGCCCGCCCGCGCCGGCGACGACAGGGCGCGACCGAGCACCGCGCCGGAATCAGCGAAGGTCCCCGCTACGGGTGAGACCAACGAGACCAGCCGGAGGTCGGCGGCCGACAGCGACGTGCCCGCCGGCAGATCGCGGGAGGCGACCACCGCCGGATGGCCCACGTCGGGCCAGAAGAACGTCGACAGGGCCAGCAACGCCAGGCCCAGAGCGAGAAAACGGCGCCACGCAACGGAAGGGCGACGGCGCGACAGCGAACGAACTCGGTCCAGGACGGTCGTGGAAAGCGTCATGCCTCCGACCGTAGGACGGTCGGAGGCATGACGAACGGGGCTCAGCCCCAAGTTGTGGACAACTCGCGATCTTCAGGAGGCCGCAGCCGCCGGAGCGCTCGTCGAGGCCTTGGAGTCCGAAGACGACTTCTTGTCCGAGGACGGTGTGGAAGCCGGCTTGGTGTCCGAAGAGGAGGCCGTCGTGGCCGACGACGTGCTCTTGGCCGAGCCCGAGCGGCTGTCCGTGCGGTAGAAACCGCTGCCCTTGAACACGACGCCGACGGCGCCGAAGAGCTTGCGCAGCTTGCCCGAGCACTCGGGGCACTCGGTGAGGGAGGAGTCGCTGAACGACTGCACAGCCTCGAACCGGTGCTCACACGCGGTGCAGGCGTACTGGTACGTAGGCACTGGGTTTGCTCCTAGCTCTGGCACTCGACCGTTGTGAGTGCCAACACGATTTTCGCCCAGGACCTTCCCGGAGCGCAAACACCCCAGGTCAATGTCACAGCCGGCGCAGGCCGACAGAGGGTGTCAACACGCCGTTCATCCTCACGTCGTGAGGCTCACCGGGCACGTCGGCGAGCACCTCGCAGTCCCGGACGACGCCGATCAAAGGGGCTTTGACCAGCGACAACGAGCGGTCGTAGTGCCCCTTGCCCTTCCCGATCCGCACCCCGGACACCGACACGGCCAGCGCGGGCACGAGCACCAGCGAGGCTCCAGCGATCGCCGAGGCACCGAGCCGCGGACCGGTCGGCTCCAGCAACCTGAACCCGGCGGGCGCCAGCGACGAGGGCCCGGAGTACTCCGCCCAGTCCAGCGGCGAGTCACCCGTCACGATCGGTAGCAGCACCCGGCAGCGCAGCCCGTCGAGCCACGAGGCGTCGCCGGGCTCCGATCCGACCGGGATGAAAGCGCAGACCGTCTGATCAGCCGAAACGTCCAGCGCGACGACGTGGGCGGCCAAAGCGGCGGCCTCGAGCGCCCGGATCTCGGAGGGGAGAGAGCGCCGGTCGGCCAGCAACCGTGAACGCAGCGTGGCCTTCCGGTCACGAAGATCGGACGTCATGGTGGGTATCCCTCGGTATGTCGTTAGCATCGCAGCCCATGAGCAGCGCCTTCCACACCGCTATCGTGCCCGCGGCCGGTCTGGGCACCCGTTTCCTCCCCACGACCAAAGCCGTGCCGAAGGAACTGCTGCCCCTCGTCGACACCCCCGCCATCGAGTACGTGGCGCGCGAGGCGGCGGAGGCCGGCGCGAAGAAGCTGGTGATCGTGACGTCACCGACCAAGGCGTCGGTCGCGAACTACTTCGACGAGAACCCCGACCTCGAGCAGTCGCTGACCGCCAAGGGCAAGACCGACCTGGTCGAGAAGATCCGGCGCGCCCCGCGGCTGATCAAGGCCGAGACCGCGATCCAGGACCAGGCGCTCGGGCTGGGTCACGCCGTCGGCTGTGCCGAGGGCAACCTGACCGGCGAGGACGAGGCCGTCGCGGTGCTGCTGCCCGACGACATCATCCTGCCGACCGGTGCGCTGAAGAAGATGGCGGAGGTCCGGCAGGAGAAGGGCGGCAGCGTTCTGCTGGCGTTCGACATCCCGCGCGAGCAGATCTCCGCGTACGGCGTGTTCGACGTCCGCGACACCGGCAACGACGACGTCAAGCAGGTCGTCGGCATGGTCGAGAAGCCGAAGCCGGAGGACGCGCCGTCGACGTTCGCCGCGGCCGGCCGGTACCTCCTCGACCGGGCGATCTTCGACGCTCTCAAGCGCATCACGCCGGGTGCCGGCGGCGAGCTGCAGCTCACCGACGCCATCGCCTTGCTGATCAGCGAGGGTCACCCCGTGCACGTCGTGGTCCACCGCGGCGGGCGACACGACCTCGGCAATCCCGCCGGATTCCTGCGGGCTGCGGTTGACTTCGCACTCGAGACCCCTGAGTACGGACCCGATCTGCGTGAGTGGTTGCGGGAACGCCTCGACAACTCCTGAGCGCGAGGACCAATCACATGAGGTCAGTGGACGAGCAGCTCGCTCGGGTGATCGCGGCCGCGGTGCGGCCCGCACCCGTGCGGGTGGCGATCTCGGAGTCGCAGGGCCTGCTCTGCGCCGAGGAGGTCGTCGCGGAGCGCGCGTTGCCCGGCTTCGACCAGGCCGCCGTCGACGGTTACGCGGTGCGCAGCGTCGACGTGTCCGGTGCGAACGCGAGCCCGGTGCAGTTGCCGGTCGTGGGGGAGATCCCCGCCGGCTCCCGGCAGCCGCGCAGACTGCAGCCCGGCCAGGCGGTGCGGATCGCGACCGGCGCTCCGCTGCCGACCCTGGCCGACGCGGTCGTGCCGCTCGGCTACACCGACGGCCACCAGGCCAAGGTGACGGTCAACCGCAGCGTGCCGTCCGCCGGGTTCGTCCGCCGCACCGGCGAGGACGTGCAGACCGGTGACGTCGCCGTGCGCCGCGGCGCGTCCATCGGTTCTGCTCAGGTGGGTCTGCTGGCCGCCGTCGGACGCAACAAGGTGCTCGTGCACCCACGTCCGCGCGTGTCCGTCATCTCGCTCGGCGAGGAGCTCGTCGACGTCGACCGCACGCCCGGCCAGGGCCAGGTCTACGACGTGAACTCGTACGCGCTGGCCGCCGCCGCACGGGACGCGGGCGCCGAGGTCAGCCGGGTCGGCATCATGTCGGCCGACCCGCGCCGGCTGCGCGAGGTGATCGAGGGCAGGCTGCTGCTCTCCGAGATCGTCGTCATCGCGGGCGGCGTGGGCGGCACGATCGGCGACGAGGTCAGGGCAGCGATCACGGACCTGGGCGACATGGACGTCACCCGCGTCGGCATGCACCCGGGCTCGGCCCAGGGCTTCGGCCGGCTCGGCCCGGACGCCGTGCCGACGTTCCTGCTGCCCGCGAACCCGATGAGCGCGCTCGTGGTGTTCGAGGTGCTGGTCAGGCCCCTGATCAGGGCCGCGCTGGGCAAGAAGAACCCGTACCGCCGCGCCGTCAGCGCACGCCTGCTGTCGCCGCTGCAGTCGACCAAGGGTCGTCGCGGCTTCCTGCGCGGCCAGCTGCTGCGCGACGCGGACAACGGCGAGTACCTGGTGCAGCCGCTCGGCACGTCCGGGTCGCACCTGCTCGCGTCCCTGGCCGAGGCCAACTGCCTGATCATGGTCGACGAGGACGTCACCGAGGTCTCCGTCGGTGAAGAGGTGCTGGTCAGCTTCCTAGCGCAGCGTGGATGAGCGTTTTCGCCGATCTGGGCAGACACCCCGGCTGGCCGGTCCGGCTGGGGCCTCTCCAGGTGCGCGCGGGAACCGTGGAGCTGCGCGGACCGAGGCTCTTCGACGGCGGTAAGTGGTCCAGGCTGCGCATCCGCGACCGCGCGTACCTCGAGCAGTGGGAACCCACGGCGCAGGAGGGCTGGGACGAGCGCAACGCGACGATGTCCTGGCCCGCGCAGTGGTCGTCGTTGCGCGGCATGGCCCGGCGTGGCACCACGCTGCCGTTCATGATCCTCGTGGACGGCGAAGTCGCAGGTCAGATCACCGTCGGCAACATCGTGCGCGGCTCGCTGCTGTCCGCGTGGATCGGCTACTGGGTGGCCGCTGACCGGGCAGGTGGCGGGGTCGCGACGGCGGCCGTCGCGTTGCTCACGGACCATGCCTTCCGCGACGCGGGTCTGCACCGGCTCGAAGCCACCGTGCGGCCCGAGAACGGCCCCTCGATCCGTGTGCTGACGAAGTCCGGCTACCGCGAGGAAGGCCTCTTCAAGCGTTATCTGGATGTTGCAGGGCAGTGGCGCGACCACCTCTGCTTCGCGCTGACGACCGAAGAGGTCCCGGATGGCCTAGTGCGCCGTTTGGTCGCACGCGGAGAGGCCCGTCTTCCCTGACGATTGCTTCCGTTCGTCCTAATCGCTTCCCCCGAAAGTGGGTGATAGACCACACTTTCGTACGTACAGCAGTCGGCGAGCCTCCGAGACAGGTGTGACTGTTGTGACTAGCGTGGTTGACAGCACCACGCGTGGGCCGGGGGAGGTGTACGGGGAATGCCGAGTTCGCTGATCATCGTTGCGCTGGTCATCGCCTGGCTGGTGGTCCTCGTCCCCATGATGGCTCGCAAGCGCCAGGAGAGCGCGCGCAGCGTGGGGGAGGAGTACGACGCCATGCCAGACGCCGAGTACGACGACATCCACGACATCGACGACGACTACTTCGACGAGGAGGAGTACGTCGAGCGCCCCTTCCGGCGTGGCCGTGGTGGCTACGACCCGGAGACGGCCGCGCTGGTCGCCCAGGCCAAGTACGCGTTCCGCCGCAGAGTGGTGGCATTCCTCTTCGTCGCCGCGGTGGCGTCGGGAGTCGTCGCCGGCGTGTTCTACACGAAGCTCTGGTACGGCCACGCCGCGATCGACCTGCTGCTCGTCGGGTACCTGACGTACCTGCGCCGGCAGGTGCGGATCGAGGAGGAGATCCGCGCACGCCGGCTCGCCCGCCTGCAGCAGGTGCGTCGCCGCCGTGCGACGGGCCCGCAGCAGCAGGAGACCCCGGCAGTCGTCGCGGACCTGCCACGGCAGGTGGCCGTGGTGTCCGAGGAGCCCGCGACCACCAGGGTCGAGGTCGTCGAGGACAGGCCCGCGCTGCCGCCGTTGCCGCGCTTCGAGCACCACGTGCGTCCGGGCACCATCCCGGTCGACTCCGACGACGAGGACCCGGTCTTCGTCGAGTTAGAGGGACTGGAGTCGCTGCGGTACCGAGGTGCTGTCGGGGCGTAGTGGGTCATGGGTGGGGGTGGTGAAACACCCCCTCTCGGGACTGCTATAGTTCTCCACGTAAGACGGCAAGGGGCTGTAGCACAGTTGGTAGCGCGTCTCGTTCGCATCGAGAAGGTCAGGGGTTCGATTCCCCTCAGCTCCACGCAATTGACGGCGAGTGCTCGTGATGAGCACTCGCCGTTTTGCGTTCCGCGTATCTTTTGGGGGCCGAGCCCCCAGACCCCAGCCGGGGGCAAGCCCCGGACCCCCGTAGGTTTCCCGGAGGGTCGGGGTCCAGCTCCGCAAAGTGCATGAACGCCAAAGGGGCGGATTCCGGTAAGTCGGAATCCGCCTCTTTCATTGGGCGGTCAATTGGTCAGGGTGTTGCCGCTTGCTACGGCAGGGATTCGCAGGCCACTCGGTCCCTGTCGCCGTCGAGTTCGGCGATGTCGCCGTAGTACGGGTAGTAGAGGTCGAACCACGCCTGTGCGTCGCGTTGGTAGGTGAAGTTGGCGCAGTCCACGCTGTTTCCCGGGTTCGGGGGGACGCGGACCTCCGGCGACGGCATGCCCGCGCCGACCCACTCCTGGTAGTTGATGGCGCGCTCGAACGCGGGGCCCTTGTAGTAGATCGCGGGGCTGCTGCCGAACTTGTAGAACTGGTCGTTCGCGACCCGCTGCACCACCTGTGGCGTCGGGAACGCTTCGGCGCTCCACTCCCCGTAGCCGATCGAGTAGCCGGAGCCGTTCGCGAGGTCGGTCATCCGCATGATGTTCGGCGCCCAGGACAGCTTCAGGAAGCCCTGGTTGGAGTGCCGGTCGAAGGCGCGGAAACCGGAGGCCGCCCACTCGTTGTAGGTGAGCTTGTGGCGGACTCCGTCAGCGCCCGCGACGAAGAGTTCGTTGGAGGTGGCCCACTGGTAGTAGGTGCTGCCCTTGATCCAGCCCGCTGTGCGCGGGGCGGGGTACCCGGCCTGTCCCCACTGCGGCGCGGTCAGCGCGTCCCAGTCCCACGTCGACTCCGCGTCGCCCCAGAACGTGACCGCGTAGATGGTGGCGGACCAGGGGTACTTCACGTAGTCCGTCGGCGAGTCGGCGGGCACGGGGAAGCCAGCGGATTCCCACTCGGCGAAGCTGATGGCTCGGGCGTTGCCCCCGTCGACGCGCCACACCGTCGCGTCGAACGGCTGCTTGTAGTAGCCGTCGGTCACCGCCGCGTTCGAGGGTGCCGCCACAGCGACGGCCAGCCCCAGTGCGACACCTGCGCTGACCAGTGCGGCCGTCACCCGTGTGATCGTTTTCAAAAGGCTCGCCTTCCGTCCGCCCCCGAACCTGATGTCCTGTTGGCTTTCGGCATTCGGACCAGGTTGTTACGCAGCGGAGTCGAAAGTGGGCGCAGTTAACCCGATCGGTGTACACGGTGGTGTGTGCGAGCTGAGTGATTCCAGGCCGTCCGTCGTAATGCGGACGGCACTTTCGTCTATATAACGGCCGTAAGCTCGTTCGGCTCCCGAAAGGCTGTACCCATGAGCGACGCGCCGCAGGACAAGGTCACAGTCCTGTCCGCCGAAGCCCTCGCCCAGCTGAAGTCGTTCCCGCTGCACGGCGACGAACGGCTGCAGAACAAGCTGCTGTGGAAGTCGCCCAACGGCGACACCATCGTCGGCCTGATCCAGATGGCGCCGGGCGCGCGCGATGTCGGGCACAACCATCCGTCGGCGACGCAGCACACGTGGGTCATCGACGGCACCGTGAGCATCGGCGGGGTCGAGGCGACGGCCGGCTCGTACGCGTTCGTGCCGCCTGGCGTCGACCACGAGACGATCGCGGGTGATGAACCGGTGACGATGTTCTACCTCTATCAGCCGTACGCGGCGGAGCACGACCACGATCACGACCACTGACGGTTTTCCGCGCCGCAGAAGAGGTGTTTCGCGCTCACCCATCTATGGGGTGAAGTTCAGTGAACAACGCGGCGTCCACAAATAGTTTTCTCTCATGAGATCTGTGGTCGCCGCGTTATTACTCGTGGCCGTCACCTCCAGCGGTGCAGCGGCGTCGACCGATGCCCCCACCGCCCGGTGCACGGCCGCCCGTCCTGTCGTCTCCAGCACGGAGACAGCTGTAGAAGCACGCGTTCTCACCGGCTGCACGGCCGGTGAGCTCGTCGTCTTCCGGGCCGCCCTGACCTTCCGTGCCCACGGCACGTCCTGCACCGCGGTCTCCGAAGAGCTCGAAGCGGACCCGGCCACCGAGCCGCAGTGGATCCGCGCCCGCCTGGAACTGCTCTGCGCAGCCGGCGAGAAGGGCCTGGTCGGCTCGCAGTTCACCGTCGAGATGTACGACCAGCAGAACACTCGTGTCGCCACCTACGGTTCCGGTGACTCCTTCACGGAGCGCGACCCGGCCGCGCGGCACCTGTGGACCGTCGAGTTCGTCGCGGGCCTGGGTGATCTGCCGGTGGCGCCTGATCCGGCCGCGCCTACGTCCAGCGCGTCGGCGGGTCACGGCGGTTCCCGCACCTTCTCCGAACACCAGGTCAACAGCGGCTGACGTCGTTTTCGCCACCCGTTCGCCAGGTGTCCGTTCGTGCTGCCTTCGATAACAAATCGCACCGAGCGGACGACTTCTGTCAACGGAGCCGTCCATCGCAACGTGTAAGGGCCAAGAGGCTCAACGTGCGACGGACGGGGGGTCATGACGCGGTGATCAAGGAAATGGTTGCTGTGGCATCCGCCGCAAACCAATCACGCACCGTAGGGTGACAGGTCGCCTAGGCTGGGGGTGATCTCGGAAGGGGTGGTGTGAGTCGTGGGGCTCGCTGAGTCCTTGCTCACGTGGCTGCACGGCTTCGTGGGTGCCAGTGTCTGCCCCGGTGACTGGGTGTGGACCACCACGGCGCTCGGTGCGGTGCTCGGGTTGTTCCCGACGGTCGGGGCGCTGCTGTCCATCGCGGTGCGCCGGGTGGTCGGCAACTCCTACGGACCTGTGACCGGTGCCATCTTCACCGTGCTCGGCGTCGCCAGCTGTCTGGTGCTGCCGTGGCTCATCATGCGCGGAACCGTCCAGGGGCTGGGCCAGCGTCGCATTGCCGGCGCCGACTCGCTGGACCAGGACACCTGCTTCGGCTCGTTCTCGCAGGGCAGCTACCTGGTCGACGGGGCGCCGTCGATCCTGCGCGTGATCCAGCGGCCGACCGAGCAGCCCCTGTTCCTGGCCGCCGCCGGCATCACCGTGGCGCTCGCGCTGCTGTGCCTGCTGTTCGTGATGCTGCAGTCGGGTTCGGCGTTCCGGCTCGGGCCGAACTGGCCGCGCCGGGTGTTCTGGCCGATGTTCCTGGTACTGCTGGTGACGACGTCGGCATTCCCCGTGACGCTCGTCGGGCACGTACTTCTCGGGTTTCTTCCGATTGCGATAATCGGCTCCCTCGTCGTGCGGATTTTCGGGTTGACTACCGCCATGCTGAACCGCCCCGGCCGCGACCGGTCCCAGGACCGGAACTCGCAGAACTCGCCGCCACCGCAGCCGGTGGCGCGCACGCCGCAGAACCAGAACAAGCAGCTTCCGCCTGGTCAGCCGCAGAAGAAGGCGCCGACCAAGCCGATCGACGCCTCCGCCCACCGGCCGCCGCCCCAGAACCCGGGGCAGAACCCACCGCCGTACCAGCCGGCTCAGGTGCCGAAGTACCAGCCGGCGCCGATGAACCGGCCGATGAGACCGGTGACGCAGCCGCAACCGCAGCCGTCGAACCACCCGCAGAACCAGCCGCCGCGGCAGTACCCGCCGACGCGCGTCGCCGAGGTCATGCCGCAGCCCCAGGCCCCGCAGCCGTCGAATCCGGCGGTGCTCGCGGACACGCCGGGCCCGCTGCCGTTCGGTCCGGGCGCGGCCAACGCCGAGTCACCCGCGCCGGTGCAGAAGTCGGGCAAGGTCTGGAACCCCGGCAACGGCCGGTTCCGCCGCGTCCGCCAGCTCGGTTCCGGCGGCTTCGGCACGGTCTGGCTGGCCACCGACGAGCAACTCGATCGCATGGTCGCGGTGAAGCTCGCGCACGCCCCGGACAACGAGACCGAGGCGCGCATGCTCCGCGAGGCCCGCGCGCTGGCCGCGGTCCGCCACCCGAACTGCGTGCGCGTGTTCGACATCGTCCAGGACCCGGACGGCCTCGCCCTGGTCATGGAGTACATCGAGGGCGCGTCGCTGTCCGAGACGGTGCTGAAGAACGGCCTGATCGACGACAAGCTCGCCGCCCGCCTGTGGCTGAACATGGCCGACGCGCTGGCAGCGGCCCACGACCGCGGTGTGCTGCACCGCGACGTGAAGCCGTCCAACGTGATCGTCGACAACCAGGGCACCGCGCACCTGATCGACTTCGGCATCGCCCGCTCCAAGGGCGACAGCACCCTCACCGCCACCGGCATGATGGTCGGCACGCCGGACTTCCTGGCCCCGGAAACGGCCCGTGGCGAGACGGCGTCCCCGGCGTCGGACTCGTGGCAGCTGGCGGCGACCGTGTCCTACGCGTTGACGGGTCACCCGCCGCGCGGCTCCCGCGAGAACCCGATCTCCTCGCTGATGGCCGCCGCGCAGGGCGAACCGATCACCAAGCTGCCGCAGAACAGCAAGCACGCCCGGTTGCTGCTCGCGGCGATGGACCCGGAGCCCGGTCGCCGGCCGTCGCTGGCGCAGGTGCGCGGGCAGTTGTCGCAGTTCCTCGACCAGCAGGGCATGAGCAAGGAAGGTCCTGTCACGAAGATGATCAGCAAGCCGACTCCGCCGCCCACGAGGCACATGCCGATGTAGGCGATTCGAGGGGGAACGTCCGCGGACGTTCCCCCCTCGTGGCCTCAGCTGAGCGCCTTGCCGATCATGGGCGCCAGCGATCGGGTGTACACGCCGTTCAGGTGATCCGGGTCGTAGTAGACCGGCACCTTGCCCACCACGGCGTAGCAGTTCTGCTCGTCGCAGAAGTAGTCGGTCAGGTCGATCACGGACACCCCAGGGTTCTTCGAACTGCGGGCGACCTCGACCAGCGGCTCGGGGGGTTGTGCCTGTGAGCGCGGCGTCGCGCAGGCAAGCGGGTTCGACGGGTTGAGCACCACACAGTCCGGGGAACGGACGTCGCCGTTGTAGGGCGGGTCGGCGAGCGCGACCACGCGGGCACCCGCGTCGGTCCACTTCTGCCAGCGAGGTTCGAGTCCGTCGCGGTACTGGTCGGTTTGGCTCCGGCCGCTGTTGTCGTCGACCTTCTCCTTGCGCGAGAAGAACGACGTCAGCACCAATGTCGGCTTGTCGGCGGCGATCACGTCGGTCATCCGCCTCGTCCAGGTCGAGCAGATCTCACCGTGCTTCGGCGATGCCGGCTTGTTGTGGAACTCCACCACCTTGACCTCCGCGAACGGACAGGCTCCCAGGTAGCTGGTCTTGAGCAGCCACTTGCGTTCACGGGCCAGTTCGAAGACGGCCGTCTGCCACTGCTGCGCGTGCGAGTCGCCGAGCAGCCACACCTTCTCCGGGTTGGCAGAGCCGCCGCTGTAGTCACAGGTCGCCGTCGTGGCTATGTCCCCGGCGTCGTACTCCGGGTTCGCCTTGCACACGGAGTCGGGTCGGAAGTACTCGTTCGCGGGTCCCATCGCGGTGGTGCGGGCCGGACTGAACGGCTCGGTGCAGCCGTTGGCACCGACAAGTGCACCGGCGCCGTGACAGGGCGTGTTCAACCCCGCGGCCGCGTCGCGCTCGGCCTGAACGACGTGCCGTTGGTAGGTCCACTGCAACCCGGCGGCCATGACCGCCACGACGACGATGCCCGCGGTCATGGCCGCGAACGTCAGCTTGCTGCTGCGCCTCAGCGGGCCCCACGACATACCGCGGTCCTCGACCAGAACCTTCGACAGCCACGCCAGCCCCATCGCCAGCACGAGCAGGCCGAGCAACCAAGGTGTGCTGAGTTCGCCCTTGTCCAACAGGCCGCTCAACGCGAACGGCGCGAGCAGCACGATCGGCCAATGCCACAGGTAGAGCGAGTAGCTGATGTTGCCCACGAACTGCACGGGTCCTGACGCCGTCACGGCGGTGTGCCACTGACGGCCAGGGCGCAGGCCCGAGATGATCACCAGGCCGGTGCCGATCGTGGGGATCAGCGCGAGGTAGCCGGGGAACGCCGTGTGGTGGTCGTAGACGAACACCGCGGCGATGATCATCGCGAGACCGGCGAACGCCGCCGATTCCGCAGCCACGCGCGGCAGCGTCAGCTTCGCGGCAGCCAGAGCGACACCGGCGCCGATGGCGAACTCCCACACCCGCACCGGGGTGATGAAGTACGCCGCGCTCGGCGAGTCGATCGTGTAGTAGACGCTCAGGCCCAGCGACAACGCGCCCAGAACGGCGACGCCCACCAGGACCCAGCGGCGCCTGCCGATCGTGAACAGGCCGATCAGCAGTAGCGGCCAGAACAGGTAGAACTGTTCCTCCACCGACAGCGACCAGTAGTGCTGGACGAGACTCGCGGCTTCGTTCTGCGCCGAGTAGTTCACCGACTTGGCGGCCAGCCGCCAGTTCTCCCAGTAGGACGCGGCCGCGAAGGACTCCCAGGCGTTGGCGGTCCAGCGTGGGTACGGCAGCAGGAAGTACGCCGCGGTGAGGCTGACACCGAGCACCAGCAAAGCCGCCGGCAGCAGGCGCCGGACTCGGCGTGCGTAGAACTGGCCGAGTCGCAGTCGGCCGGTCCGGACGATCTCGCGGTCGAGGTGCGAAGTGATCAGGAACCCGGAGATGACGAAGAAGACGTCGACTCCGACATAACCCCCGGTCAGCGCGTTCGGCCAGAAGTGGTTCACGACCACGGCCAGCACGGCGATCGCGCGCAGCGCCTGGATGTCCGTGCGGAAACGGAGATCCTTCGGAGGATCATCGCCGGCAGGACTCCGGCGACTGTGCTCCGGATGCAACTCGACAGTCGTGCTCATCAGCGCCGATCTCCCCCAGGAAGGACCCCGCGACCACCCGAAGTCAGGAAGTGCAACTTTCGGGGGTCACTCGTTCGGGTTGAACGGCGTGGATGGTAATCGACGCGAATTCCTAGGCGAACCGGGTGAACGTCGAACCGGTCCGTAACGGTGATTCACCGTCCAGCGACCTAAGCCGTGGTTCACCCGGAAAGCCTCGGCATCTCACGGGATGCCACGCGAAGAGTGGTGAGGCGGTTTCCGCCGATCGCCTCACCACTCACCTACGGGCAGCAGGCCTCAACCGCTTGCGCAGCAGCAGGAACACCCCGGCCGCGCCGACCACGACCAGCCCGACGAGCCACACGGGCAAGGGCTTTCCCGAGGGCGGGTCCGGTACCGTCACGGCGGCCGGTGCGGGGGAGGCCGAGATCTTCTTCAGCGGCGGTGCGATCGTCTTCCACGGCCAGTCGCCAGCGCCCTGCGCCACCTGCGGGTCCACGGGTTTCACCAGCAACGTGCCCGGCACGGTCAGCGTGCCCAGCGGGTGCTCCTGGAACATCCCCTGCATTCCGAACACCTCGTAGGTCCCGGCGGGCAGGGAGAACGTCACGGCGTAGTGCGCGGGTTCGCCCAGCGCCACGCCTGGGAACTCAAACGAGTCCGTGCCGGACTGGAAGCGCAGGCCGGTCTTGCCGAGATCGCCGGAGAACGGGTGGGTGCCGTGCTGCAGCACCCAGTAGCCGGCGGTGTGGGTCGTGTCGGCCTGGATCGACGGCACCGGGTCGACGTACGTGACCGCCCAGCCGCCCGCGACAGCAGTAGGTGCGCTGATCAGCAGGAAAGCGCACAACAAGGCCAGAATTCTCATGACGCGAATACACCGGGAACCGAAGTGTGGTTCCCGGTGTAGAGAGGGCATCACGGACGAAGCGGTGGCACGGGCGATCGCAGGCGACCAGGCGGCCTACGGCGAGCTGGTCGCCCGGTACACCGCGCTCGCACACCGGACGGCGTACCTGCTCGGGGCCGGTGCGGACGCCGGTGACGTGGTGCAGGAGGCGTTCGTGAAGGCTTATCGGAAGCTCGGCACCTTCAAAGAAGGCCTGGACTTCAAACCGTGGCTGCTCAAGATCGTGGCCAACGAGACGAAGAACCTGCACCGCGGCCGGCGGCGGCGCAACCTGATGGAGCTGAAGCTCGCGGCCATCACGGAGACCGTCGACCACGACGACCCCGGCACGCTGGTGGACGACTCCCGCGCCAAGCTCCTGAAGGCCGTGCAGAGCCTGCCGGAGCACGACCGGCAGGTCGTCACGTGCCGGTACCTGCTGGACCTGAGCGAGGCCGAGACCGCGCAGACCCTGAACCTCGCCAAGGGGACCGTGAAGTCCCGGCTGTCCAGAGCCCTCGCGAAACTGCGTCCGATGCTGGAGGAGGTGGCCCGTGATCGATGACCAGGCGGAAGCGCTGAGAGACCTCGGCCGCCACCTCCACGTGCCGGAGCCACCGGACGTCACGGCCGCGGTGCTCACCCGCATCAACGCACCCCGGAGACGATGGCTCAAGGCGCTGGCAGCGGCCATCACCGCGTTCGCCATCGCCTTCGCGGTGTCCCCGGCCGTCCGGGCGGGCGTCCAGCAACTGCTGGAGTTCGCCGGCGTCGAGTTCCGCACCGAAGCACCGCTGACGACAGCCCCTCCGTTGCCCAGCAACGACGTCTCGCTCGAAGAAGCGCGAAAGCAGATGCCGTTCGAGATCCACCTGCCCGCGGCGCTCGGCACGCCGGACCAGGTCACCGTCCACGAAGGACGGTTCGTCACGCTGCACTACGGAGACCTGAGACTGGACCAGTTCGACGGCACGATCAGCTCGACCATCGGCAAACTCGTCCACCAGGACGGAGTCGAGCAGGTCGACGGCAAGGTCTGGATCCCGCAGCCGCACGTGTTCTTCTACATCGACCGCGACGGCGCATGGCACACCGAGGAACCGCAGGGAGCTGCCCAGACCCTGCTCTGGCAGAAAGATCAGGTCACCTTCCGGCTGGAAGGTGACCTGACGAGAGAACGAGCGCTGGAGATCAGCGCCAGCTAGGCAGCCACAGCTGCTGCTGCCACATCTCCGGTGTGATCGGGTTGCCGTTCAGGATCGGCCACAGCCACACGAAGTTCGCCACCACGATGCCCACGTACAGCGCGACGACCAGCAGCCCGGTGCCACGCCGTTCGGAACCCGAAGACCTGCGTCCCAGGACCTCGCCCATCGCCAGCACGATCAGCAGCACCAGGAACGGCGCCATCGGCGTGACGTAGAAGAAGTACATCTGCCGGTCGAGGTTGAGGAACCACGGCAGCAGGCCCGCGGCGTAGCCGACCAGGACGCCGGCGTAGCGCCAGTCCATCCGGCCGATCGTGCGGAACAGGGCCCAGCCGATCACCGGGAACGCGAGCCACCACATCGCGGGCGTGCCGATGAGCATGATCGCGCCGAGGCACGATGCGGCGCCGCAGCCCGTGACGGAGTTGTCGTAGTAGTAGAGCATCGGGCGCAGGCCCATGGGCCACGTCCACGGCTTCGACTCCCACGGGTGCCTGTTGGTCTCCGAGGTGACCAGCTCGACGTGGAACTTGTAGACGTTCTTCGCGTTGTACCAGAGCGACTGCAGGGTGTCGGGGATCCACGTGACGTCCTGGATCTTGGTGCCGACCACGTGGCGGTCGATGCCGGTCTCGCTGGCCATCCACGGGAACCACGTCGCGATGTAGACGAGCACGGGGATCGCGACCAGGCCGCCCAGCGACGGCAGGACGTCCTTCACCAGCGCGCCCAGCCACGGCTCCTCGACGCCCGCGGCACGGCGGGCCAGCGCGCTCCAGATCACCGTGAGCAGACCGAACGCCGCGATGTACCAGATGCCCGACCACTTGATGCCGCACGCCGCACCGAGCATCACGCCCGCGCCGACGCGCCACCAGCGGAAGCCGAGCGACGGGCCGAACGCCGAGTTGTTGATGAAGCCCTCGCGGACGGCGACGGCCAGTCGTGCCCGCATCTGCTCGCGGTCCGCGACCAGGCAGCCGAACGCGGCCACCACGAACAGCGCGATGAAGATGTCGAGCATGCCCATCCGCGACTGGACGTGCGAGACGCCGTCCGCGATGAGCAGGATGCCGGCGAGCGCGCCCAGCAGGTCCGACCGGGTCAGGCGGCGGGCGATGCGGATGATCAGCAGGATCGTGATCGCGCCCGCGAGCGCCGAGGCGAACCGCCAGCCGATGCCGTCGTAGCCGAAGAGCTCCTGGCCGATCGCCATCAGCTGTTTGGCGAGCGGCGGGTGCACGATCAGCTCGTAGCCCGGGTTGTCCTCGTAACCGCCGTTGCGCAGCACCTGCGCCGTCTGCGGCACGTAATGCTTCTCGTCGAAGATCGGCGTGCCCTTGTCCGTCGGATAACCGACGTTCCAGAAGCGCACGACGGCACCGATCAGCGTCACGACGGCCGTCATGAGCCACCCGCGCAAGCGGTCTCCGGACGGTGGCGGGTCTAGTACCGCCGCACGATCCGTAGGCGGCTCCTCGACGACGACGGGCGCCTCTCCTGGCTGCACGAGGACTGTCACGCCGCCGATCGTAGGGTGAAGCTTGTGAGTCCTGTATCCGGTTCAGGCCGTCTAGTCCTGGCAGCCACCCCTCTCGGGGACATCCGCGACGCCTCCGCGCGCCTGATCGAGGCCCTCGAGACGGCCGACGTGATCGCCGCCGAGGACACCCGGCGGCTGCACAGCCTGGCCATGGCGTTGCAGGTCAAGCCGTCGGGGCGGGTGATCAGCTTCTACGAGCAGAACGAGGTCGGCCGCCTGCCGAAGCTGCTCGAGTCGCTCCACAACGGCGAAACCGTGCTGCTCGTGACGGACGCCGGAATGCCGTCGGTTTCCGATCCGGGCTACCGGCTCGTCGCCGCGTGTGTCGAGCAGGACCTCACGGTCACGTGCCTGCCGGGGCCCTCCGCGGTGACGACGGCGCTCGCGCTCTCGGGCCTGCCGAGCGACCGGTTCGCGTTCGACGGCTTCCCGCCGCGCAAGTCCGGCGAGCGCAAGCGCTGGTTCGCCCCTTTGGCCACCGAGCAGCGGACGGTCGTGTTCTTCGAGGCGCCGCACCGGCTCGCGGAGACCCTGAAAGACGCCGTCGAGGTGCTCGGGCCGGACCGACGCGCCGCCGTGTGCCGCGAGCTGACGAAGAAGTACGAAGAGGTCGTGCGAGGTTCATTGGCAGAACTCGCCGAGTGGGCCGTGGAGGGCGCACGCGGCGAGATCACCGTGGTGCTCGGTCCCGCTCCCATCGCGGACACGCCGGACCTCGACACGCTCGTCGCCGAGGTCAAGCAGCGCGTCGCCGACGGGGAACGGATGAAGTCGGCTGCCGCCGAGGTCGCGGAGGCGGCCGGGATCAGCAAGAAGACCCTCTACGACGCCGCGATCAAGTCAAGCTGACTCCTTGTTGAACGTGCGCACGCCGTAGAACACGCCGACGAGCACCAGCGCCGCGACCGAGATCAGCCCGTAGAGCATCGAGCCGGGGTTGAAGATCGACCGCTCGGCGTCGACGACGTGCGCCAGCGGGTTGATCCGCGACAGCCAGTAGAGCCACTGCGGGCCGTTCGACATCGGCAGCAGCACGCCGCTCAGAAGCATCAACGGCACGATCGACGCCGACAGCACGGACGCGAAGACGTACTCCAGCTTGACCTTCAGCGCGATCGCGTACGACACGGAGCCGATCGCGACGCCCAGCAACGCCACCAGGCCGAGCCCGAGCAGCATCTGCCCCGGCGACGCGCGGAAGCCGAACAGCATCGCGGCCAGCATGATCAGCAGGCTCTGCACGACCAGCAGCACGACGTCCTTGCCGACCCGCCCGACGAGCAGCGCGACCCGGCTGACCGGGGTGACCCGCAGCCGTTCCATCACGCCCGTGCGGACCTCGGGCAGCAGCGAGAAGCCCGCGTAGGCCGTGCCGAACAACGCCATCTGCACCAGCAACCCCGGCACGAACCACTGCCAGCCGGTGTCGCCGAGCAACGGTCCGAACAGGCCTAGGTAGAGCAACGGCTGGGCGATCCCGAACACGATCGCGACGGGGTTGCGCACGACCGGCAGCATCACTCGGCAAAAGACGAGCCAGGTGTCACGCAAAAGGTTCCTAGGCAGCATTGGCTTCCTCCCGCAGCGACCGGCCGGTCATGGTCAGGAACACGTCGTCGAGGGTCGGCCGGTGCACCTGGACGCTGTGCAGTTCGACGCCGATGTTGTCGAGGTCGCGCAACAGTCCCGGCAACGCGCGGTCGCCGTTCGGGATGCGGAAGCTGACCTTCTCGCCCTCGACGACCGCGTTCTCGAACTTCGTGGCGACGAGCGAGGCCTGGGGTGTGCCGAGCACGACCAGGTCGCCGGAGACGCGGTGCTTCAGCTCGTCCGGTGAGCCCTCGCCGACGATCGAGCCGTGGTCGATGACCAGCAGCCGGTCGCTCAGGTAGTCGGCCTCGTCGAGGTAGTGCGTGGTCAGGAAGACCGTGACGCCGTCGGCCTTGAGCTGCTTGATGTGGTCCCACAGGTTCCGGCGGCTCTGCGGGTCGAGCGCCGTGGACGGTTCGTCCAGGAACAGCAGCCGCGGGTCGTGCAGCATGCCCATCGCGATGTCGAGCCGGCGCTGCTGGCCGCCCGAGAGCGTGACGACGCCGCGCTTTTCCAGGCCGACCAGGTCGAACCGTTCGAGCAGGCCGGCGACCTTCCTGCGGGCGTCGTGCTTGGACAGGCCGTAGAAGCGGGCCTGGAAGTCGAGCTCGTCGGTGACCCGCTGGTCGAGCCCGGCGCCGTTCTTCTGGCCGACGTAGCCGATGTTGCGGCGCACCCCGGCCGGGTCCGTCAGCAGGTCGTGCCCGGCGATGGTGGCCTCGCCGGCGGTCGGGTGCAGCAGCGTGGTGAGGATGCGCAACGTCGTGGACTTGCCGGCGCCGTTCGGGCCGAGGAACCCGACGAGTTCCCCCTCCGCGACGTCGATGTCCACGCCCCGCACCGCGTCCACCGGACCGGTCTTGGTCGTGAACCGGCGCGCGAGGCCGCGTGCCTTGATCATGACGAAACCCCCTCTAGTCAACTTTGACTAGAGGCTAGCGAGAACTAATCAAGTTTGACTAGTCCTTCAGCTCGTAAGCACCGGCCTCTAGGCGTTCGATCAGCTCCTGAGTCCAGCGCACCTGGCCTTCGAGATGGACGAGCCAGAGTCGAAACAGCTCGCTGACGTGCGCGGGCTTGCCCATCTCCGGCATCGACGCGATGCCGTGCCGGGTCGGGGTGAGCTGCCCCTCGAGACCCGCGAGCCGGTTCTTCAGCAGCACGACCGCCTGCCTGCGGGGGAGCAGGTTGAGCATCGCCACGCCCGCGGAGACCTCGTCGTTGCCGGCGGCGGGGTCGGCCAGGGCGTGGCCGAGCAGGTCGTCCAGCTCGTGCTCACCGGCCGCGGTGATCCGGTAGGTCGTGCGGGCGGGGCCCTCGCCGGACTCGGTGCCGACCGGCTCCAGCAGTCCGTCCTTGGCCAGCGCCTTCAGCGCGTGGTAGATCGAACCCGGCTGCACGTTCGCCCAGCTGTCCGCCGACCACGACTTCAGCTCGCGGCGCACCACGTAACCGTGGGCCTCGCCGACGAGCTTCACCACGCCGAGCACCAGCATTCTGGTCGCGGACAAACAGACCTCCCACTCGGTGAAAACCCCCTGGCACCGCCTCCGTAGGCTATGTCCATGAGTGCCTCCGTACTGACCGCGGTGGCCTGGCCTTATGCAAACGGCCCCAGGCACATCGGTCACGTCTCCGGTTTCGGTGTCCCGTCCGACGTCTTCTCCCGCTACATGCGGATGTCCGGACACCGGGTGCTCATGGTCAGCGGCACGGACGAGCACGGCACACCCATCCAGGTGCAGGCCGAGAAGGAGGGCCTGACGGCCCGCGAGCTCGCCGACAAGTACAACCGCGTCATCGCCGGTGACCTGCAGGGCCTCGGCCTGTCCTACGACCTCTTCACCCGCACCACCACCGGTAACCACTACCGGGTGGTGCAGGACCTGTTCTCCGCGCTGTGGAAGAACGGCTACGTCGTCCCCAAGACCGAGATGGGCGCCATCAGCCCGTCGACCGGCCGCACGCTGCCCGACCGCTACATCGAGGGCACCTGCCCGATCTGCGGGTACGAGGGCGCGCGGGGCGACCAGTGCGACAACTGCGGCAACCAGCTCGACCCGTCCGAGCTGATCAACCCGCGCTCGAAGATCAACGGCGAGACGCCGAAGTTCGTCGAGACCGAGCACCTGTTCCTCGACCTGTCCGCGTTCATCGACTCGCTGGGCAGCTGGATGGGCACGCGGTCCGACTGGCGCCCGAACGTGCTCAAGTTCTCGCAGAACCTGATCAAGGACCTGCGGCCGCGCGCCATCACCCGCGACCTCGACTGGGGTGTGCCGATCCCGCTCGACGGGTGGAGCGACCAGCCGATGAAGCGGTTCTACGTGTGGTTCGACGCCGTGATCGGCTACCTGAGCGCGTCCGTCGAGTGGGCGCGGCGCACCGGGAACCCCGACGCCTGGAAGGAGTTCTGGACGGGCGACGCCCAGGGCTACTACTTCATGGGCAAGGACAACATCGTCTTCCACTCGCTGATCTGGCCGTCGCTGCTGCTCGGGCAGAACGGCGCGGGTGACAAGGGCGGCGAGCCCGGCCGGTTCGGCACGCTGAACCTGCCGACCGAGGTCGTGTCGTCGGAGTACCTGACGATGAGCGGCTCGAAGTTCTCCACCTCGCGCGGCACCGTGATCTACGTCGGCGACTTCCTCAAGGAGTTCGGGCCGGACGCGCTGCGGTACTTCATCTCCGTCGCGGGTCCCGAGAACCAGGACACCGACTTCACCTGGGAGGAGTTCGTCCGCCGGACGAACTTCGAGCTGGCGAACGAGTGGGGCAACCTGGTCAACCGCTCGATCTCGATGGCGCACAAGAACGTCGGCGCGATCCCGAAGGCCACGGCGCTGACGCCCGCCGACCACGAGCTGCTCGCGCAGTCCAAGGCGGCGTTCGACACGGTCGGCGCGCACCTGCGCCGCTCGCGGTTCAAGCAGGCCACCGGCGAGGCCATGCGCGTGATCTCCCTGGCGAACAAGTACCTGTCCGACCAGGAGCCCTGGAAGCTCAAGGACGACCTGGAACGCCGCGACTCGGTGCTGCACACGGCACTGCAGGTCGTGCAGGACGCGAACACCCTGATGACGCCGTTCCTGCCGCACTCGGCGCAGAAGGTGCACGAGGCGTTGGGCGGCACGGGCGTGTGGGCCGCGCAGCCGGAGATGACCGAGGTCGACGACCTGGACATCCCCGATCGCTCCTACCCGGTGCTGACCGGTGACTACGCCGGTGAGCAGGCCAAGTGGGAGTCCACGCCGCTCGAGGTGGGCAGGCCGCTGCAGAAGCCGTCGCCCTTGTTCGCACGGCTGGAGAAGGAACTGGGCGACGAAGGGCCCGAGTGGGCCCCGATCGTCAAGTGACGGACAAGCGTGAACGACCGCCGGTGCCGGAAGCTCTTCCGGCACCGGTGATCGACGCCCACACCCATCTCGACGCGTGTGGGGCCGTCGATGCCGCGGACGTGGCGGTCCTGCTCGACCGGGCGGAGGCCGCCGGCGTCTCGCACGTGATCACCGTGGCGGACGACCTGGCGGCCGCGCAGTGGGCCGCCGAGGCGTCCACTTGGGACCCGAGGGTCTACGCGGCGGTCGCCGTGCACCCGACGCGCACGTCCTCCTTCGGCGACGCGGAGAAGGCCGAACTGGAACGGCTGGCCGTGCTGCCCCGCGTGGTCGCGATCGGCGAGACCGGTCTGGACTACTACTGGGACTACTCGCCGCCGGCCGCCCAGCACGAGGCATTCCGTTGGCACATCGACCTTTCCAAGCGTGTCGGGAAGCCGTTGATGATCCACGACCGCGACGCGCACGAGGACATCCTCAAGGTCCTCGACTCCGAGGGCGCACCGTCCACTGTGGTGTTCCACTGCTTCTCGGGTGACGCGGACTTCGCCCGGCGGTGCGTCGACGCGGGGTACGTGCTGTCGTTCGCGGGCCCGGTGACGTTCAAGAACGCCCGTGCGCTGCGGGAAGCGGCGGCACTGGTGCCGCAAGATCAGCTCCTGGTCGAGACGGACGCGCCGTTCCTGACGCCCCATCCTTATCGTGGGCGTCCAAATGAACCCTATTGTGTGAATTACACAGTTCGCGATCTCGCTACGTTGCGTGGCGAAGATCTTTCTGAACTCTGCGCCGCCGTCACCCGTACTGCTCAACGAGTGTTCGGGCTGGACCACTGAAATGCGACGTAGAGCGAACGGAGTACAGGGTTACTACCCCCATGGGGTGACTGACGTCACAACATTGGCGGGGGTGTTTGCGCAACGTCGGCTACCCCGTTACTGTCCCGTGACCGTGCCACCTGAGCCGACCCAGTCGGTTCGGAGCACGCCCGCAGTCGGGGCGGGACCGAAGCCAGAAGCGCGAAGAAGCGAGACCACGTAGGAGGAGTTGCCGGGAACCTTCGAGCTCCAACTCGAATGATCTTGTCAACGCCAACTGTGCGGTGGCCTCACAGCTTCCGCAATGGAGGTATCGACCCTTGTCTGGTAGCGACAGAGCTGCTGCTCCGTACGACTTCAACGACGACACCGACTGGTTCACGCCGGTCGGCGGCGTGGCGGTTGACGTCGCTGACCCCCACCCGAGCTTCCCCGCCGGTGCGCTGACCATCACGCCCGCGGACGTGCTCGAGGTGCTCGGCCCGGACGCCGACGACCTGCTCGCCTCGGCGAACGTCGACGTCGACGAGCTGATCCGTCTCATCAACGCCGAGACGACGATCATGCCGCCCCTCGTCCTCCCGTCGGAGGAAGAGGAGCTCGAGGACCCGCAGGTCCTCGTCAAGGCCGCCTCCACGTGGAAGCGCCGTTTCCTCAAGGGCACCGTCGCCGCGGTCCTCGTGTCGATCTCCGGTGGCGGCGTGACCGCCATGGCGATGGACAAGTCGCTGACCGTCGAGGTCGACGGCGCGATGCAGACCGTCCACTCCTACGAGGGCACGGTCGGCGACGTCCTGGCGGAGGAAGGCATCGTCGTCGGTGAGCACGACGCCCTGTCCCCGTCGCTGAACGCCCCGATCTCCGACGGCGGCAAGATCAGCCTCGACCGCGGCCGCCTGCTCAAGATGAGCGTCGACGGCCAGGCCCGCGAGGACTGGGTCCGCTCCGTCACCGTCGAGGAGGCCGCCAAGCAGCTCGGCGTGCCGCTCGAGGGCGCGTGGATGTCGATGCCCGGCTCGCACGCCGTGCCGCTCGAGGGCATGAACCTCGAGGTCAAGACCAGCAAGACCGTCAAGCTGTTCGACGGCGCGAACCCGGTCCGCGAGGTCAAGACGACCGCGCTGACCGTCGACGAGCTGCTCAAGGCCGAGAACCTCTCCCTCGGCCCCGAGGACGCCGTCGCGTCCGGCATGGACGTGAAGATCGCGACCGGTGCCGAGGTCTACATCTCCCGCACCGGCGTCACGGTCATCAACGTGAACGAGCCGGTCGCGCCGCCGGTCGAGAAGACCAACGACCCGAACATGACCGCGGGTCAGCAGACCGTCACCGACCCCGGCGCGCCGGGCGAGCAGACCTCGCAGTACCGCGTGACGGTCAAGAACGGCAAGGAAATCAGCCGCGAGAAGCTGAGCAGCAAGGTCACCAAGGAACCGAAGCCCAAGAAGATCACCGTGGGCACGAAGCCGCTGCCCGACGGTGAAGTCTGGGACCGCCTCGCCAAGTGTGAAGCGGGCGGCAACTGGGCCATCAACACCGGCAACGGCTACTACGGCGGCCTCCAGTTCTCGGCCAGCACGTGGGCCGCGAACGGTGGCACCGCCTACGCGCAGCTGCCGCACCAGGCGACCCGCGAACAGCAGATCGCCACCGCGACCAAGCTGCGCGACCGCGCGGGCGGCACGTACGGCGCCTGGCCGGGCTGCCGCGCGAAGCTCGGCCTGCCGTAAACCTCTCTCCGTCCCCCGCCGAAGGCCGTCCGTGGTTCGCCACGGGCGGCCTTCGCCGTTTCCTCCCCTGCGACCTCCGCCGCGGGCCTGGTGCGAGAATGCACCGGTGAGCCTGCTGGGACCTGCCGAAGTTCGTCGTCTAGCTGCCGAGCTGGACATCCGCCCGACCAAGAAGCTGGGCCAGAACTTCGTGCACGACCCGAACACGGTCCGCAAGATCGTCACCGCGGCCGAGCTCACCGAGGACGACGTCGTCCTGGAGGTCGGGCCCGGTCTGGGTTCCCTGACCCTCGCGCTGCTCCCCGGCGCCAAACAGGTCGTCGCGGTCGAGATCGACCCTCCGCTGGCCGCTCGCCTCCCGCAGACGGTCGCGGAGATGGACCCGGAGAACGCCGGCAAGCTCCACGTCGTCCTCAAGGACGCCATGAAAGTCACCCAAGAGGACCTACCGGCACAACCCACCGCGATCGTCGCGAACCTGCCGTACAACGTCGCGGTCCCCGTGGTCCTGCACCTCTTGGCCGAACTCCCCAGCCTGCAAAAGGGTCTGGTGATGGTGCAGGCGGAGGTCGCCGACCGGATGGCCGCCAAGCCCGGCAACAAGATCTACGGCGTCCCCAGTGTGAAGCTCGCCTGGTACGCCGAGGCGAAGAAGGCCGGCTCGATCGGCAAGAACGTCTTCTGGCCCGCGCCCAACGTCGACTCGGGCCTGGTGTGGTTCCTGCGTCACGACAATCTTCTGTCCACAGTGGACCGGAAAAGGCTTTTCCAGATCGTCGACGCCGCGTTCGCGCAGCGCCGCAAGACGCTGCGAGCGGCCCTCAAGGGCTGGGCGGGCGGCTCGGCGGAAGTCGACGAACTGCTGTCGAAAGCGGGCGTTGATTCCCAGCTCAGGGGTGAGCAGTTGAGCGTGATCGACTTCATCCGGATCGCGGAAGCCTAGGCCGGGGATCCATCGGCCATCAGTGTGATCTGTCGAACGAATCCGGTTTTGGCTTGCGCAACCGAACGTCCGTCCGGTTGACTCTTACTTGCCATCCGGAGCGACTGAGAGACCTGGCTCTACGACGTCGCAGCAACCACCCGCTGGATGCGGGCAGGTGCTAACGCCAGGACCGATGGAGGATCACCATGGGTACCACGCGAATGCTGACGCGCCGTCGAGTCATCGACCAGTGCCGTCGCTCGTCTTCTGCATGTCGTCGCCACCTCGTCTAAGGCGCCTTCTCAAAGTCCTTTGACGCGCACTCGTCTGAAGAGTGGCGCACACCTGAGCAGCACACCTCGATCGCGCACACCCCCACCGGGCTGTGTGCCGTCGCGCGCAGCCGTGGAGCAGAAGTGATCACTGTCGAAAACCTCACCAAGTCCTTCCAGGGTGTCAGCGCCCTCAACGGCGTGACCCTCGACGTCGAGGCCGGCACCGTGCTCGGCGTGGTCGGCCCGAGTGGTGCCGGCAAGTCGACGCTCGCCCGTTGCGTCGCGCTGCTGGAGCGTCCCGACTCCGGGGCGATCCGCGTCGACGGCACCGACATCACCAGCCTCGACGGGTCCGCGCTGCGGGCCGCCCGTCGGCAGATCGGCGTTGTGCCGCAAGGGGATTCGCTTCTCCGTCAGCGCACGGCGGCCGGCAACATCGCACTGCCGCTGGAGTCCGCGGGCGTGCCCGGACCGCAGCGCCGCACTCGTGTGGGCGAGCTGCTGGACCTCGTCGGGCTCACCGACAAGGCCGCCTCGTACCCCGACCAGCTGTCCGGCGGGCAGCGCCAGCGCATCGCCGTGGCGCGCGCCCTCGCCGCCAACCCGTCCGTGCTCCTCGCCGACGAGCCCACGAGCGCCCTGGACCCGGAGACCACCGGTTCCGTGCTGACCGTGCTCGACCGTGCGCGCGCCGAACTGGGTGTGACCGTGCTCGTCGTCACGCACGACATGGGCGTGGTCCGGAAGATCTGCGATGACGTCGCTGTGCTGGAGCAGGGCCGCGTCGTCGAACACGGCAAGGTCCTCGACCTGGTCAACAACGCCGGAAGTCGCACGAGCAGCGCGCTGCTGCCCGCCGTCGACCTGAACCCGATCAACGAGAGCAGCTACGACCGCGTCGCGGACGTCGTGCTCGTCGGGTTCGCCGCGGTCGGCGCGCTTCTTCCCGAGGTCTCCCACCGGTTCGGCGTCGAGCTGAACATCGTCGGTGGTGGCCTCACGCGCCTGGGCGAGACGCCTGTCGCGCGGTTCCGGCTCGGCCTGAACGGCGAGCGCTCGGACTCCGCTCTGGAGTGGATCGGCGAGGCCGGCGGCTCGGTGCAGAGGTCCCTGAAGGGCCCCCAGGGAGTAGCTGCGTGAGGTCTGCAACACCCTGGCCCGACGTCTTCAGCTTTCTGCTCGAAGCCACCGGCGAGACGCTGTACATGGTCGGCGTCTCGACCGTCATCGCCACAGTTCTCGGAGTTCCCGTAGGTGTCTGGCTGCAGCTCACCGCACAGGGTGGGTTGCGGCCGAACGCCGCGGTGCACAGGATCCTCAGCTTCGTCACCGACCTGGGCCGCGCGATGCCGTTCATCGTGCTGCTGGTCGCGCTCACGTCCGTCACCCGCCTGATCGTCGGTGGCTCCATCGGCAGCACGGCGGTCATCGTGCCGCTGGCCGTGGGAGCGATTCCCTTCGTGGGCAGGCTGGTGCAGAACATCCTGTCCGAGGTGCACGTGACCGTGGTCGAGGCCGCGATCACCACGGGCGCCTCGACGTTGAGGATCGTGCGCAGCGTGCTGATCCGCGAGTCGCTGCCCGCGCTGATCAACGCCATCGGCGTCACCGTGATCGCCCTCATCGGGTACTCGGCGATGGCGGGCGTGATCGGTGGCGGTGGCCTCGGCGACCTGGCGATCCGCGAGGGCTACCAGCGCTTCAACGACCGGATCCTGTGGAGCACCGTGGCGTGGCTCGCCGTGCTCACCACCGTGATCCAGTTCGGTTTCACCCGTGCCGCCCGTGCGTCCGACCGGCGCCGGCACGCCTCCGTCTGACCCGTAGCAAGATTCTCAAAAGGAACGTCATGCGTATTCGTGCTGCCCTGATCGCAGTTGCTTTGACCGGTTTGACTGCTCTGTCCGCTTGCTCGTCGGGTGGTGCCAGCGCCTCCGACACGCTCAAGGTCGGCGTCTCCCCGGTTCCGCACGCCCAGATCCTCAAGTACGTGGCCGACAACCTCGCCGCGCAGAAGGGTCTCAAGATCGAGGTCGTCGAGTTCACCGACTACGTGCAGCCGAACACGGCGCTGGTCGACGGGTCGCTCGACGCCAACTACTTCCAGACCGTCCCGTACCTGGCGACGTTCACCAAGGAGAGCGGCGCCAAGGTCGAGTGGGTCGAGCCGGTCCACGTCGAGCCGCTCGGCCTCTACTCGAAGAAGGTCAAGAAGCTCGGCGACCTGCCGTCCGGCGCCAAGATCGCCGTCGCCAACGACGCGACGAACGAGGCCCGCGGCCTGAAGCTGCTGGAGGCGAACGGGCTGATCAAGCTCAAGGCCGTCGACCAGCCGACCGTGCGCGACCTCGCGGAGAACCCCAAGAACCTGCAGTTCGTGCCCCTGGAGGCCGCTCAGCTGCCGCGGTCGCTGGAGGACACCGACGCGTCCGTGATCAACGGCAACTACGCCATCGACGCGGGCCTCAAGCCGGCCACCGACTCGCTCGCGCTGGAGAAGGCCGAGGGCAACCCGAACGCGAACGGCCTGGTCACCCGCAGCGAGCTCAAGGACGACAAGCGCGTGAAGGACCTGGCGGAGCTGCTCGCGTCGCAGCAGGTCAAGGACTACATCAAGCAGACCTTCGACGGCGCGGTCATCCCGGTCTGAGCGTGACAGTGACCGGGGGAGGAGTCCGAGACCCCAGAACGCCCGTAGGCTGACATGGTGCTCGCAGTCGTTCCTCCCCCGGTCACAGTTCGCGTCCCGGCCAAGGTCAACCTGCACCTGGCCGTAGGTGACGTCCGCCCGGACGGTTACCACGACCTGGTGACGATCTTCCAGGCGCTGTCGCTGGTCGACGAGGTCACGGTCGCGGTCGCCGACGAGCCAGGCGTCGAGGTGTACGGCGAGGGCGCCGACCAGGTGCCCACCGGAGCCTCGAACCTCGCGTGGCGCGCGGTCCAGTTGCTCGCCACGCACGTGGGCAAGGACCCGGACGACCCCAAGGTCCGCGTCGTCATCCGCAAGGCCATCCCCGTCGCGGGTGGCATGGCCGGCGGCAGCGCCGACGCGGCGGCGACGCTGGTCGGCCTGTCGTCGTTGTGGCGCCTGGAGATCAGCCGCGACGAGCTGGCCGAACTGGCCGGGAAGCTCGGCGCGGACGTCCCCTTCGCGCTGTACGGCAGCACCGCCGTGGGCACCGGCCGCGGTGAGCGGATCGTGCCCGTGCTGGGCCGCCACCAGTTCCACTGGGTGCTGGCGTTCGACCGCCGCGGACTGTCCACTCCGGACGTCTTCGACGAGCTGGACCGCCTGCGCGCAGAGGGAGATCCGCCCCGCGTGGGCGCGGTCGAGGCGGTGCTCGAAGGCTTGTCCTCCGGAGACCCCCGTCAGCTCGCGTTGCTGCTCGGCAACGACCTGCAGGCCGCCGCCGTCTCGTTGCGCCCGAACCTGCGCCGCACGCTCCGCGCGGGTGTCGACGCGGGCGCGCTGGCCGGCATCGTGTCCGGGTCCGGCCCCACGACGGCGTTCCTGTGCGAGGACGGCGACGCGGCGGTGAAGGTGGCCGCCGAGCTCGCCGGTGCCGGCGTGTGCCGGACGGTGCGCGTGGCGCACGGGCCGGTGCCCGGAGCGCGTGTGATCACGACTGAGGAGCCCAAGCCCATCCCTCCCGAGGTGCACGCCTGACGTCGGTGAGCTGGTGAGCTGAGCCGTTGACCCCGCTGGGTAGCCTTCAGCGGGGTTTCTTTCTTCCGAAGTCGTGAGGTTTTGATGGCCAACCTGGTCAACCTGGAGTCCGTGTCGAAGTCGTTCGGCGTCCGGCCGCTGCTCGACGGCGTGTCGCTCGGCGTCAACGAGGGCGACCGCATCGGTGTCGTCGGCCTGAACGGCGGCGGCAAGACGACGCTGCTCGAGGTGCTGGCCGGGGTGGAGGCCGCCGACGACGGCCGGGTGTCGCGGTCGCGTGACCTGCGGATGGCCGTCGTGACGCAGCGCACCGAACTGCCGGAGGGCTCGACCGTGCGCAACGCGGTCATCGACCCGCTCGGGTTCGACGCCGAGCACGAGTGGGCGTCCGACGCCCGCGTTCGGTCTATTTTGGACGGTCTGGGGATCACCGCGCTGGGCCTCGACTCCGTGGTCTCGCGGATGTCCGGTGGTGAACGGCGCCGCGTCGTGCTGGCCGCCGCGCTGATCCAGGACCTCGAACTCCTCGTGCTGGACGAGCCGACCAACCACCTCGACGTCGAGGGTGTGCGGTGGCTCGCGGAGCACCTGCTGGCCCGCAAGTGCGCGCTCGTCGTCGTCACCCACGACCGGTGGTTCCTCGACATCGTCTGCAACCGCACGTGGGAAGTGGTGAACGGCAAGGTCGAGCAGTACGAGGGCGGTTACGCCGACTGGATCTTCGCCCGCGCCGAACGGCAGCGGCTCGCGGACGTGCTGGAGGAGAAGCGGCAGAACCTGGCGCGCAAGGAACTCGCGTGGTTGCGCCGCGGCGCTCCCGCGCGGACCTCGAAGCCCCGCTACCGGATCGAGGCCGCCGAGGCGTTGATCGCGGACGTGCCTCCGTTGCGCGACAACGTCGAGCTGCTGGCGTTCGCGAAGAAGCGCCTGGGCCGCACGGTCATCGAGGTCGAGGACGCCACACTGTCCATTCCGGACCGGGTGCTGGTGCGCGACCTGACGTGGCGCATCGGTCCCGGTGAGCGGATCGGTCTCGTCGGCGTCAACGGCTCGGGCAAGACGACGCTGCTGAAGCTGCTGGCGGGGGAGCGCGAACCCGAGACGGGCAAGCGGATCCAGGGCTCGACGGTCAAGATCGCGCACCTCTCGCAGGAGCTGCTCGACCTCAACGGGTCGATGCGCGTGCTGGAGGCGATCGAGGAGGTCGCGCGCCGCGTCGTGCTCGGCAAGTACGAGATGTCGGCGTCGCAACTGGGCGAGCGGTTCGGCTTCTCGTCGCAGAAGCAGTGGACGCCGGTCTCCGACCTGTCCGGTGGCGAGCGCCGCCGGTTGCAGCTGTGCCGGCTGCTGATGGCCGAGCCGAACGTGCTGCTGCTCGACGAACCGACGAACGACCTGGACATCGACACGTTGCAGCAGCTCGAAGACCTGCTGGACTCGTGGGCCGGCACGCTCGTCGTGATCTCCCACGACCGGTACCTGGTCGAGCGCGTGTGCGACAAGGTCGTCGCGCTGTTCGGCGACGGCGGCCTGACCGAGCTGCCCGGCGGCATCGAGGAGTACCTCAAGCGCCGCGACTCGCTGCGCGACAGGGAGTCCGGAGCTGCCTCCCCGGCCGCGGACAAGGCCCCGTCCAATGCCGCCGACCAGCGTGCCGCCCGCAAGGAACTGGCACGGCTGGAGAGGCGCCTCGAGGTGCTGCACAAGAAGGAGGCCGAGCTGCACGCGGCGCTCGCGGAGGCCGCGACGGACTCCGGCCGGTTGCTGAAGCTCGACGCCGAACTCCGTGCCGTGCTGGCGGAGGAGTCCGACGTGGAGGCCCAGTGGATGGTCGCTGCCGAGGTCGTAGAGGGCTGAGGTCGTAGAGGGCTGAAGTACTACTTGCCCTTGCGGCGCAGTTCGTCGGCGAGCTGGGGCAACAGCTCGTCGATGAACGACGTGTCGTAACCCTGGCCGGAGAGCAGCGCGTAGCTGAAGCGGGCCTTCATGACCTCTTCCGAGCTGGCGCCCAGCATGCCGTCGAGCGCGACGCCGATCTCCTCCAGCATGCGGTCGACCTGCGCGGTGCGGTAGCCGCGCGTGCCGGACGCCGCCTGCGGGATCCGCAGCTGGCGCAGGTCCTTCCACGACTTCACCGACGGCATGCTGCTGCGCACCGGACCGGCGAGCTGCTGCTCGATCTGGCCGAGGAAGCCGTCGACCTCGGTCTCGTCGTACCCCCGCCGGCCGATCAACGGGCGGGAGAACCGGACGTCGCGGACGTCCTTGCCGGTCAGGTTGTCCTGGCCGAGCAGCGTCGCCTCGATCCGGTCGAGGAACGCGTCCACCTGGGACTCCTGGTAACCGCGGCGGCCACGGGGAGGGCGGTGGAACGCGATGTTGCGGATGTCCGCGGCGGTGAACTTCGCGGCCTCCACGGACGGCTGAGAAGCGGGCTGCTGCACCGGCGGTCGTTTCTGCGGCGGGGACTGCCGGGGACGCTGCTGAGGCCGTGGATCGGGCTGTGCGCTGCGCTGCTGCGGCCGCTGCTGTTGCTGGGGGAGCGGCGGGAGCACGGTGGTCGGCGGGCCCGCGTCACGCGGGGGCGGCGCGACCTCGAACATCAGCACCACGAGGTCGAGGAACGTGTCGACGTCTTCCTCGTCGTAGCCGAACGTGCCGGGCGCGGTCTCGCCGAACACGGCGTCCTGCACCTCTTGCGCGGTCAGGTTGTCCCTGCCCCGCAGGGTCTGCTCGATGCGGTCGAGGAACGCGTCGATCTGCCCCTCGTGGTAGCCGCGGGTCCCCGGTCTGGGCTTGTGGAAGCGCACAGCGGCCACGTCGTCGGGGGACAACCGGACCGCGGGTCTCATCGCCTGCGACGTGGCGTGCGCGCCCTTGGCGGGTGCCGAGGCCTGCTGGCGTTGCGGAGTGGACCGCAGCGTGTCCGCCACGAGTTCCATGAAGACGTTGACCTCGTTCACGTCGTAGCCCGGGTCACGGGTCGCCGTGCTGAACTTGACGCCCAGCACGTCCTCGCGCGTGAGGATGTCCTTGCTCTTCATGGTGCCCTCGACACGGTCGAGAAACGCGTCCACCTCAGCCGCGTCGTACCCGCGCTGACCACGCGGGGGACGGTGGAACGCGACCAGGGCCACGTCCTGCGCGGAGAGCAGAGGTGCCGGATGCGCGGGTAGCGAATGCTGCGCTCCGGGGCCGCCCCGATCCACCAATGACCTCCTCCTGTGTACCTGTACTGGGGAGTATCGCGTTTCGCGTGGCATAACGTTTCGCCCTGATGGACCAAACGGCGCCACTACGATCGCGAACATGAGTCAGTTCGTGGATGTGATGCTGGCGACGGCCTCCAACGGCAGCGACAGGGGCATGACGACGGGGGAACCCGCCGAACCGGTCCGCCGGACCTGGGCCGAGGTGCACGAACGCGCCCGGCGGATGGCCGGTGCGCTCGATGTCGCGCCGGGCACCGCGATCGCCGTGCTCGCCGCCGAACCAGCCGTGATCGCCCCAGCCGTGCAGGCCGCATGGCTGTGTGGTGGCAGCGTCACGATGTTGCATCAACCCACACCACGCACCGACCTGGCCGAGTGGGCCGAGGACACGCTGCGGGTGCTCGCCATGATCGATTCGCACCTGGTCCTGCTCGGCAGCCCCTTCGACGCCCTGGCTGCCGTTCTGGACCAGCACGGAGTGCCCTGCAAACTGCTCTCCGAACTCGATGCGGAACCGATCGCTGCTCCTGTTCCCACCGACGAGGATGCCACGGCACTGCTGCAGTTGACGAGTGGATCGACCGCCGATCCGAAGGCCGTGCGCATCACGCACCGGAATCTGATGGCGAACGCCGAGGGCATGCGCATCGCGGCGGCACTGGATCCCACCTCGGACGTCATGGTTTCGTGGCTGCCGTTGTTCCACGACATGGGGATGGTCGGCTTCCTCACCGTGCCGATGCTGTTCGGCCTGGAATTGGTGAAGGTCACACCCGTCGACTTCCTTTCCCGTCCGACTTTGTGGGCCGACCTGATCACCCGGCACCGCGGCACGATCACCGCCGCGCCCAACTTCGCCTACGCGATCGTGGCGCGCCGGCTCGCTTCCTCGTCCGATTCCTTCGACCTGTCCTCGATGCGGCTGGCGCTGAACGGCGCCGAGCCGATCGACCCGGCGGCCGTGAAGTCGTTCGTGGACGCGGGGGCTCGGTTCGGGCTGCGGCCGGAGTCGATCCTCGCGGCCTACGGCATGGCGGAGACCACTCTGGGTGTGGCTTTCGCGCCCCTGTTCACCGGATTGTCGGTGGACGTGGTGGATGCGGACGCGTTGGAGGCCAAGCACCGCGCGGTACCCACCGAGGGTGGGCGTGCGTTCCCGTTGCTGGGGCCGCCGTTGCCGGGGCTGGAGCTGCGGGTGGTGTCGGACTCCGGCGAGGTTCTGGGCGTGCGGGACGTCGGCGAGCTGCAGATCCGCGGCGAGGCAGTCACTCCGGGGTACCTGACCGTGAACGGCCCACTGGCCACACAGGACGCTGAAGGGTGGCTGTCCACCGGGGACGTCGGGTACGTGGTGGAGGACGGCCAGGTGGTCGTCTGCGGGCGCCGCAAGGACGTCATCATCATGGGTGGGCGCAACATCTACCCGACCGACGTGGAGCGTGCCGCCTGCTCGGTGGAGGGCGTGCGGCCCGGTAACGCCGTCGCGGTGCGGCTGGACGCCGGGACTCAGCGCGAGCGGTTCGCGGTGGTGCTGGAGTCGAAGCTCGCCGGGGACGCCGAAGCCGAGAAGGATCTGGTCAAGCAGGTGACGGCTCGGGTCGTGGACGCGGTCGGGCTGCGGCCGTTCGCCGTGGTGGTGCAGCCGCCGGGGACGTTGCCGAAGACGCCGTCCGGGAAGCTTCGCCGGTCGGCGGCTGCCGGGCTGGTCTAGTGGTACGCGTTCTGCGCGGCCTCGAGTCCCTTGGTGACGAGGGCCTCGGCCGCGTCGGCCGCGCGGTCGATCTCCAGGGCCAACTGCTTGCGTTCGACCGTCGAGAAGTCCTTCAGGACGTAGTCCGCCGGGTCCTGGCGGCCTGACGGGCGGTCGACGCCGAAGCGCAGGCGGTGGTAGTCCTTGGTGGCCAGGGACTTCGTGATGGAGCGGAGTCCGTTGTGGCCGTTGTCGCCGCCGCCGAGCTTCATGCGCAGCTGGGCGAACGGGAGGTCCAGCTCGTCGTGGATCACGACGATGGTGGTGGGCTTGAAGAACTTCACGGCGCTCGCGACGGGGCCGCCGGAGAGGTTCATGAAGCTGCGCGGCTTCGCGAGGACGACGCGGTGGCCGGACAGGCGGCCCTCGACGATCTCGGCGCCGGACTTGTGGGCCTTGAACTTGCCACCTGTGCGGGCGGCCAGTTCGTCGAGGACCAGGAAGCCGATGTTGTGGCGGTTGCCCTCGTACTTGGGGCCTGGGTTGCCCAGCCCGACGATGAGGGCGAGGTCAGCGTCCACGGAACCGCAACTCCTGCTCGAGATCGTCCAGCAACGTGTCGACGGCCTGCACCTGGTACCCCTTGCCCAGCAGGCCGGACGTGGTGCTGAACCGGGTGTTGCGGACCTCGGTCGAGGTCATGGCGCCCCGGCCGTCCAGGTTGGCCGCGGCACGGATGATGAAGGCGTCGACTTCGGCGCGATCGTAGCCGGTGCCGGCCTTCGTGAGCTTGCGCGCGTACAGGTCCTCGCCGCTGTTCAGGCCCGTCGGCGGCACGATGCCGTTGCGGACCTGGAACTCCAGCAGGTGCAGGACACCGTCGACGCTGAGCGGGTCGTAGCCGTTCGGGACCGAGGCGAACCTGACGGTGCGCACGTGGTCCGGGTTCAGTCGGAGCCGGCCGGCCAGCGCGTCGGCGATGATCAGCAGGAACTCGTGGACCTGGCCCGGGTCGTAACCCTGCTTCTTGCGGCGGAACGTCTTGGACCGCACATCGGCGGGCCGCAGGTACTGCAACGGCGCGCCGCCCCCCTTGTGAGGAGGCGACGCGCCGTCGTTTCGGCCCGACGTGATGGGGCTCAGCTTTCCTCGGTGGCCTCGGCCGGAGCGGCCTCGTCACCCTCGAGCTGCGCCGCGGACGGCGCTTCGTTCACGGCGACGACGAGCGCGTCGGCGTCGGTGATCAGGACGGCGCCTTCCGGCAGCGTCAGGTCGCTGGCGTGGATCTGGGTGCCGGCGGCGATGCCCGCGATCGACAGCTCGATCTGGTCCGGGATGTTCATCGCGTCGGACTCGATCTGGATCGTGCTGAGGTCCTGCGTCAGCAGCGTGCCCGAGGCGGGCTCGCCCGAGATGACCAGCGGCACCTCGACGGTGACCTTCTCGCCGCGCTTCACGAGCAGCAGGTCGACGTGCTCGATGTAGTTCTTGATCGGGTGCGTGGTGACGGTCTTGGTGAGCGCCAGCTCGCTCTCGCCACCGAGGGCGAGGGTGAGAACGGCGTTGTGGCCGTGCTCGCGGATGACACGGGCGAACTCGAGCGCCGGCAGGGCCAGGTGCTTCGGGTCGGAACCGTGGCCGTAGAGCACCGCGGGGATCTTGCCGGCGCGACGGGTGCGGCGGGCTGCGCCCTTGCCGAATTCAGAGCGCTGCTCAGCGGCGAGACGGACCTCGGACACGGTGGGGTACTCCTTACAAGTCTGGCCTTGTACGTCGGGGCGGTGCACAAGTTCTCAGCGGTTCAGCTTTGGGGGTGGCCTGCGGTGGCGAGCAGCATGCGGATGACTTCAACACGCGCGGCATCGAGCCACCGCGTCGATCACGTTGAGCTGGATAGCTCGCCCTCGCCGAGGCAACCCGACCAGTGTAGGTGAGGGGGTGGGTGGGGTGCTAATCGGGGGTCGGGTGGTGGGGTGGGCGGGTGGTCGCCTTGCGGTCCGCTGACCTTGTTTCGTGGTCACCTTTGCGATCCGCGACCTTGTCCTGTGGTCACCTTGCCGGCGGCGACCTTGCGGTCCGCGACCGGGCGGGTGGCTGCCTTGCGTTCCGCGACCTTGCGGTCCGCGACCTTGCGGGTGGTCGCCTTGCGAGTGGCGGGTTGCTGTTGCGTGCTTCCCCTGGGGGCGCTGCCCCCAGACCCCCGGCAATCTGATCAGGGGGCCCACGCCATGAGTGGGTTGATGGCACGCCTGTTGCGTTGGGCGGCTGCCTGTTGCTTTGAGGGTTGCGTTGGCGGTGGGGTCCCATCACGAGTCACACCAAGAGCGGGCCACATGCCTGGAGGGGTGTCAAGCAGGCGAAAAGCGTGCCTGCTTGACACCCCTCCAGGCATGCAGCAAGAGCTATGGCGCGACTCGTGATGGGACCCCACCGCCTGGACCGCTTGCTAAAGACGAAAGACGGACGGCTCGCCTGCGGCATCGCGGACATGCATAGGGGCCCTCCGCGTCCCTTCGGGACTGGTGCGGAAGGCCCCCGTGCTGCTGGGTCAGGCGTTGCCGTCGAACAGTGAGGTGACGGAGCCGTCTTCGAACACTTCCTGGATCACTCGCGCGAGGAGCGGGGCGATGGACAGGACGGTCATGTTCGGGAAGCGCTTCTCTGCTGGGATGGGCAGCGTGTCGGTGAACACGACCTCCCTGGCGCCTGAGTCCTGCAGGCGTTGGGTGGCCGGGCCCGAGAGGATGCCGTGCGTGGCTGCGATGACCACGTCTGAGGCGCCCTCGTTGAGGAGTTGCTTCACCGCGCCCGCGATGGTGCCGCCGGTGTCGACCATGTCGTCGATCACGATGCAGAGGCGGCCCTCTACCTTGCCGACCACCCGGTTCGAGACGACCTCGTTCGGGCGGAGGGGGTCTCGGGTCTTGTGGATGAACGCGATCGGCGTGCCGCCGAGCGTGTCTGCCCACTTTTCTGCCAGCTTGGTGCGGCCCGAGTCCGGGGAGACGACGGTGATGTCGTGGCCCGCGTACTTGCCTCGGATGTGGTCTGCCAGCAGTGGCATGGCCCAGAGGTGGTCCACCGGGCCGTCGAAGAAGCCCTGGATCTGGGCCGTGTGGAGGTCGACCGAGACGAGGCGGTCTGCGCCTGCCGTCTTGAAGAGGTCTGCCACCAGGCGAGCCGAGATGGGCTCGCGGCCCCTGTGCTTCTTGTCCTGACGGCTGTACGGGTAGAACGGCATGATCACGGTGATGCGCTTGGCGCTGGCGCGCTTCAGGGCGTCGACCATGATCAGCTGTTCCATCAGCCACTGGTTGATGGGGGCGGTGTGCGACTGGATCACGAAGGCGTCGCAGCCGCGCACGGACTCCTCGAAGCGGACGAAGATCTCGCCGTTCGCGAAGTCGTAGGCGGACTGCGGGGTCACCGTGACGTTGAGGTGCTTCGAGACCTCTTCCGTCAACTCCGGGTAGGCACGCCCGCCGAAGAGCATCAGGTTCTTCTTCGGTGTGCCGGGCATCTGCGGGTTCACGGTCAGCGACCCTCCTCTGTGTTCTCGTCGGCATTCTGCTTCGCCAGGGCCTCGGCTGCTGCCTGAGCGGCGGCCGTGCCTTCACGACGGCTGATGACCCAGCCTTCGAGGTTGCGCTGTGGGCCTCCGGACACGGCCAGCGCGCCCGGTGGGACGTTGCGGCGCAGGACGGTGCCCGCGCCGGTGTACGCGCCGTCGCCGACCGTCACGGGCGCTACGAACATGTTGTCCGAGCCGGTGCGGCAATGGGAACCGACGATCGTGCGGTGCTTGTTCACCCCGTCGTAGTTGACGGTGACCGAAGCCGCGCCGATGTTGCTGTGGTCGCCGATCGTGGCGTCGCCGATGTACGACAGGTGAGGGACCTTCGAGCCCTCGCCGATCGTGGAGTTCTTGGTCTCGACGAAGGTGCCGATCTTGCCCTTCACGCCCAGGGAGGTGCCGGGGCGGAGGTAGGCGAACGGGCCCACGGAGGCGTTGTCGCCGATCACCGAGTCGCTGCCGTGGGTTCGCACGACTGAAGCGCCGGTACCGACCGTGACGCCCGAGAGCGTCGTGTCGGGGCCGATGGTCGCGTTGGCGCCGATCACGGTGCCCGCGCGGAGCTGCACGTTCGGCTCGATCAGGGCGTCCTGGCCTACCTGGACGCCCGCGTCCACCCACACCGAGGCCGGGTCGACGACGGTCACGCCGCCGCGCATGAGGCCCTCGACGATGCGGCGGTTCATCTCGGTGCCGACGGCGGCGAGCTGCACGCGGTCGTTGATGCCCTCGACCAGCCAGCGGTCGGACGCGATCAGCGCGCCGACGCGCTTGCCGTCGCCGCGGGCGATGCCCAGGACGTCGGTCAGGTAGAGCTCGCCCTGCGCGTTGTCGGTGGACAAGCGCGAGAGGCCGTCGCGCAGGACCGCCGCGTCGAACGCGTACACGCCGGAGTTGATCTCCTGGATCAGTTGCTCGGCGTGGTCGGCGTCCTTCTGCTCGACGATCCGCTGCACGGTGCCGTCGGCGTCGCGGACGATCCGGCCGTACCCGGTGGGGTTGTCCACCACGGCCGTCAGGACGGTGACCGCGTTGCCCGCCGAACGGTGCTCGGCGAGCAGGCCCTGGAACGTCTGGGTGTCGAGCAGCGGCACGTCGCCGTAGCTGACGATCACCGTGCCGGCCAGGTCGTGCGGGAGTTCGGCCAGGCCGCAGGAGACGGCGTGCCCGGTGCCCTTCTGCTCGGCCTGCACGGCGACGGTGACCTTGCGGCCCAGCGTCGCGGCGAGGGTCTCGAGGTGCTCGGTGACGGCTTCACGGCCGTGACCGACGACGACGGCCAGGTGGTCGGGGTCTGTGCCGGCCGCCGCGCGCACCGCGTGTTCGACGAGTGAGCGTCCGGCGATCCGGTGCAGCACCTTGGGCGTGGACGACCGCATGCGGGTGCCTTCCCCGGCGGCGAGCACGACCGTGCTGACAGGGCCCTCGAGCATCAATGCTCTCCCTAACAGGCTGGGTGTTTCGAAGTCCGCGGACCAGCCTAGGCCTCCGCGGACGGCTCCCCCGCCACTGCCGCAACCTGGCAGCCACCCTGGCGCTTCGCCACGTACATCGCCGAGTCCGCCCTTGACAGGGCCTGGTTGGCGGATTCACGGGGGCGCAGCGAGATGACGCCGACCGACAGCGTCACGCCCCTGGAGAGGTCGATTGGCAAGCCTGCCACCGCATCCACGGCCCGGCCGAGTGCTGCTTCGGCGGCGTGCAGAGGGGCTCCCGGCAGCAGTACGACGAACTCGTCGCCGCCGTAGCGGGCCACCATGTCGTCACCCCGCAGGGCCTGCCGGAGTGTGCTGGCAATCACCCGAAGAACATCATCACCATCGGCATGTGAATGCCGGTCGTTCACACCCTTGAAGCCGTCGAGGTCGACCAGCGCGATCGAGAACGGATCGACCTGACCGGCGATGAGTTCGCCCATCTTGTCGTCGAGCGCGCGGCGGTTCGGCAGGCCCGTCAGCGGGTCCTGCAACGCCTGTTGCGCGATCTGACCGTGCGCGCGCGTCAGCCGTTCGTGCTCACGGCGCGTCTGCAGCGTGGCCACGCGGGACTCGCGCATCTGCCACAGCTCCAGTTCCAGGGCCGCGTTGTAGGCCTGCAGCGCCGACGTCGTGTGCGGCCCGCACAGGTGCGCGTACTCGCGTTCCAGCGACAGCACCAGCGACGGTTCCGACGTGTCGTGCTCCATCTGCGTGCGCGTGTCGTCGAGGACCTTCAGCGCGTCGTCCAGCCGGTTCGCCTCGACCAGGCACCGGGCCAGCGCGATCGCGACGATGATCAGCTCCCGCGCGTACATCGACAGGCCGCGCAACGACCAGAGCCGGTCGAGGTGGCTCTCGGCCGGGCTCGTCAGGGCGTGGGCGGCACCGAGGATCGGCACCTGCTCGGCGGCGGGGACGTCACGCCGGCCGGGGTGCAGCGACTGCCGGAACGGCACCTCGGCGGCCTCGGCGAGCCCGGAGGCGACCTTGAACTGCTCGGCCGCGGCGTCGTGCAGGTTCACCCGTTCGAGGCGCATGCCCCAGCCGATCCGCAACCGCGCGCGGTTGACCAGGTGCACGTAGATCTGATGGGGCTGGCCGCTCTCGCGCAACGCGTTGTTCGCGCCCGCCAGCACGTCGTCCGCCATCTCGTAGACGCCGAGCTGGGTCAGCACCAGCGCGATGTCCTGAAACGTGTTGGCCAGCAGCTGGTCCCAGATGCGCTTGTCGAAGACCGGGTCGACGTCGGGTTCCTCGTCGAGCATCATCGCGAGGGCCGACGCGATCTCGGTCAGCGCCTTGTCCTCGGCGTTGCCCAGCAGGAACCGGCGTCCGCGCAACGCCCGCGCGTCCGCCTCCAGCACGAGCAGGCCGTGGCGGCGGCAGTGGGCGAGCATCTCGTCGAGCTGGGGGTCGGACATGTCGACGAGGCCCGGCGTGACCAGCCTGACCACGGCCGCGGCTCTGAGCAGCTGCGCGACGATGCGAGGCTCACCACGACCCTGCGCCTCGGCGAGGATGTGGTCGATCTCGGACGCCGCGTCCAGCTGTGCGGCGAGGTGGCTGCTCTGGGCCACGGCGACGAGTTCGCTCGCGCGACCCACCAGCCACGCGTCGGACATCTCGTGATGGCGGTGGCCCACGTTGCCCTGCTCGTCGACCGTTTCCTCGGGCAGCTTCACACCTCCCAAAGAGCGCGACCCTGTGCCCTCAAGGCCCTTGCTCCGCCACCAGGATTCGAACCTGAACCATCTGAACCAAAATCAGAGGTGCTGCCTTTACACCATGGCGGAACGGGCGAACTCGCGCCCGCCCACGCGCACATGTTGTCACGAGTGGTCCTCTTCTTGTCCAACCACCACTCGCTCGGCTCAGTTCAAGATCATGGCCGGGCGCCGATTGACCTGGTCAGAAAGTCCCCGAGGGCCGTTCGATACGTGTCCGTCGCCACATTCCACCCGGACGTGTGGTCGGCACCCGGGATCTCCACGTACTGCAGCGGCCACCCGAGCCCGCTCGCCGCCGTCGCGAGGTCGCGGGAGGACTGGGCGGGCACCGTGCCGTCCGCCGAGCCGTGGATGAGCAACGTCGGCGGCTTGAGCGCCGGTGGGCTGGCCACGAGGTCGAACCGGTCGAAGTCGATGCCGGTGCGCCACCCGGACACGACCTCGGCGACCGGCGTGAGCCACGTCGGCACGCCCCGGTTCTCGGCCTGCAGGTTCAGCGTCTGCGTCCAGTTCGTGACGGGGGAGTCGAGCACGACACCGCTGACGGCCGCCGCGAGACCGGACCGGGCGAGGGTCTGGCCGACGATCGCGCCGCCCATCGACCAGCCGTAGAGCACGACCTTCTTCGCGCCCTTGTCCTGCGCGTACCTGATGGCGGCCTCGACGTCGTGCCACTCGGTGTCGCCGAGGTGGTAGAGGCCGTCGGGCGACTTCGGCGCGCCGGCGTCGTTGCGGTAGGTGATCAGCAGGACGGGCAGCCCGGCGCCGTGGAGCTGGGGGACCACCCGCAGCGCCTCCTCACGCGACGCGCCCCGCCCGTGCACGGTGATCACCCAGGTGTCCGGGTTCGAGCCGGGGACGAACCACGCGGGCATGTCGCCGAGTTCGCCGGGGACCGCGACGTCGCTGAAGACCAGCCCGAGCGCCGTCTTCGGAGTGCCCTCGTAGACGTCGGTCTCGATGCGCACCTTCGTGCCCTCGGGCGGTGCGGTGCCTTCGAGCAGAGGACGTTCCACGCGGCCGTCCTTGTTCGACGCGACGTCGCCGACCTTCGCGGTGCCGCCGGGCCAGACGATGCCGAACGTGCCGCGCAGCGTCGTGAGCTTCGATTCGGCGAGCACGACGTTCTTGTCGTCCACGCCGAGCGACGTCTCGGGGTAGCGCCGCGGCACTTCCTCCGGTTCGAGCAGCTCGCCGCTGTAGTACCAGCCGACGCCGCCCAGAGCCGCTGTGACCAGCACGAGCAGGACGAGCAGCGAGGTCACGGTGATCCGGATGATCTTGCGTCTGGCCATGTCCCGATGATGCCGCGCCGAGGTCTCGATTCCGCGCGACACAGCGCGGCGAACCTGAGAAAGGTCCATGAGTTTCCACGCGAGGTATGGCGACAGCAGGCGGCCCTAACCTACGCTTCCGTAAGTTACGGTCGCGTAGGTATGTCCACCCCTCACCCCGCAGAGGTTTCCGGATGACTTCGACTGTGAACAGGTCCACGGACCAAGGTCCCAAACCGCTGTTCGACGGGCGACGCAACAACGCCGAACAGTCGGGCGTGTACGTCTTCGTCGTCGTTCCCCTGCTCGCACTGCTGGCCGCCGTCCCCTTCGCGTGGGGCTGGGGCCTCGGCTGGGTCGACGTGGCGCTCTTCGTCGCCTTCTACTACCTCACCGGCCTCGGCGTGACGATCGGCTACCACCGCTACTTCACGCACGGTTCGTTCAAGGCCGGGCGCCCGCTGAAGATCGCGCTGGCGATCACCGGCTCGATGGCGTTGCAGGGCCCCGTCATCGACTGGGTGGCCGTCCACCGCCGCCACCACGCCTTCTCCGACCGCGAGGGCGACCCGCACTCGCCGTGGCTGTTCGGCACCGGCCCCGCGGCGCTGGCCAAAGGTTTCTGGCACGCGCACATGGGCTGGTTGTTCGCCCGCGACAAGACCAACCACCAGCGCTTCGCCCCGGACCTGCTGGCGGACAAGGACATCGTGTGGGTCGACAAGCACTTCGTGCTGTGGACGACGATCTCGCTGGCCACGCCCGGCGTGCTGGGCGGGCTGATCACGTGGTCGTTCTGGGGTGGCGTGACGGCGTTCTTCTGGGCCGGTCTGGTCCGCGTCGCGTTCCTGCACCACATGACGTGGTCGGTGAACTCGATCTGCCACATGGTGGGCGACCGCCCGTTCGCCGTCCGCGACCGCTCCGCCAACGTCTGGGCGCTGGCGATCCTGAGCTTCGGCGAGTCGTGGCACAACCTGCACCACGCCGACCCGACCTCCGCGCGGCACGGTGTGAAGCGCGGTCAGATCGACATCTCGGCCCGCCTGATCTGGTTGTTCGAGAAGCTCGGCTGGGCGACGAACGTCCGCTGGCCGAGTGAACAGCGGCTGGCCAGGATCACCGCGAAGAAATGACCTTTGTAGGCTGAATCGATGGCCAGGGTGAGGATGACGGGCAAGGAGCGCAGGGAACAGCTCCTGGACGTCTCCCGCGCCCTGTTCGCCGAAAAGGGCTTCGACGCGACCTCGGTCGAGGAGATCGCACACCGCGCCAGCGTGTCGAAGCCCGTGGTCTACGAGCACTTCGGCGGCAAGGAAGGCATCTACGCCGTCGTCGTCGACCGCGAGATGCAGCGCCTGATGAACCAGATCGTCGACGCGCTGGACATCGACGCACACCCGCGTGAGCTGCTCGAACAGGCCGCCTGCGCGCTGCTGGACTACATCGAGGGCTCGACGGACGGGTTCCGCATCCTGGTCCGCGACTCGCCGGTCGCGTCGACCTCGGGCACGTTCTCGTCGCTGCTCAACGACATCGCGTCGCAGGTCGAGCACGTCCTCGCGTTGCACTTCGCCAGGCAGGGCTACGACCGCAAGCTCGCCGCGCTGTACGCGCAGGCGCTGGTCGGGATGGTCGCGCTGACCGGGCAGTGGTGGCTGGAGGCGCGCAAGCCGAAGAAGGACGAGGTGGCGGCGCATCTCGTGAACCTGGCGTGGAACGGGCTGTCGGCGATGGAGCACAAGCCGAAGCTGCGCAGCCGGTCCTGAGCTGCGTTCGGCTGCTTGGCCCGGCGGGCGAGTTTGGTAACAAACGCACTCCTGCATGCGACAAGTCGAGCACGGGAGCTCGGGCAGAAGGTTGCGATGCTGATGACGACTGCGGCCAGTATCTTTGAGGGAACTCAATTCAACGCAATGTCGCTGGCGGTCACCACGGTTGGTCTTCTCGTGAGTATTGCCGCCGCCTACTTTGCCCTTCGGGGACCCCGCGCTTCTGAAACTGCACTCTTTTTTCGTGAGCGCTCTGTCGCTTCCATCTTGTCCAGTGCTTCTCATGAGATGACCGGGATTGCGGTAACGCGAAACGGCGAGACGTTGATCCAGCCTCACATTGCGGTTGTAGAAATTGAAAATAATGGCCGGAAGGCCGTGAAGAGTGATCATTTCGATCAGGATCGCCCAATCGTGATCGACCTTGATGCTCCTGTTGTGGAAGTAATCAGATCCTCTTACCTGCAGGGGGAGGAAAGCGTCGGCTTCAAGAGTTCGATCGACGGCACGGAGGTGCGCCTCGGTCCAGACCTTCTGCCTGAGAAGGCGGTACTTACGGTTCAGGCGCTCACTGCGGGCAGGCCCCAGTTGAAGTCGATTGATTGTCGTCTCGCGAACATCAAAAAAGCAATTCGGACGCAGAATCCTATTCAGGTCGCGGCAGGAGGTCTGCTCCGGCGCGGAGCGTTGGTGGTGGTCGCAATTTTGATAGGTGCTGCCGCCGGTGGTGCGATAGCTGCCGCTCAAAAACCTGCCGTAAGCGTCAAGTTGGCGCACATGGCGGTTTCTTCTGTGTCGCAGGATGATCAGAAGCAGGTGATCGATGATGTCGAAATCTATGTGCAAGGGTACAACTTCAAGGAGAAGGAAGGGCTCAGTCTCACGATAACCGACGATCAGAATAGAGTTCAGCGTGAGGAGGATGCTTTCGTGGCTGATGCCAGCGGAGGGTTCGGATGGACGATCGTCATGGCCACACGCGGAAATCGTATGGCGAGTGCATCCAGTCGCGGTGGAACGGTGTTTCTCAACATCGTTCGTGCTGATGGCGGCAAGCTCGTCACCGCGTTCGAGCTAAAAGGTTCGTGATCGTCGCGGCTGGGTGCACATCTCGTTCCCCTTGGCAGTGGACTGCGCTGCGCTGCTATACGCCGCAGTGGCAGTCGAGGACCAGGACTCGCCCCTGTTGCCGCTGAGGCCGTTGAGTGCGCCATCGGACTCGCTGACGACGTCTCGCTGAAGCTGCGCAGCCGGTCCTGAGCTGGTTGCCGTAGTGCAACTGCACGGCTGGGCGGCCCGGTCTTAGTGCATCCCGCCGAACCCGTGCACGCTGTGAAACGGACCGAGCACTCCTCAGCGATGACTCACGTGAAGCCCGGTGTCCGAGCCGTGCGTCGAGGGGTCGTACGGCTCGGACGGCTTCACGCGGTTCCGGAGAGCCTCAGCAGCTTGTCGTCGGTGCCGTTCGACGTCGTGACGTAGAGCGATCCGTCCGGCGCGGTGCGGGCGGCGCGCAGACGGCCGTACTTGTCGTTCAGCTCCTCGGGAATGCTGACGTTCTGCACCTTGCCGGCCGCGTCCAGCGTGAAGAGCATCAGCTTCGAGCCCTTCAGGGCCGTGATCGCGAGCTTGCCGTTCCAGAACGCCGCCTGGCAGATCGCCTCGGTCGGTGAGCCGGACGACCACGCCGCCGGCACCGCGTCCGGGAACCGCTGCAGGTCCGTCATCGGCACGCTCTCGTCGTACCCGCTCTTCGTGCCGCCCTCCGACGGGTCCCAGCCGTAGTTGGCGCCCTTGCGCAGCAGGTTGACCTCGTCGTCGACGCTCGGGCCGTGCTCGCTCGAGAAGGCCTGGTCGCTGTCGGGGCGGAACACCACGCCCTGCACGTTGCGGTGGCCGTAGGTGTAGACGCGGCGCTCGTTGGCGTTCGCGGAGGTGATGAACGGGTTGCCGGCCGCGCCCTCGCCGGTCTCGGCGTCGATGCGCAGCACCTTGCCGCCGAGGCTCGTGCGGTCCTGGGGATTGCGGGCCTGCGCGATGTCGCCGGTCGCGACGTACATCGAGCCGTCCGGTGCCAGCGTCGGGCGGCAGCCGGAGTGCCGTCCGCTGGAGTTCGACGGCATGCCGGTGAGCAGGTCCTTGGTCTTGGTCGCCGTGGTGCCGTTGAGGCGGAACGTCACCAGCCGCACGTCGCGGACGGTGTTGTAGCAAACCGTGAAGCGCTGGTCGTCGGGATGGATCACCAGGCCCATCAGGCCGCCCTCGCCGCGTGCCTGGAGGTCGGTCAGGTCGATGTCGACCGGCGTGACCTGGCCGTCGCGCACCAGCTTGATCGTGCCGGGTCGTTCGGTGACCAGCATCGCGCCGCCGGGCAGGAACCCGATGTCCCAGGCGTGCTGGAGGCCGCCCGCGACCTCCTCGACCTTCAGGCCCTGGGGCGCCGGAGCCTTCGACGGCGCGTTGCCGCCCGGTTCCGGAGCCGAACAAGCGGCGACGACCAGCACCAACCCTGCAGCGACGATTGTGCGCATGTCCCAACTATGCGTTTTGTGCCGTGGAGGTTCCGTAAGGCCGCTCTACGGGCAGCAACGCGCGCGCTCCGTCCAGATCACGCGCACGCACCTTCTCGTGGACCTCGCGCGCAAGGGACGTCACGTCGGTGATGCCGACCGTCCACTCGTTGACGTACATGTCCACGGCCTCGCGCGTCAGGCCGATCTGGATGGACCGGTGTTCCAGCGCTTCGTGGTTCAGGCCGCGTTCCGGGTCCCACTGCACGCGCACGGACGGCTTGCCCGAGATGCTGCTCGCCACGGCGTTGGAGACCGCCCAATCAAATCCCGTACGGGTGATGCGCACGGCCAGCACGCGCTCCTGGCCCTCCTTCTGGGCGTAGCCGCAGCGGTACATCATCCAGAGGAACGACGGCTTGATCCACGTCATCCGTTCCATCTTGAACGGCGGCACGAACCGTTGGGCGGCCACGGCCGATGCGGCGATGGCGGGTGAATAGGCCTGGTAAACCACTATGGACTGATCGTCGTAGTCAGCCCTGATCTCTTTCGTCGACACGTGCACAGGGTGACGGACGGGGTCGCGCTCGAGCCACCCGATAAGGGGTCGCGGAACGAGCTATGGTGGGTGGTGAGACCCCTCGTCCCAGGCAGGGGTCTGTCCGGCGTTCGCTCGGCGCCCATTCGCACTCGACCGGGGTTTCTCACATGCCGCTGCTCGGCCTGCTCGATGGTGTCCTGCCCGACAAAGCCCTTCGCACGTTGATCGACTCCGCCGGTGTCCCCGAGCTGGAGCTGGACGGCCCGCTGGCCGCCCGCCCGCTCGTGGCCGCCGCGCTGTCCACTGCGAAGCCGGTCCTCGCCGTCACCGCCACCGGTCGCGAGGCCGAGGAACTGACGAACGTCCTCAAAGACCTGATCGGCCCGGACAAGGTCGCGTTCTTCCCCAGCTGGGAGACGCTGCCGCACGAGCGCCTCAGCCCGCGGGCGGACACGGTCGGCGCGCGGCTGCAGGTGCTGCGCCGCCTCAAGCACCCCGAGGGCGACCCGATCCGGGTCCTCGTCACGACGGTCCGCAGCCTCATCCAGCCGATGGCGCCGGGGCTGGGCGACCTGACGCCCGTGCACCTGAAGGTCGGCGAGGAGCAGGACTTCGTCGAGCTCGTCACGCGCCTGGCCGAGAACGCGTACAGCCGCGTCGACATGGTCGAGAAGCGCGGCGAGTACGCGACGCGCGGCGGCATCCTCGACATCTTCCCGCCCACGGCGGAGCACCCGTTCCGCGTCGAGTTCTGGGGCGACGAGGTCAGCGAGATCCGGCCGTTCTCGGTGCAGGACCAGCGATCTCTGCCCGAGGAGGTCGTCGAGTTCGTCGCGCCGCCGTGCCGGGAGCTGCTGCTGACCGACGACGTGCGGCAGCGCGCGGCCGAGCTGGCGCTGGAGCACGAGTCCGACGCGCACCTGGCCGAGATGCTGGAGAAGATCTCCGGCGGCATCGCGGTCGAGGGCATGGAGGCGTTGATCCCGGCGCTCTGCCCCGGCGAGTTGCAGCTGCTCACCGACGTCGTCGACCCCGGCACGCACGTCCTGCTCAACGACCCGGAGAAGATCCGGGCCCGCGCGGCCGACCTGGTGCGCACCGGGCAGGAGTTCCTCGAGGCGTCGTGGATGGCGGCCGCCGCCGGCGGCAAGGCGCCGATCGACCTGGGCCGCAGCGCGTACCAGGGCATCGGCGAGGTCGCGGAGGCGGCGAAGGCGAACGGCCGCTCCTGGTGGACGCTCAGCCAGCTCACCACGGACTCGAAGGACGTCGTCCACCTCGACGTCAAGCCCGTCGAGGCCTACCAGGGCGACGTCGAGCGCGCGTTCGCCGACCTGAAGGCGCACACGGCCACGGGAGGCGTGGCCGTGCTGGTCGTGCCCGGCGCCGGTACCGCGCACCGGGCCGAGGAACGGCTCAAGGAAGCGGAAGTCGCCGCCGTCTGCGTCGAATCCCTCGACGAGGCACCGAAAGCCGGCATGGTCACGGTCGTGCGCGGCGCGCTCGAGGACGGCTTCCTGCTGCCGGACCTCGCGCTGGTGGTGCTCACCGAGACCGACCTCACCGGTGGCCGCGGCGGTACGTCCACGAAGGACATGCGCAAGATGCCGTCCAAGCGGCGCAACGCGGTGGACCCGCTGGCACTCAGGGCCGGCGACTTCGTGGTGCACGAGCAGCACGGCATCGGCAAGTACGTGGAGATGGTCCAGCGAACGGTCGCGGGCGCCACTCGCGAGTACCTGGTCCTGGAGTACGCGAGCAGCAAGCGCGGCCAGCCCGGCGACCGGCTGTTCGTGCCGACCGACCAGCTCGACGAGGTGAGCCGGTACGTCGGCGGCGAGCTGCCGACGTTGAACAAGCTCGGCGGCAGCGACTGGAAGAACACGAAGTCCAAGGCGCGCAAGGCGGTCAAGCAGATCGCGGCCGAGCTCGTGCAGCTCTACGCGGCCCGACAGAGCGCACCGGGCCACGCGTTCGCGAGCGACACGCCCTGGCAGCGCGAGCTGGAGGACGCCTTCGCGTTCACCGAGACGCAGGACCAGATGGCCGCGATCGACGAGGTCAAGGCCGACATGGAACGTTCCGTGCCGATGGACCGCGTCATCTGCGGTGACGTCGGCTACGGCAAGACGGAGATCGCGGTCCGCGCGGCGTTCAAGGCGGTGCAGGACGGCAAGCAGGTCGTCGTGCTGGTGCCGACGACGCTGCTCGCCCAGCAGCACCTCAACACGTTCGCCGAGCGCATGCGCCAGTTCCCGGTGGTCGTCAAGGGACTGAGCCGCTTCACCGACCCGCAGGAGTCCGCGCAGACCATCGCCGGTCTCGCGGACGGCGAGGTCGACATCGTGATCGGCACGCACCGGCTGCTGCAGAAGAACGTGCGGTACAAGGACCTGGGCCTCGTGATCGTCGACGAGGAACAGCGCTTCGGTGTGGAGCACAAGGAACACATCAAGGCCTTGAGGACCCACGTCGACGTGCTGACGATGTCCGCGACGCCGATCCCTCGCACGCTGGAGATGTCGCTCGCCGGCATCCGCGAGATGTCCACGATCCTGACCCCGCCCGAGGAACGGCACCCGATCCTCACCTACGTCGGCGCGTACGACGACAAGCAGGTCGGTGCGGCCATCCGGCGCGAGCTGATGCGCGACGGCCAGGTCTTCTACGTGCACAACCGGGTCTCGACGATCGAGAAGGCCGCGAAGCGCATCCGCGAGCTCGTGCCGGAGGCCCGCGTCGTGACCGGGCACGGCCAGATGAACGAGGACAAGCTCGAACACCTCATCCAGGGGTTCTGGGAGCGCGAGTACGACGTGCTCGTCTGCACCACGATCGTCGAGACGGGTCTCGACATCTCCAACGCCAACACGCTGATCGTCGAACGGGGCGACCTGCTCGGCCTGGCCCAGCTGCACCAGCTGCGCGGCCGTGTCGGCCGCGGCCGCGAGCGCGGGTACTCGTACTTCCTCTACCCGGCCGAGACCCCGCTGACCGAACACGCGCACGACCGGCTCGCGACGATCGCGCAGAACACCGAGCTCGGCGCCGGCATGGCCGTCGCGATGAAGGACCTGGAGATCCGCGGCGCCGGCAACATCCTCGGAGCCGAGCAGTCCGGTCACATCGCGGGCGTCGGCTTCGACCTCTACATCCGGCTGGTGGGCGAAGCCGTCGAGGCGTTCCGCAAGCACGCCGGGGCGGACGGCGAGAGCGAGGAGGAGCTCGCCGAGGTCCGCGTCGACCTCCCCGTCGACGCGCACATCCCGCACGAGTACGTGCCGGGCGAGCGGCTGCGGCTGGAGGCCTACCGCAAGATCGCGGCCGCCACCGACGAGGCGTCGCTGATGTCCGTCTGGGACGAGCTCAAGGACCGCTACGGCACCCCGCCGGAGACGGTCGAACGCCTGCTCGGCGTCGCCCGGCTCCGTCACGCGTGCCGCCGCCACGGGGTCACCGAGGTGATCGCGATGGGCCAGAACCTGCGGTTCGCGAAGCTGGAGCTGCTCGACTCGCAGCTGGTCCGGCTGCGCAGGCTGTTCCCGAAGGCCGTCTACAAGCAGACGATGGGCACGGTCACCGTGCCTAGGCCGACGGAGGGAGCGGCGGGCGGCCGAATGGGTGCACCGCAACTGCGCGACCAGGAGCTGTTGGACTGGTGCGCTGCGTTCCTCGACTCACTCGCGGGGACTCCCGTGACCCCGGTCACCAAGGCGTGAGAAGGTAGATCCTCGTGAGCACTGTTCTGAAGCGTTTCTCGCTGGTCGGTGTCGCCGTGGCGCTACTCGCCACCGGTTGCGGCACCGGGCCCGCCAAGGCCGGCTCGGCCGCGATCGTCGGTGATCAGACGGTCAATCTGGAGACCGTCCAGGAGCGCACCGTGAAGGTGCTCAAGAAGGAGCCCGCGGCCCAGCAGATGCAGGGCCAGGGCAAGCTCGACCAGGTCTCGCGGCTCGTGCTGGCCGACGAGATCAACCACAAGATCGCCGAGCGGGCCGGTCAGCTCGAGAACATCACGGTCGACGAGACCAAGGTGTACGACGCGATCGCGGAGAAGGGCGGCGCCGAGGCCGCCTCCAAGCAGAGCGAGCAGGACGAGACCACGATCCACCGCCACCAGCGCGACGTGCTGGTGATGGGTGAGCTGGCCCGCCGCAATCTCTCCACGCTCCAGATCGTGATCGACTTCTTCCAGGTCCAGGACCCGAAGGAAGCCAAGGAGAAGGCGGCCGAGGTCGCGGCCGACTCCTCGAAGATGGCGCGGTTCGTGCAGGAGGCCCCGCGCACCACCGGCGGCCAGCAGGCGTCGGCGACGGGCCAGAAGGTCCGCGTCACCGAGAACCCGTCGCTGGTGCACACGATGCTGTGGGGCGTGAAGCCCGGCACCGTCGTCGCTTTCCCGGCCGACGAGCAGCAGTCCAGCTGGATGGTCGCGCTGGTCAAGGAGCGCAACAAGGTCTCGCCGGTGCCCGGCGAGGAGGACCTGATCGAGCGCATCGACCCGCAGTTGCTCGCGGCGTTCGGCCTGCGGATCGCGCAGTTCCTGACCGCAGACCAGAAGATCGAGGTCAACCCCCGCTACGGCGTGTGGGACCCGACCAACGCGCAGGTCGTCGGCAGCGCCGGTGAGCGCGCCGGGTACGTCGGCGTGAGCACGACCAAGAACAAGTCTTGATCACCGTCGTAGTCCTCAGCGAGCGGCTCGGAGCTGTGCTGCCTGCTGCCGCCCTGCCCGCGTTGCGTGCCGCCACGGCCGTCTACGCGGGCGAGGGCGTGCCCTCGGAGACCTGGTCCGCCCTGGGTGCCGACGGGCCCGTGCCCGCCGACGTGGAGGACGGCGCGGTGGTGATCACGACCTCGGCCGCCGCCTACCCGGACGCCGAGGTGATCACGACGCCGGAGCCGCTGGGCGCCGGACTGCTCGACGCGGCCGCGGTCATGCACCGGCTGCGCTCGCCGGGCGGATGCCCGTGGGACGCCGAGCAGACCCACGACTCGTTGCGCCAGTACCTCGTCGAGGAGACCTTCGAACTGCTGGAGGCGATCGAGGACGGCGACCGCGCGGCGATGCGCGAGGAACTCGGCGACGTGCTCCTCCAGGTGCTGTTCCACGCCCGTGTCGCGGCCGAGGACGCCGAGGATCCGTTCGACATCGACGCCGTCGCGGCCGAACTGGTCGCGAAGCTCGTCGGCCGGCACCCGCACGTCTTCGAGGGCAACGACCCGGCCGTGCACGACGCGACCTCGCAGCAGCACCGCTGGGAGGAGCTCAAGCAGGCCGAGAAGCAGCGTGAGTCCAGTGTGGACGGTGTGGCGATGGGTCAGCCGGCCGTCGCGCTGGCCGCGAAGCTGGTGCAGCGCACCAAACGCGCGGGCTTCCCCGTCGACCTGCTGCCGGAGGGCGACGACACGGGCACGACGTTGTTCGCCGTGACCGCTTTGTCCAAGCTCGCCGGGGAGGACCCGGAGACGGAGCTCCGCCAGGTCTGCCGCCGGTTCGCCGCGAACGTGCGCGAGGCGGAGGCCAAGGCACGGGCCGAAGGTCTTGATTCTCTTGCAGCTGAAGACTGGCGGCGTTTTTCGCCCTCCTGAAACGGTGGGCGTGGGCTAACGTCGATCTCGTGACTTACCTGCGGCATCCGCACCTGCGCGGTGACTTGGTGACGTTCGTGGCCGAGGACGACGTGTGGCTCGCGCCCGTCGACGGAGGAAGGGCCTGGCGCGCGTCCGCTGATCAGGTACCGGCCCGGACACCCCGTTTTTCGCCTGACGGAACGCATCTCGCGTGGGCGAGCGTGATCGACGGGGCCCCGGAGGTGCGCGTGGCGCCTGTGGACGGTGGCCCCGCACGCCGGCTGACGCACTGGGGTGTGGTCCGGACGGCGGTGTCCGGTTGGACGCCGGACGGGCGAGTGCTGGCGGTGACGCACACCGGCCAGATGTCGCGGCACCGCAAGCAGGCGCACGCCGTTCCGCTGGACGGCGGACCGTCCGAGGTGCTGCCGTACGGCTGGGTCAACGACGTCTCGTTCGGCCCGGACGGCCAGGTCGTCACGTCCTCCAGCTACATGCAGGAACCGTCGATGTGGAAGCGGTACCGCGGTGGCACCGCGGGCAAGCTGTGGGTCGACACCGAGGGTTCCGGTGACTTCACCCGGATCCTGGCCGACCTGAAGTCGACGCTGTCGAACCCGATGTGGGTCGACGGGCGGATCGCGTTCCTGTCCGACCACGAGGGCGTCGGCAGCGTCTACTCGGTGCTGCCGGACGGCACCGACCTGCGCCGCCACTCGGAGGGCGAGTTCTACGCCCGCAACGCGTCCAGCGACGGCTCGCGGGTGATCTTCCACCAGGCCGGTGAGCTGTGGCTGCTCGAAGGCCTCTCCGACCTGCGCAAGCTCGACATCAAGCTCGGCGGTCCGCGCACCGGCCTGCAACCGCGCCACGTCAAGGCTTCCGGCAACATCGAGTCGTTCAGCGTCGACCACACCGGTCGCGCGTCGGCCGTCGAGGTCCGCGGTTCGGTGCACTGGGTGACGCACCGGGACGGCCCGGTTCGCGTGCTGGCCGACCGTTCCGACGTGCGCGCACGGCTGCCGAAGGTGCTCGGCGAGACCGGGCACGTGGTGTGGGTGACCGACGTCGAGGGCGAGGAGGCCCTGGAGATCGCGCCCGTCGGTGGTGTCGAGCCGGGCAACACCGCCCGTCGTGTCGCTTCCGGTCAGCTCGGCCGGGTCATGTCCCTGGCTGCCGCGCCCGACGGGTCGCGCGTCGCCGTGGCCACGCACGACGGCCGGTTGTTGTTGGTGGACGTCGCTTCCGGTGAGGTGCGCGAAGTCGTCCGCGGCGCGAACGCCCATGTCACGCACCTCGCGTTCTCGCCGGACTCGGCGTGGCTCGCGTGGTCGCACCCCGGCCCGAACCCGTTGCGGCACATCAAGATGGTGAACGCGGCGGATCTGTCCGTTGTGGACGTGACGTCGCTGCGGTTCGCCGACTTCGCGCCGACCTTCACCGAGGACGGCAAGTACCTGGCGTTCCTGTCGATCCGGACGTTCGACCCGGTCTACGACGCGCACGTGTTCGACCTGTCGTTCCCGACCGGGTGCCGTCCGCACCTCGTGCCGCTGGCCGCCACCACGCCGTCGCCGTTCGCGCCGATGCACGGTGGACGCCCGGTCGGCGACGAGGACAAGGACTCCGAGGACGACGACGAGAAGACCCCGGTCACGAAGGTCGACCTCGAAGGCCTCGCTGACCGCGTCGTGCCCGTTCCCGTCGCCGCGGCCGACTACGTGTCGTTGAAGGCTGCTCGCGGTGGTCTGCTGTGGCTGCGCCGGCCGTTGCTCGGCGTGCTGGGGGACAACCTGGCGTCGCCCGAGGCCCGTCCGCCGCGCACGGTGCTGGAGCGCTTCGACTTCGTGAAGGTCAAGACCGAGTGCCTGGCGGACAGCGCCGATGCGTTCGCGGTGTCCGGTGACGGCAAGCGGATGATCGTCGAGGACCGCGGCGACCTGCGGGTCGTGCCGACCGACAGCAAGGCCGACGAGGACTCGGCCGACTACGTGGAGATCGATCTCGCGCGCGTGCGGGTCGTCGTCGACCCCGCGCTGGAGTGGGCGCAGATGTACGCCGAGAACGGGCGGCTCATGCGCGACCACTTCTGGCGCACCGACATGGGCGGCGTCGACTGGCAGGGTGAGCTCGACCGCTACCGGCCGCTGGTGGCCGAGGTGGGCAGCCACGACGACCTGGTCGACCTGCTGTGGGAGGTCCAGGGCGAGCTGGGGACCTCGCACGCCTACGTGTGGGGTTCGGCGCCGCACGTGCCCGCTTCTCGTCGTCAGGGGCTGCTGGGCGCGGATCTGGTGCGGTCTGGTGACGACTGGGTCGTTGAGCGCGTGATCCCGGGCGAGACCTCTGATCCGCACGCTCGGTCGCCGTTGTGCGCGCCCGGGGTGGCGGTGCGGGCCGGGGACGTTCTGGTGGCTGTCGACGGTCGTCCTGTCGGACTCGCTGGGCCTGGGGCGTTGCTGGTCGGGACTGCCGGGAAGCCCGTCGAGCTGACGGTGCGGCCCGGCGGTGGTGGCGAGTTGCGTCGGGTCGTGGTGGTGCCTCTGGCTGATGAGGAGCCACTGCGGTACCACGACTGGGTCGCGAACCGCCGTGCGTTCACGCACGAGAAGTCCGGTGGGCGGGTGGGGTACCTGCACGTTCCCGACATGATGGGGGCCGGCTGGGCTCAGCTGCACCGGGACCTGCGGCTCGAGCTGACCCGTGAGGCGCTGGTGCTCGACGTCCGGGAGAACGGCGGCGGGCACACCTCCCAGTTGGTGATCGAGAAGCTCGGGCGCAAGGTCATCGGGTGGTCGGTCGCGCGTGGGTACACGGCCTCGGAGTCGTATCCGCAGGACGCGCCGCGCGGACCGGTGGTGGCGGTGGCCGACGAGTACGCCGGGTCTGATGGCGACATCGTCAACGTGGCCATCAAGGAACTCGGGATCGGGCCTGTCGTGGGGGTGCGGACCTGGGGTGGTGTCATCGGCATCGACATGATGTACACGCTGGTCGACGGCACGATGGTCACCCAGCCGAGGTACGCGTCGTACTTCAAGGGGCATGGGTGGGCGGTCGAGAACTACGGTGTCGACCCGGACATCGAGGTGGTCATGTCGCCTGCCGACCGGGTTTCCGGTCGTGATCCGCAGCTGGAGAAAGCCGTCTCGTTGGCTTTGGAAACTCTTTCATCTTCGCCTGCTGCTCACGCTCCGGAGTTGCCTCCGTTGGCGTGAACACCCCATCGTGTGACTAAAGAACTGTGACGGACTGTTCCATGTGGACGATCAACCAGATGGAAGCTTGATGGGACAGTCCGTCACCGTTCGGGGGTGTGCTGGAGATGAGTCATCGTGAAGAGCCGCGCAGTGGTCGTGGGTGCTTCGGGGCTGTGGTGGTCGTGCCCTTCTTGGCGCTGGGCGGGATGTTCGCGTTGATCGCGTTGACCGGGGGGCCGGTGGAGGGGCCTCTGGCTGCGCCTCCGCCTTCTCGGCCTTCTCAGTGGTGGACTGAGCCGTTCGAGACCGGGGCGGTCGAGGCTGGGGTTTCTATGGCCACTGTCACTGAGACTGTGGTTCAGGGGGCTGGGCGGGAGGTTCTTGCTGCTCGGACTGCTACGCAGACTCGGGTTGTCGGTGGGGTTACCGTTACCGAGACCGTCCGGGTTTCTTCGGGCAAGCCTGCTGTTTCTGGGCGGGCTGAGACTGAGGTGCCTGAAGAAGTGTCGGCTTCGCCGTCTGCTTCTGAGTCGGCTTCGCCGGTTGTCACCACCACCGCTTCGGCTGTTGTGTCCAGTGTGGAGCCTGCTCCTCCTGTTGAGACTCCGGTTGTCGAGGTTCCGCCCTCGTCTGCGCCTCGGGCTGAGGATCCTGTTGTTCCGCCGGTTACCACTACCCCTCCCTGTGATCGGGCTGAGCCTCCTTCGGAGACCGGCTCGCCTGCTGCTGGGGCTCCGCCCCAGACCCCGCCAATCTGATCCAAAGCCGGGGCCTGCGCCGTGCGTGGGTAGATGGCACGCCTGTTGCTTTGGGCGGAGGCGCGTTGCTTAGTTTGGGCGCGGTGGTGGGGTGGCTTCGTCACGAGTCGAGCCAAGAGCGGGCCACATCAGGGAAGGGGTGTCAACCCGACGAAAAGCGTGTCGGGTTGACACCCCTTCCCTGATGCAGCAAGAGCTATGGCACGACTCGTGACGAAGCCACCCCACCCGGACCTTTTGGTAAGGACGGCTCGCCTGCGGCGTCGCGGGGTGCTGGGGTGTTACTGCTGTGCGCTGGCCCTTGCGTAGGCGTCTGCTCCGCTGAACACGTTTTGGCCGTACTCCACGGAGTTGTTGTACGTCAGCACTGCTGCCCACCAGCCCTGGCCTGTGCCGAGGTCTCGTGCTCCTCCTCCGCAGAGGTAACGCGCTGCTGTCAGGGCTGCGTCGTCGATGTTCTGCGGGTCTGCTGGGAGGCCGTCTGCCGCTGCTCGTTTTGCCCAGCGGTTCCAGGTGCCCGGGATGAACTGCATCGGGCCCACTGCTCGGTCCCACGTGGTGTCGCCGTCCAGGCGGCCGCCGTCTGTGTCCTTGATTGCCTTGACGCCCGGGCCGCCGTCCAACGGGATGCCGATGATCGGGCGGGACGGTAGGCCGTTCTCCTGGAGGCGGGCTCCGTTGATGTTGCCGTGGTGCGATTCGATCCTGCCGATGCCTGCCAGGGTTGCCCAGCTGATGCGGCAGGCCGGGGCCTCTTGTTGCATCGTCAGGTCTGCTTGCGCGTAGGCGTGCAGGGCTCGGGGCGGGATGTCGGTCTTGCCCGCTACCCGTGTTGCCCATTCGGCCAGTGGGTTGGCTGTCGCCGTGGTGCCCGGGGAGGCTGCGCTGCCTGGGGGTGCTGCTCCTGGTTCTACCTCCTGGATCGGGACCAGGAACGGGGGCGGGCCTGTTGGGGCCGCGTCTCGGCGGTTCAGGGCGCCCAGGGCCCAGGCGCCTGCGGCGACCACGACTATCAGCAGCAGCACCAGGACGATGCGGCCGAAGATGTTGCCGTTGCGGTTGCGGCGGACGGGTTCCTTGACTGCGGGCGGCGGGACCACGGCACCAAGGCTACGTGCTTCACCCAGGTGGTGACGGAGTGAAGCGTGATGAAACCGGCACTGATGGCGGCTGGACAATCAGGTGAGGCTTACCTTAAATAAGGCCGACCTAATTGTGGAGGCGTCGGGATGTTGTTCGCCAATGGGCTCATCGGGCTGCGCGAGGGGCTTGAGGCCGCGCTCGTGGTGAGCATCCTGATCGCATTCCTCGTGAAGACCGATCGACGGCACGCGCTCAAGTGGGTTTGGGTGGGTGTTGTAATCGCTGTGGCACTGTCCGTGGCGGCCGGGGCCGTGATTACGTTCAGTGCTGCCGGCATGACCTTTGAGCAGCAGGAAGCCTTCGGCGGGACGATGTCGATCATTGCGGTCGCGTTCGTCACGGGAATGATCTTCTGGATGCGGCGGGCGGCCAAGACGATTGCCGTCGAGTTGCGTGGCAAAATGGACGAAGCGCTCAAAATCGGACCTTTTGCCATCGTTGTTGTGTCCCTTTTGTCCGTTGGTCGGGAAGGGCTCGAGACTGCGGTCTTCTTCTATTCCAGCGTGCAGGCTGCTGGAGGGGGTACTACCGAGCCGCTCATCGGGTTTTTGGGCGGGATCTTCGTTGCCGTGGTGATCGCCGCGTTGCTCTACCAGGGGGCGATCCGGTTCGACCTCGGCAAGTTCTTCACCGTCACGGGTGTGCTGCTCGTGTTCGTGGCCGCCGGCGTGCTCAGCTACGGGATCCACGACCTGCAGGAGGCCGCGATCCTGCCGGGGTTGAACACGCTGGCGTTCGACATCAGCGACACCCTGCCGGAGGACTCCTGGTACGGGGCGCTGCTCAAGGGCTTCTTCAACTACTCGCAGCGGACGTCCGTGCTGCAGGCCATCGCGTGGGTGTCCTACGTGGTGGTGGTTCTGTCGCTGTTCCTCATCCGGCCGCGCCGTCGCGCCGCCGTGACCAACTGATCATCTACTGGAGTCACCGTGCGCAAGGCAGCAGTCATCCTGGGGTCTCTCGCGGTGCTGGCGGCGTGCAGCAGCAACGGCGGCACGAGCGGCGCTAGCGGCAACATCGCCGTCGAGGCCACTGACGACGCGTGCAAGGTCGCGAAGACCGAGGCGGGGACGGGCAACGTCACGTTCGAGGTGACCAACAAGGGCACCAAGGTGACCGAGTTCTACCTCTACGCGGAGGGTGACCGGATCCTCGGCGAGGTCGAGAACATCGGGCCCGGGCTGTCGCGGAAGCTGATCGTCGAGGTCACGGAGTCCGGCAAGTTCCAGACGGCGTGCAAGCCCGGCATGAAGGGTGACGGCATCCGTGGCGACTTCACCGTCACCGGTGACACCAAGAAGTCGACCGACGGCAACACGATGCTGGCCGCGGCGACCAAGAGCTACCAGCGCTACGTCGGGTCGCAGGCCGACCAGTTGCTGGTGAAGACCGAGGAGTTCGTCAACGCCGTCAAGGCCAAGAAGGTCGACGACGCCAAGGCGCTCTTCCCCGTGTCGCGCCTGTACTGGGAGCGCATCGAGCCCGTCGCGGAGAGCTTCGGCGACCTAGACCCCAAGATCGACGGCCGGGAGGACGTCATCGAGGAGGGCATGGCGTTCACCGGCTTCCACCGGTTGGAGAAGGACCTGTGGGAGTCCGGGCTGCAGGCCGACTCCGACAAGATCGCGGACCAGTTGCTGGTCGACGTCAAGGAGATCGTGTCCAAGGCGAAGTCGGTGGAGCTGACGCCCGTGCAGCTGGCCAACGGTGCCAAGGAACTGCTGGACGAGGTCGCCACCGGCAAGATCACCGGTGAGGAGGACCGCTACTCGCACACCGACCTGTGGGACTTCCGCGCGAACGTCGACGGGTCGCAGGCCGCGATCGCCGCGCTGCGTCCCGTGGTGGAGCAGAAGGACAAGGCGCTCGTGTCCACTTTGGACGAGAAGTTCAAGGCGCTGGACGAGGCGCTGGAGAAGCACCGCAGGGGTGACGGCTTCAAGCTCTACACCGAGCTGACGCAGGACGAGATCAAGGCGCTGGCCGAGGCCGTCGACGCACTCGGCGAGCCGGTCAGCAAGGTCGCGGAAGTGGTGTCGGCCAAGTGACCGGGGTTCCTCGTCGCAGGCTGCTCGGGTTCGCGGGCGCCGGGGTGGCGCTCGCGGGCGCGGGTGCCGCCGCCGGAGTGCTGGCGTCACGGGAGTCGGCGGCCGTCGAGAACGTCGCCGCGGCGAAGGTGCCGTTCCGCGGTGAGATCCAGGCCGGCATCACCACGCCCGCGCAGGACCACATGCACTTCGTCGCGCTCGACGTGAAGACGAAGAGCCGGGACGAACTGGTCGCGCTGCTCAAGGAGTGGACCGTTGCCGCGGAAAGGATGACGGCCGGGCAGGAGGCCGCGGAGAACGGTGCCGTCGGCGGCAACGTCGAGGCGCCGCCCAAGGACACCGGTGAGGCGCTCGACCTGCCCGCGTCCGCGCTGACGATCACCATCGGCTTCGGGCCGTCGCTCTTCGACGACCGGTTCGGGATCAAGGACAAGAGGCCGGAGCGGTTGATCGACCTGCCGCGCTTCCCGCAGGACGACCTGGACCCCGCGCGCAGCAACGGCGACATCTGCATCCAGGCCTGTGCGAACGACCCGCAGGTCGCCGTGCACGCCATCCGCAACCTGGTGCGCATCGGGTTCGGCCGGGTCGCGGTGCGCTGGTCGCAGCTCGGGTTCGGCCGCACCTCCTCGACCACGCGCGACCAGGCGACGCCGCGCAACATGTTCGGGTTCAAGGACGGCACGCGCAACATCAAGGCCGAGGACACCGACCACCTGCGCGACCACGTGTGGGTCTCGGAGGAGGACGGGCCGGAGTGGCTCGTCGGCGGCACGTACCTGGTGTCGCGCCGGATCCGCATGCACATCGAGATCTGGGACCGCACCTCGCTGGTCGAGCAGGAGCAGATCGTCGGCAGGACCAAGGGCGAGGGTGCGCCGTTGGGGCAGGCCAAGGAGTTCGACGAACCCGACCTGCACGTCAAGGGCGCGGGCGGCATCCCGTTGATCGGCGAGATCGCGCACATCCGGCTCGCGTCACCGGAAGCGTTGAACGGGGCCAGGATCCTGCGCCGCGGCTACAACTTCACCGACGGTTCGGACGGGCTCGGGCACCTCGACGCGGGCCTGTTCTTCGTGGCGTTCAACCGGGACTCGCGCACGCAGTTCGTGCCGATGCAGCAGGCGTTGTCCACAAAGGACGACATGATGGAGTACTTGGAGCACACCGGGTCCGGGCACTTCGCGGTGCCGCCGGGGGTTCGTGAAGGTGGGTTCTGGGGCGACGGGCTGTTCCGGTGATCTAGTTCCCCAGGGCCAGCCGGGCTTTGACCTCTCCGAGCGCTTCCTGGTACTCCGGTGACGGGTTCATCGCGACCGCCATCCGGAGCTGGGCGAGCGACTCGGGGAGGCGCCCCTGCCGTTGCAGCGTCTTGCCGAGCGCGAACCGGGCGTAGTGATCGCTCGGGTCGAGGTCGAGCACCTTGCGGAACGCCTCTTCCGCCCTGTTGAGCTGCGCGGACCCGAGATAGGCCCGGCCGGCCAGCAGTTGCACGGACGGCGCCTCGCCGGCCTCGTCCAGCACCTGCCTCAGTTCGCGCAGCGCGTCGAGCGGCCTGCGCTGCGCCATCAACGCCTCGGCCTTCCGGAACGCCTCGAAGGTGCCGTCCGTCATTCGATCAACGTTACCTACCGCCTGCCGGTTCTTCGACTGCCGTCCGGGCGACAGGACCTGAACGAGTGGCCGTGCCGAGCCAGCACGCGCCGAACCCGAGCACCAGCCCGGCCACGACCCCGGCCGTCGGCACCTGCCCGAGCAGCGGCCACGCGATCAACGCCGTGACGGACGGGACCACAGAGGACAGCGTGGTCATCGCCGCCGCCCCGCCCCTGCGGACGCCGACGAGGAACAGCGACGCCCCGCCCATCGAGTTGACCAGCACCAGGAACGAGACGGTCAGCCAGAACTGCCGCCAGTCGGTCACCGGGGAGCTCTCGGTCAGCGCGAGCAACCCGACCACGGGCACCGACACGGCGTGCTGCACGGCGTTGCCGGTGCGGAAGTCCGTGTCCCGGCAGAACCTCTGCTGGTACACACCGCCCGCGACGAACCCGAGCATGCCGAGCACGGTGAACGTCGCGCCGGTCCCGAACGACCCGAGCCGGTCCCACAGCGCCGCCAGCACCGCCATGACGCCGAGCAGCAGGCCGAGGACCTGTCTCGGTCCTGTTCGGACGCGGAACACCCGAGCGGCCACGACGGCAGTGAGCACCGGTGTGCACGAGATGACCAACGCCGTGGTCGCCGCCGGCACACCCATCCGCAGCCCGAGGTAGACGCCGGAGAACTGGCACGCCTGCACCAGCAACCCGGCCACGCAGGTGTGCGCGAGCTGCCGTCCGCGCGGCCAGCTCGCGCTGGTCACCAGCGCCACGACGGCCATCAGCGCGGCGGCGATGGCGAACCGGATCGTCGTCATCAGGAACGGCGGCGCCACGGCCACCGCGAGGGCGCCGACCGGATAACCGGACGCCCAGACCAGCACCGTCACCGCCGCGAAGCCGGGTTTGATCCGCACGGACTCCAGCCCTACCAGGCGAGGGGCCTCAGGGCGAGCACGCCTTGGCCATCCGCGTGACGGCCTCGGTGATGATCTCCGGCGAGGTCGCGAGGTTCATCCGGACGAAACCGGCACCGCCCGTGCCGAACGGGATCCCGGAGTTCAGCGCGACCCTGCCGCGCTTGAGGAACGTCCGGGACGGGTCGTCGCCGAGACCGAGCCCGCGGCAGTCCAGCCACGCGAGGTAGGTGCCCTCGCCGGGGGAGTAGCGGACGGCGGGGAGGTGCTCGGCGAGCAGGTCCGACAGCAACGCCCTGTTCTCTTGGAGCCCCTCCAAGAGTGCGTCCAACCAGGTGACGCCATCGGTGAGCGCCGCCGTGTGGGCGAGGATCCCGACGTGACTCGGCCCGTGGCTCACCTCCTCCGGCAACCGCGCGAGGTCGTCGGCCGAGTCAGGCCCGGCGACCGCGAGCGCGGCCTTGAGCCCGGCGAGGTTCCACGCCTTCGACGCGGACATCAACGACAGCCCGTCGTCCGCGACGCTCAGGTACGGCACGAAGTCCGCGGTCGTGAGCGGCGCGTGGATCTCGTCCGCCACGACCCTCACGCCGTGCGCGCGCGACAGCCGTGCGACCTCTTCGAGTTCGGCCGCGGTGTGCACGGTCCCGGTCGGGTTCTGCGGGTTGCACAGCAGGAACACCGCGCCCCGGCCGGCGTGCCCGAACGCGGCCTCCAACGCGCCGAAGTCGATCCGCGCGTCCCCACCCAGCGGAGCCTCGACCACCCGGCGCCCCAGCGACTCGACGAACTGGAAGAAGGGCGGGTAGACCGGGCTGTTGACGACGACGGGCGCGTCCCGGTGCGAGACCAGCCGGAACATCTCGACCACGCCGAGCATCACGTCCGGCACGATCGCCATCCGTTCGACGGCGGGCGTCCAGCCCCACCGCTTCGTCGCGAACACGGCGAGCGCCTCGGCGTAGGCGGTCCCATTGGGATAACCCGTGTCGCCTCTGCGCACGGCGTCGGTGATCGCCCGCGCCACGGGTTCGGCAAGCAGGACGTCCATCTCGGCCACCCACACGGGCAGGACGTCCTCGGCGTAGTGACGCCACTTCATGCTGGTGCGGCGCTTCAGTTGGTCCAGGGTCAGCTGACGTAACGGATTCGCGCTGCTCATGAGCAAAAAGCTAGGGGAACCCGCGGGCAAGGTGTTTGCGTTCTTTGCTCATGGACGCCGTGGACCGCAAAATTCTTGCCGAACTGCAGCGCGACGGGCGAATCACCGTCACCGACCTCGCCCAGCGCGTGCAACTGAGCATCTCGCGCTGCCAACGGCGCCTGCGGGAACTGGAACGCGACGGCGTCATCTACGGCTACCGGGCAGTCGTGGACGCGGCCGCCCTCGGCTTCGGCTTCGAGGCCCTCGTCTTCGCCAAGCTGCGGCTCGACACCATGGCCGACTTCGACCGCGCACTGGTCGACGTGCCGAACGTGGTGGAGGCGCAACGGTTGTTCGGCAGTCCCGACTACCTGCTGCGGGTGGTCACCGCGGACCTGGCGTCGTACCAGCGGTTGTACGAGGAGACGCTGGCGAAGCTGCCCGGGGTGCGCGGGCTGACGTCGACGATCGTGATGAAGCAGGTGATCGAACCGCGGCCGTTGCCGACCAGCCCATGAGCAGCGCTACCAGGCGAGTGCTTTCCCATAGGCCTCTCGAACGATCTGCAGGCACCAGTCGGGTGTGGGAAGTTCGCTGGTCTGGTGAGCCAGCTGCGACTGCCAGTCCAGTGTGGACGGTAGCGAGGCGAACTCGTACTTCTGGACCGAGGCACCCGTCGCGTCGCGGACCAGGCCGGAGGCCTCTGCTGTGAGCGCGCCGAGTTCGGCCAGGCGTGCGAGGTCGTAGAGGTCCCGCGCGGCGTGCCGGTCTGCCCAGGCGAGGGTCTTCATCGCCGCGAATGCCTGCAAAGTGGGAACTCTGAGCGCGACCTCCGACGCGATGTCGCTGTACCTGGTCTCGACGTGGACGGCCTCACTCGGCCAGCGGGCCCAGTCCTCGTGGTCGAGCAGTTGCACCCGGACGCGGAGATCGGTCGTCGTCACCAGAACGCCTGGTTCGACAGCGGACCTCGCGGCACGCAGCGGAGGATCCCACCTGGTCCCGGGGAACTCGCGCCGCAGAAGCCGCGGCAGCCGGTCGTCGAGAGCGGTCGCGACCGCGGTGCGGTCCGGTGTCCACAGGTCGATGTCCTCCGACAGGCGTCCGCCGCCGGGTTCGCGAGATGTGTCCTCGCCAGCGCTGTTCCGCCGACGAACAACACTTCCGGCGCGATCTTCGGCAGAACCGCCAGCACGTGACTGATCAGGTGGTCCGCTTGACCTGGTCCTCCGCGACACCGAACATGCCGGCGACCGCGGCGAGCTCCTCGTGCTCAAGCATCCGCCGCCTCCTTCACCCGTGCCAGCGCCGCCGGCCTGTGCTGATCACGCGCGAGTTCCTCGGTGACGGCCCAGTCGATGCGGCGGGTCAACGCACGCAGGATCTCCTCGACGTCTGCTGCCCCGACACCGCCGAGCTTCGGCCTGGCAGCGATGTCGAGCGCTGTCTGCTCCGGCGTGGTCATCCATCCCGCTGTGAGTTCGGTTTCCACTTGTTGGAGGTCGAGGCGGCCCACGTCGCGCTTCACGAAGACCACGTCGCCCATTCTGGTGTGCAGGACGGGTCGTTGTTTCGGCACGGCCACGACCGCGGTGCCGATAGCGCGGGGTAGCGCGCCGTGACGACGCGCCGCGGTGATGCTCATCAGCGCCACGGCGTCCCGTCCATAGTCGGCTTGGGCCACACCCAGCGCCGCCGCCGCGAGATCCGGGCGCCATCTCGGGTCGCCGAGCCGATCCATCGGGGCCAGCGCGTAGTAGCCGGTGCTGATGTAGCAGAGGACCGCTTGTTCCAGCAGTCGTTCGAACTCGCTGCGAGGGTGGGCGTACACGTCCGCCGCGTCTCTGGGACGCAACACCTTGTTCGCTCTCCTGGCGAGCTTGGTCGGGATGGTGACGCGGTCTTTCATACAACCTCCGTAGGCTACGAGCCCACTTTCATAATACTCATTGCATCGGGGCATGTGGGGAATGCCCGCGGGCGTTGTCACGTTGCATGAGCCTGCGCTTCTCACTGATGGGTCCGGTACGAGCCTGGCGCGACGACGAGGAGATCGACCTGGGGCCGCGGCAACAGCGGGCGGTGCTGGCGGCGTTGCTGCTGAACAACGGCATCCGGCTGAGCAACGACCAGCTGATCGGCATGGTCTGGGACGACCCGACGCCGAGCGCGGTCATGGCGTTGCGGACGTACATGTACAAGATCCGCAAGGCGATCCCCGAGCTGGACCTGAAGTCCAAGGACGGCGGCTACACGCTGAGGGCCGAGCTCTTCGACGACTGCCGCGACGAACCGCTCGAAGGCCTCACCAGCACGTACTTCGAGGCCCAGCGGGTCAGGATCGGCAACGAGCGGCTCAAGTGCCGGGAGGCCCTGCTCGAACGCGAACTGGACGTCCTCGAACTGCAGAAGCACGTCGCCGCCTTCCCCCTCAGGGAACGCCCGCGCGCCCTGCTGATGCAGGCCCTGTACCGCGACGGCAGGCAGGCCGAGGCGTTGGAGCAGTTCCAACGGGTGCGCGCCCTGCTGAACGAGGAACTCGGCCTCGAACCCGGTCCGGACCTGCGCAGGATCCACGCGCAGATCCTCAGGGGAGACCTGCATCTCGCGCGCAGGCCCGAGCTGTTGCCGCCCGGCCTGCCCGACTTCACCGGCCGGGCCGCCGAGATCGCGCAGGCGTTGCGGGCCCTGCCGCAGACGGTCGGCATCACCGGCATGCACGGCAGCGGCAAGACCGCCCTGGCGATCCACGTCGCGCACCTCGCCAAGCGGGACTACCCCGACGGGCAGATCTTCGTCGGGGGCAAGGACATCGCGAACGAACTGCTGCGCGCGGTCGGCGTCGAGAACCCTCGTGGCGACAAAGCCGCGCTGTGGCGGGAGAAGGCGCGCGGCAAGCGGTTCCTGGTCGTCGTCGACGACGTGCAGGACCCCGCCCAGATCGCGGACCTGCGCACGCCCGGCAGTGCCATGGTCCTCACGAGCGTGCGCCGGTGGAACGAACTGGCCGGGGTGGTCTGGTTGAAGATCGCCGGGCTGACCGAGGCCGAGGCGAACCAGTTGTTCCGCGGGGTGCTCGACCCGGCGAGGGTCGACGCCGAGGCGGCCGTCACGGACGAGGTGCTGGCGCGCGTCTCGTACCTGCCGAACCCCATCCGCGTGCTCGGCGGCAAGCTCGCGGCCCGCCCGGACTGGACGGTCGCGATGCTGCTGGCCCAGATGGAACGGGAGACGCGGCTCGGCAGCGCCATCCCGTCCGACTGCCGGGCCGTGCTCGCTCCCCTGATGAAGGCCGAGCAGCAGCTCACCGACGCGGAACGCCACCTGCTGCAGTGCTTCGCTCGCCGCGACCGGGACGTGATCGACGTGTGCGAGGCGGCCGAGATGTCCGGGGGCGATCCGGGGGCGATCGAGTTCCTGCTGGAGTCGCTGGCCGACGTGCACCTGATCGAACCGCTGGTACTCGGGCGGTACCGGTTGCCGCACTTCGTGCGGATGTACTTCGGGTGGCGCGTACCGGCTCTGACCAGCTGATTCATCCGGAATTTATGGCCTGACGATGTGGCGGGGCCAGGTTCGGAGACATGTCGACCAAGGAATTCGCAGGCAAGAAGGCACTCGTCACCGGCGCCACCTCGGGCATCGGCCGTTCGATCGCGGTCAAGCTCGCCGAGGCCGGCGCCACCGTCTACGTCACCGGCCGCCGCGCCGAACTCGGCAAGGAAACCGTCGAGCTCATCGAGCGGGCCGGCGGCACCGGTCACTTCATCGTCTCGGACATCGGCAGCGTCGACGACGTCCGCAAGCTGGCCGAGGAGGTCGGCGAGGTCGACGTGCTCGTCAACAACGCGGGCATCTTCCCGTTCTCGCCGACCCCTGAGCAGTCCCTCGACGTCTACGAGAAGGTGTTCGACGTCAACGTCCGCGGCACCTACTTCCTCACCGCCGCGCTCGCGCCGGCCATGGTCGCCAAGGGCGGGGGCTCGATCGTCAACGTCTCGTCGATCGCGGCCGTGGTCGGCACCCCGGTCGGGTCCGTCTACAACGCCTCCAAGGCCGCGATGGACGCGCTGACCCGCTCGTGGGCCGTCGAGTTCGGTGCCGCCGGTGTCCGCGTGAACTCGGTGGCACCCGGCCCGGTCGCCACCGACAAGGCGCTGGCGGAAGCCGGTGAGGTGTTCGACGAGATCTCGAAGGCCCTCCCGCTGCAGCGCGTCGGCCAGCCGGACGAGATCGCCGAGGCCGTGCTGTTCCTGGCCTCCGAGAAGTCGAGCTTCATCACGGGCTCGGTGATCACGGCAGACGGCGGTTACGTCGCGAGCTGAGCCAGCACGGTGTGCAGGGACGAGGGCGACTCGACGTGCACGTTGTGGCCCGCGCCGGCGAACACGACCGGCTCGGGCACCAGCTCCTTCAGGTGCTCCTGAGGGCTCATCGGGTCGTTCTCGCCCGCCGCCAGCACGACGTGGGCCTGCGACGCCATGATCAGCCCGGCCATGTCCGGCGCGCCCACGCCGAAGGCCCTCATGTCCAGCGAGGGTGCCCATCCACCGTCCACTTCGGACACGCCGTGCGCCAGTCGCACACCCGCCATCTTCGACGCCCGCTCGACGGCCTCTTCCTCCGTGCCGAAGACCTTCGACGGTTTCCCCGCCAGCGCGGCCGCCTTGGCCAGTTCCTCGTCGGTCCACCGCACCTTGATCCCGACGCCGACGCACGTGGTCACCTCGACCCCGAACCACCCGCTCGCGAGCGTCAGCCCGACGACGCCACCCAGCGAGTGCCCGACGACAGTGACCGGCTCACGCGGGATCTCACCCGCCACGGCGGCCGCGAACGCCCCGAACGAGTACCGGTCCAAGCCGCTCGAACGTCCGTGACCGGGCAGATCGGGCACGAGCCACCTGCCGGGCCACTCGCCGACGACGTCCTGCCACACCTCGCCGGTAGCGCCCAGCCCGTGCAACAGCACCAGCAACGGCCCGTTTCCACCACGTTCGACATGAAGCACGTCAGAATCCGTTCTATGCCCAGGACCGATGCCGACCTCATCGTCGACCCGGACACGTATACCTCGGGAGTCCCGCACGACGCACTAACCCGGTTGCGTGAGAAGAACGTGGTGCGCATCGACGACTTCTGGGCGGTCTTCCGCCACGAGGACGTCCGCACGGTGCTCCGCGCACCCGCGATCTTCTCCTCGCACCGCGGCGCCACCCAGATCCGCGACCCGCGCCCGGACGACCTGGCCTACGTCCAGCGCATGATGCTCAACCAGGACCCGCCGTCGCACACCCGGCTGCGCCGCATGCTGACCAGAGCGTTCACCCCGCGAGCCGTGGCACTGCTGGAAGACCGCATCCGCGTCAACGCCCGCAAGATCGTCCAGGAGATGTCCGGCGACTTCGCCCACGACGTCGCCGACCTGCCGTTGCTGACCCTGGCCGACGTCTTCGGCGTCCCACGTCAGGACCGCGCGCTGCTCTACGACTGGAGCAACCGCGTGATCGGCTTCCAGGACCCCGAGTACGCCCTGTCGTCCAGCTCGACCGAGGGCATGACCGACATGGCACTGGAGGCGCTGGCGCTGCGCCCTGACGACGGCCGTGACCCGCGCGCCCGTGACGGCATGCCCGATCTCTACGCCTACGCGCACGCGTTGGGCGAGCACAAGCGCGCGCACCCGTCCGACGACGTCCTGAGCAACCTCATGCGGGAGGACATCTCGCTGGAGGAGTTCGAGAACCTCTTCTGGCTGTTCTCCGTGGCGGGCAACGAAACCCTGCGCAACGGCATCCCCGGCGGCATGATCGCGCTGCTCTCGCACCCTCGCGAGTACGAACGGCTGCGCGCCGACCGTTCACTGCTTCCCCTTGCGGTGGAGGAGATGTTGCGCTGGTGGACACCGGTGATGCACTTCCGTCGCACGTGTGTCCAGGACACTTCGTTGTCGGGGCAGGAGATCAAGGCGGGGGAGAAGGTCGTCGTCTGGTTCTCGTCGGCCAACCGGGACGAGCGCGTGTTCACGTCGCCGGAGCGGTTCGACGTGGGGCGGCGGGAAGCTGATCACCTGAGCTTCGGGCACGGTCCGCACTTCTGCCTGGGTGCGCAACTGGCGCGGACGCAGATGCGGGCGGTGTTCGAGGCGGTGCTGGATCTGCCGGGGGTGCTGGAGCTCGACGGGGAGGTCAGCCGGTTGCGGTCGAACTTCCAGAACGGCGTGAAACACCTGCCGCTCAGGCTCGCCGATCCCACGACCTGAACGCGGCCAGTAGGCAGCACGTAGAGCGTCTGGCACGATTCAGACGACAGGCCCGGGCGCTCCACTGTGATCTGACGGTGTCGAGCCCCGGCCGGTCACCTGGCCCAAGTAGGCTCGTCGCGAGACGAGACGCAGGAGAAACAGGGAGCGCAAGTGGCGGTCATCGAGCAGGTCGGAGCACGCGAGATCCTGGATTCTCGCGGCAACCCCACCGTCGAGGTCGAGGTGGCGCTGGACGACGGCACGCTGGAGCGTGCTGCTGTTCCGTCGGGTGCTTCGACCGGTGAGCACGAGGCGGTGGAGCTGCGGGACGGCGACGCCAAGCGGTACCTGGGCAAGGGCGTCGAGCGCGCGGTCACCGCGGTGCTCGACGAGATCGGGCCCGAGCTGGTCGGCATCGAGGCCGTCGAGCAGCGCATCGTCGACCAGAAGCTCGTCGACCTGGACGGGACGCCGGACAAGGGTCGTCTCGGCGCCAACGCGATCCTCGGCGTGAGCCTCGCGGTCGCCAAGGCGGCGGCGACCTCCAGCGGCCTGGAGCTGTTCCGCTACATCGGCGGACCGAACGCGCACGTGCTGCCGGTGCCGATGCTGAACATCCTCAACGGTGGCTCGCACGCGGACACCGACGTGGACATCCAGGAGTTCATGATCGCGCCGATCGGCGCGGAGACGTTCCGCGAGGGCCTGCGCTGGGGCACCGAGGTCTACCACTCGCTGAAGTCCGTGCTGAAGAGCAAGGGCCTCGCGACCGGTCTGGGTGACGAGGGCGGCTTCGCGCCGAACCTCGGCAGCAACCGCGACGCGCTCGACCTCATCCTCGAGGCCATCGAGAAGGCCGGCTACCGCGCTGGTCGCGACATCGCGCTCGCGCTCGACGTGGCCGCCACCGAGTTCTTCTCGGACGGCGCCTACTCCTTCGAGAACAACAAGCGGTCGGCCGAGCAGATGATCGGCTACTACTCCGAGCTCGTTCGCGACTACCCGATGGTCTCCATCGAGGACCCGCTGTCCGAGGACGACTGGGACGGCTGGGTCCAGATGACCGCCGAGCTGGGCGAGAAGGTCCAGATCGTCGGCGACGACCTGTTCGTCACGAACCCGGAGCGCCTGGAGGAGGGCATCTCCCGCCGCGCCGCCAACGCGCTGCTGGTGAAGGTCAACCAGATCGGCACGCTCTCCGAGACGCTCGACGCGGTCTCGCTGGCCACGTCGTACGGCTACAAGTCGATGATGTCGCACCGCTCGGGCGAGACCGAGGACACGACCATCGCCGACCTCGCCGTCGCGACCGGTGCCGGCCAGATCAAGACCGGTGCCCCGGCCCGCGGTGAGCGCACCGCGAAGTACAACCAGCTCCTGCGCATCGAGGAGAGCCTCGGCGACGCGGCGCGCTACGCGGGCGAGCTCGCGTTCCCGCGCTACACGCCGGAGAGCTGAGAGGCTGTAGGACATGGCCGAGCGCGCGCGTCGTCCCCGCCGCCCCCGCGAAGAGCGGGAGGCGCGGCCCGCACGCGCGCGGAAGCCTCCCCGCCCGAAGGCGCCGTCGCGGCGCAGTGACGGCACGGGCGGCGCGTTCGGCATGACCGGGACGCGGCGGGCCGCGATGTTCGCGATGGTGCTGTGCGCACTGGCGTTGAGCATCGCGGTCCCGTTGCGGACCTACCTCTCGCAGCGCGACGAGCTGCGGGACGTGGGCGCCGAGCAGCAGAAGCTGCGCGAGACGGTCTCCGCGCTGGAGAAGCGCAAGTCAGAGCTGCAAGACCCGGCGTACGTCGAGATCGAGGCGCGCAAGCGGTTGCACTGGGTGCGGCCCGGCGAGACGCCCTACATCGTGCAACTGCCGGGTGACGAGGGTCGCAACACGGAAACGGAGAGGCCGTCGGGCAAGCAGGCGGCACAAGGATCTTGGTACGAGGAACTTTGGGAATCGGTGACGCACAAGTAAGTGCTGCTGACCTGGAAACGGTCGCTCAGCAGCTCGGTCGCACGCCGCGTGGGACGCGGGCGATCGCCTCGCGGTGCCCCAGCGGGCACCCGAACGTCGTGCAGACGGCGCCGCGGCTGCCCGACGGGACGCCGTTCCCGACGCTGTACTACCTGACCTGCCCCAAGCTGAACTCCCTGGTCAGCACGCTCGAAGGTGGCGGGCTGATGAAGGAGCAGCAGGAGCGCCTGGCCACGGACGCGGACCTCGCGGCCGCCTACCAGCGCGCGCACGAGGCGTACCTCGCCGAGCGCGACGCCATCGAGTCGCTGGGCACCCAGGTCACCGCGGGCGGCATGCCGGTCAGAGTCAAGTGCCTTCACGTGCACGTCGCCCATGCCCTCGCGAAGGGCCCTGGGGTCAATCCCATGGGGGACGAGGCGCTGGCACTCTTGAGCGAGCAGGGGCTGTGGCCGGCGGGTGAGTGCGCCGCGAGTTAACAGTCAACGGAACCGAACACACGCTTCACTCCGTCTTGGGTACACCTAGGCTTCGTTGTGGGGCAGGGTGGAACAGGTCACGACTGGGGCATTCGCCGTAACTGCAGGACGGCGAGCCGCGATGACGCACGAGAGGTGAGTATTCGTGGCAATGGCCAAAATGCGCGGACCGTCGGCGTTGAGCCCTAGGCAAAAGGGCTTCGCCGTTGCCGCGCTGGCTGCGATGCTCGCCCCGGCGATGATCGTCGGGACCAAGCTCGTCGACTGGGTCAACCTCTCCAAGCACGATGACATCGCTGTCTCGTTAGGACGCGCCGACGTCTACGGCGCCCTGCACCGCGACCCGTCCGAACTCGGCGCGTCCGGCCGCCTGCCGCTGTCCGAGGAACTGAGCGCCGCGCTGCTCGCCGACCTCGAGGACGGCGATCTCGACGGCGACTACGACGACGACCTGCTCGGTGACGACGGCGTCGACCCCGAGGGCGTGCACGACATCCCGGGCGTGATGGTCGACGCCTACCTCCGCGCCGCCGACAAGATGGGCGAACTCGTCCCCGGCTGCAACCTCGAATGGTCGCTGCTCGCGGGCATCGGCAAGATCGAGTCGAACCACGCCAACAGCGGCCGCGTGAACGCCAACGGCGACGCCACCCCCAAGATCCTCGGCCCGGTCCTCAGCGGAGGACCCGGCATCGAACCGATCCGCGACACCGACCGCGGCAGCCTCGACGGCGACGCGACCTGGGACCGCGCGGTCGGCCCGATGCAGTTCATCCCCTCGACGTGGGCGAGCTTCCGCGGCGACCTGAACGACGACGGCGACTTCAACCCGCAGAACATCTACGACGCCGCGCTCGGCGCCGGCCGCTACCTGTGCTCGGGCGGTGGCGACCTGACCAAGCCCTCGGACCGCGCCGCCGCGATCTTCAGGTACAACCGGTCGAACGCCTACGTCGCGAAGGTCCTGGAGTGGGCCAAGCTCTACAGCGAGAACGTCGACACCCTGCCGCTGCTGCCGGACGACGGCAACAACCAGCAGAACCCGGCGCCGGGCAACCCCAACCCGGGCAACCCCGGTACCCAGCCGGGCAACGGCAACACCGGCGACCCGACGACCACGACCACCACGACGACGACCACGACGACGACGCCGCCGAACTGCCCGACCACGACGACGGGCACCACGTCTTCCACGACGTCGACGACAACGCCGCCGCCATCGACGTGCACGACGACGACCACCACCACCACGTCGTCGACCACCACGACTACGACCACGACGACCACCACCACGGCGACGACGACCACGACGACGCCGCAGCAGCAGTCGTCCACGGGTACTCCGCAGTCGTCGACGAACAACAGCGGCAACAGCTCGGTGGCCTCCTCGACCCCGCAGAGCCTGCTGACGAGCACGCCCAGCTAGCGCGGCGTGTCGGGTTGGAACGATTCCAACCCGTACTTCGTTCGGTGCGATTCGGGCAGAAACGTTGGAGCGAAGGGGAGTCCGTCTCCTAGCTTCTTCTGCATGCCGAAGCGCAACTCGAGCGTGGTGGGCCGGGAGTTCGGAAGTGGCGTCCGCGACGCCATCGAGCAGAGCGGCATGACCCAGCGCGGAATCGCCGAACTGCTGGACTGGCAGGAGGCCAAGGTCTCCGACGCGGTCAACGGGAAGGGCGGCGTCAGCGAGCTCGACCTCGTCCGCCTGCTCTCGTACTGCCGCGTTCCGCACCAGGAAGTCGAGCGCATGGTCGCGCTCTACCGCGAGTCACGGGAACGAGGCTGGCTTCAGTTCGTCGATGACGGCAGCCATGTTCCCCTGCGGTCGCTCATAGATCAGGAACGTCTCGCCAACAAGATCACGACGTGGTCGCCGATCTACGTGCCAGGGCTCTTCCAGATCGCCGCCTACATCCGTGCGCTGCTGGAGAGTTCAGCGGTCATCAAGCCGCCGGCCTTCGACGATCTGATCCAGGTGAAGACTGGCCGGCAGGTGATCTTCAACAACAGCCGGGAGTTCCTCTTCTACGTCCACGAGAACGCACTCCGATTGCAGGTCGGCGGCCCGGACGTGATGCAGGCCCAGCTCCTCCACCTGCTGACGATGATGGTGCGCCCGTACATCACTGTCCGAGTCGTGCCGACAGCGATCGGAGCTCACGCCGGAGCGTCTGGTCCGTTCATCAAGCTGGAATACGCCAAGCACGAGCCGGCCGTCTGGATCGAGGCTCTGCGGACCGGCTTGTTCCTCGACGACAAGAAGAGCGTGGACGACTACGACAACGTGCTGAAGTGGCTCGACACGCACGCCTTGGATGCTGAAGAGTCGAGGAGACTGATCAGCGGCCTCGAAGCCCAAGGAGGCGTTCCCCTTGTCGATCTGGCGCAAGAGCAGCTATAGCAACGACGTGAGCGAGTGCGTCGAGGTCGGACGCGGCGTCGGCATCCGCGACAGCAAGGCCCCCGCCACCCACCTCCCCGTGTCCGGCGAGGCCTGGTCGGCGTTCCTCCACCTCGTGAAAGAGTGAACGTCAACTTCGCCAGCAGGCAAAGTTGATCTTGTCCCCGGCGTTCCCTTCCAGCATGGACTCGTCCATGCTGCTTCAGCACAGGTCGGGGGACCGTACGTGACTGGCTGCCGGGAGTCCCGGTAGTGGGGGATGGATGAAAATCGCCAGAGGGCGGGGCTTTGCCCTGTCCGCGTTGACTGCCGCACTCGTTCTGACCGCGACCGCGACCGCGACTGCGGGGACGCGCCTGAGCCCGCCGACTGAGATGAGCACGGAGTCCTCGCCCTGCCGTGCCGATGACGTTTCCGTCGTGCACACACCCACGCCGATGCTTCGCGCGAAACTGTCCGGCAGCGGGCACCTGAACGCCGACTTCATCGTTCGTCAGGGCCGGGATCGCGTCGTGGAGTTGACGGCGACGAACGTGCCCTCCGGCTCGTTCGCAGAGGTGACGGTCCCGCAGGGAGTTCTCGCCGAGAACGGTTCCTACCGCTGGTCTGTCCGCGCGAGCGACGGCAGGCACACCTCGAAGTGGGTCGGCGACTGCGGGGTCGGGGTGGACTCCGTCGCGCCGGAGCAGCCAGTCGTGTCGTCGCTGGACTACCCGACGAGCGGGTTCAGCGGCAGTCCCGGTCGCACAGGCGTCTTCACGTTCTCGCCCGGAGGCTCGACGGACGTCGTCCGCTACGGCTGGTCGCTGAACACCGACACCACCGGCAACCAGGTCGACGCGAACGGTTCGGTGGACGTGCCGATCACACCGTCACGGAGCGGTCCGAACTCGCTCTACGTGCGCGCGTACGACAGGGCCGGAAACCCTTCGGCCGTGAAGATCTACATCTTCATGGTCGCCGACGCACCCAGGCCGTCCACCCCGGTGGCGGTGTGGAAATTCGACGAGACCGACGGTACGAGCGCGGCCGACAGCACCGGGCACGGCAACGCGCTGACGCTGAACGGCGCGACCTTCGGTCCCGGCTACTCGAACAACGGCCAGGTCAACACCGCGGGCTCGTTCTCGTCGACCTCGTCCGCGATCGTCGACACCTCGCGAGCCTTCTCCGTGTCGGCCTGGGTGCGGCTCGACGACACGACCGCCGCCCACACCGTGGCGAGCCAGGGCAACGGTTTCTCCCTCAGGTACGCCGATGCCCGCTGGTCGTTCGGCGGGGCATCCTCCGTCACGTCACCGCGAGCCGGCGAGTGGACGCACCTGGCCGGCAGCTACGAGCCGGGCAAGGTTTCCTTGTACGTCAACGGAAAGCTCGAAGGAACAGCGACCGAGACGTTCGCGGGCGCGACCGGTCCGTTCGTCCTGGGCTCCGGCCAGGCGCCGTCCGCGATCGACCACGTCCAGGTGTGGAGCCGCGCGCTGACCGCGGCCGAGGCGGCCACGCACAACAACCTCGTGGTGCTGCGCGCCCGCTACAGCATGGACGAGCTCGCCGGCACCACGACCAGCGACGAGGTGAGCGGGCAGAGCGGCACGCTTTCCGGCGGCGTCGGCTGGGCGAGCACACCGGCCGACCCCGACGATCCGAACCAGATCTGGACCAGTGCGGACAAGTGGTTGCGCTTCGACGGGTCCGGCACCGGCGAGATGACGGGACCGCGTCCGGCGGATCTGCGCACCGATCGGTCGTACAGCGTGTCCGCCTGGGTGAGGGTCCTGGACGACGGCGTGACCGCGGGGACCGTCGTCGGCATGGGCGACTCGTTCGCGCTGAGCCGCGAGGCGGACACCAGTCGATGGAGTTTCCGGCTCGCCGACGGAACAGTCATCTTCTCCTTCTTCCCTCCGATGAGGGGTTCCTGGGTACACCTCGTGGCGACGTACGACGCGACCACCGGCGCGACCAAGCTGTACGTCGACCGAGACGAGCAGCCCCCTGCGCAGCCCGGTCCTCAGCTGGCCGGCGCTGGAGACCTCCAGATCGGACGCGGCATCGTGGGTGACATCGACGACGTTCGCTTTCACCGCGGTGTGATGACCGAGGACGACGTCTTCGCTTTGTTCTCGGCGTCCAACCACCGCTGAAAACCGCGAGGCATGAGGCGGTGGTCCTTGGCATGGTGCAGGTGTGCTCAAGCCTGACTACCCGCTGAAGACCGTCCGCCTCCTCCTCCGCCCCTTCGAGCCGGCCGACCTCGACGACTACCTCGCCTACCGCTCCCGCTCGGACGTCTACCGCTACCTCTACGGCGAGGCGCTGGACCGGCGGCAGGCCGAGGAGCTGATCACCAGGAGAATGGCCGAGAGCGAGCTGACCAAAGCGGGGCAGGGCCTGGCGCTGGCGGTCTGCTGGCCCGAGGTGGGCCGGGTGGTCGGCGACGTCGTCCTGAAATGGCTCGACGAGGACAACCGCCAGGGCGAGATCGGCTACAGCTTCAACCCCGAGTTCGCGGGCAACGGCCTCGCCACCGAGGCCGCCGCGGAGCTGCTCCGTCTCGGCTTCGAGGAGCTCGGCCTGCACCGGATCGTCGCCGAGTGCGACCCGCGCAACGAGCCGTCGTGGCGGCTGATGGAACGCCTCGGCATGCGCCGGGAGGCCCACTTCCGCGAGCTGGAGATCTTCAAGGGCGAGTGGGGCGACCTCTTCGTGTACGCCATGCTTGCCGAGGAGTATCGGGCCATCAGGTAGGAGTGCACATGTCGCGGGTAGCGGCCATCGACTGCGGGACCAACTCGATCCGGCTGCTCATCGCGGACGTGACCAAGCGCGAGGACGGCACCGCGTGGCTGCGCGACGTCCACCGGGAGATGAAGATCGTCCGGCTCGGGCAGGGCGTGGACGCGACCGGGCGGTTGCACCCCGACGCGATCCAGCGGACCAAAGAAGCTCTCCTCGACTACGCGCGCACGATGCAGCGCAAGGGCGTCGAGACGGCCCGCATGGTCGCCACGAGTGCCACGCGGGACGCGAGCAACCGCGACGAGTTCTTCGGGATGACCGAGGCGATCCTCGGCGCGCCCGCGGAGGTGATCACCGGGGACGAGGAGGCGAGGCTCTCCTACCTCGGTGCGGTGGCCGACCTGGACCCGGACGAGGGACCCTTCCTCGTCACCGATCTGGGTGGTGGCAGCACCGAGTTCGTCCTCGGCACGGGCTCCGAGGTGGAGGCCGCGAGGTCGATGGACATCGGCTGCGTGCGGCTGACGGAGCGGTTCATCGCGTCCGATCCGCCCACGAAGGACGAAATCGCGCAGGCGGAAGCGTTTGCGCGTGCCGCAATCAAAGAGGCTTTCGAAGTCGTCCCGGTCGAGAAGGCGAAGACGTGGATCGGGGTCGCCGGGACGGTGACGACATTGTCAGCCCTGGTCCAGGGGCTGGAGGTGTACAACAGCGACGATATTCACCTCAGCCGCATCACACTTGACAATGTTCGAGAAATCACCGACCGTATCCTCTCCATGACGCATGATGAGCGTGCCTCGCTGGGGCCCATGCACCCCGGTCGAGTGGACGTGATCTGCGGTGGAGCGGTGGTACTGCGTGCGATTGCCGATGAGCTGGAGAATCGCGCGGGAATTCGCACGCTCGTGTGCAGCGAGCACGACATCCTCGACGGCATCGCGTTTTCGCTGGTCTAGCGCCGAATTAAGGTCGCCTTGAGGTGATCGTGACAATTTTGTGACCGATTTCGATGCGCGTACTACTCACCGCCCCGGTTAACGTCCTCTCACGTTTTGGGAGGTGGACGAGACCTCCCGGGGAGGCGCGCGCACGCAATATCTGCGGAGCGGCGCCGGGGAAAGGCGGGAGAGACTGATGTCGCGATCACGGGTTGCGTGGGTGGCTTTGCCAGCCGCGCTCGCCATGACGCTCAGCGCATGCAGCGGCGGCGGTGGTAGCAGCAACAACGCCGCCGATGGCAAGGACAACCCGGACGGCACGGTGTCCATCTACGGCACCGAGCCCAAGAGCACCTTGTTCCCGGCCAACACGACCGAGGCCGGCGGTGGCAAGGTCACCGACTCGCTGTTCTCGCGGCTGGTCGGATACAAGGCCGAAGACGGCGCGCCCTACAACTTGATGGCCGACTCGATCACCTCGAGTGACGCCAAGGTCTACACGATCAAGATCAAGCAGGGCTGGAAGTTCCACGACGGCACCGAGGTCAAGGCGAAGAACTTCGTCGACGCCTGGAACTACGCCGCGTACGCGCCGAACGCACAGCAGGCGGCATCGTTCTTCTCCCCGATCGCGGGCTTCGAGGACGTCCACCCGGCCGACGAGAACGCCAAGCCGGCCAAGGACAAGATGTCCGGTCTCGAGCTCGTGGGCGACTACGAGTTCAAGGTCACCCTCAACGGTCCGACCTCGGTCTTCACCACGATGATCGGCTACACGCCGTTCTCGCCGATGGCCGACTCGTTCTTCGCGGACCCGAAGGCCGCCGAGGCCAAGCCCATCGGCAACGGCCCGGTCAAGTTCGTCTCCCGCACGCCGAACGCGCTGATCAAGATGGAGCGCTTCGACGACTACAAGGGCGAGGACAAGGTCCACTTCAAGACCCTTGACTACAAGATCTACTCCTCCCAGGAGACCGCGTACCAGGACCTGATCGCGGGCAAGCTGGACTTCATGGAGGCCCTGCCCCCGTCGGCCAAGGTCGGCGAGAAGTACAAGGCCGACCTCGGTGACGCGGTCGTGAACGCGAACCTGCTCGGCCAGAGCGCCATCGCGTTCCCGCAGTACCTCCCCGAGTTCAAGAACGTGAAGCTGCGCCAGGCCGTCTCGATGGCCATCAACCGGGAGCAGATCACGAAGACCGTGCTCGCCGGCTCGTACGTGCCGTCGACCAGCTACGTCTCGCCCGGCATCAAGGGCTACCGCCCCGACACCTGTGGTGAGTTCTGCAAGTACGACCCGGCCAAGGCCAAGCAGCTGTTCCAGGAGTCGGGCTTCACCGGCAAGAAGTTGACCATCCAGTCCAACCAGGACGGTGGCCGCAAGGAGCCTCTCGAGGCGGCGTGCAACAGCATCAAGCAGGCGCTCGGTGTTGACTGCGAGTTCGTCGGTGCCACCAACTTCGGTGCGTTCCGCCAGATCGTCGACGGCAAGCAGCTGACCGGCATGAGCCGTTCGGACTGGTCGGCCGACTACCCGTCGATCGAGAACTTCCTGAACCCGCTGTACCGCACCGGTGGTTCCTCGAACGACTCGAACTACTCGAACCCGGCGGTCGACGCCCTTCTGAAGAAGGCCGACGAGACGGCGAACGAGGACGAGGCGATCAAGATCTACCAGCAGGCTGAGGACCTGATCGCGAAGGACCTGCCCTCCATGCCGACCTGGAACGAGAAGGGCATCGGCGGTCGTTCGAAGAACCTCCTCGAGGCCAAGATGTCGTTCAAGCGTCAGGGCGTTCTGGAGTCCTTCCGCGTCAAGGCCTGATTGCCGAACACCTGAGTTCTGAGCAAGCCGTCCGGCCCCGCGTCCACCAAGCGTTACGGGCGCGGGGCCGGAGCGGTGTTCAGGACCTTGGGCGCCCCCCACCACGCAAGGAGCCGACCTCATGGGTCGCTATGTGCTGCGCCGTCTGCTGCAGCTGATACCGGTCTTCCTGGGGACCACTTTTCTGATCTACGCCCTGGTCTGGGCGATTCCGCAGGACCCCTTCGCGGGCAAGTGCGGCCAGCGGCCGTGTGATCCGGCCTACATCGCCGAGATGAGCCAAAAGCTCAACCTCAACGACCCGTTGGTCATCCAGTACTTCAAGTACCTGGGCAACCTGCTCGTCGGTGACTTCGGCACCACCTTCAACGGCGTGTCCGTCGGTGAGCAGATCGCCACCTCGTGGCCGATCACGCTCAAGATGGGCATCATCGCGCTGATCATCGAGGCTGTCATCGGCATCATCGCCGGTGTCCTCACCGGTCTGCGCAAGCAGGGCTTCCTGGACAACCTCGTCCTGGTCTCGACCCTGTTCCTCATCTCGCTCCCGGTCTTCGTCACCGGTTTCGTGCTGCGGCTCTACCTCGGCCCGCAGGGCTTCGACTTCATGGACACCTCGGTCAGTTCGGATCCGACCTTCGGTGAGCTGATCCTGCCCGGCTTCGTGCTCGGCAGTCTCTCGATGGCCTACGTGGCCAGGCTGACCCGCACGAGCATCGTCGAGAACCGTCGCGCCGACTACGTGCGCACGGCCATCGCGAAGGGCCAGCCGCAGTCCCGCGTCGTCGGCATCCACCTGCTGCGCAACTCGCTGATCCCGGTGATCACGTTCCTCGGCACCGACCTCGGCAGCCTCATGGGTGGCGCGATCGTCACCGAGGGCGTCTTCAACATCAACGGCATCGGCGGCCTGATCTTCCGCGGCATCCAGGAGAAGGAAGGCATCATGGTCACGGGCATCGTGACCTTGCTGGTCCTCGTGTACCTGCTGATGAGCCTGATCGTCGACCTCCTGTACGCCGTTCTCGACCCGAGGATTCGCTATGAGTGACCCAGGATCCGTGTCCGGCGGAACCGGACTCGAGGCCTCCGCGGCGGCCGGTGTCGACCAGCTCAGCCACGTCGACGACTCGTCGCAGAAGCAGCGCAAGCCCCGCTCGCTCTGGAGCGACGCGTGGGGCGAGCTCCGCACGAAGCCCACGTTCATCATCTCGCTGGTGATCATCGCGATCATCGTGCTGATGGCGATCTGGCCGACGCTGTTCACGTCGGTCGACCCGCGCGCGGCCGACCTCGACAAGTCGCTGCAGGCGCCTTCGGGTGCCGCGTGGTTCGGCTACGACCTGCAGGGTTACGACGTCTACGCCCGTGCGATGCACGGCGCCCGCGCGTCGCTGCTCGTCGGCATCTTCGCGACGCTGCTGACCGTGCTGATCGGCTCGACCGTCGGCATCATCGCGGGCTACGCGAAGACGTGGATCGACAGCGTGCTGTCCCGGTTCAGCGACATCTTCGCCGGCATCCCGTTCGTGCTCGGTGCGATCGTCATCCTGACGACGCTCAACGCGCCGACCGAGAACCCCGGCGTGACCCGGATCATCACCCAGGTGGTGCTCTCGATCGCGGTGCTGTCGTGGCCGGTGGCCATGCGCATCATGCGGTCCGCGACGCTCGTCGCGAAGCAGCAGGACTACGTCAAGGCCGCCCGCGGTCTCGGCGCGTCCCCGCTGCGGATCGTGTTCCGGCACCTGCTGCCGAACACCGTGGCGCCCGTGCTGGTGTACGCGACGATCGCCCTGGGTGCCTTCATCGGCGCCGAGGCGACCCTGGCGTTCCTCGGCATCGGCCTGCGTCCGCCGGTCGTGTCGTGGGGCGTGATGATCTCCGAGTCGCGCGACTACTTCCAGTCGGCTCCGCACATGCTGCTGTTCCCCGCGGCCTTCGTCACGATCACCGTGCTGGCCTTCGTCATGCTCGGTGACGCCGTGCGCGACGCCCTCGACCCCAAGTCCCGTTAGGAAGATCCTGTGACTCAGCCATTGCTGGAGGTCGAGGATCTCCACGTGGAATTCCGCACCCGCGACGGTGTCGCGAAGGTGCTCAACGGCGTTTCGTACCACGTCTCGGCGGGCGAAACCCTCGCCGTGCTGGGCGAATCCGGTTCCGGCAAGTCCGTGACCGCCCAGACGATCATGGGCATCCTGGACACGCCGCCGGGGTTCATCACCAACGGTTCGATCAAGTTCCGCGGTGAGGACCTGCTCAAGCAGACGGCGGAAGAGCGTCGCATGGTTCGTGGCGAGGGCATCGCCATGATCTTCCAGGACGCGCTGTCCGCCCTGAACCCCGTGTTCACGATCGGTTTCCAGATCGAGGAGCAGCTCAAGGTCCGCCGCAGGCTGTCCAAAGCGGACGCCCGCAAGCGGGCGGTCGAGCTCCTCGACCAGGTCAAGATCCCGAACGCCAAGGGCCGCGTCAACGACTACCCGCACCAGTTCTCCGGCGGTATGCGGCAGCGCGCGATGATCGCGATGTCGCTGGCTCTCGACCCGGAGCTGCTGATCGCGGACGAGCCCACGACCGCGCTGGACGTCACCGTGCAGGCCCAGATCATGGACCTGCTGGCGGAGATCCAGAAGGAACGCGACATGGGCATGATCCTGATCACCCACGACCTCGGCGTCGTCGCCGACGTCGCGGACCGGATCTCGGTCATGTACGCGGGCCGCATCGTCGAGCACGCCGACGTCTACGAGCTGTTCCGCGCGCCGGGCCACCCGTACACGGAGTCGCTGCTCGAGTCCCTGCCCCGCGTGGACCTGCGCGGCCAGGAGCTCAAGACGATCAAGGGTCTGCCGCCGTCGCTGACCAACATCCCGCCCGGCTGCCCGTTCAACCCGCGCTGCCCGCGCGTGTTCGACCGGTGCTCCACCGAGGTGCCTGCAGTGCACAACCTCGGCATGGGCCGCACCAGCCGGTGCCACATCGCGGAGGAGGTGGTCGCTCGTGGCTGAGCCGATCCTCGAGGTCGAGAACCTCGTCAAGCACTTCCCGGTCCGCGTCGGCGTGCTGTTCAAGCGCACCGTGGGCCACGTCAAGGCCGTCGACGGCGTCTCGTTCTCGCTCAACAAGGGCGAAACGCTCGGCGTCGTGGGCGAGTCCGGCTGTGGCAAGTCCACGCTGGCCCAGGTGCTGATGCGCCTGGAGCCGCCGACGTCGGGCGTCGCGCGCTTCGAGGGCCGCGACATGTTCGCGATGAAGGGCGCGGAGCTGCGCAAGCTGCGCCGCGACATCCAGATCGTGCTGCAGGACCCGTACACGTCGCTGAACCCGCGCATGACGGTCGGCGACATCGTCGGGGAACCCTTCGAGATCCACACCGAGGTGGCCCCGAAGGGGGACAGGCAGCGCAAGGTCCAGGAACTGCTGGAGACCGTGGGTCTCAACCCGGAGCACATCAACCGGTACCCGCACCAGTTCTCCGGCGGTCAGCGCCAGCGCATCGGCATCGCCCGCGCGCTCGCGTTGAAGCCCAAGGTGATCGTGTGCGACGAGCCGGTGTCCGCTCTGGACGTGTCGATCCAGGCTCAGGTCATGAACCTGCTGGGCGACCTGCAGACGGAGATGGGTCTCTCGTACGTCTTCATCGCGCACGACCTGTCGGTGGTCCGCCACCTGTCGGACCGCGTCGCGGTGATGTACCTCGGCAAGATCGTGGAGATCGGCACCGAGGCGGAGATCTACGAGCGCCCGATGCACCCGTACACGCAGGCCCTGCTGTCCGCGGTGCCGGTGCCGGACCCGACCCAGCGCGGCCGGCGCGACGTCATCCGCCTGACGGGTGACGTGCCCTCGCCGATCGACCCGCCGTCGGGCTGCCGGTTCCGCACGCGGTGCTGGAAGGCGCAGGACATCTGCGCGACCGAGGTTCCCGAGCTGGTGTCGCGCAACGGGGACCACCCCGCGGCGTGCCACTTCGCGGAGGAGCGCGCGGTCGTCTGACCGGTTCTACGTGGATGAGGGGTCGTGCCTGCGGGCGCGGCCCCTCAACTCGTCGAAGGCCCTTGTCGCCGGCGGCCGGCCGACGAACTGCTTGATGGCTTTCGCACATCCGCGAGGGGTGTCGACGCTGGTGTCGACCTCGAAGTCGTAGAGCCCGTGCCGGTGGACGCTCTGAAGCTGTTTCGCCGCGGCACCTGGCGTCCGGTCACCCCGTGCCCGTTCGCGCCGCTCCAGCTCTTCCAGAGGGCAATGCACGCCCACGAGCACGACGTCCAGGCCTTGGAAGACGTCGAGGCAGTCCTGCAGGCGCCACGGTTCGCTCAGCACGTGGTCGACCACGACGTCGTTGCCCGCCTGCGCCATGCCCGCCACCGCGCGGTGGAAGCCGGCCCTCGTGCGCCGCAGGACCTCCTGCTGGGCGGGGCCGTCGAGCTCCCACGTCCGTTCGACGGCGCGCATGGCTCCGAAGGCGTCGACGCTCAGGTGGAAGAACGGGGTGTCCAGCTCCTTCAAGAGCTCCGCGGCGATGCTCGACTTGCCGGAGCTGGACGTCCCGTTGAGGAAGATGATCACTGCCGGGCGAGTTCGGTGAGCGTGACGCCGGGAGCGACCTCGCGGGTGCCGGTCTCGACGAACCCACGCCCGCGGTACAGCTTCAGCGCGGGTTCGTTCTTCGTTCCCGTGCTGACGACCTGCGGCCCGTCCGGCAGCGCGTCGAGGAGTTTCGTCGCGATGCCACGGCGATGAGCCCGCGGGTGCACGACCAGCCGATGGATGTCCACAGTGGATCCGTCGAGCCGGTAGGACACCGCGCCGGCCAGACCCTCCTCGTCGTGGATCCCGAGGAAGGTCTCGCCGCAGGCGCGCAGTTCGGCCTGGGACTCGTGCAGCGGCGGGATGCCGTCGAAGCCGATGAGTTCGGCCTCGACGGCATACGCCAGTCGTTGCACCGTCCAGAGTTCGCGCAGGACGGCGTCGTCGGACAGGTCGAGGATCACGTGCCGGAGGAGTTCCGCACGAACGCCGCCAGGTCCTCGGACTGCTGGACCCTGCTGGGCTCGTGGACGTACATCATGTGGCCGGCCGGGTAGTAGGCCGACTCGATGTTCGCCGTGAGCTCCTTCGGGATCTGCAGGTGCGCGATGAGGTGCTCGGCCGCGAAGTACGGCGTGGCGCCGTCGAACCAGCCGAACGCGACGTGGACCTTGAGGTGCGGGTTCGCCCGCATCGCCGCCGAGAGCTTGCCCGCCGTCGTGACGTGGCGGCCCTCGAACTCCTTGTACGACCAGTTCTCGATGACCCGCGAGAGGACCTCGTACGGCAGGTCGCTCGAGTAGCCGAGTTCGGCGTGCAGGTAGTGGTTGAGCACCGCGGAGTACGGGCCGAGGATCGCGTCGATGGACGGGTCCGCGGAGATGCCCTCACGGCCGTAGTCCGTGTCCCAGCCGGTGAAGCGGGCGTCGATGCGGCCGACGGTCTTGCGGTCGCGGCGCAGCAGTTCGGTGAAGAACCGGATGTGCTCGACGCGCAGGTCGACCGCGTCCACGTACTCCTCGGACAGGCCGGTCAACCGCGCGAGCTTCTCGATCGCCGCAGCGCGTTCGACGTCGGTGAGCCGGTTGCCGCGCGCGAGGGCGTAGGGGTAGTCGCGGACCGCGAACTCCTCGGCCTCGGCGAGCACCTCCTTCAGCGGACGGTCGCCGTGCAGGCCGTGGTAGTTCGCGATGGCCGCGTACGTCGGCAGGAAGAGCGTGTAGGCGAGGTCGTGGCCCTCGTTGAACTCCAGCGTCGCGAAGTCGAGGACGCTCGAGATCAGCATGAGCCCGTTGAGGTACATGCCGTACTTCTTCTGCAGGTGTTCGGCGAGACCGGCCGCGCGGAGCGTGCCGTACGACTCGCCGCAGAGGAACTTCGGGGACATCCAGCGGCCGTTGCGCGAGGTCCAGAGCCGGATGATCTCGGCGATGGACTCGATGTCGGGCTGGTAACCGTGGTAGCTGCCGGGCTTCTCACCCTGCGCGGCCCGGGAGAAGCCGGTCGACACCGGGTCGATGAACACGAGGTCGCTCTCGGCGAGCAGGCTCTCCTCGTTGTCCGCGATCCCGTACGGCGGGGCGGTGAGGTTGCCGACGTCGCCGCTGAGCACCCGGCGGGGTCCGAGGAGCCCCATGTGCAGCCACACGCTCGCAGAACCCGGCCCACCGTTGAACGCGAACGTGACGGGCCGCTTCAACGGGTCGGCGCCGTCGAGCGTGTAGGTGGTCACGAACACCTCTGCCTTGGGCTTGTGGCCCTCGAACACGCCGTCCTTGAGCACTTCTTCCTTGAGCACGATCCGCCCGGTGGTGGCGGTGTAGTTCAGCTCGCGGCCCTTGACGGTGATGCTGTGCTGGGTGGTGACCAGATCATCAGCGGGAGACTCGGGCTTCTCTTCGGTCTTCTCCTCGGACATGGGAGCAACACTACGGAACTCGACGATCGAATAACGGCCTGCCGAGCGTGCCCACGCCTCGTCGCGTGGCGCGAACTCGCCGCTACCGAGAAGCGCGCGGCGTTCAGGGATCAGGACTACTGGGGCAAACCGGTCCCGGGCTTCGGTCCTCTCGACGCGTCGCTGCTCATCGTGGGCCTCGCACCCGCCGCGCACGGCGGCAACCGGACGGGGCGGATGTTCACCGGTGACCCGTCCGGCGACTTCCTGTTCCGCGCGTTGTACGAGGTGGGGATGGCTTCGCAACCCACTTCGGTGTCCGTGGACGACGGTCTCGAGCTCTACGGCGTGCGCATGGCCTCGCCCGTGCGGTGCGCACCGCCCGAGAACAAGCCGACCGCGGCGGAACGGGACCGGTGCTCGCCGTTCCTGCGGGAGGAGATGGGGTTGATGCCCCGGTTGCGGTCCGTGGTGGTGCTCGGCGGGTTCGGGTGGAAGGCGTTCCTGCCGCTGCTGGGGGTCGACCGGCCTCCCCGGTTCGGGCACGGGGTGGAGCTCTCGGCGGGAGGGGTGCGGGTGTTCGGGTGCTATCACGTGTCGCCGCACAACACGTACACCGGACGGCTGACCCAGGAGATGCTGCAGGACGTGCTGAGGCGCGCCTCTGGCCAGGACGTTCCGTTCGAGCAGCAACCGACCAAAGGATCATCCGAAACGCTCTGACGCGTGTCAGGCTGCTCGCCATGAAGTGGTGGCGGGCAGGGGTGGCGGTGGCGGCGTTGCTGATCGTCGTCGTCGCGGCCAGTGGCACGTCGCCCGTCACGTTCGTGAACCGCCTCGACGACCGCCCGCCGCCGCAGGACAGCGCGCCGCAGGTGGACGTGCCGTTGCCGACCGAGCTGCCTGACCTGTTCGCCGTGCCGCTCACGGTGTACCTCGTGCTGCTCGCCGGGCTCGTCCTGTTCGGACTGATCGGGATCGTCCTCGCGTTCGAACTGCCCCGCTGGCGCCGTCGTGGTGTGCGCGGGGTGGAGATCGAGGAGGGCGAGGCGGGGGAGCCGACGGTCGTGGCGCGGGTCGAGAAGGCGTTGCAGGAGTTCACCGAGCACCCGAACCGGCCGCCGCGCGACGCCGTGATCGCCGCCTGGCTCGCGCTCGAGGCCGCGGAGGAACGCCTGCCCCACCAGACGCCCACCGAGTTCACCGAGAAGCTCGGGGTGGACGCCGTGGTGTTGAAGGACCTCTACCGGCGCGCGCGGTACGGGCACGAGGACGTGACCGCGGCACAAGCGGAACAGGCGCAGCAGGAACTGAGTCGCATCGTCCGGGAGCTCGCATGAGAACCGTGCTGGCACTGGTGGTCGGGGTGATCATCGGCGTCGTGATCTGGTGGCTCGGGGCCTCACCCGCGTGGGCCGCGGCGCTGGCCGTGCCGCCGACCGCGTTCGGCGTGCTGGTCACGAGGTTGCCGCGGGCGACGGACATCGTCTGGAGTTCGGCACCGCCGCCGCCCGGTTCGATCAGCAGCGCGCTCGCCGGCACGCTCGCGAGCAGGCTGGACGAGGCGGCGAAGGACCCGCAGCGCTACCGGGAACGGTTCCGCGGCCGGCTCGCACGACTGGGGATCGAGGCGTCCGAGATGCCGGATCCGAAGGAACTCGCGGAAAGGCTCAGGAGGGTCGAGTGACCATTTCGCTGGAGGCCGAGGCCGTCCTCGACGAGATCGGCAAGGTCGTCGTCGGGCGCACGCGGACCGTGCGGCTCGCGCTCGCGGCCGTGCTGGCGGGCGGGCACGTGCTGCTGGAGGACGTGCCGGGGCTGGGCAAGACGCTGATCGCGCGGTCGCTCGCGCAGGCGTTGAGCCTCGAGTTCCGCCGCCTGCAGTGCACGCCGGACCTGCTGCCCGCGGACGTCACCGGGTCGTTCCTCTACGACCCCGGCAGCCGTGAGTTCGAGTTCCACCAGGGACCCGTGTTCACCGGGCTGCTGCTCGCGGACGAGATCAACCGCACGCCGCCGAAGACGCAGTCCGCGTTGCTGGAGGCCATGCAGGAGCGGCAGGTCACGGTCGAAGGGCGCACGTTCCCGCTGCCCAGGCCGTTCCACGTGCTGGCGACCTCGAACCCCGTCGAGTACGAGGGCACCTACCCGTTGCCCGAGGCGCAGCTCGACCGGTTCCTGGTGCGGCTCGACATCGGGTACCCGCCCGCCGAGGAGGAGGTCGAGGTCCTGAGACGGCGGCTCGTGCGGCAGCGGGAGGAGGCCGAGGTCGCGCCGGTGCTCGCGGCCGGACGGCTCGCCGAGCTGCAGGCCGAGCTGGAGAAGTCCACAGTGGACGACGATCTCCTGCGGTACTGCGTCGATCTGGCCGTCGCCACGCGCAACCACCCGTCCGTCGAGGTCGGTGCGTCACCGCGTGGGGCGCAGGGTCTCGTGCTCGTCGCGCGGGCACTGGCCACTTTGGACGATCGCGCGTACGTGACACCCGAGGACGTCAAGGAGTGCGCCGTCGCCGTGCTGGCGCACCGGCTCGTGATGAAGCCCGAGACGTGGACGTCCGGTGTGAGCGGCGTGCAGGTCGTCACCGAGCTGCTCGGCAAGGTCCCGGGCCCGCCCAGCTCATGAGCAGAGCGGACAAGATCAGGGAGGCCTTCGCCCAGTCGCACGGCGCGCACTGGCACCCGACGGACGCGTACTCGCGTGCCGTCTGGCTGGGCGTCGGGCTCGTCGTCGGCGGGATGTTCCTGCACCAGGTCGAGTTGGTGCTGTTCGGCGTGCCGCTGATCCTGTCCGTGCTGCTGACCGACAAACCCCGCGGCAAGCCCGCGGTCAGCGTCCGTCCCGTGCCGCGCGGGGCGGGTATGGGGGTCGCGCACACCGTCGCGCACGTCGACGGCGCGGACGCCGAGATCGCCGTGGTCAAGCTGCCCGGTGGCGCTCGGGCGGTGCCGGCGCACTCGCCCGACCTCCCCGTGGAGATCCGGCGTGACGCCTGGGGGCCGGGCGTCGACCTGCGGCTGGACCACCTGTTCGCCGGGCCGGACGGCATGCACGTCTACGGGCCGATCGTCGGCGTCGAGCACGTCCGCACGATCCTGCCGCCGGTCGAGCACCACCCGTCCGGACCGCTGCCGCCCCGGCCCGCCGGCCTGGTCGGCATCCACCGCTCGCCGCGTCCCGGCGACTCGACCGAGCTGCGCGACATCAGGGCGTTCCAGCCGGGGGACCGGCTCAAGCGCATCGACTGGCGCGTCACGACGCGCACCGGCACCGTGCACGTCCGCGAACGGCACGCCGAGGCCGACGCGGAGATCGTGCTGGCCCTGGACACGCGCGCCGACGTCGGTGCGGACGTGGCGGACTGGGCCTCTCCGCACTACGGGGCGACGACGCGGCCCGGCGGCAGCCTGGACCGCGCGGTGCGGCGGGCGGCGTCGATGGCAGCCGGATACCTGCGGCAGGGCGACCGGGTGGCGTTGATGGACCTGTCCCGCCCGCAGCTCAACGTGCGTTCCGGCGTCGGACGGCGGCACCTGCTGCGGATCCGCACGCAGCTCGTCGTGTGCGTGCAGGCCGCCGGATGGTCGTCACGGGTGGCGTTGCGCAAGCTGCCGCACGGGAGCGTGGTCGTGCTGCTGTCGCCGTTCCTCGACGACGACGTGGCGGAGCTGGCCGTGCAGACGCGCAAGCACGGGCACGTCGTGCTGGCGATCAACACGCTGCCGACGCCGTTGAAGCCCGACGACGAGACGCCGTGGGGTGAGGTCGCGACCGAGATGATCGCCGCGGAGCACCGGCTGCGGCTGCGGCGCATGGCCGAGCACGGGGTGGCGGTGACACGCGAATGCTGATGCGGCTGGCGATCGTGCTCGCGGCGTTGCCCGTGGCCCTGGTCCTGCACCTGGAGTCGTCGTCGATCGTGCCGTTGCTGGTCGTGACGGCACTGACGGCGTTGACCGTGCTGATGCCGGGAAGCGCGGGGGCGGCGTTGCTGATCGGCTACGCGGCGCTGGCGATGGCGTTCGCCGACGGGCACCCGTTGCGACTCGGAGTGCTGATCATGATTCCGGCGTTGCACCTCATTCACGTGACGTCCGCGCTCGCGGCGGTCGTTCCGGTGAAAACGAGAATCGAGCCCGTTGCGCTGAAAGCACCAGCACGCCGGTTCGCCATTGTCCAAGTGATCACATTTGTGGTGACCGCCTTCGCGGCGTTCGTCCCATCGGGTACCGGCATAGGCCTCGTGGAGGTGCTCGGACTGGGGGCTCTGACGGTCGTGATCGGGGTCGTTGCGCTGAGGATCTGAATCGAGACTCTCAGGCAGAACACCTCGACTTCCGGTGGAGGCGCAGGTCAGCCGCGATCGTGTCGGGCATCACCGCGCGACGCCAGTCACAACGGCCCCTTCGGACGCGCGAAAAAGGGGGTCCTGGTGCGACCATGTGTGTATGGCTGCTGTGAAGTCGCACCCCACTCGGATTGTCATCGTCGGTGGTGGATACGTCGGGATGTACACGGCTCTCGGACTGCAGAAGAAACTGCGTTCCGGTGAGGCGTCCGTGACGGTAATCGACCCGCAGCCGCACATGACCTACCAGCCCTTCCTGCCTGAGGCGGCGGCCGGCTCGATCGAGCCGCGCCACGTCGTCGCTCCTTTGCGCAAGGTGCTCAAGCGCTGCCACGTCGTCACCGGCCGCGTCACCAAGATCGAGCACGCGCGCAAGATCGTGACCGCCGAACTGTCGGACGGCCACGTCGAGGAGATCGAGTACGACGTGCTCGTCTCCGCGCTGGGTGCGATCTCACGCACGCTTCCGATCCCCGGCCTGGCCGAGGTCGGCATCGGCATGAAGACGATCGGCGAGGCGATCTACGTCCGCAACCACGTGCTGTCGCGCCTGGACCAGGCCGCGAGCACGAACAACGCGGACCTGCGCAAGAAGCTGCTCAGCTTCGTCGTCATCGGTGGTGGCTTCGCGGGCATCGAGACGCTCGCCGAGCTCGAGGACATGACGCGGTATGCGCTCAAGTACTACGAGGGCATCAAGCCCGAGGAGATGAACTGGGTCCTGGTCGAGGCCGCCGGCCGGATCATGCCCGAGGTCTCCGCCAAGCTCGGCGCGTGGACGGTCGAGGCGCTCGAGAAGCGCGGCATGAAGATCTACCTCGACACCCGCGTGAAGTCGCTCGAGGGCGGCCACGTCATCCTCGACGACGGCACCGAGTTCGACTCGGACACGATCATCTGGACCGCCGGCATGAAGGCGAACCCGGTGCTGCGCAACACGGACCTCCCGCTCGACGAGCGCGGCCGCGTCCGGTGCACCGCCGCCATGCAGGTCCAGGGCCTCGAAGGCGTGTGGGCCGCTGGTGACTGCTCCGCGGTGCCGGACCTCTCGCGCACCGAGGAGGACCCGACGGCGACGTGCGTGCCGAACGCGCAGCACGCCATCCGTCAGTCGAAGCTGCTGTCGAAGAACATCGTCGCGCAGATGCGTGGCCAGAAGCCGAAGGACTACTTCCACAAGTACCTCGGCTCGGTCGCGGGCCTCGGCCTCTACAAGGGCGTGGCGGACGTGTTCGGCCTGCGCTTCAAGGGCCTGCCGGCGTGGTTCATGCACCGCAGCTACCACGTGGCGTTCATGCCGACCGTGAACCGCAAGCTCCGCGTGCTGATGGACTGGACGCAGGCGCTGTTCTACGGCCGCGAGATCGTGGCCCTGGGGCAGATCAACGACCCGAAGTCGGACTTCGACCGGGCAGTTCAGTCCTGACCGCGTGGTGACGGTTTAACGCTCTGTAGTGACGCAATGCCCCGGACGAGCTCCTCGTTCGGGGCATCTCGTTGCTCTCGGGGCGGAACTTGAGCGCCCAATCGGAGTAAGCTCCGGGCGTCGTCTTGACATTGCGTTACGTGTTTCGGAGACTACGGCTGGTGCATCACCTGAATGCGTGATTCGCCATGTGGGGAGAGAGGTGAACCCGATGTCTCTCGAGGAGCTGGCCGCACAGCTTCGTCGCGGCGAGATCGAGGACCCCGCGTTGGCGCAGTACGCCGCAGAGTACGCGCAGGCGGGGCAAGTTTTCCGCAGCAAGAAGGACGATTGAGCAGGTCGGCTGACGGGCGGGTGCCAAGGGCCCCGTCCGAGGCTGCCAGACCACTACTGCTCCAGGGCCAGGAATACCTCTTCCGCTCGCCGCCCAAGTGCCTCGACTTCCAGGAGCAGGTCCACCGCCTCGGCATGGTCGACGAGGGCGACGGCAACCCGCAGCCCTGCGTGCTCGTGCTGGCCCGCGCCGCCGACATGGAGATGAACGAACTCTCCATCGCCCTGGCAGAACGCGGCATCCGCATGGCCCGCATAGATGCCGACCGCTGCGTGGATCTCCCTCTCTCGGTCTACACCGACCAGCCGTTGATCGAACTGGACCGCTGGCTCCTGCGCCCGTTGCTCGTGTGGCGCCGCCACTTCGAACTCTCCGCGGTCCCGGTGGAGCCAGGCACCCTCGCCGGCGCCTACGCCGTCGACCAGTGGGCCTCAGTGGCCAACTGGCTGTCCTCCCGAGCCGACTGGGCTCACGTGAACCCGTCCCGCTTCTCAACGCACCTGGACCGTCTCACGCAGCTTTCCGACGCGTCTTCCTTCGGCTTGCGTGTGCCCCGCACGGCAGTGACGACCCGTCCAGGCCGCACGCGCCCAGGCGGCGGCGCCTGCATCGTCAAAACGGCGGGCCGTCACCTGCTCGAGCCACGCCCAGGCGTGCAACACGGCCTGTTCCCGCGCCCCCTGGAAACCTCCCGCGCCTCGGACGCCCCAGAACCCGCGCCGGTGATCGTCCAGGAGTACGTCCCCTCGGACACGGAACTGCGCGTGTTCGTGGTGGGCGAGCAGTGCATCGCCTACCAGGTCGACAAGCTGGACCCGGCGCAACTCTGGGTGGACCCCGACGCCGTCCGCGTCACGCCGACCTCGGTCCCGTCGTCCCTCTCGGACAAGTTGCTGGCACTGGCCCGCCACTGGCGCGTGCAGGTGGCGGCGTTCGACCTGCTCGTCACCGGTGGAGACCACGTGTTCCTGGAGATCAACGTCAACTGCGACTGGCGCTGGTTCGAGCACAGGGCAGATGACGCGAGCGTCTCCACTGCCGTGCACGACTGGGTGGCGATGCGCTTCAAGGAGCTGCTCGGAGCAGGGAGGGCACGCTGATGTTCGGGTCCGTTCGACGCTTACCCGGATGCTCGCTCTAGTCCAATTCGCTGGGCCGCTCGGGCGAGAAACGACCATCCGCTCACACAAGCCGACGATCAAGGCCTAGGCTCACCGCGCCCCCGTAGCCCAATCGGTAGAGGCAGGTCCCTTAAAAGGATCACAGTACGGGTTCGAATCCCGTCGGGGGCACCAACTAGATCCGCATAAGGATTCGGTGCCTGATCAGGCGTTTCAGGCTTCACGGTCACCGCTTCGGCGATCCGTTCGGCCGTATCGGCTACCTCCGAAAGATGCGCTGGGGGAGCCGGAGAGTAATCAGAAGTTGATCATGGTCATCGTTCAGGCGGACGCCGAGCTGGGTGATCTTGAACAGTTGTCGTAGCAGCAGGTCAGGTGCCTTGCTCAGATCCGTGACCAGGTGCGGAAGGGCGCCGAGCGGCGCGATGTCCTCGGTTGTCGGCCTGGTTGGTACTGCTGTACCAATCGCTGTGGTGTTCGTCACCCCGGAAACCGCCAAGGCACTGGCCACGATCGACTCGCACCGCTCCGGTGGCGGTGGCGTGGTCTCCCTGACCTCGCTCAACTCCTACGCCGGGGTGATCGTCGGCCCACGGGAGGCGGCCCTCGCCAGGACGCTGCTCGCGAGCGACCCGGCGACCGTGCGGGCCGCGGTGAAGGCGAACTGGAACGAGCTGACGGCGCCGGGCACCGACGTCTCCCGTGCCGCGAAGCTGCTCGGGAGGTCGGAACCAGGACCCGCCGCGCCCGGCATCGGGATCTGCGGGTGAACGCGGATGTCCTCGCGACCATCGTTCGCACCAGCAGGACCGGCCCGCTCGCGTGCAGCGCGGCACTGAGCGTGCTGGTCCTGCTGGTGCCGATCGTGTTCGGCGCCGAGCTGGACTTCCTGGACGCGACGCTCACGCTGCACCTCGCGATGGTGGCGATGCTGATCGGCACGGCGTTCGTGCTGGACGATCCCGCCCAGCCGTTGACCGAGGTGCTGCCCTACTCCGCCAGGTACGTCAGGGCGGTCCGCATGGCCCTGACCCTGGTGCCGGTCACGGCGTGCTGGGCGGTGCTGCTGTTGCTCGCGCCGATGACCGTGACCAGTGCGGCCGCCTTCCCGCGGGCAGGCCTCGTGGTGGAGCCGTACGCACTCCTGGCCTGGACGTGGGCGTGCGCCGTTTTCGCCGGCGCACGTCGCGGGGGACGTGGCAGCACGCTCGCGGCCCCCGCGTTGCTCGTGCTGAGCGTGGTGCCTGCGTTGTTGCCGGATCCCGTCGCGTTCTACGTGTCACCGGGTGCGCCCGCCTACGAGGAGTCGAGGCTGCGCTGGGCGGTGCTCCTCGTCCTGGGGCTGATCGCGCTGCTGGTCGTCGTGGCGCGGTGGAGGCCGGTCGCGGCTCGCCGGACGCGTTAGCGTGCGGCGAGTGTCTGTGACGTGTCTGAGGATGAAGACGCTGCCGTGGCGGAGGGTGCGGATGCATGAGGCGAGCGAGCCGGCCGCCGAGGCTGAGTCCACCGGCGCGGCGTCGCCGCAGCCTCCCGGCAGGCACGACCTCGCCCTGCTGGCGGTCGGTGCTGGACTTTCCAACGCGAGTTCGATGCTCACCCTCGTCGGTCTCACCGTCCGGCTGTACGACTCCGGTCCGGGTGCCGTTGCCACCATGTTCGCGGCAGGCACGGTCGGCGGCGTTCTCGGTACCCCCGTCGGGGGCTGGCTCGTAGACCGCTACCGCAACCGGTCGCTGTACGTGTTCATCCTGGTCGCGCAGGCAGTGACGTTGTCCGCGCTGGTCGCGGTCGCCTCGGTGCCCGCCGCGATCATCGCCGGCCTGGCGATCATGGGAATGCTCGGCGCGATGGCCACGACGTGCACCTCCGTGCTCGTCGCGAGGATCAATTCCGAGGACGACGGTGTGCGCGGGTTCTCGTGGCTCAGCACCGCCCGCACAGCAGGCGCCATGGCCGGAACGCTGCTCGGTGGGGTGGTGGCCGCAGGACCGGGTCTCGAGGTCGCGCTGGCGATCGACGCCGTGGCGTCCTTGCTGCAGGCCTTCCTCATCTCGCGCATCCGCACCGACCGCGACCCTCGGGTGCACGACCGTTTCCCGGGCACGTCGCGCCGCTCGCTCGCCGGGCTCGCGCAACTGGGCCGGGACAGGGTGCTGACCGTCCGGCTGGCGGCCCACGTCGTGACGATGACGGCGATGACGATCGCCCTGGCGAACGAGATCTTCCTCGTCACCGAGGTGATGCGGCAGAACGAGGTGTTCTACGGCTTCGTGGTCACGTGCTGGGGCATCGGCGTCCTGGCGGGTGCCGTGGTGACCAGGCGGCTCAAGGGCATCGACGCGTTGCTGCGCGCGTACCTCATCGGCACCGGCGTGATGGCGGCGGCGTTCGCGGTGACAGCTCTGTTCCCCCATCCCGTCGTCAACGCGGTCGCGTGGATCACCGGTGGCGGTTGCGCGGCCGTTCAGAACGTCACCCTCATGGCCTTGGTGCAGAAACGCACCCCGGAGGCCTACAAGGGCCGTGTCTACTCGGCGGCCGGCACTACTTTGATCATCGCGAACACCGTCGGCTACCTGTCAGCCGGCCCGGTGATCGCGCTGGCGGGACCGAGGAACACCCTCTTCATCGCCGCGGCCCTGATCGTTCCGGCGACACTGGCGATGGTGGTCGTCGTCTTCCGCGAACGCGTCGGGAGCGAGCCCGTGGTAGCTGAGAACACCTGTTCGTGATCACAGCGTTGGAGCGCTCTGCCTGTGCGACTGCGCCTGGTCGAGTAACGCGTGGAGGGGCTCCATGCGATCTTGAGATCACTGATCGCGTCAACAGTCGGCCGCAGGCCGTCGTGAGGGTGGTGGCCCGCTCCCCATGCGTGAGCTTCTTCGTGACGTCCTGCTGCTGCAGCCCGCGTGGCACTCCAAGAACACGCCCGAGATGGAGAAGCGCGGCCGGCTCGTTCGGCGTGACGTGGCGAACTGGTTGCGGGCGCAGTTGCCCGCCGTCGCGCAGGCGGTGCCGGACGAGATCGACGACTGGGCCGCCGAGGGCAGTGACGGTGCTGGGCTCAAGTCCGAGATTCCCTGGGCTCGCGTGCACTCGGCCAGTCTGTCGCCGTCCGCGACGCTGGGCTGGTACGTCGTCTACCTGTTCGGGGCTCGGGGTGATCGGGTCTACCTGTCGTTGATGCAGGGGGCGACGCTGTGGCGGAACGGGGAGTTCCAGCCTCGGCCTCGTCAGGACCTCTGGCAGCGCTCGGGGTGGGCGCGGGCCGCGTTGGCGGCGAGTTTGTCGGTGCGCGCGGATCTGGTCGAGAAGATCGAGCTCGGGGCGCGCAAGTCGAACCTGGGGCGTGCGTACGAGGACGGGAACGTCGTCGCGTTCGAGTATTCGTTGGAGGACTTGCCTTCTGACGACGTGCTCGCCGCCGATCTGGTCTTCCTCTGCTCCGTCCTCAGCGAGTTGTACGAGCTCGCGGTCGTCGATCTTCCTCCTGGCGACCCGGCCCCCGAGATCGTCGACGCGGAGGTCGAGGCCGAGCGCTCGGCGGGGAAGGCCCGCCGCGGGCAAGGGCTTCGGCTGGACGCCGGGGAGCGGATCGCGATCGAACGGCGTGCTGTCGACCTCGCGACGCAGCACCTCGTGGCGCAGGGGTACTCGGTCAAGGACGTCGGTGCCACCAAGTCCTACGACCTCGATGCCCGGCGCGGTGAGGAGCACCTGTTCGTCGAGGTCAAGGGCACCACGACGAAGTGGACGGACGCGTCCGAGATCATCCTGACGAAGAACGAGGTCGACCTCCACCTGCGCGAGTACCCGCACACCATGCTGGTGGTGGTCAGCCGCATCGTGCTCGACCACTCGGTCACGCCGCCGACGGCTTCGGGTGGCGAGCTGCGGGTCGTTCACCCGTGGCAGGTCCTGGTGCCGAACCTGACGCCGATGTCCTACCGGTACGTCGTCGGCGAGTGACGCTAACGTTGGCCCCGTGGTTGTTCCGGGGGTCCTGCACCGCGTCTTCGCCTTCCTGATCATGCCCGCGCTCGGCTACCTGCTGGGCGCGACGATCTTCACCCACTTCTGGGACAAGCCGGACGCCGAGAACGTCGACCGGGCCGATCTCGTCGTCATCGCACTCTCGTGCCAGCAGCACGGGCCGATCACGTTGCGCGGCTTCGGTTTTGTGCACGAGTGCCGGGCCAGGGTGGAGAACAGGAACAACAGCAGCGCCACGATCGCCACGGTGCGCGGGTTTCTCGAACCGCACCTCATCGGCCAACCGCTGGCGGTGCGCGAGTTCGTGCGTGGTGAGCTGACCCCGGAACGGCCCTACGCGTGGTGGGGCTGGGTCTTGCTCCTGTCGTTCGTCATCGTCTGGCTCTACGTGTCCATTTGGGTCACCAGGTCGGCCGGGCTGTCACCCCTCCGTCGACCACGAGATCGTGCCCTGTGATCCACCGGGCCAGGTCCGAGGCGAGGAACACGCAGGCGTCACCGACGTCCTCCGGCGTGCCCAGCCGGCCCAACGGCGCTGCCGCCTGCCACCGTGCCACGCCGGAAGGCCACTGCTCTTCGATGCCGTGACGGGCGATGAGGCCGGGCGAGACCGTGTTCACGCGGATGCCGCGCGGGCCGTACTCCAGCGCGGCGGCGCGGGCGTGCATGATCAGGCCCGCCTTCGAGGCGGCGTAGTGGGCGTGGCCCGGCGCCGGGTGGGTGCCCTCGATCGACGCGATGTGCGTGACCGAGCCACCGGCCGGTAGCAACTCCGCGGCGGCCTGGGTCACGGCGAAAGGTGCCATCAGGTTGGTGTCCATCACGGACTGCCATTGCGCGGATGTCATGTCCGGCAACGGTTCCACCGGTTGGACACCCGCGCTGTTGACGACCGCGTCGAGGCGGCCGTGACGGGCGAAGGCGTCGTCGACCACGCGCTTGGCCGACGTGCGCAGGTCGCCGTCGTCCGTGCCGCTGTGGCTCACGATTCGAGCACCCGCGGCGCTGAACCGGCGGACGATGCCGGCGCCGATGGTGCCGTGGCTTCCGGTGACCAGGACGACCTTGCCGTTGAGATCGATCACGAGACGATGCCCTCCACGCGAGTAACCAACCAGTCGACGATCTCACCCCGGCCCGCGACGAAGGCATTCGCGGCCACTTCGACGAACCTGCCACCGGCTGAGCGCACGAGCACCGCGCCCGCCGCTGTGTCCCAGGGGAACACGCCGATGTTCGCCGCCGCGTCCGCACGGCCGGCCGCCACCCAGGCGAGCGAGAGGGCCGTCGAGTAGATACGACGGACGTCGGCCACGGCCAGCAACGAGCCCAGCAGGTCCATCTCACCGGTGTACGGGCTGCCGGGGAGCGGGATGTCGGTCAGCACCAACGGCCGTGGACTCGCCCCCGGAGGGACGACCAGACCGGTCGACCGAACGCTGAACGGCACGCCCGAAGCAGCCGTGAACAGTTCGTCGCGGAACGGGTCGAGCACGCAGCCCGCGACCAGTACCCCGTCCACCGCGGCGGCGACCGAGATGCACGACAGCGGCAGCCCGCGCACGAAGTTCCTGGTGCCGTCGATCGGGTCGACGAACCAGGTGACGGGGGCCGACGAACTCCCGAGCTCCTCGCCGACCACCGCCGAGCCCGGCGCACCGGAGACCAGGGCGGACCGCAGGAACGTCTCCAGTTCGACGTCGGCGTTGCTGACCTGGTCGAACGTGCCTTTCGCAGCGACCTCGACCTGGACGGAGCGCAGCAACGACGCGGCGTCCACGCAGGACGACACCGCCAGCGAGAGGAGATCACGAGGAGTCACGCGGCCCATTGTGATCGGTCACAAACACGACCGGATGACTCTGGGTTATGTCCTACCCGCGACAGTGACCTGAGCCACCACGATGAGCTGACCTGACAACGACGTTGGAGGATCGGATGCGAATCGTGGCCGGGTTGGCTGTCGTGGCGATGTTGGTCGCCGGAACAAGCACCGCGCAGGCGGACACGCTCGACTACGTGGCATTGGGGGACTCGGCGGCGGCCGGACCGCTGATTCCGAACCAGGACCCGGCGCTGTGGTGCCTGCGGAGCAGCAACAACAACTACCCGCAGGTCGCGGCGAAGATCCTCAACGCGACGCTGACCGACGTCAGCTGTTCCGGGGCCAAGACGACGGACTTCGCGCAACGGCAGTTCGGGTTCGTGAAGCCGCAGTACGACGCGCTGAAGTCCACGACGGACCTCGTGTCGATCACCATCGGCGGTAACGACGTCGGCCTCGTGCAGACCGCGCTGGGCTGCATCAACCTGCTGCCCGAGCCCATCGGGCTGTCCTGCGAGGACCGGCTGACGAGCGGCGGTGACCAGGTCGCCGCAGCCATCGGCAAGTGGGCGCCGGAGTTCGGGAAGGCCCTCGACGAGGTCAAGCGCCGGGCGCCGCACGCGAAGATCCTCGTCACCGGTTACGGCACCTACATCCGTCCCGGCGGCTGCTACCCGGTTCAGCCCATCTGGGCGCGCGACGCCGACTACCTGCAGGGTTCGGTGAACCTGCTCAGCGCCACGGCCAAGCAGGAGGCGGAGAAGCGCGGGGCGACCTACGTGGATCTCGCGGCCGTCAGCGTCGGGCACGACACGTGCGCCAAGCCGTCCGAGCGGTATCTCGAAGGGCTGATCCCGACGACGATCGCGGCGCCGCTGCACCCCAACGCCCAGGGCATGGCGGCTTTCGGGGCTACGGTCGCGCGCGCCGCGCAGCAAGCGCAGCCGTCAAAAGCGTGACGTGCTCGATCCGCGTCGGGTCCAGGCCGGTCAGTTCGGCGACGCGGCGCAGCCGGTAGTCCACGGTGTTCGGGTGCACGTGCAGTTCCGTGGCGGCCGGCCTGCGGGAGCCCCGGCGCAGGTAGACCTCGAGCGTCTGCACCAGTTCGTCGGTCAGCGGCGCGACGATCTCCGCCAACGGCCCGAGCGCCGCACTGGGCCGGGAGAGCTGGTACTCCAGCAGGACATCGGTCAGCCGGTACAGGCCCGGCCCTGATCGCAGAGCGACGGCCAGCACCTCGCGTGCCAGCACGGCGGCGGCCGCGACCCCGGAGGGTGGGGCCGCGACCGCCGCCACGGTCGGTGTCACCCCGGACGCCCTCGTCACGTCCGCCACGATCCGTTCCAGCGGCAGGTCCTCGCCAGGCAGCAACGCGAGGCCGCCTTCGGGCGTGAGCGACGACAGCACCGGCTCCCGGCTGTGCCGCTCCAGTTCGGCCCGCAGCCGGCGGAGCTTGCGCCGGGACGCGATCGCCGCGTCGACGCCGGGCAGCAGTTCGTCGGGGTGCGGCGGTACGTCCAGCGCCAGCACCACGAAAGGTCCTTGCGCCTCAACGGTTCCGGCGAGCAGGCCGGTCAGCAGCGTGGCCCGCGCGGAGCGGTCGTCGTCGAACATCGTCTGGCGCTCGTCGAGGTACCCGGCGCTCACCACGGGCGTCACGAGCTGCAGGTACCGCAGCGCCAACGCGTTGAGCGCCAGCACGTCCCGCACCTCCTCCGGCCGCGCCTCGGGCACCAGCGTCTCCCACACGACCTGGATGCCCACGTGGTACGCCGTGAGCACCACGTCGATCGGCACGCCCTCCTCGGCCCGCCGCGCCGCCGACTCGCGCAGGAACCGCAGCTCCTCGGCCGAGGGCAGCGAACCGGAGGCCAGCACCTCGGCGAACGCGCGCAAGGCGTGCTCTGTGACGCGGTAGATGTCGCCGGCCAGCTCCTCCGCGGGCAGTTGGGAGTACGCGGGCACGCGTTCCACCAGTGCCGCGATCACCTGCCGCACGAACGACGGCATCTCCGCGACGAGCCGTGCCGCCAGCGGCCGTCCGCCGATCACGTAGGACATCCGCCGATTCTGACCTAAAGCTCGATCACAGTCCCGTCGAGCGGAACCTCGACGCCGGCCTCGCGCAGCTTCTCCGACTCCGGCGACGACGGGTCGAGCACCGGATTGGTGTTGTTGAGATGGGTGTAGATCCGCCGCACGGACGGGAACCGCCGCAGTTCGGGCAGCGAGGCCGTGATCGGCAGGTGGCCCATGGCGGCCTGCCCGGACGCGCTGCCGGTCGCCGACCCCATCTCCGAGGCCGCGTAGAACGTGCCGTCCAGCAGCAGGCAGTCCGCCTCGGCCACCACCTCGTCGAACCCGTCGGGCCACGAGGCCAGGCAGGGCGCGTAGACCAGCACACCACCGGTGACAGGGTCGTGGAACCGGTACGCGACCACCCAGTGGCCGTCCACAGTGGACGAGCGGGCGTACTTCGGGCGCTTGCCGCTGATCGGGATCGCCGAGACCTCCAGACCGTCCAGCGAGAACGGGCCGTCGACCTGGCGCCACGCCACCGGCGCGTAGTCGTCGATCACGGTGCGCAGGTCGAACTGGTCCTTCAACGCGTGCAGGACCGTGCCCGGCGCCCACACCGTCAGGCCCGCGCCGCCACGCAACGTCAGCAGCCCCAGCGTGTGGTCGAGTTCGGCGTCCGTGAACAACGCACCGCGCAACGGCGTCTCCCGCGCGCCAGGACCTGGGTTCAGCAACGAACAGGCGGCGATCTGCGTCCGGATGTCCGGCGAGGCGTTGACCAGCCACCAGTCGGTGCCGTTGCCGCTGACCGCCAGGCAGTCCTGCGACCGTGAGGGCAACGAGCCGGACCGGGCGCGCACGCAGAGCGAACAGGCGCAGTTCCACTGCGGGAACCCGCCACCCGCCGTCGTGCCGAGCAGAACCGCCTTCACCGCATCTTCCTCATCGCCATCACGGGCACCTCGGCCGGTGCCATCTCGGTCTCCAGGATCAGGTCCACAGTGGACCGCTTGGGGGACAGGGAGCAGACGGGGTCGGTCGCCGCGGCGTCGCCCGTCAGCTGGAACGCCTGGCAGCGGCACCCGCCGAAGTCGATCTCCTTGCGCGGGCAGGACCGGCACGGGTCCCGCATCCACTCGAAGCCGCGGAAGGCGTTGAACGACGGCGAGTGGTGCCAGATGTCGTGCAACGACGAGTCGCGCACGTTCTCGATCTCCAAAGAGCTGATCACCGTGGCGGCGGGGCAGGGGAGCACGTCGCCGTTCGGTGCCACCGTCAGCTGCCGCGCTCCCCACCCGTACATGCAGGGTTTCGGGTGGGCCTCGTGGTAGTCCGCGATGACGTAGACGATCTCCATGCGTCCGCGCAGACGTTCCTGCGCGGCGGCCACGATCGGATCGGCGACGGCGAGCTGCTCCCGGGTCGGCAGCAGCACCGCGCGGTTGCGCAGCGCCCAGCCGTAGTACTGGGTGTTCGCGAGCTCCAGGCGTTCGGCGCCCATCTGCTCGGCCATCGCGATGATGCCCGCGATGTTGTCGAGGTTCTGCCGGTGCAGCACCGTGTTCACGGTCAGTGGCAGGCCCTCGTCGAGCACGAAAGCAGCAGCCTCCACCTTGCGGTCGAACGCCTTGATGCCCGCGATCCGGTCGTTCCCCGCACGGGTCGCGTCCTGCAACGAGAGCTGCACGTGGTCGACGCCCAGGGAAGCCAGCGAGTGCAGCCGCTCGCGTGAGAGGCCGACTCCGGACGTGACCAGGTTGACGTAGCACCCCAGGCTGTTCGCGTGCTCCACCAGCGAGGGCAGATCCGGCCGCAGCAACGGTTCACCGCCGGACAGGTGGATCTGCAGGCAGCCCAGCGATCGGGCCTGGTCGAACACGCGCCGCCAGTCCTCGGTCGACAGCTCGGCGTCGCGGCGGACCAGTTCCAGCGGGTTCGAGCAGTAACCGCACTGCAACGGGCACCGGTGCGTCAGCTCGGCCAGCAGGCCGAAGGGAGCCTCAGCCATCGACGTCCACCACCCTTCGTTCGACCATGCGGGCCACCAGTTCGGCCACGTCGGAAGGCTCGACGCCGTCGTAGGAGTCGGCCAGCTCTACGGCGATGTCGCCGACGGACCGAACGCCGTCGCACAGCGCCACAACAGAAGCGGCGGTGTCGTTCAGCACCAGCACGCCCTCGGGGAACAGCACCACGTGGGCGGACCGGATCTGGTCGTAGGTGCACTTCACCCCGCGCCGGATCCGCGGCACGGCGCCCAGCGCGACCACGGTCACGGTTTTCCCTTGCCCGAGTAGTAGTCGACGGCGTCCAGCACGGCCCGCAGCACGTCGCACTTGAACGACAGCGCGTCGACAGCGGCCAGTTGCTGTTCGCGAGTCAGGGAGTGCTCCACCACGATGTCCACAGTGGCCCGTCCCTCGCCGGCGACGGCCTCGATGCGGTTCGTGAAGTAGGCGAAGCCCTCCTCGGCGATCCACGGGTACTGCTCCCGCAACGCCGTCAAACGCTTGCGCATCAACGCACCCGAGAACATCTCGGTGAGCCCGGACGCGATCGCCTCGACCCACGGCTTGGTGCGCGCGAAGTTCACGTAGGCGTCGACGGCGAAGCGCGTGCCGGGCAGCACGTGACGTTCGTCGAGCACCTCCTCCCGCGTCAGCCCCACGGCCTCCGCGAGCCGGATCCAGTTCTCCGCACCGCCCTCGCCCGGCCGCGTGCCGTCGTGCCAGACGATCCGGTCACGCCACTGGCGGCGGATTTCCGGCGACGGGCAGTTGGAGAGGATCGCGGCGTCCTTCTGCGCGATGCAACGCTGGTAGTACCAGCGGTTCGCGGCCCACGCCTGCAACTCGTGCTTGTTCAGCTGTCCGGCGTGCATGCGCAGGTGGAACGGGTGGGTGTCCCAGTACCGGGGCGCGAGGGCGCGGAGCTCGGCGACGAACTCCGCGGGGGCAACGGCAGTCATGGGCGAGAACTCCTCCGGAACGCGCGCGGGGCCGGGGTTCCCGGCAGCCTGCCAGGAACCCCGGCGTGGTGCCTGACGTCAGCTGCGAGCCGCGTAGGCGGTGACCTCCATCGGCGTCTCGAAGTCGCGGAAGTCGGGCTTGACCCACTCGCGCTTGACCTCGGGAAGCTTGGTCTCGGTCGTGGTGACGGCAACGTTCATGCGCAACTCCTCGGGCATCGGGCCTGCCTGCCCGAACGGGCTGGCAAGCGCTTTCCGTGGGGTGCGGCGGCGACCCACACGGTATGTCTTCCTGGCCACCGAGGTCTAGACCGTCCACGAAGTTCCCGAAAGTCATCGGACGGTTGGTGTCTCGTTTCGCCCAGGAGAAACCCGGGAATACCGGGACCTCCGACCACTGTTGCGGGGTGCTGCGATCTGTGATTGCGTAAACACTCCCTGCAACTCCGCCGTCGCAGACAACCACGAGCGGACCCGAAGGAGAGCACATGCGTGCTCGTCGTATCGCAGCGGCAGCAGCCTGCACTGCCATGGCCGCGTCCCTCTGCGTCATCCCGGCCTCGGCGCAGGACGACCCCTCCGTCCTGGCCGAACGGACACTCGCCACGAAGCTCGACATCCCGTGGGACATCGAGTTCCTGCCGGACGGCAGCGGCATCTTCACGGAGCGGGACACCCGGAAGATCAAGAAGATCAAGGGCACGACCGTGACCGACCTGGACACGGTGGAACAGGCCCAGACGACGGGCGGTGAGGGCGGACTGCTCGGCCTCGCCGTGTCCAAGAGCTTCGCGACCGACAACTCGGTCTTCATCTACTACTCGACGGCGAACGACAACCGCGTCGCCAAGCTGCAGCTCGGTGGTACGCCGCAGCCGATCGTGACCGGGATCCCCAAGAACCGCTACCACAACGGCGGTGGCCTGGAGTGGGGTCCGGACGGCTTCCTGTGGGCCACCACGGGTGACGGCCAGAACACCGGCACCGCGCAGAACTGGAACTCGTTGGGCGGCAAGGTCCTGCGCTTCGACGCCGCGGGCAAGCCCGCCGCCGGCAACCCTCGCGCCGGCAGCGTCGTCTACTCGATCGGCCACCGCAACGTCCAGGGCATCACGTGGATCGGCAACACCGCGTACGCCACGGAGTTCGGCAACAACTCGACCGACGAGGTCAACCGGATCGAGGCCGGCAAGAACTACGGCTGGCCGACGTGTGAGGGCAACTGCAGCGTCGCGGGCATGACCAACCCGGTCAAGACGTGGTCCACCAGCCAGGCCGGTCCGACCGGCATCGCCTTCTACAAGAACGCTTTGTACGTCGGCGCGGTCACCGGCAAGCGCGTCTGGAAGATCCCGGTGAACGGCACGACGCTCGGCACCCCGCAGGCGGTGTTCACGGGTTACGGCCGCGTGCGCGCGGTGACCCCGGCGCCGGACGGCACGCTGTGGCTGGGCACGTCGAACCAGGACGCGAACGGCTCACCCGGCGCGAACGACGACCGGATCATCTCCACCGACGGCTAGTTTCGGGCAGCGGGCATCCGGCGGAGCTGGTCGAGCACCGCCGGATCCTGCAGCTGCATCCACTGGATCACCTCGGTGTAGGTGGCGCACACCGTCTCCGGCTCGTCGCACACGAACTCCATGAACTGCTCCATCGCCGTCGAGAACGCGTTGCCGTTCCACTCGTTGAAGTGGTTGCCGACGACGATCGGCGCTCGGTTGCCGTTCAGCGCGGCCTGGTGCACGGACTTGTAGGTGCCGAGCACGATCTGGGCGAAGTCGGCCGCGCGCTCCGGCTGTTCCTTGGCCTGGTTGAGCGAGTACCAGAGGTTGAAGTCCATCATCACGACCTGCTTGCCCAGTCCGGGAACGCGGACCTCGGGCATCGGGAACTCGTACAGTCCGTTCTGGACGGTCGGCCACTGCACGCCGAGCGCGACCTGGCTCGTGTCGTAGACGAGCCCGTGCGCGGCCATCGCGGGGAAGGCCTGGTCCCACTTGCCTTCCAGGCACGGCGTCCGTCCACCTCGGACGGCGTCGGCGGGCAGGTTCAGCCCGGCGGCGCGGGACTTGTCGACGATCTGCTTGAACTGGGCCAGCTCCGCGTTCCAGGCCGCGGTGTCCCACTTGTCGACCGAGGGCTGCGAGCCGTTCGAGCAGAAGTGGCCGTTGTAGTGCGTGCCGATCTCGTGGCCGTCGGCGATCACCTGGTTCAGGTAGGCGATGCGCGACGTGACGTCCTGCCGGGTGCCGCCGAAGTCGATGTCGGACTTGCCGCGCTTGAGGCCCGCGGGCGGCTGGTACTGGCCGCCGTCCTGGTCCGCCAGCATGTAGACGCCGGACAACAGGCCCGTGACGTGCGCGTTCTTGGCCTTCGCGATCGGCAGGACCTTGTCCCAGTGCTTCTTCGACACCGCGCCGTCGAACGAGAAGAGCACGAACTGCGGAGGCTTCTCACCGGGTGCGAGCTTGTGCATCCACGGTTGCTTCGCCATCTGCTCGGGCGAGGGGGCGGGCACCGTCGGCGTCGGCCCCGCGTCCTTGGGGGCGGGCAGTCTCGGTGCCATCGGCAGGGGGCCTGAGTCGGCCTGGGGCGCTGGATCCTTCTGAGAGCCCAGCGTCATCACCATTGCCAGAACCAGCCCCAGAGCCAGGCCCGTGGTCAACCATCCCCACCGCTTCACACCTTAGGAGACGACTCATCACCCGGACGGGTTGCGTGAGGTGCGCGATTGGTCACGCAACGGGTTCGGCGATGACCACTCTGTTCGCTTCGTACCCCTGCTGACCACCGATCCAGGTACCGCCGCAGGTGACCAGCACCAGCCGGTGCGGCCCGCGCGGCCCGAAGAACTCGACGGCGCGCGCCGGGAGCTCCTCCTTGCGGATGGTCTCGATCTGCTTGATGCGGAACTTGAACTCCTTGCCCGCGCTGTCGGCGATGACGACCTCACGGCCGTTCTGCGCCTGCCACAGCTCCGCGAACGGGCCCTTCGCGCCCTTCCAGTCGACGTGCCCGGCCAGCACCGTCGCGCCCTCGGAGGCCGCGAGCTCGGTGCCCCACCACGTCGCCTCGCCGATGCCGTCCGGCACCGGCAGCACGCCGTCCTTCACTTCCTTGCGCACCAACGTCGCCGAGCCGCCGGAGGGCAGCCGCACGGAACCCGGACCGGCCTTGGGCGGCGCGGGCTGCTGTTGCTGCACGGGAGGCTCGACGGGCCTGGCGTTGGCCGTGTTCGCCCCGCCGATCAACCCGGTGAGGTCGGGACCGCGGCCGGTGCTCAGGCTGTCCGCCACCGGTCCCGGTCCGACCACCGGGATCTCGTCCGCGACCGCGCGGCCGGCGACGACCTCGGTCTCGGACGTGGTGACCAGCACGCTGGCAGCGGCCACACCCGCCACCAGCGCGCCGGTCAGAAAAGCCTTGGGACTCACTGCCTGCGCCACACCAGGAAGCCTGCCAGCGCCGCACCGAGCAGCACCAGGCCACCCACCGTCAGCATCAGTCCGGGACGGAGCTGCGTGTCGAACGACGCGGTCGCGACCGGCGTCTGGCCGTCGGCACCGGCCGGGATCGTGCTGGGCACGACCGGCTTGTTCGGCTTGTTCACCATTTCCAGCGCCAGGGTCTGACCCGCCGCGAGCGTGCCGCACGCCGACGGTGGCGCCTTCGGGTCGAAGAACTCCTCGTAACCCTTGGGAGCGGCCACCTCGACGAGGCAGATCTCCTGCGGGGTGCGCAGGTCCGGGATCTCGACCGTGCCGTCGGGACCGGTCTGCAGCACCAGCGGCTTGCCGTCCGTGCCGACCAGATCGGTGTCGTCCTGCTTCTTCGCGGCCTTCGTCTGGTCCTTGGCCGTGACGCGCAGCGCGACGCCCGGGATGGACTTCTTCGTCTCCGAGTCGATCTTCGTGATCTTCACGGCGCCGGGAGCGGTCTTCGCGGTGGTGTTCGCGGCGGCGTTCAGCTTCTTCTCGCCACCGGTCGTGACCATGCGCTGCATGTTCTCGGTCTGGATCGGGAAGTGCACGACCGGCTTGTCCGCGGGGGAGTCCGCGACGGCCGCGATCGACGGCTTGGGGCCGGTGGCGACGAGCTTGACGGCGGCCGGGCTGCCGTCCGCGCCCGTGGTGGCCGTGCCGCTGGTGGCACCGTCGGCCAGCTTCGCGTCGGTCAGGGTGAAGGCGATCGGGGCGTTCGTGACGCCCTTGTCGTTCGCTTTGACCAGAGACAGCGTCCAGGTGGACTCGGTGTCGATGATCAGCGGTTCCTTCGGCGCGGTCGCGGTGAGCTTCCACGGGCCGCGGTTCGCCTCGGCGTCGGCCTTGAGGCGCGCGACGGTGTCCATGACGGACTGCGGCAGGCGCGCGGCGTAGAAGGCCGCGTCGTAGGCGAGGAACTTCGGGTCGGTGGTGTCGAGCCGCACCGCACCGTCGGGCACCGACGTCCAGCTGTGCAACAGGTGCGCGAGGGCCGCGGCCTCCTCCGCCGACTTGGTCGTGGAGTAGCGCAGCAACAGGTAGGAGATGTTCGCCGCGACGTCCGGGGCGAGGTCCTTGCCCGCCTTGGTGCGCAGCGCGTCACCGGGCTGGTAGCCGACGTTGCTGTCCGGCGCGGGCAGTGCGTACTGCACGCACCACACCTGCTTGTCCTGCCAGATGTATGAGCCGTGCCACTCGCTTCCGGGTGTGGCGTTGGGCTGGAGCCCTGACGCGTTGTGGCCGATGCCCTTGACGCCGACAGCTGTCGCCGTCGCGGGGACGGTCAGGAGCGCGAGCCCCGAAACCATCGCCACGGCGGCCAGACGTTTCCAGCCCATTTTAGATCTTGATCCCCTCTGACCAGGTTTGATCCCGTGCGAGCCTCTCGTTCCCCCACACCGGGGACAAGCCGCCACGAGGGGGAAGTCTCTCGCTACTCCGGGTGTGAACGTGATTGGAATGTGACGGGGCTTACCCACATGGGCTAAGACACGCCGCGACACGCCGTGGTCTCACTACGCTCCGGAGTTAGCGCAGTATTTGCGCACGTGTGATCGTCGTCGGGGGTAAAGTCGCCTTTACCGATGGGGAACATGGCACCGAGCGTGCTCGTTGAACCCAGTGACGGCGTAAAGCAACGCCACAGGAGGACCAGGTGCGCTCGAGCAGCAACCCGGCTTTCCGTAACCTGCCGACCGGCGGCGGGTACGGAGGCTACGCAGGCTTCGGCCAGCCAGAACAGGCCGGCTACCAGCAGGCCCCGCCGCCGCTGACCAGCGAGCGGCCCATGACGATCGACGACGTCGTCACCAAGACGGGCATGACGCTCGCCCTGGTGGCCACGACCGCCGTCATCACCTACCTCATGCAGGCGTGGGCCCTGCTGTTCCCGGCCGCGATCATCGGCCTCGTGCTCGCGCTGATCATCATGTTCAAGCGCATGCCGAGCCCGCCGCTCGTCCTCGCGTACGCCGCCGTCGAAGGTGTCTTCCTCGGCGCGTTCAGCGGGATCATCGGCGGCATGGTCGACCGCATGACCGGTACCCCCGGTCAGGGCATCGTGATCATCGGTCAGGCCATCATCGGCACGCTCGGCGTCTTCGCCGGCATGCTCGTGGTCTACAAGACGGGCGCGATCCGCGTCACGCCGAAGTTCACCAAGTGGATCGTCGGCGCGATCATCGGCGTCGGCGTCCTGATGCTCTTCAACCTCATCCTGAGCTTCTTCAACGGTGGTGACGGCATCGGCATCCGCTCCGGCGGTCCGATCGCCATCATCTTCAGCCTCGTCTGCATCGGCCTCGCGGCGTTCAGCTTCCTGATCGACTTCGACGCCGCCGACCAGGCGATCCGCGCCGGCGTGCCGGCCAAGTTCGCGTGGCAGATCGCGTTCGGTCTCACGGTCACCCTGGTGTGGCTGTACACCGAGATCCTGCGCCTGCTGTCGTACTTCAACTCGGACTGACGCCTCGGGTGTGCTGGAGGGGCGTTCCGCTGCGGCGGGGCGCCCCTTCGGCGTTTGTAGGCTGGGCCTGGTGGACCACGCCTACCGCTTGACGATGGAATCGCCCGCCGTGGAGGCCTACCTGCGTCTGCGCAGGGAATCAGGCCTGAGCGCGCGCACCGAGCAAGAAGCTGAAAACGGCATCGGCGGCGCATGGGCCAGCGCAATTGCCATTCACGTGGAATCAGGCGAAATCGTCGGGATGGGACGCGTGATCGGCGACGGCGGCTGGTATTTCCACATCATCGACATGGCCGTGTTGCCGGACCATCAACGCAAAGGCATCGGCGACGCGATCCTCGCCGCGTTGCTGGAACGAATCGGCGAACACTCGCCGAACGCGTGCGTCAGCCTTTTGGCCGATCCGCCCGGCCGTCGTCTCTACGCACGACACGGCTTCGTGGAGAGCGCACCGGGTTCGATCGGGATGTGGCGGCGCTAGACCCGCCAGCGCACGTCCGGCAGTTCGGTGCCGACCTTGATCAGGCAGTCCACGCACAGCGACCCCGCCTGGGCGCGCGACACCCGTTCGTCGGGCACCGAATGATCGCAGACGGCCTCGTAAAAGCTGCGGGGAGAACCGTTTGCTTGATCGAGAGAGAAAGCATGGCATTGCAGGTCATATTCGCTTTGCCACCACACGTAGGGCATGTCCGACCCCTCCTTACTCGTTGGTAGGGACGGACTTCCCCTCGCCCGATGACGCCAATGCGCGACGTTTCATCTCATCGGCAGAAAGGGGGCAGGCAAGTAGCTCCGTTCGGGTGAAGCGGAGCTACTTGCAAGCGTCAATTTGCAGATCTTGGGCGAAAGATCAGCTCAGTCGCTCGATGACCATCGCCATGCCCTGGCCGCCGCCCACGCACATGGTCTCGAGACCGAACTGCTTGTCGTGGAACTGCAGCGAATTGATCAGGGTCGTGGTGATGCGCGCACCGGTCATGCCGAACGGGTGGCCCACGGCGATGGCGCCGCCGTTGACGTTCAGGCGGTCCAGGTCGATCCCGAGGTCCTGGTAGGACGGGATGACCTGGGCGGCGAACGCCTCGTTGATCTCCACGAGGTCGATGTCGGAGACCGACAGGCCCGCCAGCGCCAGCGCGCGCTTCGAGGCCTCGACCGGACCGAGGCCCATGATCTCGGGCGACAGGCCGGAGACGCCGGTCGACACGATGCGCGCGAGCGGCGTGATGCCGAGTTCGCGGGCCTTCGTGTCGGACATGACCACCAGGGCCGCGGCGCCGTCGTTCAGGGCGCAGCAGTTGCCAGCGTTGATGCGGCCGTCCGGGCGGAAGACGGGCTTCAGCTGGGACACGGCCTCGTAGGTGACGCCGGCGCGGGGGCCGTCGTCCGCGGAGACCACCGTGCCGTCGGGCAGCGTGACCGGCGTGATCTCGCGGGCCCAGAAGCCGTCGGCGATGGCCTTCTCGGCGAGGTTCTGCGAGCGGACGCCGAACTCGTCCATCTCCTGGCGTGAGATCCCCTTGAGCAGAGCCAGGTTCTCGGCGGTCTGGCCCATCGGGATGTAGACGTCCGGAACCACGTCGATCGAACGCGGGTCGAGCCACTCCGAGGCGCCGGAGGCCGCGACGGACGCGGTGCGCGCCTCGGCCTCGCCGAACAGCGGGTTGTGCGTGTCCGGCCACGAGTCGGAGCTGCCCTTGGCGAACCGCGACACGGTCTCGACGCCGGCGGAGATGAACACGTCGCCCTCGCCCGCCTTGATGGCGTGCAGGGCCATGCGCGTGGTCTGCAGCGAAGAAGCGCAGTAGCGCGTCACGGTCGTGCCGGGCAGGTTGTCGTAACCCAGCAGCACGGACACGATGCGCGCCATGTTGAAGCCCTGCTCGCCGCCGGGCAGGCCGCAGCCGAGCATCAGGTCGTCGATCTGCGCGGGGTCGAGCTGCGGCACCTTGTCCAGTGCCGCGCGGATCATCCGCGCCACCAGGTCGTCGGGCCGAACGTCCTTCAGCGAGCCCTTGCCCGCACGGCCGATGGGGGAGCGGGCGGCGGAGACGATCACGGCCTCAGGCATCACGAAACTCCTCGTTGAGAGTCAAGGTTGCCGTCGAGCCTAGTTAACGGCCGCTCACCCCGGCCAGCGCGAGTGACGAGAATTCCGAAACTCAGGCGTGCCGCTTCTGCAGCCACACCGGCACGCGAGAGGGCCGCACCGCCAGAGCGGCGGCCGACCGCAACGGCAGCACCGGCGCGACCCAGCCCGGCCACAACCCCGCCACCTGGCACAACGGCGCCAGCAGCACCCCCGCCGCCGCCTCGTAGCCGACGGCGCTGGGATGGAAGCGGTCCGAGCTGAACATGTCGACGTGCCGTGCCATGAACTCCGGCGCCAGCAGGTTCGCCATCGACACCGTGACACCGCCGGCCCGCTTCACCTCGGCGGTCTGCGCCGCCGCCAGCCGCAGGCTGTACCGGTGCCCGACCAGCCGCAACGGCTGCGGGATCGGCCTCACGATCCCGAGGTCGGGGCAGGTCCCGACGACAACGCCGCACCCGATCGCGCGGAGCTTCCCGACCTGCTCGCCCAGCAGCCGGGCGGACTCGCGCGGGCCGATCCGCGACGTCACGTCGTTCGCGCCGATGATGATCAACGCGACCTGGGGCGCGTCCAGCACGGCCGCGTCGACCTGGGGCACCAGGTCACGGGTGGTCGAGCCGCTGATGGCGTACGTCGACAGGCGCACCGGCCGGCCCGCCTCCTCGGCCAGCGCCTGGGCCAGCAACACGCCCGGCATCTGCGAGGGATGGGTCACACCGACACCCACCGCCATCGAGTCTCCGAGCACCGCCAGCCGCAGCGGATCGCCACCGTCGTCGAGGTACACGCCGTCCGGCGCGGGCCAGAGGTGTTCGAGCACACCGATGGCCACCCTGGCACGTCGTCCCTGCTCAGTGAGCAGGCCGAAGAGCGCACCCGAGAGTCCGCCGAGCGTCGCGGCGGTCATCGCCACCGCGCGCAGCGTCCTGAGTCCGATCATCCGCACCACCCCCTTCCACCCCGCATCGTGCGTTCCGCCGTTCGAATCAACCTCCGCAGCGACTAGAGCTACGCTTCGTCCCGCTATCTCGGAGAGTGGGAGCAGGGAGTAGATACCGGTGGAGTACGTCGAGCACGTCGTCGATCTGGTCGGCAACACGCCGCTGGTCAAGCTCAACTCCCTGACGACGGGGATCAAGGCCACGGTGCTGGCCAAGGTCGAGTACCTGAACCCCGGTGGCAGCGTGAAGGACCGCATCGCGCTCCGGATGGTCGAGGCCGCCGAGAAGTCCGGTGAGCTGCAGCCCGGCGGCACGATCGTCGAGCCGACCTCGGGCAACACCGGCGTCGGGCTCGCGCTCGTCGCCCAGCGCAGGGGCTACAAGTGCGTCTTCGTGTGCCCGGACAAGGTCAGTGAGGACAAGCGCAACGTCCTCAAGGCCTACGGCGCCGAGGTCGTGGTGTGCCCGACCGCCGTCGCGCCCGAGCACCCGGACTCGTACTACAACGTCTCGGACCGGCTCGTCCGCGAGATCCCCGGCGCGTGGAAGCCCGACCAGTACTCCAACCCGGAGAACCCGGCGAGCCACTACCACCAGACCGGCCCCGAGATCTGGCGCCAGACCGCCGGCAAGATCACGCACTTCGTCGCGGGCGTCGGCACCGGCGGCACGATCTCCGGCACCGGCCGGTACCTCAAGGACATCTCCGACGGCGCCGTGCAGGTCATCGGCGCGGACCCGGAAGGCTCCGTCTACTCCGGCGGCACCGGCCGTCCGTACCTGGTCGAGGGCGTCGGCGAGGACTTCTGGCCCGAGGCGTACGACAAGACCGTCGCCGACCGGATCGTCGAGGTCTCGGACGCCGACTCGTTCGAGATCACCCGCCGCCTCGCCCGCGAGGAGGGCCTGCTCGTCGGCGGTTCCTGCGGCATGGCGGCCGCCGCCGCGCTGCGCGTCGCGAAGGACCTGCCCGAGGACGCCGTCGTGGTCGTGATCCTCCCGGACGGCGGCCGCGGCTACCTGTCCAAGGTCTTCAACGACCGCTGGATGGCGTCCTACGGCTTCCTGCCGCCCGACTCGACCGGCGCGACCGTCGGCGACGTGCTGCGCCGCAAGGGCGGGATGCTCCCCGACCTCGTGCACGCGCACCCGAACGAGACCGTGGGTGACGCCGTAGCGATCCTGCGCGAGTTCGGTGTCTCGCAGATGCCCGTCGTCAACGCCGAACCGCCGATCATGGCGGCCGAGGTCGCCGGCGCCGTCAACGAGCGCGACCTGCTCGACGCGCTGTTCACCGGCAAGGCCCAGCTGTCCGACCGCCTCGACAAGCACATGTCGCCGCCGCTGCCGACGCTCGGCGCCGGTGAGCCGGTCGGCATCGCCATGAACGCCCTCTCGAACGCCGACGCCGCCCTCGTCCTGGAGGACGGGAAGCCCGCCGGCGTCGTGACTCGGCAGGATGTTCTGGGGTTCTTGGCTGGTCGCTGAGCGTAGAAGCGGGTGCGTCCGATAGCGTGACGCCCCAGATCAACACCTGTCTCACTCGTACACGGCCCAGCCAAGGGGGTTGGAAACCGGATGAACGCTCCGCAGCCGCCAGGAAATCCGTTCGGCGGTCAGCCGCAGGAGCCCAACGCGGACGCAACGCAGATCGTCCCGGGAGGTGGGCAGCCGTCCGCGGCGAACCCCAACCCGGACGCGACGCAGGTCGTCTCGCCTGGTCAGGCTCCTGCCGCACCGCAGCAGAACGCGGACGCCACCCAGGTCGTCAGCCCCGGGCAGGTACCTCCCGCCTCGGGTGGCTTCCCGGCACAGGGCCCCGGCTCCGGCGGGTTCCCCGCCCAGCAGCCGCCGGCCTACGGCGCCCCGCAGCAGCCCTACGGTGCTCCGCAGCAGCAGCCTTACGGCGCTCCGCAGTCCAACCCGTACGGGCAGCCGCAGCAGCAGGCCTACGGTCAGCCGCAGCAGCCCTACGGTGCTCCGCAGGCCGGCCCGTACGGCCAGCCGCAGCAGCAGGCCTACGGTCAGCCCGGCGGTTACGGCCAGCCCGGCTACGGCATGGCCCCCATGCCGCCCACCGGTTATGCCGAGTGGGGACCCCGCGCGGTCGCCGGCCTGATCGACTACGGCATCCCCGGCGTCGTCGGCTGGCTGATCGCGTTCGTGGTCAGCATGATCGCCGCCTCGACCGGTGACCCGAACACCGCGGGCATCCTGGGTCTGGTCGCGTTCATCGTCGGCTACGGCGGCATGCTGGGCTTCCTGATCTGGAACACCGTCCTGCGCGGCGGCTCCACGGGTCAGTCGCTCGGCAAGAAGGTCGCCAAGATCAAGCTGATCAAGGAGGACACGCAGCAGCCGCCCGGCGGCGGCACCGCGTTCCTCCGCCTGCTCCTCAACTACGCGTTCGGTCTGCTCTGCGGCGTCGGCTCGCTGATCAACTACCTGTCGCCGTTGTGGAACAAGCCGAAGAACGAGACGTACTCCGACAAGATCTGCGGCACCGTCGTGATCAACTGGCCGGACACCGCTTCCTACGGCGGCGGCGGTGGCTACGGCCAGCCGCAGCAGCAGGCCTACGGTCAGCCCGGCACCGGCGGTCACCCGCAGCAGCCGAACACCGGCGGCTACCCGCAGCAGCCTCAGCAGGGTGGCTACGGCCAGCCTCCGCAGCAGGGCTACGGCGGTCAGCAGCAGGGCTGGTAAAGCCTTCGGCGCAGCCCCCGGCCACCTCGCGGTGACCGGGGGCTGAGTCATTTCCGGGGGTGTTCACCTCGTGGACTCACGCCGTCGACCGCCAGACGGGTGAGTACCCTTCGGACATGAGCACCCCATACGGCTTCGCCACCAGGGCGATCCACGCCGGTCAGGACCCGGACCCGACCACGGGTGCGGTGAACGTCCCCATCTACGCGACCTCCACGTACGCCCAGGACGGCGTGGGCGGCCTGCGTGAGGGCTTCGAGTACTCCCGCACCGGCAACCCGACCCGCCGCGCACTGGAGACGTGCCTCGCGTCCCTCGAACGCGGCCGTTACGGCCGTGCGTTCTCCTCCGGCATGGGTGCGACCGATGCCGCGCTGCGCACGTTCCTCAAGCCCGGCGACCACATCGTCATCCCGAACGACGCCTACGGCGGCACGTTCCGGCTGATCGACAAGGTCTTCTCGCAGTGGGGCGTGACCCACTCGCCGGCCCCCGTCTCGGACGTCGACGCCATCCGCGCGGCCATCCGTCCCGAGACGAAGCTCGTGTGGATCGAGACGCCCACCAACCCGTTGCTGAACATCGGTGACATCGCGGCGATCGCCTCGGTCGCGCACGACGCCGGCGCCAAGCTGGTCGTGGACAACACCTTCGCCTCGCCCGCCCTGCAGACTCCGCTGGAGCTCGGCGCGGACGTCGTGCTGCACTCGACGACCAAGTACGTCGGCGGCCACTCCGACGTCGTCGGCGGTGCGCTGATCACCTCGGACGAGGAGATCGACGCGGCGTTCGGGTTCCTGCAGAACGGCGCCGGTGCCGTTCCCGGGCCGTTCGACGCCTACCTGACCCTGCGCGGCATCAAGACCCTCCAGCTGCGCATGGAGAAGCACTCCGACAACGCCGAACTGGTCGCCGAGGCCCTCACCCGGCACCCGAAGGTGAAGAAGGTCATCTACCCCGGCCTGGAGTCGCACCCCGGGCACGCGGTGGCGGCGAAGCAGATGAGCCGGTTCGGCGGCATGGTGTCGTTCATCGTCGACGGTGGCGAGGAGGCGGCGCTGGAGGTGTGCGCGCGGACCAAGCTGTTCCTGCTGGCCGAGTCGCTGGGCGGCGTCGAGTCGCTGATCGAGCACCCCGGCAAGATGACGCACGCCTCGACGTCCGGCTCGCTGCTGGAGGTCCCCGCGGACCTGGTCCGCGTGTCGGTGGGCATCGAGTCCGGTGACGACCTGGTGGCCGACCTGCTCGAGGCGCTGGGCTGAGTTCGGTCTGAACACGCAGAAGGCCCCCTCCCGTGCTGGGAGGGGGCCTTCTGCGTTGATCAAGGCTTCTTCGAGCCGAACCTGTCCACGTTCTCGGCCTCGGCCGTCGGAGCCGCCGGTAGGTCGGCGCCGTTCACGCAGCCGCCGACGAACTGGATCGTCTCGCCGGTGCGGACGAAGCGGCCGGCCTCGTCACAGCCCGCGTGCGCCACGGTAAGGAAAGCGGCGCCGGTCAGTGCCGCAGCCGTGGTCACGGCTCCGACCAGCGGAATCACCGCGGCCACGCGTCGCGCGAATGCCATGCCACCTCCACCCGATGTGAGTCCCCCGTAAGGCAGCCTACCGGGGGATCGGCATCAGAGGTTGCCTCGTCGCTCCTGTTCGCGCTCGATCGCCTCGAAAAGGGCCTTGAAGTTGCCCTTGCCGAAGCCGAGGGAGCCGTGGCGCTCGATCATTTCGTAGAAGACGGTCGGGCGGTCGCCGATCGGCTTCGTGAAGATCTGCAGCAGGTAGCCGTCCTCGTCGCGGTCGACCAGGATGCGGTGTTCCTTCAACGTCTCGATCGGGACGCGGACCTCGCCGATGCGTGCACGCAGCGCCGGGTCGTCGTAGTAGGAGTCCGGGGTCTCGAGGAACTCGACGCCCGCGTCGCGCATGGCCGTGACGGTCTTGATGATGTCGTTGGTGGCCAGTGCGATGTGCTGGACGCCCGCGCCCTCGTAGAACTCGAGGTACTCGTCGATCTGCGACTTCTTCTTCGCGATCGCCGGCTCGTTCAGCGGGAACTTGACGCGGTGGTTGCCGTTGGAGACGACCTTGGACATCAGCGCGGAGTAGTCCGTGGCGATGTCGTCGCCGATGAACTCCGCCATGTTCACGAAGCCCATGACGCGGTTGTACCACTCGACCCAGTAGTCCATCTTGCCGAGCTCGACGTTGCCGACGCAGTGGTCGACGGCCTGGAACAGGCGCTTCGGGGCGCCTTCCGGACGCTTCACGGTGGAGGTGCGCGCGACGTAACCCGGCAGGTAGATGCCGTTGTACTTGGTGCGGTCGACGAGCGTGTGGCGGGTCTCGCCGTACGTCGCGATCGCGGCGAGGCGCACGGTGCCGTGTTCGTCGGACACGTCGTGCGGCTCTTCGAGGACGGTGGCGCCCTGCTCACGGGCGTGCTTGATGCACTGGTCGACGTCGCCGACTTCCAGTGCCAGGTCGACGACGCCGTCGCCGTGGCGGCGGTGGTGGTCGAGGAGTTCGGAACCGGGCGTGACGCCGCCGTGGATCACGAAGCGGGCCGAGCCCGACTTCAGCACGAACGACTTGTGGCTGCGCTGGCCGGTCTCGGGGCCCGCGTAGGCCACGAGCTCCATGCCGAACGCCACCTGGTAGAGCCACGCGGTCTGCGTGGCGTTGCCCGCGACGAACACCACGGCGTCCATGGCGCGCACGGGGAAGGGGTCCTTGGTCGCGTCGTAGTCGACCAACCCCACGAGCTGCCGGAGCTGGTCGTAGCTCACGTCGTCAAGCTGCTGAGTCATGTCCAACAGCATGATTCGACCCGACAGGGTGAGCAACAGTCAGCGATTTCTCAGGACAATTTGTATAGTGATCTATGCCTTCGGATCAGCAGAGTGAGCACTCTGACCAGCCCGTCGACGAACTGGACGCGAAGCTGCTCCTGCTCTTGACGGACGAGCCCCGTCTGGGCGTCCTCGAATGCTCCCGCCGGCTGGGGGTCGCGCGCGGAACCGTGCAGGCCCGACTGGATCGATTGACCGACCGGGGCGTGCTCACCGGGTTCCCGCCGGCGCTCGACCTGGGGGCGATGGGGTACGGGCTGACGGCGTTCGCGACGGTCGAGATCGCGCAGGGGCGGAGGGCCGAGGTGTGCGAGGGGCTGGCCGCGATCAGCGAGGTGTGCGAGGTGCACGCGACGACGGGTCAGGGGGACCTGTTCGTGCGGATGGTCGCGAGGTCCAACGCGGACCTGCAGCGCGTCGTCGACCACATCGTCGACGTGCCTCACGTGCGGCGGTTGTCGACGTCCATCGCCCTGTCGACGCCCGTGCCTCCACGAGTGCGGCCCTTGCTGGAACGCGTGAAAGGGCGGCCACCGAAGTGACCGCCCTTTCGAACGTTTGTGGTGTTACTACGCCTGATACGGAACGGCGGAGATCAGCGTGACCTTCTGCTGCTTGCCGTTGGGCAGCTCGTACGAGACGGTCTCACCGTCCTTCGCGCCGTTCAGGGCCTTGCCGAGCGGCGACAGCGGAGAGTAGACCTCCATCTCGCCGTGCGCGCCCTCTTCACGGGTGGCGAGCAGGAAGGTCTCCGTCTCGTCGTCACCGTCGTAGCGGATCGTGAGCACCGTGCCGGGTGCCGCAACGCCCTTGGTGGTGGGAGCCTCGCCGACCTTCGCGGCCTGGAGCAGCTCGTGCAGCTGGCGGATGCGCGCCTCCTGCTTGCCCTGCTCCTCGCGAGCCGCGTGGTAGCCGCCGTTCTCGCGGAGGTCGCCCTCTTCGCGGCGAGCGTTGATCTCGGCAGCCATGACCGGGCGGTACGCGATCAGTTCGTCCAGCTCAGCCTTGAGCCGGTCGTAGGCCTCCTGGGTCAGCCAGGTCACCTGGGTGTCGCTCACGGTCACCAACTCCTCGTCTTGCTCTGCTGCATGCGTGTGCACCAGATAGTTCCCGGGCCTGGGGCTCGGAACGGAAAAACACGGCCCGCGCCGGGGCCGTGCTTGAGCGGCAATAGTAACACGCAGACAACGTTCAGCGACGGCGATTTGTTCCCCATCTCGCCGTTTAAACCGCAGATCACCCGCTTGGCCGCTAGCTCGTGGACAAGTAGGCGGGAACCTGGTAGGAGCACCCGAACACCTCGCCGGTGACCGGCGGTTTCGAAGTGCGGAGAACTGTTGTCTCTACGACGACGTCATTTCCCGGTGGAACCAGAACCTCGCGCCGACCTGCTTCGTCCCCGTCCTTGGACCGGGCCCGAATGATGCAGACGGCCGCACGCTCCGGTTGATCGCGAGAAACCTCGAAACTGACCTTCACCTGGTCGTCGCCGAGGAGGATGAACGCGGTCTGCTTCGCCTCGATCGGCTTTGTACCGAGATTTCGGTAACCGACGAAGGCGATGACGGCACCTACTGCGACGGCTACGGCGAGTAATGCCCAGCGCGCCCACGTGGCGAGCGGCTTGCGGCTCTGCTTGCTGTAGCGACCCTCGGGGAGCGCGCGTTGTGCCACTTGTCCGCGCCCTCCTCAGCCTCTGGGGAACAATGGTGCCCGGCGTTCAGTTGATGAGTGTCGCAGGACCGTTCACACAGGAGGACCACGGGGGTCATGGCCGACAAGCTGCGCCTTATGGCAGTGCACGCACATCCCGACGACGAGTCGAGCAAGGGCGCGGCCTCGATGGCTCGCTACATCGCGGAAGGGCACGACGTGATGGTCGTGACCTGTACCGACGGTGGTGCGGGCAGCATCCTCAACCCGGCGATGGACAAGCCGGACGTGCTCGAGAACATCATCGAGGTCCGCCGCGAGGAGATGGCCAACGCGGCCAAGATCCTCGGCATCCAGCACCGCTGGCTGGGCTTCAAGGATTCGGGCCTTCCCGAGGGCGACCCGCTGCCGCCGCTGCCCGAGGGGTGCTTCGCCCTCGTGCCGCTGGAGGAGTCGGTGCCGTCCCTGGTGGAGGCCATCCGCGACTTCCGCCCGCACGTCGTCGTCACCTACGACGAGAACGGCGGTTACCCGCACCCGGACCACATCCGCACGCACGAGATCTCGATGGCGGCCCTCGACGCCGCCGCCGACGCCTCGTTCAAGCCGGAACTGGGCGACGCGTGGGAAACCCAGAAGGTCTACTACGGCCACGGCTTCTCGCGCGCCAAGATCCTCGCGTTCCACGAGGCGATGGAAGCTCGCGGCATGGAGTCGCCGTACGCCGAGTGGCTCGCGAACTGGAACACCGACCGTCCCGACGTGATGGACCGCGTCACGACGCAGGTCGAGTGCGCGGACTACTTCGACGTCCGCGACGAGGCGCTGAAGGCCCACGCCACCCAGATCGACCCGACCAGCCGCTGGTTCGGCATCCCGATGGAACTGCAGCGCGAGATCTGGCCGACGGAGGAGTACGAACTCGTCCGCTCGCAGGTGGACTCGACGCTGCCGGAGAACGACCTGTTCGCCGGAGTTAAGGTCTAGGGGTGCTCTCCCCAGACTTCTCCCTCGGCAGCACGGTGGCGCTGGTCGCCGTGCAGCCGTCGAACACGAACGACGGCAATGACAAGGGCGGCCAGGGCGAGGACTTCGGAAAGTCCTCGCCGGTCGGCCTCGTCCTGCTGATCGTGTTCTTCATCGCGGTGTTCTTCCTCGTCAAGTCGATGAACAAGCACATCAAGGGCTTGCCGGCGTCGTTCGACGAGCCGGCCGAGGCGTCCAAGGAAGCCCCGGCCGAGTCTTCGGACGCGTCGAAGAAGAAGGACTAGCGGCTCCTGAGTTCCACCACGAAGTCGTGGACCTCCTCGAAGGCCGGCGGCTCCACCGGCAGGTCGCTGGTCTCCCGCGCCTGCCGCAGCTCCTCGTGCCAGTGCGCGAGGTCCGCCTCCAGCCGTTCGGGCGCGGGCCTGTCCGGCACCCCGGCCAGCGCGCGGTGCTCGCCGAGGACCTTGGCCTCGATGAGTCCCGGCAGGTAGTCGGGGCCGTCTAGCTTCTCCAGCAACGTCGGCAGGTGCGCGTTCACCTCGCCGGTGCGCAGCAGGTGCACGCCGGTCAGCAGCGCGCGGAACGTGTAGAGCAGCGGCTTGATCTCGGCGGTCTTCTCGAACAGCCGCCACTGCGTGGCGGCGAAGCCCCGGTAGTGGTGCCCGTGCCGTGAGGTCAGACACCCCGCGGCGAGGGCGGCCAGCTTCCGGTGCGCCTCCGTCGTGTGCACGACGAGCGGCGAGAGCAGCTGTTCCAGCACGTAGCCGTTGGGGCGGGTCAGCAGCCGGCAGAACTTCTGCACGTCGTGCGTGACCAGGTCGATCTCGACACCGTCGCGCACCCACATCCGTTCCTTGGTCTCCGGGCCGTGCCGCAGGCCGAGGATCTCGGCGAGTGGCAGCACGTGCACGCCGCGGAGGTCCACGTCCGAGTCACGGGACGGGAAGCCGTACAGATGCGCGCCGGACACCGTCGCGAACAGCAGGTCGTGCGACTGCTCGGCGACGACGGCGCTCAGGTCGGGTACCTCGTAACTCACAACATCCTCCTGCGCACCGACATCAACCAGTCCTCGACCCGCGCCCGGTCCGGATCCTCCGGCAGCGGGCCTCGTGCTTCCGCCATCTCGTCGCCCAGGCGGTGGGCCCACGCGACCGCTTCGTCCCAGTCCATCGAGCCGTCGCGGATCTTCAGCAACGACCTGTCCGCACTGATGTCATAACGGCCCGTGCGCAGCAGGTTCAGGCCCACCAACCTCAATCGCACCACGTGCATGAGCTGCTTCGGCTTGAGGTTGCGGCCCGCGCGCGACAGCTGCATCTCCGTCGCGCGCGTGAACGCCCGCACGGCGTACTGGGAGAGGAACGCGGGCAACAGTTCCCGCAGTTCCTCTCCCATCGGCGTGCTGATCTCCACCAGCGGGCTCACCAGCGTCTCGAGCACCGTCGGGTTCGACTTCAGGCCGAGCCTGCAGAAGTGCTCGACCTCCCAGCTGAGCTGCTCGGGGTCCGGTCCCTCGACCGAGGTCGGGGGTTTCTCCAGGCGCCAGAACGCCTCCGTGGGCGCGACGAACACCCCGCGTCTGTCCACATCGGACTCCGCGCTCGCCAGACCGTAGGCGTGCGAGCCGATCACGGCTTCGAGGATCACAGTCGTGGGTCCACCGGTTCCGACTCGAGCGCGAGCACGCCGAAGACGCACTCGTGCACCCGCCACAGGGGTTCGCCGCGCACGAGACGCTCCAGGGCCTCGATGCCCAGGGCGTACTCGCGCAGGGCGAGTCCGCGCTTGCGTCCCAGCGAACGCTTGCGCAGTCGCGAGAGGTTCTCGGGCGAGGTGTAGTCCGGGCCGTAGATGATCCGCAGGTACTCACGCCCGCGCACCTTCACGCCCGGCTGGAAGCGTCCGCCGGCGTTCGCCAGCGGCTTCACGACCATGCCCTCACCGCCGTCCGCGGTCAGTTCCTCCCACCACTTCACGCCGGCGGCGACCTGCGAAGGGTCGTCGACGTCGACCACGAGGTGCCGGGTCTGCTGGAACAACGGGCCTTCCAGTCGTCCCAACGTCTCCAGGTGCCACAGGTGTGAACGGTCGTGGAACGTCTGCCCCTCGGCCGCCAACAGCTGGAACGGTGCGATCCGCACGCCCTCCAGTCCGTCCACCGGCCAGCAGTACCGCTCGTAGGCGGCGCTGTAGGCCTCCGCGTTCGAGGCTCGCTCCGCAGTCCGGGCCAGCAGGTCCCCGACGTCGACGCCGCGCGAGACAGCCGCGGACAGGGCCTCGACCGCGACCGGCAGCGCACCACCGGCCGCCGCGCCGACCGCCGCGTACTGCTCGCGGATCAGTCCGGAAGCCTTGGCGTTCCACGGCATCAGCTCGGCGTCGAGGAGCAGCCAGTCCGTGGCGAACTCCTCGAACAGCCCGGCGCACGCCGAACGCACCCGGTCCAGCAACTCCGCGCCGACAGCGCCGTCGAAGAACGCACGGCCGGTGCGCGTGTAGATCGCGCCGCCAACCTTCCGCACCAGCAACACCGCGCGGGAGCCCATGTGCTTCTCCTCGCAGATCACCTGCCGGACACGGGCCGACCGGTACTCCGCGAACGCCTCCTCCGGGTGTTCAAGCACGTCGTCGCGCTGCGAAGTCGCCACCGGAGCCATCGTCGGCGGCAGGTACAGCAGTTCGTGCGGGTCGATCGCGAACCGGCTCATGACCTCCAGCGCCGACGCCGACTGCTCCGCGCGGATCGTCACGGCACCGATCAGCGACGTCTCGACCCGGCGCGTGCCCGTGACGTCGCTCAACGCCAGCACGTCCGGCGCGCGCTCGACGGCCTTCGGCGGGAACGGCGCGTCGTTCTCGTACCAGGTCTGGTGCGCCTTGACGGCGACGAGCTCCTTCTCCGGGTAACGCAACGCGGTCAGCTTGCCGCCGAACACCACACCCGTCTCCAGGCACATGGTGTTGTTGATCCACTCGGCTTCGGGCGTCAGGACGTGCCCGTACAGCACCATCGCCGAGCCGCGGTAGTCGTTCGCCCACGGCAGGCGCACCGGCAGGCCGTGCGCGTCGGTCTCGCCGGTCGTGTCGCCGTACAGGGCGAAACTGCGGACCTTCGCGGACGCACGGCCGTGGTAGCGCTCGGGCAGACCGGCGTGCGCGACGACGAGGTTTCCGCCGTCCAGCACGTAGTGTGCGACGAGGCCGTCGCAGAACTTCGTCGCGGCGAGGCGGAACTCCTCCGACTCGTGGGCGAACTGCTCCAGCGACTTCTCCAGCCCGTGCCGGACCGTCACCTTGTGGCCGCGCATGGCCCGCACGAGCTTCTCCTCGTGGTTTCCGCGCACGCTGAAGGCGTGGCCGGCCGCGACCATGCCCATCACGAGACGCAGCACGCCGGGGGTGTCCGGCCCGCGGTCGACCAGGTCGCCGACGAACACGGCCTTGCGGTCACCCGGCGGAACGGCGTCGACCGCACGGCCCTCGTCGTCCCGAACCAGCGCGTAGCCGAGCTCGGTGAGCAGTTCCTCCAGCTCCGCCCGACACCCGTGCACGTCGCCGAACACGTCGAACGGCCCGGTCTCGTGCTTGAGGTCGTTGAGCAGGCGCTCGTACACGATCGTCGAGTTGTCCACATCGGACTCGGAGCGCAGCACGTGGACGCGCTTGAACCCCTCCTTGCCGAGGAACTTCAGCGAACGCCTGAGCGCCGCCCGGTGCCGCTTCACGACGTGCGGGCCGAAGTCGCGGTCGGGGCGCTGCGCGTTGCGCGCGAGGCACACCTCGGTGGGGGTGTCGAGGACGATCGCGACCGGCAGCACGTTCGCCTTGCGCGCGACCGCGACCAGCTGGGCGCGGTCCTGCGGCTGCACGTTGGTCGCGTCGATCACGGTGACGCGCCCGGCCTCCAGGCGCTTCGACGCCACGTAGTGCAGCACGTCGAACGCCGCCCCGGACGCCGACTGGTCGTTCTCGTCGTCGGACACGAGCCCGCGGAAGTAGTCGCTCGACAGCACCTGCGTGGGCAGGAAGTGCTTGCGCGCGAACGTCGACTTGCCCGAACCGGAGGCGCCGACCAGCACCACCAGACACAGGTCGGGGATCTTCAGCTCCATCAGTTCTCGTCCCCCAAGGTGAAAACGGCCATCTGGGTCGGCGCGCCGCGGTCGGCGTCCTCCGGCCCGATCGGCACGTACCGCACGGCGTAGCCACGGCGTTCCGCGACGCCGTCCGCCCACGCCGCGAATTCTGCCCGTGTCCATTCGAAACGGTGGTCGGAATGGCGCATCTGGCCCTCCGGCAACGTTTCGAACAGCACGTTGTACTCGACGTTCGGCGTGGTGACCAGCACGGTTACCGGGCGGGCCACGGTGAAGACCGAGTGCTCCAGTGCGGGCAGGCGCGACGGGTCGACGTGCTCGACGACCTCCATCAGCACCGCCGCGTCGTACCCGGCCAGCTCGGGGTCCGCGTACGTCAAAGCCGACTGCCGCAACGTGATCCGCTCGCGCTGACGTTCGCCCATGCGGTCCAGGTGCAGCTTGCGGGCCGCCTCCTGCAACGCCTTCGCGGACACGTCGACACCGTGGACCTCGGTGAACTCGGGCTCGTTGACGAGCGCGCGCAACAGCGCCCCGCCACCGCAACCGAGGTCGAGCACGCGCTTGGCCCGCGCCTCCTTCAAGGCCTTGAGCACGGCTTCCTTGCGCTGCACGGCAAGGGAGATCTTCGGCTCCGCCAGCGCGTTGTCGAGCTCTTCGGGCTCGACCTCGGCGACGTCCGCGAGGCGCTCCAGGGCGGAGGTGATCAACGGTCGCTTGCGCGCCAGGTACCGGGTGGTGATCAGCTCCTTGTCGGGGTGCTGGGACAACCAGCCGTCACCGGCCTTGAGCAGCTTGTCGACCTCGTCGGCCGCGACCCAGTAGTGCTTGCCGCCGTCGAGCACGGGCAGCAGCACGTAGAGGTGCTTCAACGCGTCGCTGAGCTTCACGGTGCCGCTCAGCGTGACGTCACCGAAGCGCGAGTCGCCGTGCTCGGTGATCGCCACGTCCCAGCCGAGGGGCGTGAAGAGGCGCTCCGCGAGCCGGTGGGGCAGCGCGGGGATGCGGACGACCAGCGGGATCGGCGTCGCGGCCAGTTCCGGGTAGCTGTCGCTGCGGCCGTTCATGGCCGTGCGGAACACGCTGCCGAGCGCGACCGTGAGCAACGACCCGGCCGCGTACGGCCTGTCGTTGACGTATTGGGTGAGCGTGCTGCCGGGACCTCGGACGAGTGCGATCGGGTCGACCTCCAGCAGGAGGGCCACCGTGCATTCCTCGTTCGTCGCCTTCGGGTAGAAGACGTGCGCGGTGCCCGAGCTCGTCGTGAACGACTGAGCCCGGTCGGGATGCTTGTGCAGCAGGTGGCCGAGATCGGTCGCCGGCTGGTGCGTCGTGGTCATGGTGAGCAACACGAGGTCGAGTCTGATCGAGAGTCGGCCTCTGCGCTGCTCATTTAGTGTGTTTGACATGACCAACCGGCTTGCGGACGCGACCAGCCCCTACCTGCTGCAGCACGCGGACAACCCGGTGGACTGGTGGCCCTGGTCCGCGGAGGCGTTCGAGGAGGCGCGGCGGCGCAACGTGCCGGTGCTGCTGTCCGTCGGTTACGCGGCCTGCCACTGGTGTCACGTGATGGCGCACGAGTCGTTTGAGGACGATGAGGTTGCCGCGTTCCTGAACGCCCATTTCGTGTCCGTGAAGGTGGATCGCGAGGAACGTCCGGACGTCGACGCCGTGTACATGGAGGTCACGCAGGCCATGACCGGCCACGGCGGATGGCCGATGACGGTGTTCCTCACGCCGGACGCACGGCCGTTCCACGCGGGCACCTACTACCCGCCGGCTCCTCGTCCTGGCATGCCGTCGTTCCGGCAGGTCATCGAGGCCGTGTCGGCGACGTGGGCCACGCAGCCGGGCGAGATCCTGGAGTCCGCTTCCGCTGTGGTGGAGGAGATCTCCCGCCACGCCACGCCGCTACCTCCGTCCACTGTGGATGACGACGTGCTCGCGGGTGCGGTGGTGTCGTTGCTCGGCGAGTTCGACCGGCGCAACGGCGGGTTCGGTGGCGCGCCCAAGTTCCCGCCGTCGATGGCGCTGGAGTTCCTGTTGCGCCACCACGAACGCACCGGTTCGGTCGAGGCCGTCTCGATGGCGACCTCGACGGCGGACGCGATGGCCGACGGTGGCCTCTACGACCAGCTCGGTGGCGGGTTCGCGCGGTACAGCGTCGATGCGTCGTGGGTGGTGCCGCACTTCGAGAAGATGTTGTACGACAACGCTTTGCTGCTTCGCTTCTACACGCACCTGGCGCGGTTGACGGGTTCCGCGCGCTATGAACGCGTCGTGCGGGACACGGTGTCCTTCCTGCTGCGGGAGTTGCGAACGGCCGAGGGTGGTTTCGCGGCCTCGCTGGACGCGGACACCGAGGGCGTCGAGGGCCTGACCTACGTGTGGTCGTACGAGGAACTCGGGTCGGCGGCCGCTGCTTTCGGCGTGACTCCCGACCCGAACTTCGAGGGCGGCAAGTCGACGCTGCGGTTCGTGTCGGAGCCGGGGGAGGAGGTGCGGGCCGCGCTGCTGGCGGAGCGCGCGTCGCGGCCGCAACCGGGGCGTGACGACAAGGTGATCGCCTCGTGGAACGGCATGGTGATCGCGGCACTGGCCGAAGCGGGCGCGTTCTTCGATGAGCCGTCGTGGATCTCGGCGGCTTCGGACGCGGCGTCGTTGCTGGCCTCGGTGCACCTGGTCGAGGGCAGGCTGCTGCGGACCTCGCGGGACGGGGTGGCCGGGCCGTCGTTCGGCGTGCTGGAGGACTACGGCTGCCTTGCCGACGGCCTGCTGGCGTTGCACCAGGTCACCGGCTCGATCCGGTGGCTGGACCTGGCCTGCGGACTCCTGGACACCGCTCTCGCGCGGTTCGCCGTGCCGGACTCTCCGGGCGCGTACTACGACACCGCCGACGACGCCGAGGCTCTCGTCCGGCGTCCTGCCGACTCGACCGACAACGCGTCGCCCTCCGGAGCGTCTTCGCTGGCCTCGGCCCTGCTGACGGCCTCCCTGCTGGCGGGCGCCGATCGTTCATCGCGGTACTTCGAGGCCGCTTCCGCCGCCGTGACCCGGGCCGGTCTGCTGGCCGCGCGGGCTCCCCGGTTCGCCGGCCATTGGTTGACCGTCGCCGAGGCACTGGTCGCAGGCCCGTTGCAGGTGGCGGTGGTGGGTGGGGACGACTCGCGTCGTGCGTCGCTGTGGGCGGCGGCGGTCGCCCGTGTGCCCGGAGGCGGCGTCGTCGTGGCCGGAGAACCGGGCTCCGTGCCGTTGCTGGAAGACCGCCCGTTGGTCGACGACGGTCCTGCGGCCTACGTGTGCCGTGGCTATGTGTGCGATCGGCCCGTCGTTTCGGCAGAAGCCCTGGTCACTTCGCTGACGGCGAACACCTCCTGACTGATTGCAGGCGTAACGTCGATTGCAACGTAATCATGTAATCAGGAGTTGGGTGTAATGGGACGTGGATGGCGAGGACGAGGCGGGTGGCAGCAGGCTGACCTGCCCTCGGCCGACGACGCGGCGGCGTGGTTCGCGGGCAGGCTCCCGGACGGCTGGTTCACCGGCGCGGCGGAGGTGATCGTCGACCGCGAGGAGATCACGGTCGTCGGCACGCTCACGCCGCTCGAAGGTGAGTTCGACGACGCCTCGCGCGCCGCGGCCGAGTCGGGTCGCATCTCGCGCTGGCGGGAGGAGACGCGCGACGAACGCATCGAGATCGCGCGCCAGGCCGAGCACCGCTACGGCCGCAAGGTCGCCTGGGGTGCTTCGCTGGGCAGCACCCGCGAGCTCTTCACGCACCTGGCCGTGCCGGTCATGACGCGCCTGCGCCAGCCAGAACGCCAGGTGCTCGACACGCTGGTAGCCGCCGGCGTGGCCCGCTCACGCGCAGACGCCCTGGCTTGGGCCGTGCGCCTCGTGGGCGAACACGCGGACACGTGGCTCGACGAATTGCGCGACGCCATGTCGCGTGTGGACGATCTGCGGTCGCAGGGACCTGATCTCACCTAGTCTGCTGCGCGTGGATCTGACGTCAGTCGCAGCAGCTGTGGTCCGGAACGAGCCGGGCGCTTTCGAGAAGTTCGTGGAAGAGGCCCAGGGCCGTTCGTTCGACGAGATGTCGGCGGCGGCGCTGGTGCTGTCCTCGTCGCCGGACCTCCAGACCAACCTGTTGCTGGGCAACATCCTCTTCCACACAGGCGCGTGCGAGGCCCTCGAACCGTTGGTCGTGCGTGTGGCGGAAGCGTTCGAACGCGGCGACGACGACTGGGAGCAGGTGCTCCTGCTGCCCATGCAGGACGAGGACATCCGCGCCCAACTGCCCCACCGCGAGCGTCTGCTGGCCGCCGTGCCGACCGACTCGTGGCTGCACGGCCTGCTGATGGTCACCGACCTCGAACCGCTGCTGGTGCTGCACCGGCCGAGCGGCACCGGGTTCGAGATCACGATCGGCGGCATCGGCGATAACTTCCAGCTCCACACGCTGCTCGCCTACCGCCTGATCCCCGAGCACGTGCCGGGCGAGCCGCCACTGGACGCGTGGGTGGAAGCGGCGTCGATTGGCCCGGACCTCGAACCCGAGGGCGGGATCCAGGGCCAGTTCGAGCTTTCCGACGGGTTCGGCGCGACGATCTGGAACGAGGGTCGTCCGTCCGACATCCCGCTCCTCGACGGCCGCCGAGTCGTGGTTCTGAGCCCGCCGCCGTACCTGAGGTCGTGGAACGCCGGTCGCGTCTACCCGATGATGACGCCGTTGATCGACATCGCCCGTGTGTTGCCGGCCGACGAAGCCGCTTCCTGGCTCGCGAAGGTCAGCGCATGAGTTTTTCTTCCAACGCAAGGCAAGTCCTCGACGTCACGCTTCCTCTGAACCACCGCGTCACCGCATTGCGGCGGTGCCTGCACCACTACCACCCGATCGGTTTCGAGGCGTCGTTCAGCTTTCTGTGGTTCGTGGTGGGCGACTTCGTCCGCAATCCGGCCCTGTTGCCCGCGGCTCTGGAAATGCTGACGGCCAGCCATGCCGCCTGGCAGGCCGACCGCCACGCCTACGGGGTGGTTCGGCGGCACGCCAAGCGGTTGGGGTACCGCGTGCCGGACCCTTCCGTGCCCAATCCGAGCCGTCCTGCGTACTGGTACGGCGCACCGCGCGAGGCTGCTCTTCACGCCGTGTGGGTCTGGTATTCGAAGGGCGCCTCTGCTGACGTGGACGTGCACAGTCTTGCCGCTGCACTTGTGGAGCGCGGACGGTTCACGGCGGGGCAACAGGAGGTCTTCGAGCGGGTTCGTGCTGAGCCTGGCGAGTCTTGGCGCATCGTGCATCAGATGGCGGTCGCGGTGGGCAAGGCTTGAGCGTTCTCCTGACTCGGGGTGCGGTCGCTCTCGGCGTCGTGCGTTCCCCTCCGGAGGCCGATGACGCACCCGAGTGCGACCGTGGTGACGCCGATGACGGACACGAGAGAGAGTTCCTGCGCGCCCAGCAGCACGGAGGTCGCCAGGCCGGACACCGGCATCAGGCCGATGAGCACGCCTGCGCGGTCGGAGCCGAGGCGGTTCACGGCGAAGTACCAGAGGCCGAAGGCCAGCGCGGTCACCACCACGGCGAGCAGGGCGAGGGAGAAGCCCTGGCGGGCGTTCGGCATCTGCCAGCCGCCCACGAACGTGCCCAGCACCGCGCCGATCACCGTGGCCAGGATGCATGTCCAGGTGGCCACCCCGAGTACGCCCAGGCGCCGTACGACTCCCACGGCGAACAAGGTGAAGCAGACTTCGCCGGCCATCGTGACCAACGCCAGCGCAAGGCCGGGACCGTGCCACGAGCCGCCGCCGGACAACAGCACGATGCCTGCCGCCACCACTACGGCGCCTACCACGGCCGATGCGGTTCGTTGGCGTGAGAGAAGTGCCAGCGCGATGGGTGCGCCGCCCATCACGGCGGCCACGAAGCCCGGTTCCGCGTACTGCTGGGCGGCGATGAGCACGGCGTTGAAGCCGAGCATGCCGGTGATGACCACGCCCAGCAACGGTGGGATGTCGCGCCACGACGGCATGGGCAGGCGGCGTGCCACCAGCAGCAGCACAGCCGCGCCGAGGGCGTAGCGCATGGCCTGGCCGGTCAGGACCGGGTAGCCCTCGAGCATGCCCGTGATCGGCACCGACGCGCCGACGATCGTTGCCGCTGTCGCTCCTGCGGCCACCCCGAGTTTCATGTCCTAGAGCCTTGCGCTGAACTGGTCCAGGTTTAAGCTCCACTTCAATGGCCACGAACTGGACCACTTTTCGCGAGCTGCTGTTGCCCGGGCACCAGCGGCGTCGTGGGGTGGAGGTCGAGCTGCGGCGGTCGATCCGGGACGGGCGGTTGTTGCCCGGCACGCGGCTGCCGTCGAGCCGGGATCTGGCCGCGCAACTCGGGGTGGCGCGCGGGACGGTGACGTCGGCGTACACGCAGCTCGTCGCGGAGGGGTACCTCACCACGCGGCGAGGGTCGGGGACGACGGTCGCGAGCCTCGGGCCCGCCGGTGCGTGCGGTGTGCCGGAGCCGCCGCAGCGGTGGCGGTACAACCTGCGGCCCGGGCTGCCCGCGCTGGGCGCGTTTCCCCGTGCCGAATGGGTGGCGGCTCATCGGGCCGCGCTCGCCGAGCTGCCCGACGACGACCTCGCGTACCCCGACCCGGCCGGTTTTGTGGGGCTGCGCAAGGAGATCGTCGACTACCTGGCGCGCGTGCGAGCCGTGGTCGCGAAGGACGCGGTGATCACCAACGGTGCCGCGGACGGGTTGCAGCTCACCGCGCGGATCCTGGACGGCAGCATCGCGATCGAGGAACCCAGCCACTTCGGCGGCGAGAACATGTTGCGGTCGCACGGGCTGAACACCGTGCCGGTTCCGGTGGACGACAAGGGGATCCGGGTCGACCTGCTGTCCAAAACGGACTGCAGAGCGGTGCTCGTCACTGCGGCACACCAGTTTCCGCTGGGCGTGGTGCTGCATCCCGAACGGCGGCGGGCGCTCGTCGACTGGGCGCGCGAGCGGGACGCGTTGATCATCGAGGACGACTACGACGCCGAGCACCGGTACGACCGGCCCGCGCTGGGGGCGTTGCAGGCGCTCGCGCCCGACCACGTGGTGTATCAGGGCACGACGAGCAAGGTCCTGGCGCCCGCGCTCAGACTCGGATGGCTCGTGGTGCCGGAACGGCTGCGCGAAGGCATCGTGCAACGCAAGCAGTACAACGACATGGGCACCGGCACGATCCCCCAGGCCGCGTTCGCGCACCTGTTGCGGACGGGTGGCTATGACCGCCATCTACGCCGTACGCGCGCGCTCTACCGGAAGAGGCGTGACGCGCTGCTGGAAGCCGTTGAGGAGCATTTGCCCGCATGGCAGCCCATCGGTGTCGCGGCGGGTTTGCACGTCGTGTTGCGCATGCCCGACGGGACGGACGACCTCGCGTTGAAGAGCAGACTTGCGGACCGTGGCGTGCACGTCTGGGCGTTGGCGCAGTACACGCGCACGCCCATGTGGCCCGGTTTGGTGCTCGGCTACGCGTCGCTCACCCCTGACCGCCTGCGGGAAGCGGTCAGGGAGATCGCGGACGCCGCCGTCGCTTAGAGGATGTGCTCGCGGGCGGTGCCCATGATGTGCTCGCGGTCCGTGCCGGCATCGGCGCCGTTGAGGGTCGTCACCGCGACGGCGGCGAACAGCAGAGCGGCGGCGACGATCTTGAATGCGTTCATGGTTCGGTAAACCCCCAGGTAGGACGGTTGGCGGCGGAGCCTAGTCCGCGACTCCAGAAATTGTCGGTGCTCGGGTGCACCATTGAACACGTGCTCCTCTCCGAACTTGTCGACACGTCGGCCGCGGTGGCGGCGACCCGGTCGCGCCTGGCCAAGGTCAAGGCGCTGTCCGCGTTGCTGCGCGCGGCGACGGCGGACGTGGTGGTCGCGGTGGTGTCGTTCCTCATCGGCACGCCGCGGCAGGGTCGCATCGGTGCAGGCTGGCGCACGGTCGTCGACCTGTCCGTGCCACCGGCGGCGCAGGCGGAACTGACGATCGCCGAGGTCGACGCCGCGCTCGCCGAGGTGGCCGCGACGTCCGGCAAGGGCTCGGCGCAGCGCCGGGTCGCCCTGCTCACGGCGCTGTTCGCGCGCTCGACCGAGGCCGAGCAGGACTTCTTGCGCCGGTTGCTCACCGGCGAGCTCCGCCAGGGCGCGCTGGAGGGCGTCATGCTCGACGCGATCGCCTCCGCGGCGGACGTACCGGGCGAGACGGTGCGGCGCGCGTTCATGTTGTCCGGCCGGTTACCGGAGACGGCGGTGGCCGCCCTAGACGGCGGCGCACCCGTCCTGGAGGCGTTCCGGCTGGAGGTCGGACGCCCCCTGCGCCCGATGCTGGCCTCACCGGCGGAGTCGCTCGACGACGCGCTGACCCTGCTCGGCAGCTGCGTGGTGGAGCACAAGCTCGACGGCGCGCGCATCCAGGTGCACCGCTCCGGCGACGAGGTCCACGTCTACACGCGCACGTTGCGCGAGATCACCAAGACGGTGCCGGAGCTGGTCGAGCTCGTGCGCGGCCTGCCGTGCACGTCGGTGGTGCTCGACGGCGAGACGCTGGCGCTGACCGACGAGGGCAGACCCCGCCCGTTCCAGGAGACGATGAGCAGGTTCGGCGCGCAGGACGAACGAGAGCTGCTGCTGCACCCGTACTTCTTCGACTGCCTGCACCTCGACGGCAAGGACCTGCTCGACGAGCCGTTGCGCGACCGCCTGGCCGCACTGCGGCAGGTGGCGGGCGAGCACGTCATCCCCGGCGTGCTGGACCCGTCGCCGGAGGAGGCGGCCGGCGTCGTCACGGCGGCGCTGTCCGCGGGCCACGAGGGCGTGATGGTGAAGTCGCTGGCCTCGCCCTACGCGGCGGGCCGTCGCGGCAGCGCCTGGCAGAAGGTGAAGCCGGTGCACACGCTCGACCTGGTGGTCCTCGGCGTCGAGTGGGGCAGTGGCCGCCGCCGAGGCTGGCTGTCGAACCTGCACCTGGGCGCCCGCGACCCGGACGGCGGCCCGCCGGTGATGGTCGGCAAGACCTTCAAGGGCCTCACCGACGAGCTGCTGAAGTGGCAGACCGAGGCCCTGCAGGCGATCGCTTCGGAGCGGAACGACTGGGTGGTCATGGTCCGCCCGGAGCTGGTGATCGAGATCGAGCTGGACGGCGTGCAGGTCTCGCCGCGCTACCCCGGTGGCGTCGCGCTGCGGTTCGCCCGCGTCGTGCGCTACCGCCCGGACAAGGACCCGTCGGAAGCGACGACGATCGAGGAGGTGCGGGCACTCCTGCCCACCGCACAACCGAATCCCGACGCCTGACCAGCGGTGGTCTGGTGGTACCTCGACGAGGGTTCTGCTCGAAGTTCGCGGATGGCCGGGCTCACCTGTCGAGGGCACCTCCTCGTCGCGCCTGAGCTGTGCCCGAAGACGCCGGTGACCCTGGAGGCCCCGAAGCGGCGAGCGTGCGGCGGTCACGAGGTGCCGCACCGCGTGCTCAGCGGCGAAAATCAGGTGCGGCCCCGCACGGCCCGGCAATAGCGTCGGGCCAGTGACCGACGCTTCCGCGCTGCTCAGCGCCTTCGACAGCCAAGCCCGCCCGGCCGAGTGGACGATCCTCGACCCCGGCGCCGAGGTGCACCAGGACGGCCCGGTGTTCCGGGTGAACTGGCCACGCCGGCGGGGCTTCGTCGGCGGTCCGCCCGACCTGGGCGTCACCGGTGCCGAACTGGACGCCCTCATCGCTCGGCAACGCGACTTCTTCACCGCGCGGAACCAGAGCGTCGAGTGGAAGACGTGGAGCCACGACACCCCCGCTGACCTGCCCGAACGGCTGGTCGCGGCCGGCTTCGAGTCGGAGGGCCGGGAGACCGTGCTGATCGGCCTGGCCGAGGAGATGGCGACGCAGGTCGAGCTCGACGGCATCGTCGTCCGGGAGGCGAGCGGGGTCGCGGACGTGCACCGGCTCGCTCTCACCGCCTCGACGGTCTTCGGTCGTGGGCACGACTGGCTGGTCGACCGCCTGCTCGACAAGAAGGACGACCCGAACGTCGTCGCCGTCGTCGCCGAGGCCGGCAGCACGATCGTGTCGGCTTCGCGGATCGAGATCGTGCCCGGCACGGAGTTCGCGGGTCTCTGGGGTGGCGGCACGCTGGCCGAGTGGCGTGGCAGGGGCGTCTACCGCGCTCTCGTCGCCTACCGGGCCCGGCTGGCCCTCGAACGCGGCATCAAGTACCTGCAGGTCGACGCCACCGAGGACAGCAGGCCGATCCTGGAGCGGCTCGGATTCGTGGCGGTCACGACGACCACGGGGTACGCCTGGAACCCGGGACGAATGCCCAACTGAGACGTCGCGGGTATCGTGGAAGCACGTGCGGTTCATCGAAGGGCATCGACCCTCTTACGACCTGACCTACGACGACGTCTTCCTCGTTCCCGGCCGTAGCGCCGTGGAGTCCCGGTTCGGCGTCGACCTCTCCACTTCGGACGGGACCGGGGCCACGATCCCGATCGTCGTCGCGAACATGACGGCGGTGGCCGGGCGGCGGATGGCGGAGACCATCGCGCGGCGCGGCGGGCTCGTCGTCATCCCGCAGGACGTGCCCACGGAGGCCGTCGCGGAGATCATCGCGTGGATCAAGGAACGGCATCCCGTGTGGGACACGCCGTTGACGCTCACCACGGGTGACGCGGTGGCGGACGCGTGGAACCTCCTGCACAAGCGGGCGCACGGGGCCGTGGTCGTCGTGGACGACGGTGGGCGGCCGCTCGGTGTCGTCGACGAGGCCGCGCTCACCGGGGTCGACCGGTTCGCGCGGCTCGGCGACGTCATGAACACCGACGTGCTCAAGCTGTCGCTCGACTCGCGGCCGCAGGACGTGTTCGACGAGCTCCACCACAGCGCGCACAAGATCGCGTTGGGCGTGGATGAATCACTGCGGCTTCGCGGTGTGCTGACCGAGCTGACGGCGCTGCGGGCCGAGGTCTACGACCCCGCGACGGACGGCGACGGGAAGCTGCGGGTCGCGGCGGCCGTCGGGGTCAACGGGGACGTGCGGGCCAAGGCCGAGGCGCTGATCAAGGCCGGGGTCGACGTGCTGGTCGTGGACACGGCGCACGGGCACCAGGAGAAGATGATCGCGGCGCTGCGGGCTGTGAAGGAGGCGAACCCGAGCGTGCCGGTGGCGGCGGGCAACGTCGTCACCGCCGAAGGCGTGCGGGACCTGGTCGAGGCCGGCGCGGACATCATCAAGGTCGGTGTCGGGCCCGGCGCGATGTGCACCACGCGGATGATGACCGGCGTGGGGCGGCCGCAGTTCAGCGCTGTCGCCGAGTGCTCGGCCGAGGCGCGCAGGCTCGGCAAGCACGTGTGGGCCGACGGGGGCGTGCGGCACCCGCGCGACGTGGCGCTGGCGCTGGCAGCCGGGGCCAGCAGCGTGATGGTCGGCAGCTGGTTCGCGGGGACGTACGAGTCGCCGGGGGACCTGCAGCGCGACGAGCGCGGAAACCTCTACAAAGAATCCTTCGGAATGGCGTCGAAGCGCGCGGTGACGGCGCGGACCCGCGGTGACAACGCGTTCGAGCGGGCCAAGAAGGGCCTGTTCGAAGAGGGCATCTCCACTTCGAAGATGAAGCTGGACCCGGTTCGCCCGAGCGTGGAGGACCTGCTCGATGCGATAACCTCCGGCGTTCGCTCGGCCTGCACGTATGCAGGCGCGAACTCGCTGGAGGAATTCCACGACAAGGCTGTGCTCGGCATCCAGTCCGCCGCTGGATTCGCGGAAGGAAGGCCGTTGCCAGGGGGATGGTGAAAAAGTGGACGAAGCGGTCTCGGTAAGAGATCTCCGCAAAGTCTATAAAACGGGACAAAAACCTGCGGTGGACGGACTGAGTTTCGACGTCCGCCGCGGGGAGGTCTTCGGGTTGCTCGGGCCCAACGGCGCGGGCAAGACGACCACGGTCGGTGTCCTCACCACGCGCGTCCGCCCCACCGCGGGGCAGGCGCTCGTGGAGGGCGTCGACGTGGTCGCCGACTCGAAGCGCGCGCGGCAACTGCTCGCGGTCGTGCCGCAGCGCAACAACCTCGACCGGTCGCTCAACGCGCGCCAGAACCTGCTGTTCCACGCGGCCTACCACGGCATCGGCCCGAAGGAACGCCAGGCGCTCGCCGACGACATCCTCGAGCGGATGGGTCTGAAGGACCACCGGAACGCGCTCGTCGACACGTTGTCCGGTGGTCAGGCGCAACGGCTGATGATCGCTCGAGCGCTCATGCACCGGCCGAAGGTGCTGTTCCTCGACGAACCGAGCACCGGTCTCGACCCGCAGGCCCGGCTCTTCGTCCACGAACGCGTCGCCGCACTGCACGCCGAGGGCGTCACAGTCGTGCTCACCACGCACGACATGGACGAGGCCACCAAGCTGTGCGACCGCGTCGGCATCGTCGACCACGGCAAGCTGCTCACGCTCGACACCCCGGACGAGCTCACGAAGACCCTGCCCGGCAGCAACACGGTCAGCGTCACGGTCATCCCGAACGGCCACGACGCCACCAAGATCACCCAGGTCCTGTCCGAAGTGGACGGAGCGCAGCGCGTCGAGGAGGTCGGTGGCATGTTCCGCGTCTACACCGACGCCGACACCTCGATCACGCTGCCCGCGGTGCTGAACGTGCTGCGGGACCTCGACGTCAGCGTCAGCGACGTCGCGATCGGCAAGCCCAGCCTGGAAGACGTCTTCATCCACCTGACCGGCAGGGAGCTTCGGTGAGCCAACTCAGGACGTTCCAGGCGATCCTGTGGCGCGACGTCTTCGTCACGGGCCGCGAGCTGCCGAGCTTCCTCGCGCAGGTGATCATCCAGCCGTTCTTCATCCTGTTCATCTTCGCGAAGGTGCTGGGGGACATCGGGTACGTCCAGGGCGACTTCGCGCAGGTGCTGTTACCGGGCATCATCGCGATGAACGGGTTCCTGGGCGCGTTGCAGAACACGACGCTGCCGCTGGTGCTGGACTTCTCGTGGACGCGGGAGATCGAGGACCGGCTGCTCGCGCCGATCTCCATCCCGCTCGTCGCCGTCGAGAAGATCGTGTTCGGCGCGATCCGCGGGTTCTTCGCGGCGGTCCTGATGGTGCCCGTCGGGTTCGTGATGCTCGACGTGTCGTGGGCGTGGTCGGGGATTCCCGGCGCCCTGCTGGTCATCGTGCTCGGGTGCCTCGCCGGGGGCAGCGTCGGCCTGGTCATCGGCACCTCGGTGCCCGCGCGCCGGGTCAACGTGATGTTCGCGGTGATCCTCACCCCGATCCTGTTCACGGGGTCCGCCCAGTTCCCGTGGCGGTCGCTGAGCGACGACCTGCTGTGGTTCAAGGTGGTCTGCGCGCTCAACCCGCTGACGTACGTGAGCGAGGGCATGCGTGCCGAGCTCGTGCCGGACGTGCCGCACATGCCGTTGCCGATCGTGCTGCTCGTGCTCGTCGTCGCGATCGCGGGCTTCGGCGGCCTCGGTCTGCGGGGCTTCATGAAACGCGCCCTGGACTGAGCGAGAAGAACGGCCCCGCGCAACGAAAGCGCGGGGCCGTTCTCCTTGTCACGACACTGCTACGAGGCGTAGTCCTCCAGCATCTCGGTGACGAGGGCCGCGATCGGCGAACGCTCCGAGCGCGTCAGGGTGACGTGAGCGAAGAGCGGGTGGCCCTTCAGCTTCTCGATCACCGCCGCCACGCCGTCGTGCCGGCCGACCCGCAGGTTGTCGCGCTGCGCCACGTCGTGCGTCAGCACCACCCGCGAGTTGCTGCCCAGACGCGACAGCACGGTCAGCAACACGTTGCGCTCCAACGACTGCGCCTCGTCCACGATCACGAAGGAGTCGTGCAGCGAGCGGCCGCGGATGTGGGTGAGGGGCAGGACCTCGAGCATCCCGCGGTCCATCACCTCTTCCACGACCGCCTGGCTCACCAGCGCGCCGAGGGTGTCGAACACCGCCTGCGCCCACGGCCCCATCTTCTCGTTCTCGCTGCCCGGCAGGTAGCCGAGCTCCTGGCCACCGACCGCGTACAACGGCCGGAAGACCACGACCTTGCGGTGCTGCCTGCGTTCCATCACCGCTTCGAGACCGGCGCACAGCGCCAGTGCCGATTTGCCGGTGCCGGCCCGTCCGCCCAGCGAGACGATGCCGACCTCCGAGTCCAGCAGCAGATCCAGGGCGATCCGCTGTTCGGCGGACCTCCCGTGCAGTCCGAACGCCTCCCGATCTCCGCGCACCAGCTTGATCTGCTTGTCCGCGGTCACCCGGCCCAGAGCGCTCGAGGTGCCCGCCAGCAACCGGATTCCGGTGTGGCAGGGCAGTTCCGCGAGGTGCTCCAGGTCCTCGTACTGGGTGGGGTCGACGACGTTCTCCTTGAACAGGCTGTCCACCAGGGACTGCGGAACGTCCATGTCGGACATCCCGGTCCAGCCTGAGAGGGTGACGTCGTGTGCCCGGTACTCCTCCGCCGGCAGGCCGACCGATCCGGCCTTGACCCGCAGCGGCATGTCCTTCGTCACCAGGGTGACGTTGCGCCCCTCAGCAGCGAGGTTGAGGGAGCAGGCGAGGATTCGGGCGTCGTTGGAGTCCGTTCGGAAACCTGATGGCAACACCTCCGGGTCGGAGTGGTTGAGCTCGACGTGCAAGGTGCCTCCCACATCCCCGATGGGGATGGGCGAATCGAGGCGACCATGCCGCAAGCGCAGGTCGTCGAGGAGGCGCAGTGCCTCCCTCGCGAACCAGCCCAGTTCGGGGTGGTGGCGCTTGCCCTCCAGCTCGCTGATCACCACGAGCGGGAGCACGACCTCGTGCTCCGCGAAACGGGTGGCGGCGAGAGGATCGGACAGCAGTACCGACGTGTCCAGCACATATGTCGTGATGGCCGGTGCGGCGGACTTGCGCCGGGAGGAAGAACTGCGCGATGAGCCTGAGGTACGGCTCGCGGGACGTCGTGCGTTCACGGCAACTCCCTCACGAACGCGGCACCCGCGTCCGCTCCTCGCTGGGCCAGGCACCACCCTGATCGATCGTCCCGCCGTCCGCCGGTGTGGCGTCAGGCAGGTCGACCACGAGGGCCGGGTGCCGGCCCCCTCGCGACTTTTTCTGCCACGATCAGAGCCTCCCTGCGCGGTCCGCAGTGGTCGCGTCCCGCCGCTTTCGAAGTTACCTGTGGAAGTGCCCCATCTGCACGAAGCCACACAGGTGAATCCGAATTCGTCATCTTCCCGACAACAACCCGAAACGTGACCGCTCTCGTGTTTCCGCAGGTCACATGCTGTTCTCGTGGGTGTTGCGCGCGAGCCACGACAAGCCGTCCCTGACCTGGGATTCGAGTGATTTCGGCACGAGGGGCTCGTCGAGAAGTCTCAGATAGCGGGAGTCGAGCGTTTCGCCGGGTGCGCGGACATCGAGCCAGGCCCGTACGAGACGCACCCCTTCGACGTATGTCGTGGTGTACGCGCGCCACAGCGGATCGGCCAAAAAGCGGACCATCTGCCGTGCGCGGCGGTCGGGGACTAGCAGCCACCTGCGCAGATGCGCAACCACGTCATCCTGATCCGCACCCCGATCGTGTAGCAGCAGGGCGGCGTCCTGCCGCACCGTGAGCAGGCCCGACGCCGCCGACTCGACCTTTTCGGACAGTTCGCCGTCCATTCGCAACCCGAGGTCCGCGAAGATCTGCTCCGTCCACACGCCCCAGCCCGGCCCGACCGCGGCGTGCAGGCCGAGGTCCGCCATGCCCTCGGCCATCAGGCACTGCGGCGTGTTGATCAGGAAGATCGACTGCTCCGCGTGGCCGCGCTTGGTGACCAGGCCCGACTCCTTGCGGCAGTGCTCGGTGTGGTGACCCGGATAGGACTCGTGCGCGACCAGGTGCGGCAGGTTCGACATGCGGTGACCCATGTCGGCGTTGATCGCGACCCGGCTGCGGTAGCCGCCCAGGTAGTAGTTGAAGCCGCTCCACGGCTTGTTCGTGACGACCTGGTACTCCACGATCTCCTGCTCGGGCAGCGCGTACTTCTGGCGCACCCGGTCCCTCAACGCGCTCGACACGGCGTGCACGGCGCCCTGGAGCCTGCGCCGGGGCACCTCGTCGGCCGTGCGGTGGTCCATGAGGCGCTCGGCGAGCGATCCAGGCCCTTCGAGCGCCGTGTCGAGCCTGCGGTGGGCCTGCGCGTACGAGTCCTCGTCACCGGGACGGATCCGGACCTGGAAGTACTGCTCGACCTCGTCGACGAACGAGATGCGCTCGCCGTCGAGCTTGCGCGCGGTGCAGTCGAGGGCTCGCAGGTGCGCGTCGAGGAACTGTTTGCGCTGCTCGGTGAGGTCGCAGCCCGGCAGCTCCCGGCGCAGCAGCCGCGCCTGTTCGCCCAGCCCCCTGGGGTGCAGGCGCGGTTCGTTGTCGACGGCGCGGCTCAGCGCAGGGTCGCCGGTGAACGAGTCGACGAACCCCGGCACGAGGCGCCCGAGCCGCAGCCCCAGCACCAGGTACCCGCGCACGAGCTCGTTGGCGTCCATGAGTCGGAGAGCTTAGGGCGTCTACCACAGCGGCTTACTCGCGACCGAATCGTGAATCGACGACCACCTGATCGGGGAATGTTGTTGATCATGTCGTCACACAATGGTGTCACTCGTGCGGCCGATTGCGATCAATGCCTATAGCGTTTCCGCCCGGAGACCCCACCGCTCCGGAGATCCCCGAAGACTCCGGAAATGACGGGGATAACCACCCGACATGAAGGAGAATCACATGAAGAAGGCTTGTGCCGTGGTTGCCGCTGCAGCCGCGCTGTCGCTCGCGTTCGCCCCGGCCGCCATGGCCGGCGAGGGCCACGGTCACGGTGGACACCACTGGAAGAACGGCCCCCTGCTGGTTCTGCTGAACGGCAACAACCTCAACGGCACCATCGGCGCCTGCGGCAACAACGTCGGCGTGCTGGGTGGCGCTGTGCCGATCAACTCGCCGTCGATCACCGAGACCTGCGCCGCCGGCGGCATCGTCGACGAGGGCTGATCTCCCTTTTAGCTCTACGTCTGGGGGCGTCATTTCTGGCGCCCCCAGACGCGTTTTCCCCGTTTAAACCTTCATGAGGAGATAAATCGTGCTGAAGAAGGCTGCTGCCGCTCTCGGTGTCGCTGCTGCGTTCGTCGTCGTCGGTTCGCCGGCGATGGCCGCTCCCGGCCACCACTGGGTCAACGAGCCGCTGCTGATCGTCGGCAACGCCAACAACCTGAACGGTGTTGTCGGTGCGTGTGGCAACAACGTCGGTGTGCTCGGCGCGGCGGTTCCGGTGAACTCGCCCTCCATCACCGAGACCTGCGCCGCCGGCGGCATCGAGGACGGCGACGACTTCGGCCACTACCACGGCTGATCGCTGCTCTTGCTCTGAGAAGGGGCGCCCACCTTCGCGGTGGGCGCCCCTTCTGCTGTCTCAGTTGCCGTACCTGCGGTGCCGCTTGGCGTACTCGCGCATGGCGCGCAGGAAGTCGGTGCGCCGGAAGCCGGGCCAGTAGGCCTCGCAGAACCAGAACTCCGAGTGCGCCGACTGCCAGAGCATGAAGCCGGAAAGCCGCTGCTCACCGGACGTGCGGATGATCAGGTCGGGGTCGGGCTGCCCGGACGTGTAGAGGTGCTCCGCGATGTGGTCGACGTCGAGCACCTCGGCGAGCTCCTCGATGGTGCCGCCGCGCTCGGCGTGCGCCTGCAACAACTTCCGGACGGCGTCCGCGATCTCCTGCCGCCCTCCGTACGCGACGGCGACGTTGACCTGGATGCCCGTGCGGCTCTTGGTGCGCGCGGCGGCGTTCGTGAGGCGCTCGGCGTGCTCCTTGGGCAGCATGTCGATGGCCCCGACGTGCCGGACCCGCCACGGCTTGCCGTCGCCGGCCAGCTCGTCGGTGATGTCCGAGATGATGTCGAGCAACGGCGCCAGCTCGTCGTTGTCGCGGTTGAGGTTGTCGGTGCTCAGCATCCAGAGGGTGACGACCTCGACATCGGCGTCACCACACCACTCGAGCAGCTCGAGAATCTTGCGCGCACCGGCCCGGTGACCATGCGCGACATCGGTGAAACCGGCTTCCCGGGCCCACCTGCGGTTGCCGTCGAGGACCACGCCCACGTGCTTGGGACCTTGTGACGTCGTGCTCAGTTCGCGGCGGAGAATCCACTCGTAGAGGTGGATAGCGACGTCTTTCACACGGGTGCGGAGTGCCACGTCCGAACAGCGTACGCCGTGCAACGTTCATCACTGAGCCGCGGTAGGAAACCTACGGTCGCGTAACCTAGGGTCCTGTGACGACAGCGACCAATCCTCCTCAGCCCGGACTGCGGCCGCGCCTGCGTGGATGGCTGCACTTCTGGTCGTTCATAGCCTCGGTGGCGACAGGCGCGACACTCATCGCTCTGGCGGCGTCCACAGTGTCCGGCCGCGCTGCCCTGGCGACCTCCGTCTACGGCCTGACGGTGCTAGGCCTCTTCGGCGTCTCGGCGCTGTACCACCGCGTGACGTGGGAATCCGACCGCGTCCGCACGTGGATGAAGCGCATGGACCACTCGATGATCTTCGTGTTCATCGCGGGCACCTACACCCCGTTCGCGCTGCTGGCCATGGATCCCGACACCGGTTCCACGGTGTTGTGGGTCGTGTGGATCGGGGCTCTGCTCGGCGTGACGCTGAAGCTGGCCTGGCCGCACGCGCCGCGGTGGCTCGGGGTGCCGATCTACATCGCGCTCGGGTGGGTGGCGGTGTTCGTGCTCCCCGAGCTGTTGCACCACGCCGGGGTTGCTGCTCTGGTGTTGCTGCTGGTGGGTGGGGCGCTTTACACCGTTGGGGCCGTGTTCTACGCGACTCGGTGGCCCAATCCCTGGCCGCAGGTGTTCGGGTATCACGAGTTCTTCCACGCCGCGACTGTGGTGGCGGCGATCTGCCACTACATCGCCATCTGGCTCGCGATGTACTCCTGACCTGGCTTTTTGTGGCTTCCTGATCTTGTCAGGCCGTCTCCAGGTCGTCAGCCCGCTTCTTCGGCTTGAAGAGCGCGTTGGCGGCCTTCCTGCTCTTGTCGCCGCTCGACGGCATCAGGTGCGTGTAGACGCGCAGCGTGAAGCCCGGATCGTGGTGTCCGAGGTTGATGCTCAGCGCCTTGACCGAGACGCCGTTCTCCAGCTGGGAGGACGCGTAGAGGTGCCGCAGGGCATGCATGCCGTCGTCCTGGTTGACGTACACGAGGCCCGCACGCGCGAACGTGGGACGCCACACGCCCATGTTGAACTTCTGTCGTCGGCAGGCGTTCCCGTCCGGCGTGGTCATCAGTAGCCGGACCGTCACAAGCTTCCCGTCTGGCTTCTCCCAGGGCAGCGTGACCGCGACGGGAGGGAACTCCTCCATGTAGTCGTCCAACTCGTCCAGGACGCCGTCACCGGCCGGGACGCTGCGTTCCTTCTTGCTCTTGGGCGGAGCCCACACGAGCGTGTTCTTCACGATCCGCACCTGGCGCACGATGTGGAGCTCAGCGGCGTCCCGGTCGATGTCGTCGGGGGAGAAGCCGAAGACCTCTCCCTGCCGCATTCCCGCCCCGGCACCGAGCACGGGAGCGGGCTTGTAGCGCGCAGGCAGCGCGAGCCGGATCGAGTGCAGCCGCTTCTCCGGCCACGGCTTGATCCGCCGTTCAGGCGGTGACGGTCGTTGCACACTCCGTGCCTTGCACGCGTTGGCGTGGATGAGCTTCTCCTCCACCGCCGCGTTCAGGATGGACGAGAGCCGGTCGAACAGAAGTTGCTGATAGGTGAGCGAGAGGCCGGCCTCGCTCATGCCGGTGATCCAGCCGCGCACCATCGGAATGTCGATGCTCTTCATGCTGCTCTTGCCGAAGTGCGGCACCAGGCGCTTGTTCACCTGGTAGCGCAGGTTCTCCTGTGTCGCAGCGTCTTGGGACTGTCCGCCGAACCACGTTTCGACGTACGTCGCGAACTTGATCTCACCGGCTTTTGGGTCGACGTACTTGCCTTCCCGCTTGTCTGACTCGACCTCAAGCAGGAAGTCCTCTGCGCGCTTCTTCTGACGGTCCGGAAAGCTCTTGCTCTTCTCGTCCCCTTGGGGGTCGAAGTAGCGCACCTTGTACCGCAGGCCCTTGCCGTACAGGTCGGTCTTGACCCGCGTGACCACCTTGGTCTCCGGGTCTTTGACCTCTTTCCACCAACGGTCCTGGACGTGGCCCATCGCTGCTCTCCCTACGCTGCTTGATCTTCTTCAACCCACAGGCGTACCTGTGCGGGCACGTAGCGCAGGTGCTTGCCGACCTTGCGCACAGGCGGGCCGTAGCGCCGCCATTTCCACTGGTAGAGGGTCTTGACCGGCACCCTCAGGAAGGCCGAGACCTCTTCCACACCCCACAACGGTTCGACGTCCGACATGCAGATCCCCCCGGATCAGGCCGCTATCGCTGAAGTTGCTGAAACATCCGGCGACGGCCGGGGCAGGGTGGCGAGGACGGCTTGCGCCTGGTCGTACTCGGCTCGCCACTTGAGGCGTTGCGCGATCATCTGCATGAGCAGCTCGGCGCGTCCGGGGACGTGTGGATCACCAGCACGGACGGGAGACCACATCAACCGTGTCCGGTCGGTCTCTTCCTTGCGGATGCCCGCAGCTGCCAGCGCTTCCTTCACGAATGCCGCGCGGTCGGACTTGTGTTCGGCGAGGGTCTTCCCCGACCAACGCCGCGACACGAGCACACGCCGGCCGGGCAGACCGAGGGTTTCCCTGCGGTGAGCCTTGGAGCGGCAGCGACCCGGAGTCATCCGCGAGTTCGTGCCCTTGGGCTGCACGCCGTAGATCAGCCAGATCGCGCACCGGTCCGAGCACGGCGTGATGGCCAGCTCGGCGGCCAGGCGGTCAGCGTGGTCGGAGACCCGAGCCGAGGCGTCCACCTCCACGACCTCAGCGATGGACTTCACGAGGTACTTGGTCAGGTACCCGACGTGCCGCCCGGCTTCCTCGGAGCCGCCCAGGATGCCCTTGGAATGCACCTGAGGCCCGAACTCCGCCACGTGCGCCGGGACGTCCAGGTCTGCCACCGCGTCCGCCCACGAGGCCAGCGGCAGGTTGGTGCCTGGGTCCACGAAGCCCTTGGTGCGCATGTCCCACACAGGCATCCGCGTGCCGCTGTACTTGATCTCATCGTGGTTGGGCCACCACACCTGGAGATAGGTGGCCGCCGTGACGTCCCGGACGACCTGGTGCGGGATCGAGCCCCGGACAGCGAAGTGCGCGTGAGGGGTGATCCGCTTCTGTGGCTCGACCGTGCCGAAGTACTGCGCGTCGAAGCCGACAACTCGGCGGAGGTTCTGCCACCACCGGTCAACCAGCGACGCGAAGTGCACCGCGTCTCTCGCAGCGCGTCGGTAGTCGTACGTGTCCGGGTTGACGGGCGTGCCGTCACTGCGCACTTTGCCGTAGGTGTCGAGGGTGAGCGTGATGAACGTGGACGGGCGGTACTTGCCCGCGAACTCCCTGCCGACCGTGCGCTTGTCGACTTTGCGCCGGGGAAGGTTCGGCGCGTCCTGACGTCGACGCGTGGACCGAATCGGCGCAGTTCTGGCCGGCTGTTCCACGGCGGGAAGGTTCCCGCGGACTCCCTCCCCACGCAGGTCAGCGTCCGCCTCACGGATGGCCTCGCGCAGGTCATCGACCTGATCAACCGCGCCCTCAACCTCTGCCTTGCGGTACTCCGCCGTCAGGTCCGAACGGTAGGTGACCAGCGCGACCTGATCGGTCGTGGGTGCTTCGCGTTCGGCGATGGGTTCGTGGTCGAGGTGCCATCCTTCGCGGCACTGGGCCATGCGGGAACGGCGGTTGCGGTCCGCGCAGGCCGGGCACTTGCTGGCCTGAGTCGAGTTGCAGCGGACCGCAACGATGCGGACCTCTCCGGTATCGAGGTCGACAACTTCGCGCATGACTGGCCGGGTGCACACGCCGTGCTGCTCAGCCGCCGCCTTGATCACGTCCAGCGTGAGCGGCAGCCGTGCCCGTTCCGCCGAGGTCATTCCCGCAACATCAAGGGGCACAGCAGGAACCACGCCAGCGATGTCCTGTGTGGACTCCTCGGTCATGCCGCCATCCCTTCTGGGCTGTCAGGACGTCCGGTCAACTCGTGCACGGTCGCGTTGCCAGCGGTGAAGAACCGGGCAAGCTCGACCAGGTCCGCATCCGTGACGTGGAAGGCCCGAGCACGTTCCGGTTCCCTGCGGCCGTCCTGCTTGATCCAGGCGACGCCGGGCGTGTTCTCGCTGATCTCGTGAGCCGCCGCACCGCGCTGACGGACGCCATCACCCAGGACCATGTCGACCTGCACGGGTTCGTCCAGCCGCAGCGCAACGCGCGTGGTGAACAGGTGCCGGAAGCCGACGATCTCCTTGCGCGGGTCCTGGACGAGCGCGACGACCGCGAAGCCGGGAGCGCGTCCCTGCGAGGTGATCGTCTGGACCGCCCGAGTCGCACGCTCGCGCAGGTTCTTGTCCGTCTGGTAGGCGATGACGTCGGCCAGTTCGTCCACGATCAGCACCGTGAACGGCTCACCCGTCGAGCGTGCCCACAGACGCCTGATGCCCCTGTATCGCGAGGCTCGTTCTTTGACCTCTGCGGCGATCTCCTCCAGGAGCGTGACCGCGTCAGGCCCGTTGTCGTAGACGACCTTGGCGAAGGCTTCCGGGCACTGGCCGAGCTCCATTCCGCCCTTGGGATCGATGCCGACCAGGCGCACGAGTCCCGCACGGATGGCCGGGGCGAGCTGCCACACGATCGACCACAGCACCGAGCCCTTGCCCGCTCCAGGAACGCCAACAACGAGGAGCTGTGAGCCGAGCAGGCGAAGCAGCCACGGCCGGCCGGTCTCCGTCTTGCCCACGACGACGCCCTTGAGGTTCGTGGCCACCGCGTCCGACGACAGCGCGGGCACCGGGAGCGGCCGGGCAAGCGGGTCCGAGTGGATGAAGTCGAGTTCGAGCACCCGAGGCTTCAGCACGCGGACCCGGCACGACTTCGCGTTGAACGAGTGGGCCAGGTTGTCTCGGCGGGCTTCCCACTGCTCTGGAGACTGCGCGGGGATCATCCGGACGAGAACCCGGTCTCGCCAGCCTTCCGAGCGCACGCGGCGCAGCTTCGGGCGGTACTCCTTGCCGCGCCTGTCTTTCGTGAGTTCGGCAAGCCGTGTCACTGTGCGCCAGTGCGGTACGTAGACCGTTGCCCGCCGCCACTCCGTCAGGAACCGAAGCCATGCGTGCCGCACGAACGACGGGCGGTGAAGTCCGGCCCAGATCACCAGCCCGCCGACGACGGTCAGTACGACGATCACCAAGCCCCACAGTCCGCAGTGGACGTGAACCAGGTAGAGCGTGACGCTGACGAGGACGGCCACCGGATAGTGGGCGGCCAGGACCAGAAGCCGTACGGCGAGCCAGATCACGAGGAACGCCAAGGCGAACGGCAGTGACACGACCTTGACCCACCGGGGCAGGAAGAACCACCACGGCAGACGCGGCCGGACACCCTCGAACGGAGCCGGGTCAACCCACCTGTTCCCTGACATCACGCTTCACCGCCGTTCACGACGATGACGAAGATGAGCGGCAGCCAGCCGAGGCAGGCACAGCACTTGATCTGGCCGGGCGCGTAGATCCCGAACCGGTGGCACACCTGGCAACGCCGGCCATTCGGCAGCTTCCACCCGGACGGTCGATCGGTCCCGCTTGACGCGGTACATGCGTGTGGCGATACGCTCTGCATGACTCGAATCTCCTTGTGTCCCAACGAATGCATGGCAGATCGAGTCGGTACGTCACCGGGAAGCAGTCGAGGCCCGCCAAGACTTTCGACTGCTTCCCGTGTGACACACCAACAGGTATTCGGTTGTCGAGCGGCCTTGAATCAGGCCCCGTTCAGCTCTCGCGCCAACCGTGCTTCGCGGTCAGCCCAGTACAGGGCTTCGTGGTGGTGGCCCCGGTCCAGTTCGGCCACTCGCCGGTAGACCGCCGCGCTCTTCTCGTGAAACCGCCGCAGTTCGGCGGGTGCGGGGTTCTTGCGCGGCATCAACCGAGGCAACAGGTCGTGCGCCTCGCTCAACGACTGCACCTGTTCGACCCTTGCCCAGGTCACGTTCTGTTCGGCCACAGACATCACAGCTCTCCCTTACGCCGCAGCAGACGACGAGTCGGGCTTCTGGGCGGCAGGCTTGCTGTTGCGGCCCACAGCCTGCGGCGACACCATCTCTTCGGCCCAGACCGTGTAGCTGACCCAGCCGTCCCGCACGTAAGGCGTGACCTTCAGCCCGTGGAACATCGCCGGGCGAAACGGCGTGCCCGCCAACGTCTCCGGCGGAACCGGCTGGTAGTCGGCCGCGATCTTCACGACCTGACCGGTGTTCTTGCCCTTCGCGGATGGGTCGGTCCCCTGCACCGTCCACACCGGACGACCCGTCAACTTGCAGACGGCGGGCTTGCTCTTGCCGCCCTCCACGTAGTCGTTCGCCCGGTCCACCGAGATGACGTAGAAGCCCTGCGGAAACAACTCGTCGAACGTGATCGGGAACCTGTGACCAGCGGGGATAGCCATGTTGTGCACCTCTTCTGTCGTTGCCCGAAGCCTCGGGCTCAGCTCGCCTAGTCCTCTAGACAAGTTCAGGTTAGCTGGTCGTCTAGAGGAGTTCAATCAGTCCTCTCGATTCTTCGCTTTTGCAAGCGATCTACTGTGCCGGGACGTCGTACTCCAGGACGAAGGAGTGCGCGATCTTCACCGTGTCGCACACCTCGACCGGGACACCGTTCGTGTCGTACGCCGTGCGCACCAACGTCATGACCGGGATACCTGCGCCGATCTCCAGCGCCTTGCGTTCGGCCGGCGTCGGCATGCGCGCTGACACCTCTTCTGTGAAGCGCGCCAGCTCGTGACCCGCGTCTTCGATCCGGCCGTAGATGCCGCCGGGACCTGTGTTGACCTCAGTGATCGGCGTGCCCTTGGCGATCGACTCGGGGATGTACGAGGTGGCCGTCTCCACCGGTCGGCCGTCAGTGAGGTAGCGCCTCGACCGGACGATGACACGTTCCCGCGACTTGAGGTTCAGGCGTTCAGTCACCTCTGCCGAGGCCACTTCGTTCGTCACGCGGATCTGATCGACGCTCGGCACGTGGCCGGACGCTTCAGCCTCGGCGATGAACGCGGACTTGCCTTCCTTGCGGTGCCTCCTTGCGAACCGGTCGGAGGCAAGCCGACGGACCGGGGGAGCGGACCGCACGAAGACGCCCTTGCCGTGCTGGGCGACGACGAGGCCTTCGGTTCTCAGCTCCTTGATCGCTTCGCGGACCGTCATCCGGGCAACCCCGAAGTGATCGATCAGCGTCGCCTCGGAAGGGAGTTGCTCACCAGGGGTCAGCCGTCCACGGTCGATGTGCTCGCGCAGGATGTCGGCGATCTGGCGGTACGGCGGCCGATCACTGGACCTGTCTATAGTTCCTAGATCGAGCATGGTCACCTACTCCTACAGACGACTAGACGAGTTCAGTTTCTCATACTCGGCTGCTGAGGGAAAGTGCAGGCAATGACTGAGACACCGCGCCATTCGGTGAGCGTCGCCGGAATCGTCGTCAACGACGAAGGCAAGGTTCTTGTCATTCGCCGCCGGGACAACGGCCGCTGGGAACCGCCGGGTGGAGTGCTCGAAATGTCGGAGACCTTCGAGGAAGGTGCGTGTCGAGAAGTTCTGGAGGAGACAGGGATTTCGGTTCGCGTCGAACGGCTCAGCGGCGTCTACAAGAACATGAAACGCGGCATTGTTGCGCTCGTATTTCGGTGCTCTCCACTCGACGAACCTAGTCGTGCGACCGATGAGGCGGCGGAGGTGCGTTGGATGTCACTTGATGAGGTTCGTGAAACGATGGCGCCTGCCTACGCTGTGCGGGTAGTTGATGCGTTCAGGTCTGATGTCGAAGTCCGTGCCCACGACGGCGTTGACCTTCTGGCGACGTAGTAAACCGTCAGCTTGCGTAGATGTCGGGCAGCAAGTTGAAACGATCCACATGTAATGGCCTGACGATCATGAACTCGCGATAGTTCACGGTCGCGATATCGTGCACATTCTCCCGTTCGGCCAGTGCCATTACGCAGGCATCGGCGGTTCCGAGTTTCAAATTGGCGTAAGTTTCTACGAGGTCGGCAACCCGGTTGAAGTCAGCGGCCTTAAACGACTTGAGCTCGTAGGCGCCGTCAGCGACATCGCGCAAAAAACCAGCCTCCGCCTTACTGCCTGCTCGGGTTCCGAGCATGTATCCAACTTCTGTAACTAGTGGCTCTGGGAGCAGTAGGCTTCCTGAATACCTTGTCATGAGATCAACGCACTGTGTGTGGTAATCGTCTCTCTTGTTGGCCATTGCGACGATCACGCAAGTGTCCACAACCATCATGCGATCTCACCGCCTTCGCCGCGAAGTTCGCTGCGAAGTATCTCTCGTGTGCGTGAGCTTAGATCTGCTTCACCCTCGAAAATGCCGACCGTTCGAAATGTGCGCGGCAACGTCTTTCCTGTGCCGGACTTGTCGGTTGCGGCATCAGGAGTATCGGCGAGCAATCCGGCGAGCTCGGTGCCCAGGTCGGAGCGTCGTGTCGACTCCTGCGCAAGCCATCCCTTGAGGAGTCGTACGAATTCGGGAAGCCGCCTGTCTGGAAGTGCTTCAAGTAGCTGCTCGGCCTCAGTTCTGCGGGAAGACTTTTTCTTCGTCTTCGTCTTCGTCTTAGAATTAGACTTCTTTGGGCTTTCTCTTATTGATACTCCTGACGGTGCAGGAAGTTTTCCGCCTCGCCCGCGCAGCTGGGTACCAGCTTCCGATAGCACCCGATGGACGTATCCGTAGGAGCGGCCCATCTCTTTGGCGATCGCCCTGATGCTCGCCCCACGTTCGTACTTTCTTTGTAGCTCGGCAGTAACCTTATCGCGACCGACAACCTTGTCGCTTTTCTTGGTAGCGCGCCGAGGCATGTAGTACCTCCCTGTGTCGCCTGCAAGTGTAGGCCTGTCCACGGACACACGGTCTCTGCTGAATTCAGCTTTATTGGATCAAGGCGCCGCCGTCGGCGGCGCGTGGGTCAGTCGCCGACGAGCGTAGTCCGTGTCCATCCGGGCACGTCGGGCTCCCGCTTCGCTCCGCCCGCCGGCCACGGCGGCACGCCCATGAGGCGGCGCGGCAGCGCACTGCCGACAGCCGGACTCGAACCACGAGCAACCAGCCAACGCCAGCTGGGACGATCGCGCGGGTGGCCAGCTGACTTGCCGGGGCACGGCGATCGACTGCCGCGACGGCTACGCCGCCTTGCCACCGAGTGTGCTCCGGACAGTGCGAAGAGCATCACCCCAACACGCCAATGATCTATTGCATACTTTCCAAAATATCGATTTCTTCCTTCCATCCCTTAAATACCGCCCGCAATTCGGCAACTTTAAGAATGGATCGCTGCATGCGCTTAAGTGGCTTGTCTAGGTATGCGGAAAGCCCCATTACGCTCGCGAGGGAATCGTAGAGGCCCTCCACCTGTGAAAGTGATGGAATTGCCTTGTCGATCATTTCTTTGATGGCCTCGATGAAGCTATCGTACCCGTCCGCATCTTGCATCGAAGATGTTCTAGCGAGTTCAATTATTGACCTTACTCCCGCGTCCCACTTGCTAATCTCGTCGGTCAGATCGTTTGCAGCAGTATCCAGTTCGTCGGCGAGCGGGCTCAGCTTATCTGCGAATCTAGTTGAAACCGCTAGCTTCTTGCCGAACGTATCTGCGTGTTGAATCTCGGGAGTTGCAGCTACGGCTTCCTCTCCTAGTTGCTCGAAGATTTTTCCGATTGTTGCAAGATTCTGCAAGGTGTCTGGAGTTACGCGCTCAAATTCCGCCAACTTTTCGAGGTGGCCTGAAATTATCGCTTCTTCGATCGTTTTCTGAACTTCAGCGCGCAGTGGCGTGGGAGGCGAGTCTTCCATTTCTGTTAGCACGTCGTCCACGCGATCTGCAATCTCATTGACGCGGACAATCCATTTTTCGGAGCCTGGATCAATAGCACGCAGTTCCGAAATGTCGATTCGGTGCAGTTTCAGGAGCTCACGCCACATCTCGTCGCCTGCGAAGTGTCGCTCTACCCTGTCCGGGTCGGCAAAAAGAAGGGGTACGATCAACTTAGTGCTGGAGCTTGTCTCCAGAAAACTGAAGAACTCGCGCAACTCCTCGCGACATGCAACGCTGCGAAGGTAGGCCGGGGAGACGAAGGCGAGAAAGATTGACGAGTCGGCCAAGCCGAGACGAATTCGGTCTTTCCAGTCTTCACCAGCAGATATAGTTTCAGTGTCCTTGAATAGCCCCATCTCCTTCCCCGTGAAGCTACGATATGTGGCTCTGACGTCATCAACTATCTTGCTGATTCGACCGTATGTGGCCTTATCGTCGATTCGTGCGTAAGAAGCGAAGACTGAGACTTGACTGCCTGTAGGGCGTCCAACCGCCTCGTCAAGTTGAGATGACTCTCTTGCTGTCACCCACAGGCCTCTAAATTGTTCCTCTTCGCCATCAAGCGCGGAGATGACCTTTGAAAGAACCGGCCACGTGGGCAATCTGGTGCCGTTGAGAACGGCATTGACGGTCGAGTGACTGATTCCGCCAATAGTTGAGGCCAAGGTTCGACTACTTGGTGATCCTCTGCGGGTATGCAGGTCGCGTACCGCTGAAGTTAGTGCAGTAATGCTTGGTGACAACGAGACTGACTCTTCGTCCTTTGTCATCTTGAACCACCTCCGGTCGGTCCATCGCGTAGATTCAGACTGTACTGCAATGTACGGGTTTACACAACTGTACAGTTGTACACGCCTCCGGTGGCCGGTCGGACACCGTGAGTACGACAACTTCTTGCGTTGTCATGCGGCACCTCACCGTTGAGAGGCGTGGCCTCGAACTCGGAGCGGCCGGACGCTGCTGGTGACGGCATGAAGGACGCGGCGGTCCCTGCGCGTCGCGATGACAACATCCAGAGGCGCGAACACGGTTGTGTGGGATCAGTGACCGCGAGTTCGACGACGTGTCGAGGTGACGCCCGGACATGGTTGATCAACTCCCAGGCCGTCTACAGGCCGTCGGACGTCCGGAAAGGACGAAAACCAGCGAGAACTGTCGAGACATGTTCTCGCTGGTAGACGCGTGTTTCAGCCGCCAACCCGCAGGTCACCAGATGACGACGTTCACAACATCGCCATCTGGCTCGCGATGTACTCCTGACATGGGTGCGTCCGGCTGGATCCGTTACGCGGAGTACGACCCGGACCCGGTCGTCGTGCTGAACGCGCTGCATGAACGCGAGCTCGCCGGTGGGAAGTACCACTGGGCGGAGCCCGAGGTGCCACGGCCGACGTCGGTCCAGGAACTGCAGGAGCTCTACGGAGTGCACGAGCGGCTTCCGCAGGAGTGCACGCATTCGGTGCTCGACATCTTCGACGTCCACTACAGAGCCGAGGACGTGCCATGGGCGATGCGTCCGCTGGACGAGTCGACCGTTCTGGAGAAGTTCGGCACCCTCACGCCGACAAGAGAGCAGTTCGACTCGGTCTACGAGACGTACGAACTGTTCTGCGAGCGGGGCAGCGGGTACTTCACCACGCTCTTCGTTGACGGCGTACCGACCACGACTGTCGTGTGGGGCGTCACGGGTGACTAGTGCGGGGAGCTTCTCCGTGACTCGCGTTGTGTGCCAGGCCGTTCGGTGGGTGGACGGTCTGGTGGAGGTTCGGCTCGCAGACGCGCGCGGCGCGGTGTGGAACGCGGTCGGTGAGCCCGCGGTGTTCGACCACCGCGGGTGGCTGGGGCTGGATGTCGAGTTGCCGTTCGACATCGAGGTTCCTTGTGAGGTCGTGGCCGTGGCGGATGACCTCGTCACCATCTCGGGCCCGTTGGGTGAGGTCGTGGTGACGCCGTACCAGCTCCGCGGTGGCGGGGTGGTCGCGCGGGAAGCCGGCTTCTACGAGTCGGCGGACGAGGTCCGGGCCGCGATGACCGTCGGCGAACAGCCCTGGGAACAGGACGCGTTGCGCTACCTGGAACAGGGGAGCATGGTCATGGTCCCGATGGCCTGGGCGACGGACCTGATCGACGGTCGCAGCGTCAACGAACGTGGTGAGTGGACCGACGGCGTGTGGTTCTGGAGCGGCACGCTCGTCCACTACCTGCGTCGGTACCACGTGGTGTTGCCGGACGAGTTCCTCGCGCACATGGCGGCCAACGGGTGGCAAGTGCCGCGGATGACCGACGACGAGGCGCTGGCAGCCGCCTGTCTTCGCCATCCTTTCCTGGCCGACGACGTGGCGGCTCCGGTCGCCGAGGCCTGAACCACGGCGACCGGAACCCTCGAGCGTCAGCGGCCGCCGCGGGCCATGTGCAGCACGTCCAGTGCCGCGTCCAGCTGCTCCTCGGTGAGCTTGCCCGGCACGTGGCCGCGTTCCAGCACCACCTCGCGGATCGTCTTGCGCTCCTTCAGCGACTGCTTCGCGATCGACGCCGCCTCCTCGTAGCCGATGTAGCGGTTCAGCGGCGTGACGATGGACGGGGACGACTCGGCGTACTCGCTCATCTGCTCTACCTGCGGTTCGGTGCCGGCCAGCACCTTGTCCGCCAGGAGGCGGGCTACGGCGGCTAGTAGGCGGGACGACTCCAGGACGTTGCGGGCGATTACCGGCAGCATCACGTTGAGCTGGAAGTTGCCCTGCGAGCCGGCGAACGCGACTGTGGCGTCGTTGCCGATGACCTGTGCCACGACCATCATCGTGGCTTCGGAGATCACCGGGTTGACCTTGCCCGGCATGATCGAGCTGCCTGGCTGGAGGTCGGGCAGCGCCAGTTCGCCCAGGCCGGTGCGGGGGCCCGAGCCCAGCCAGCGGAGGTCGTTGGCGATCTTGAACAACGCTACGGCCGAGGCCCTGAGCTGGCCCGAGATCTCTACCACGCCGTCCTGGGTGGCCTGGGCCTCGAAGTGGTCGCGGGCCTCGACCAAGGGGAGGTCTGTGGCGGAGGCCAGTTCGGCGGCTACGCGGGCACCGAACTCTGCGGGTGCGTTCAGGCCGGAGCCGACCGCGGTGCCGCCGATCGGCAGTTCGGCGAGGCGGGGGATGGACGCTCGCAGGCGTTCTACCGAGTAGCGGACCTGGGATGCCCAGGCGCCTGTTTCCTGGCCCAGCGTGATCGGGACGGCGTCCATGAGGTGCGTGCGGCCGGACTTGACCAGGTCGGACCACTCGTTCGCGCGGTGTTCCAGCACGCCTTGGAGGTGTTCCAAGGATGGGATCACGTCGGTCACCACGGCTTCGGTGGCGGCTACGCGCAGGGTCGTCGGGAACGTGTCGTTGGACGACTGCGAGGCGTTGACGTGGTCGTTCGGGTGCACGTCGCTACCCAGCGCACGGGTAGCCAGGGTGGCGATGACCTCGTTGGCGTTCATGTTCGAGGACGTGCCGGAACCCGTCTGGAAGACGTCGACCGGGAAGTGGGCGTCCCACTTGCCGGCGGCCACCTCGTCGGCCGCGGTGGCGATGGCGCCGGCGATGTCGTCGGGGAGAACGCCCAGCTGGGCGTTGACCCTGGCCGCCGCTGCCTTGAGCAGGCCCAGTGCTCGGATCTGGGCGCGTTCCAGGCCTCGACCGGAAATCGGGAAGTTCTCGACCGCGCGTTGTGTTTGGGCGCGCCACAATGCGTCGATCGGCACGCGGACCTCACCCATCGTGTCGTGCTCGACGCGGTACTCCTGTTCAGACATACCTTCGAGTCTCTATGGTCGATCACAGCACTGCCACCCACCACTGGCAGAAGGGCACCACTCATGGAGCGTGACGTCGACCTCCTCGTCGTGGGAGCTGGTCCCACGGGGTTGTTCGCCGCTTATTACGCAGGCTTCCGGGAAATGAACGTCGCCGTCGTCGACGCCCTGCCAGAACCGGGCGGCCAGGTCACGGCGATGTATCCGGAGAAGATGATTTTCGACGTGGCCGGGTTCCCCGCCGTGCGGGGACGCGACCTCGTCAACGGACTGGTGGAGCAGGCAGCGCAGTTCAAGCCCACCTACCTGCTCGGTCGTCAGGCACGCACCTGTGAGTCCATTGAGGACGGTCTGCGGGTCGGGCTGGCGGACGGTTCCACGATCAACACGAAGGCCGTGCTGATCACGGCCGGCATGGGCGAGTTCAACCCGCGTCCGCTGCCCGCGGGTGACGGCTGGCTGGGCCGTGGCATGGTCCACTTCGTGCCGGTGCTGGCCGAACACGCCGGGCAGCACGTGGTGATCGTGGGCGGTGGCGACTCGGCGTTCGACTGGGCGCTGGCGCTGCACCCGATCGCGGCGAGCGTGAAGATCGTGCACCGCAGGGCCAACTTCCGCGCGCACGCGGCGACCGTGCGGCAGGTGCGCGAGCTGGGTGTCGAGATCATCACCGACGCCGAGGTGCTGGCGTTGCGCGGCGCACCACTGTCCGAAGTGGACGTGAAGGTCAAGGGCGGTGACGCGCGGACGTTGCCCGCGCAGACCGTCGTGGCCGCGCTCGGGTTCACGGCCGACCTCGGGCCGATCGAGTCGTGGGGGCTCGAGCTCGACCACCGCGCGGTGCTCGTCGACACCACGATGAAGACCAAGCTGGACAGGGTCTACGCGGCGGGCGACGTCGCGCAGTACCCCGGCAAGGTCAAGCTGATCGCCACCGGGTTCGGGGAGGCGGCGACCGCGGTCAACAACATCGCGGTGGCGCTCAACCCGTCGGCGCACCTGTTCCCAGGGCATTCCAGCGACGGCACCTGACGCGCGTGCCGGGGGCTGTCAGTTCCCCGGCAGCGGCGCCGGGTCGTGCTTCGCGAGGTGCTGGAAGATGATCGACGTGCGGAAGCCGACGATCTCCTTGCGGTGACTCAGCCCGTCGACCAGGAACGCGTGCAGGCGGTCGTTGTCCTGCGCGCTCACGTGGATGACGAAGTCGTCGTTGCCCGCCATCACGAACACCGCCGTCACCTCCGGCAGGCCGTGGGCGTACGCCTTGAAGGCGTCGATCACGGCGCGGCTCAGCGGGCGGACCTGCACCGACACCAACGCCTGCACGCCCCGGTTCAGCGCGGCCGGGGCGATGTCGGCGTGGTAGCCGCGGATCACGCCCCGTTCGCGCAGCAGGCGGGTGCGTTCCAGGCACGTGGACGGCGCTACGCCCACCTTGCGGGCTATGTCGCGGTTCGACTGCCGGGCATCGAGCTGCAGTTCGCGCACGATCGCCGAATCAAGTTCATCCATCTCGTTCCTCACGCCGTTCTGCCGAACAACGTTCGGCGAAGCGTCCCTGCACCTGTCATCCACCCTAACTTCGTGGTCGAGGCTTGACCGAAGTTCGGGAGGAAACGCAGATGTGGGAACACGAACAGCTCGTCGTCCGCACGGGGAAGCGGTCGGGGATGACCACGATGGTCGCCCTGCACTCGACCGAGGCGGGGCCGGCGGTCGGTGGCTGCCGGATGAAGCCGTACGCGCGGATCACCGAGGCCGTCACGGACGTGTTGCGGCTGTCCAAGGCGATGACGCTGAAGTGTGAGGCTGCCGGTATTCCGCACGGTGGAGCCAAGAGCGTGATCGTGGTCGACCGCGAGCTCACCCCGGAACTGCGGCGCGCCGTGCTGCTCGACCACGCCGACCTGATCAACGAGTTCTGCGGTGCCTACCGCGCCGGGCCGGACGTCGGCACGGGGCCGGACGACATGCTGGTGTTCAAGGAAGTCACGCCGTACGCCTACTGCCTGCCCGAGGAGCACGGCGGCACCGGGTCGTCGAGCGGGCCCACGGCGCGCGGTGTGCTGGCCGCGTTGAGGGCGGCCGCCCGGCACACGTTCGGAACGCCGGACCTCGCCGGCCGGAAGGTGGTGATCAGCGGGTTCGGGTCGGTGGGGGAGCTGATCGCGAAGGGGCTCGGCGGTGCGGACGTCGTGGTGTCCGATGTGGACGAAAGCAGGCGGACGGGGGAGTTCGGCTGGGTGCGTCCGGACGAGGCGTACCGGGTCGAGGCGGACGTGCTCGTGCCCGCGGCGGTGGGTGGGGTGCTGAGTCCGGAGACCGTGCGGAGCCTCGGTGCCCGGCTCGTCGTGGGGCCCGCCAACAACCAGCTCACCGACGACGGGGTGGCCGCGTTGCTGGCGGAACGCGGCATCGTGTGGGTGCCCGATCACGTCGCCAGTGCCGGCGGGGTGATCTACACGCTGGCCAGGGAGGACGACGGGGTGGACCACGAAACCGCGCTGACCAGGGTCGACGGTATCGAGAAGACGGTCGAGCGGCTCCTGCGAGCGCGTCGGTGAGAGGGCGGCGGGACTCGAACGGCTCACGGGCCGGTCGCCGAACGGTCCCGCCGCGCGCGTCTCGGTGACGGGACGCGATGATGGGTGCCGGTGGGCGGTGATCGGCTGAGGAGAGTGGCATGACCCGGTGGAAGCTGGTCGCGGTGATGGCCGCGGTCACCGCACTCGGGGGGTGCTCCTCCGGCGGGACCTGGGCCGTGAAGCTCACGCCGACCGGGTTGCCGCAGTTCGTGGACGCCGGGTGCGGCGGGTCGGGCATCACGAACGCGTGGGTGCAGGCCGATGGCGAGGAGATCTGGCGGATCGGGTTCGCGCGGCCGGCCGAGGTCCGTGAGCTCGCCGTCAACCAGAAGCTCGAGGGCGCCGAGGAGAAGGTCGCCTGGCGGCAGCCGAAGGGTGATCAGCGACTCCGGCTGTCCGTGCAGCGGGACGACGGCAGCACGCCGGTCGTGGAGTTCACGCTCGACGGCCTGAAGGACGGCAAGGTCAAGTTCGAGGACGACTACCTCGGCGCGGACGACTTCGCGAAGAAGCGCGAGCAGTGCTGATGGCCTGACCAGTGCCACCGGTCAGGCCATCACAACCGTGAGGGTCACGGCAGGACCTGCACCTGCTCGCCGACCATCAGGTTGTCGTAGAACACGAGCGACGCATCCATGGACATCCGGATGCACCCGTGCGACTGGACGGCAGTGTCACCCTGGTGGAACGCGATGCCGTCGGTGGTGAAGTACACCGCGTTCGGCATCGGGCCGTTGTAGGGGACGCTCCAGTCGTTCTTCACCTTGCGCAGCACCGAGAACGTGCCCACCGGGGTCTCGTATCCCGGCTTGCCGTGGCTGATGGTCACCGGTCCGTAACTGGTGTTGCCGTTGAAGACCAGCCACGCCTGGTTCGAATGCTTCTCCAGGCACGCTCCGTTGTAGACGGTGCATCCCGCCTGAGCCTGTGCGGGAACAGCGAAGCCGAGGATCAGGAGCACCGTCGCGATCAGAACTCGCATCTCTCATCACCCCTCTGTAGTGGAGTTGCCACTATGGGGTGACTTCAATCATCTTTTTATGGAAGTACCTGAACGCGCTCGCCGGGGAAGAGGTTGTTGAAGAACACCTCGGAGTCGTTCCAGGAGAGCCGGACGCAGCCGTGGGACTGGGAGTTCAGGTCGCCCTGGTGGAACGCGATGCCGTCGGTGGTGAAGTAGACCGAGTTGGGCATTGGGCCGTTGTAGGGGACGCTCCAGTCGTTCTTCACCTTGCGCAGCACGGGGAAGTTGCCGACGGGCGTGCCGAAGCCGGGCTTGCCGTGGCTGATGCGGACCGGGCCGTAGCTCGTCACGCCGTTGGTGACGAGCCACGCCAGGTTCGTGTGCTTCTGGACGCACGCTCCGTTGTGGACGGAGCAGCCGGAGGCTTGTGCGGGTGCCGCGAAACTAAGCAGCAGCAAGGCCGTTACGGCCAGGGTTCTCATGGTTGATGATCATGAGACCACCTGGACGGTGTCGCCAATCGAGAGGTTGTTGAAGTAGTACCGGGCCGACGGCGGGTCGAGGTGGATGCAGCCGTGGGACGGATCGGTCAGCGAGCCCTCGTGGAACGCGATGCCGCTCTCGGTGAAGTACGTCGACCACGGCATCGGCGCGTTGTACGGCCGGCTCCACTCGTCCTTCACCTTGCGCAGCACCGGGAAGTTGCCCAGCGGCGTCTCGAAGCCGCGGCGTCCGTGCGTGATCGGCGTCGGGCCGTAGACGATCTTGTCGCCCCGGACGACCCAGGTCTGGTTCGTGGAGAGCTGGATGCACGCGCCGTCGCTGATGGTGCACGGTGTCGGCTTCACGACGGGCGGAGGCGGCGGCGGGGGAGGAGCTTCCGAAGACGGGGGCGCGGAAGGCGGCGCTTCCGACGACGGCGCTCCTGACGACGGTGCCGAAGACGACGGTGCCGAAGACGAATGTGGTGGCGCCGCTGGAGTCTCGGCCTGCACGGCCCCCTGCGCGCACCCCGCCACCGACATCAACGCGACCGCCACGAGCAGCATCCTCATCGCGCACCCCCTGGTTGTTCCATCCCTTGCCGAAGTAGACGGCGGGAGGAGTGCCCAGGTTGCAACGGCGAGGGCCCGCCTCCCATAACGAATGGGAGACGGGCCCTCGGAATGCGTTTACCGGATTACAGGCCGCCCACGTTCGTGTTGACCCAGGAGCGGTAGTACGAGACGTCCACGTAGATCGACGGAGCCACGGCGCAGTTCGCGCCGCCACCGGAGCGGCTCGTGGCACCGATCAGCTCCCAGCGGCCACCCACCGACTTCACCTGCGGGCCGCCCGAGTCGCCGTAGCAGGCGCCCTTGTTGCCACCGGTGTTGTTGGTGCAGATCTCCGACACACCGCTGATGCCGGAGCACCGGCTGTCAGCGACGATCGAGGTGTTGAGCTCCTGCAGGGTCACGGGAGCACCACAGGCGCCGCGGACCGGGCAGGTCTGGCCCCAGCCGATGATGCGGGTCGCCGTGCCGACCGGGCCGGACGCCGTCGGGATGGTGATCGGCGCCTGGCTGACCGAGGTGTTGAGCTGCACGACCGCCAGGTCGGCGGACGGGTGCAGGATGATGCGCGAGGCACCGGTCGTGGTGCCGCCGCTGGTGCGGTTCGTCGTGCCGATCCGGGTGCGGATCGACGACGCCGAGGAGCCCTGGACGCAGTGCTTCGCCGTCACGACCCAGTTGGCCTTGACCAGCGACGCGCCACAGAAGTGGCTGCCAGAGGTGCTCTGCAGGGACACCATGAAGGGGTAGACCTGCGAGGCGTTGGTTCCACCGACGATCATCGGCGAGACGTCGCCGTCAGCGGTGGGAGCCGGAGCCGCGGAAGCCGCGGTGACCGTGGCGAGCAGGGCGCCCGCGGCCACGACGACTGCGGAGAACAACGAACGTGCCCTCATCGTTGAGTTCCTTTCCTGAACCCGGCGCAGGGTTGCCGGGGTCAGGAGGGAAGTTATGGACGAAGGTCACACTGTCACTAGGGTCACTCGTCTGGTTACCGAGCGTTCACAGTTCACAGTGAATGAGACATTTACGGCAGCGGCTGCTGCGCGCCCTCGGGCAGGTCGAAGTCGACCGAGGAGTATTCGCGCAGCTTGTGCAGGCTGTGGAAGCCGTCGATCATCCGGACGGTGCCGGACTTGGACCGCATGACGATCGACTGCGTGGTGCAGCCGCCCGCCCGGTAGTGCACGCCGCGCAGAAGGTCTCCATCGGTCACACCGGTCGCGCAGAAGAAGACGTTGTCGCCCGACACGAGGTCGTTCGTGGTGAGCACGCGGGACAGGTCGTGGCCCGCGCCGATCGCCTTCTCGCGCTCCTCGTCGTCCTTGGGCCACAAGCGGCCCTGGATGGCGCCACCGACGCACTTGAGCGCCGCCGCCGCGATGATGCCCTCGGGGGTGCCGCCGATGCCCACCAGCATGTCCACGCCGGACGTGGGGCGCGCTGCCGCGATCGCACCGGCCACGTCGCCGTCGGAGATGAAGTGGATGCGGGCGCCGGCCTGACGGACCTCCTGCACGATCTGCTCGTGCCGGGGCCGGTCGAGGATGCACACGTTCACGTCGGACACGTCGCTGTGCTTGGCCTTCGCGACGCGGCGGATGTTCTCCACGAGCGGCGCGGTGATGTCGATGACGTCGGCCGCCTCCGGGCCCACGGCGAGCTTCTCCATGTAGAACACGGCGGACGGGTCGAACATCGCCCCGCGCTCGGCGACGGCCAGCACCGCCAGCGCGTTCGGCATGCCCTTGGCCATCAGCGTGGTGCCGTCGATCGGGTCGACCGCGACGTCGCAGTCCGGGCCCTCGCCGTTGCCGACTTCCTCACCGTTGAACAGCATGGGCGCCTCGTCCTTCTCGCCCTCGCCGATCACCACGACGCCTCTCATCGAGACGGTGTGGATGAGCTTGCGCATCGCGTCGACGGCCGCGCCGTCACCGCCGTTCTTGTCGCCGCGGCCCACCCACCGGCCCGCGGCCATCGCGGCCGCCTCGGTGACGCGCACGAGCTCCAATGCCAGGTTCCGGTCGGGGGCTTCGCGACGTCGTTCCGCGGGGGTGTTCACCATTGCGCGCCTCCATGCGACTACTCAGCGTGCCGGATTTTGTGATCGGCAACTGAATCCTTGCACGGGATCACGCCTCTGAAACGTCCTCCTCGACGACAGCCAGAGCTGCATCGATTCGCTCACGCGCACCGGCGAGATGCTGCTCACAAGTCTTGGCGAGCGCCTCACCGCGTTCCCACAACGCCAGGGAGTCCTCCAGCGACAGGCCGCCGGCCTCCAGCTTGCGGACCACGTCGACCAGTTCGTCGCGGGCGGCTTCGTAACCGATCGGAGTTTCTTGTCGGGTCATGTCCGAACTCACGCGGATTGGCTCCTCAGACGGCTCAGCACGGTCGCGACGGCCAGGTCGTACCCGACCAGCGCCTCCGCGAACTCCTCGCCGTCACCCTCTCGCACCGCTTCGTCGATGAGCGCCTCGGCCTCCGTGACACGCCGGTACTGGACCATGCCGCCAATCGCCGCGCGACCGGAAATCACGGTGGCCTCGCTCAGGTCGTGCAACGTCAGGATCAGCGTGCGGCGGCCCGTGGTGTCGCAGTCGCCCACCATCGCCGTCCAGCAGTCGGCCGCGGCGCGGTTCGCCGCCTCCGCCTTCGTCCGCAGGCCCGAGCCGCAGGAACCGGCCGCCTCCATGGTGAGGGGCAGGAACACGGCATCACGCATCATCGGTACCTCCCCCTTCCACGTTGGTGACAGTGGCCAGCACTGCTCCGTCAACGACGCGTACCCGCAGTTGTGTTCCGCTCGGCGCGTCCGCGACAGACCGCAGCACGCCGTCGGGACCGTCAGGTGTGACGAGTTGCACAACGGCGTATCCGCGCGCCAGCGTGGCGGCTGGTCCGAGGGTCGTCAAGCGGGCTTTCGTCCCCGAGAGGTGGACGTCTTCCCGATCGAGTCGTTGTGTGACCGCCCTGCGGCCCTGGTCGCGAAACCGCTTCACTTCCTCGGAACGACGCTCCAGCGGGCCGTACGGGTCCGAAATCACTGGTCGGGACCGCAGGGCGTCGAGCAGTTTCCGTTCCCGGTCGACCCAGCCGTGCAGCGCGCGCCGGCCGCGGTCGCGCATCTGGCGGACGCGTTCACTCTCTTCAGCGACATCCGGAACCACCCGTTTGCCAGCGTCGGTCGGCGTCGAACAACGCACGTCAGCGACGTGGTCGAGCAGTGGAGTGTCCGGTTCGTGGCCGATCGCCGACATCACCGGCGTGCGGCACGAGGACACCGCGCGGCACAGCGCCTCGTCGGAGAACGGCAGCAGGTCCTCCACGCTGCCGCCGCCGCGGGCGATGATGATCACGTCGCACTCGGGATCACGTTCCAAAGTGGACAGTGCGGTCATCACCTGGGTGACGGCGGTCGGGCCCTGCACGGCGACGTTGATGACGCGGAAGTGCGCGCCAGGCCAACGGTTTCGCGCGTTCGTGAGCACGTCGCGCTCCGCCGCCGACGCCCGGCCGGTGATGAGACCGATCTTGCCCGGCAGGAACGGCGGACGGCGCTTGCGGCGCGGGTCGAACAGGCCTTCCGCGTGCAGCAGCTTGCGCAGACGTTCCATCCGGGCCAGCAACTCGCCGATGCCGACGGCGCGGATGTCGTCCGCGCGCAGCGACAGCGTGCCCCGGTTCGGGTAGAAGCTGATCTTGCCGTGCGCGATGACCCTGCTGCCCTCGGTCAGCTGCAGCTCGCGGATCAGCGAGGCGTTGCAGGTGATCGACATCGACATGTCGACGCTCGGGTCGCGCAACGTCAGGAACGCCGTGGAACTGCGCGCGTTGAGCTGCGTGACCTGCCCCTCGACCCACACGTCGCCGAGCCGGTTGATCCAGTCGAGCAGCTTGCGGGCGACCGTCCGCACCGGCCACGGGCTCTCCGGCGAGGATTTCGCGTCAGTCACGACTGCGACTTCACCGTCGCGATCCGGCGGTTGAGCATGCCGACGAACTCGGGACGGGACTCGTGCGCCTTCTCGTAGCGCAACAGTTCCTCGAGCTGGTCGACGTCGAGGTTGCGCAGCCGGGCCCGCAGCTGCGCGATCGACAGTTCGTCGTAGGACGGCAGGAACTCGGGGACCTCGGCGATCGCCCGTTCCTCCTCTTCCCACGGGTCGTCGGCGGGAGTTTCCTGAGAAGTCGTGACGGTCGTCTCGTCCTCGTCGAAGGTCGCCCACTCCGGCTCCTCCTCGACGGGACGCAGTCCAGAGAGGACGTCGTCGCCCTTGATGGCGAGTTCGGTCACATGCTGCTGAACGCGCATGGACAACTGCATCGCCTCGCTGACCACCGTCAACGGGAGTCCGGCGAGCTGCTGCGGCAGCTTGCGGGCCTGTTCGAGGGCGGTCACCGCGAGTCCGGCCGCGATGCGGACACCCAATGGCAGTGGCTTCATGCCGCTAAGCCTGCCGCAACCGCGTCTGAAATGCCTAGGAACGGGACTGGGTACCCTGGAGGCATGCCCAAGCGAGTCCTGTTGGCGAAGCCGCGTGGTTACTGCGCGGGCGTTGATCGTGCCGTGGAGACGGTCGAGCTCGCCCTCGAGAAGTACGGCGCACCTGTCTACGTGCGCAAGGAGATCGTCCACAACAAGTACGTCGTGGAGACGCTGTCCGACCGCGGTGCCATCTTCGTCAACGAGACGGACGAGGTTCCTGAGGGCGCACTCGTCGTGTTCTCAGCGCACGGCGTGTCGCCCGCCGTGCACGCCGAGGCCGAGCAGCGCTCGTTGCGCACGATCGACGCCACCTGCCCGCTCGTGACGAAGGTCCACAAGGAAGCGGTGCGGTTCGCCAAGGAGGACTACGACATCCTCCTGATCGGCCACGAGGGGCACGAGGAGGTCGAGGGCACCGCCGGTGAGGCGCCCGACCACGTGCAGCTCGTCGACACCGCCGAGGACGCGGCCAAGGTCGAGGTGCGCGACCCGAACAAGGTGATCTGGCTGTCGCAGACGACGCTCTCGGTCGACGAGACCATGGTGCGCGTCCGTCAGCTCAAGGAACGCTTCCCCGACTTGCAGGACCCGCCGTCGGACGACATCTGCTACGCCACCTCTAACCGCCAGACCGCGGTGAAGACGATGGCGCCGTCGTGCGACCTGGTGCTCGTCGTGGGCTCGAAGAACTCCTCCAACTCGGTCCGGCTGGTCGAGGTCGCGCTGCAGCACGGCGCCAAGGCCTCGTACCTGATCGACTACGCCAAGGAGGTCGACCCGGCGTGGCTCGAGGGCGTCGAGACCGTCGGCGTCACGTCCGGCGCGTCCGTGCCGGACCTGCTGGTGATGGAGCTGCTGAAGTTCCTGGAGTCGCACGGCTACGGCGAGGTCGAGGAGATCACCACGGCGAACGAGCGCATCACGTTCTCGTTGCCGCGTGAGCTCCGCAAGGACCTCGTTCGCTAACCCAGCGAGGCCAAGGCTTTCTCGACGTCGAGCGGCCACACGAGCAGAGCGTCCGCGGCGGCTGACACCACCGCGCGGCCGTCAGGCATCCACGCGACGTGGGTGACGCTCTCCGCGTGGCCGCGCAGCGTTGCCCACTGCTGAAGTGAGTTCAGGTCCCAGACGACGACGGTCTTGTCGTTGCCGCCGCTCGCGAGCCTGGACGAGTCAGGGCTGAACGCCACCCCGCTGATCGTGCCCGTGTGGCCTCGCAGCTCGCCTTTCTTCTTCCACGTCGTGGTGTCCCACAACAAGATCAGGCCGTCGTCGCCCGCGGTGGCGAGCGTTCGTCGGTCCGGTGACATCGCGAGGGCGCGCACCGGACCGTCGTGCACCGCGCCGAAGGTGAAGTCCTTGCCGGTGTCGAGGTCCCAGACGACCACGAGCCCCCAGTCGGTCCCGAGCACGAGCTCCCGGTCGTTCCTGCCGGACGTGGCCGCGGTCGGTGTGCCGCTGGTGCGGGTGTCGATGACCTTCGGGCTGTTCGCCCAGACCGTCGCCGTCCGGTCACCGCCGGCGGAGATCAGCCGGTTGTCGTCCGTGAACACCAGCGCGGCCGGTGGCAGTTGCACGTCCCGGGTGACGTCGAGGTACCCGTCCGAGGTCCGCCGCACGGCCACGGGCTCGTCGGGCCCCGCGGTGGCGACCAGGGAGCGGTCCGGGCTGAAGCGCGCGACGGTGCGGCCGGACGCTCCTGTCTCGACGCGGCCGGTGCGGCGCAGAGCGATGTCGCGGCGTTCGATCACGCCCGCGTCGTCGAACGTGAGGATGCCGCCGTCCGGGGAGACCGCGAGCGCCCGCAACGGGTGCGCGGACGCGACCGGCACGGCGCTGCGGGGCAGCAGCCGCAGAGCCGACCCGTTGGACATCGCGAGCTTTCCGTCCGGGGTGAAGGCCATGTCCGTGATGGTGGTGTTGACCCGGATCGGCGGCAGCGCGGTGCCGTGCACGGCGTCCCACAACCTGACCTCGTTGTCCTCGCTCCCCGCGCTGGCGAGCACCGTGCGGTCGGCGCTGGCGGCCATGACCGCCCAGCCCCTGCTGTTGGGCAACGTCTGCACCAGCGCGCCGGTCGCCGTGTTCCACAGCTTCACCTCGCCCTGGACGGTGCTCGTCGCGAGAAGACCGCCGTGCAGCAGCACCGCCGGACCGACGTCCGCGCCGAAGTCGAACCCTCCGACGCGTTGCCCGCTGGTGAGGCTCCACAGGAGCACGGAGGTCCTGTTCACCGCGGCGACGGTGTCGCCGACGACGTCGAACCGGGTCAGGTCGTCGCTGCCGGGCAGTTCGGCCCGCATCGTGCGGGTGGCCACGTCCCAGATCTGGCCGCCGGTCAGGACCGCGCGGCCGTCGTCCACGAACTTCACGGTCGCCCAGCCGTCCTCGCGCAGGACGACGGGCTCCGCGGTGGGGGAGGAGTGCAGGGTGACGCGGCCGGACTGGTCGGAGACGACGACGGCACCGTCCGCCGCGAAGTCCAGGTCGAGGATCTGGCGGCCGGGGAGCAGGACGCCGGCGGGCGCGAGCGTGGTGCCGTCGAACAGCGCCGCGCCGTTCAGGGTCGGCATCCCGATGATCCCGTTGCCGGTCTTCACGGACTGGCCGTGGACGGACCGCACGCCGCGCTGACGTTCGGCCGCGACGCTCAGGACCTGGCTGCGTGCCTCGGTGATCGGCGCGGTGCGGTACGCCTCGGCTGCTTTGCGGGCGGCTTCGTCCGGGTTGCTCTGCAGCAGCGCGGCCGAGAGCGCGGCGAGTTGCTGCGACTGCGTGAGGAGGCTCAGGCGTTCGACCTCGCGGCGCTGCTGGGTGGCGGTGACCGCGCTGACGCCCGCTACGAGCACGAGCGTGACGAGCACGGCCGCGGCAGCGCGCAGACGGCGGGTGCGGCGGCGGGTGAGGTGCCTCGACGCCGCCAGGAACGCGTCCTCGGTCGGGGTGAGGACGGCGTCGCTGCGGGCGACCCACTCGCAGGCCTCGGCGAGCCTGACGGTCTGGTAGAGCGCGCCGGAGTCCCGGTCGAGCTCCTCCCACAGCCGAGCCGCCTCGGTGAGCCTGCGGTGCGTCCTGAGGCCCTCGCGGTCCTCGTCCAGCCAGGCCGTCAGGCGTGGCCAGGCCCGGAACAACGCCTCGTGGGTGACCTCGACGGTGTCCTCGCCGACGGTGACGAGCCGGGCGTTGGCGAGGACGTCCAGCACCTCGTCGCCCATCACCTCACCGCGTGGGACGGGACGTTTCGTGCCGTCCGCGGCGAGCCTGAGCAGCAGTTGGCGGGCCAGCCGTTGCTGGTCCTCGGTGAGCAGGGCGTACGCGGTCTCCGCGCTCTGGGCCAGCGCGCCGTCGATGCCGCCGGCCGCCTCGTAGGCGGCGACGGTGAGGATGTTGCCGCGCTTGCGGTGCCAGGTCTCGACCAGGGCGTGGCTGACCAGCGGGAGAACGCCGCTGCGGCCGTTCGCCTCGGCGATCAGCGTGGTCAGCAGGGCACCCTCGACGGTGCAGCCGACCACGGCCGCGGGCTGGGTGATCGCCCGGCGCAGCTCGTCCGGGGTCATCGTGCCGATCAGGACCTGGGCGTCGGTCAGCGCCTCGGCCAGGGCGGCGTGCTGCGCGCAGTGGGGGTAGAAGTCGGACCGGACCGCGATGGCCACCTTGGTGTCGGCGCCGAGCAGTTGCTTCAGGAACGCCTCGCGCTGGACCGGGTCGTCGCAGAGGGTGAAGAGCTCTTCGAACTGGTCCACGATCAGCAGGTCGGGAGCGTGGGTCAGGGCCTGTGCGACGGACGCGTCCGGGTCGGTGCCGGGGGTGCAGCTGACCGGGTTGCGGAAGTGCTGGGCCAGACCGGCCTTGAGCAGCGACGACTTGCCCTCGCCGGACGCTCCGAAGACGGCGAGGAAGTCGTGCGTCTCAAGGCGGCTCTTCAGCACGTTGGTGAGCTTCTCGCGGCCGAAGAAACGGTCCGCGTCCTCTCTCGTGAACGCGCTCAGGCCCACGTACGGCGCAGGGCTGACCTTCGACAGCGCCCAGCTCTCGTCGACCTCCTGCCAGCGCCGCGTCCACGCCTGCTCGTCGCCGCCGCACGCCCGGACGTAGGCCAGCGTGACGTCGAGGCCGGGCACCTTGCGGCCGGCGGCGGCGTCGGACAGCGTCGTGACCGAGAAGTGCGCACGCCGGGCGAGCTCCCGGTAGGTCGGGGTGCCGGCGTCGGCGCGCAGGCAGCGCAGATCCCTGGCGAACCGCAGCAGCGGGCTGTCGCCCTCGTCCAGTGGACGTTCTCCCCTAGGCATCGAGCTCATGCTGGCAGAGTGCTGCCGCTTTCCCGGGGCGTTGTTCAGACCTCGTTGTTCGCGGTTCGGGGAGTGGCCGCGAACAACGGCCTAGTGGTGTGGCTCGGCACGTTGCCGGGGGAATTCGCGGTCAGACGGCCGCGAGGCGCCCTGCTGAGCGTGGATCACCTCGCCAACGTGCCGGGTCGCACCACTAGTCGCGGGGGCGTGGCTTGCGCTGACCTGCGGGGCGTTCGCCGCGGGCGCCGTCCGGACGTGGACGGCGGGCGGGCGTGCCCTCGGGACGCGGACGGCGTGCCGGGGTGCCCTCGGACCGTTCCGCGCGCTCCGGGCGGGAGCGGCGCGGACGCTCGTCCTCCTCGGGCTCCTCGCGGGGCCTGCGGACGGGCTTGGCGCGTTCCTTGATCTCCGCCTTGGCCTCGCGGACCTCGTCCTTGCTCGGCCGGTTCGGGTTCTTCTGCAGGAAGATCCGCAGAATGCCCAGCCCGACGGTGACGGCGGTGGTGATGGCCATGACCGGGAAGCTGTCGATGAGCGGCTTGCCCAGGCCCAGCGCCATGGCGGACAGGCCGCCCTTCGCGACGCCGCCGGTGAGCAGCACGAGCGTCGGCACCGTCGCGGCGAGGACCAGCGGCGGCTGCACCATCGGCCCGAACAGGCTGCGGCGCTGCACCAGCAGGATCGCGGCCAGCGCGCCGATGAAGAACGCGACGTTGAACGTCCAGCCGACGGTCTTGCTGGAGTTGATGTCGATGAACGCGCCGATGAACGCCGGGACCAGGGCCGCCAGGATGGCCGCCCACCACGGGATTCCCTTGAACTCACCGAAGATGGCCCGGTAGTTCCAAGGGACCACGTCGTAGTCCTCGACGTCGTCATCGAAAGCGGCTGAACGCTCGCGCAACGCACTCACGACGCACACGGTAGCCGTTCGGCCAATCGGTGTTCGTCAGTCCGCTGCTTTCTCACCCAGAAGCAACCTGCGGGCACACTGCGTGCGTTTTAAGCGGACTGTTCGTCCGCCCTTCGGACGAGCGGGAGGGGCGTAGGAGTGGCGGAGGCGTCCGTCAGCGGTTCCACGCTCGCCCGGAATCCCTCCAGCGCGTCGAGTTCCCGGCGCCGGGCCGAGAGGAACCGCTGGAGGTGGGTCGTGGAGAGGTTCACGGCCTCGATGGCGGTGTCGGCGGCCCGGTTCGCGCGGCCCGCCTGCAGCCTGACCTGCTCCACGTCGTCGGCCAGCGCTCGTTCGGTGACCGCGAACATCGCGCTCGACGCGATCACGGCGAACCCCGTCGGGCCGCACAGGAAGACGCGGCGGTCGAGCAGCCAGCGCAGCAGTTCGGGATCGGTGTCGAGCGCCGCGACGACCGCGCCGTCGTTGGGGACGAACATGATCGTGCCGTAGATGGCGTCGGCCCAGCGCTGGTAGCCCTTGCCGGCCAGTTCGGCGGCGCGGGAGCGGATGTTGCGGACGTGCACCCGCAGCGCGTCCCGGCGTTCCTGCGGGTCGTCGGTCTCGACCGCCTCGGCCCACGTGGCCATGGACATCTTCGAGTCGACCGGGACCGCGCGGCCGCCGCCGACGTTCAGCACCATGTCGGGTCGCACGGCACCGCCGCCTGCCACGTCCGTCTGGAGCGTGTAGTGGAGGTTTTCCCTCAGGCCGAGTGCGCGCGCCGTCTCGACGAGCACCTGCTCGCCCAGTTCGCCGCGGCCGCTGACGCTGGAGAACGCGACTTCGTAGCGTTGCAGGGCTTGCTGCTGCGCGTCGTAGCGCGCGCGTTCGGAACCGATGGCCTGGAGAGCTTCGTCGGTGCGCCGGACGCTGTCCTGGTACAGGCGGTAGACGAACACCAGCGCCCCGGCACAGACGAGGGCCAGGACGAGCGAGGCGGTGATGATCACTGCGGTCACGGCACCGATGATGCTCCCTCAGAGATGTTGAACTCGATCGGGTGACACGCCGGGAACCCTCCCGGAGATTTGTCAGACCCCGTCTCTACGGTTGGGGCCATGCGGATCCTGCACACCTCCGACTGGCACGTGGGGCGCACCTTCCACGGCCGCGACCTGCTCGTGGAGCAGGAGTCGGTGCTGGGCGGCCTCGCTGACCTGGTGTCTTCCGAGAAGGTCGACGTCGTGCTCATCTCGGGGGACCTGTACGACCGCGCGGTGCCGTCCGCCGACGCGGTGGCGTTGTGCGCGCGGGTGCTGATGCGCATTCGCGCCGCCGGGGCGCGGATCGTGATCACGCCGGGCAACCACGACTCGGCGGCGCGGATCGGGGTGTTCGGGGAGTTCGCGGCGGCGGGCGGGCTGTACCTGCGCACGCAGATCTCGTTGCTGGACAAGCCGGTCGAGCTGGAGGACGAGCACGGGCCCGTCGCGGTGTACGGGATCCCGTTCCTCGAGCCGGAGCCCGCGCGGCACGTGCTCGGGGTGCCGGAGAAGGGGCACGCTCCCGTTCTGGGCGAGGCGATGCGGCGGATTCGCGCCGACCTGGCATCGCGCGAGGCGCGGTCCGTGGTGCTGGCGCACGCCTTCGTGACGGGCGGGGCGCCGTCGGAGTCCGAGCGCACCATCGCGGTCGGCGGTGTGCAGGACGTGTCGATGCAGGTGTTCGCGGGCGTCGACTACGTGGCCCTCGGGCACCTGCACGGGCCGCAGACGCTGGCGGAGAACCTGCGGTACTCGGGTTCGCCGTTGGCGTACTCGTTCTCGGAGGCGCGGCACCGCAAGTCGGTGTGGCTGGTCGAGCTGGACTCCGGTGGTCTCGTCGGGGTGGAACGGCGTGACCTGCCGGTGCCGCGGCAGCTCGCGGTCGTCAGTGGCACCCTGGCCGAGGTGCTCGAGGACCCGGTGCACCAGCCGCTGGAAGACCACTTCCTGTCGGTCGTGCTGACGGACCAGGTGCGGCCGATGGACGCGTTGCGGCAGTTGCAGAAGCGGTTCGAGCACGCGGTCCACGTGGAGTGGCGGCCGGAGCAGGGCCCGCAGCACGACATGACCTACGCCGAACGGCTGCGCGGCCGCACCGACGAGGAAGTGGCCTGCTGCTTCGTGTCGGACGCCCGCGGCTCCGAGCCCTCCCAGGCGGAGATGGCGTTGTTGCGCGAGGCGTTCGCGTCGGTGGCGAGGGAGCAGGAGCAATGAGACTGCACCGCCTGGAGCTCACGGCGTTCGGGCCCTACCCGAAGCCCGAGGTCGTCGACTTCGACGAGCTGGGGGCGGACGGGCTGTTCCTGCTGCACGGCGACACGGGCGCGGGCAAGACGACGTTGCTCGACGCGGTGGCGTTCGCGTTGTTCGGCCGGGTGCCGGGCGCGCGGGGCGACGTGAAGAAGCTGCGCTGCGAGTACGCCGATCCCGAGGTGCCGACGGAGGTGTCGCTGGAGCTCACGGTGCAGTCGCGGCGGTTCCGGATCGTGCGCTCGCCGGAGTTCGACCGTCCGAAGAAGCGCGGCGGCGGCTTCACCACGCAGCCCGCGAAGTGCTCGCTGACGTGGCTCGAGGGCTGGGACGGCGAGGGCATCACCCGCATCGACGACGTGGCGCGCGCGGTCGAGGACATGCTGGGCATGTCGTACGAGCAGTTCTTCCAGGTCGTGCTGCTGCCGCAGGGCGAGTTCGCGCGGTTCCTGCGCTCGGACACGGCGGAGCGCGAGGTGCTGCTGGAGAAGCTCTTCGGCACCGAGCGGTTCCTCGACGTGGAGAAGTGGTTCCGCGACAGGCGGGTCGTGGCCGGCCGGGTGCTGGAGGAGCGCCGTCAGGGTGCCTCCGAACTGGTGCACCGCGTGGCCGAGGCCGCCGGCGAGGAGCCGTCGTTCGAGCCGGGCTGGCTCGAGTCCGTGCTGGAGCGGCTGTCGTCCGCCGTGACCGTCGCCGGGGCGTTGTCGGAGGAGACGGCGGGGGTGGCCGACGGCGCGGACGCGTTGCTGGCGCAGGCCCGCGTGCACGCCGAGCAGATCCGCCGGGTGCGCGAGGCCCGCGAGCTGCTGGCCCGCGTGGAGGCCGCGGACTCCGCGTCGTGGTTCGCCGAACGTGACGCCGCCCGCCGTGCGGTCCCGGTCGTGCCGGCGTTCAAGGAGATCGAAAAGCTCCAGGAGAGCTACAAGTTCGCCGTCCGCGACGAAGCCAGAGCGGCGGAGTCGTTGGAGCGCCTGGGGTACACGGGCTCCTCGTTGCGCGAGGACGCCGAACGCCTCCGCGAGGAGGCGGGCGGCCTGGGCGAGCTGGCCGCCGAGGCTGAGCGCCAGCAGGCCGAGGTGCGCCGCCTGTCGGTGCTGAAGAACTCCTCGTACCAGGTCGAACGGCGGCTGCTGGCGTTGAACGCCGAGCTGGAGGTGCTCCCGGAACGCGTGGCCCAGTGCCGGCTTCAGCTGGACGCGGCGGTGGAGGCCTCGGTCCGGCTGGAGTCCCTGAAGTCCCGCGCCGACGCCGCGCTGGCCCTCCCGGACGCCGCGGATGCGTTGGAGCGCACCAAGAAGGCCGTGCACGAGGCCATCGACGTCCACCAGAAGGCCAAGGACGTCCTCCAGCAGGTCCGCCACCAGCGCCTGGAGAACATGGCGATCGAGCTCGCCGCCGCTTTGAAACGCGGCAAACCCTGCGCCGTCTGCGGATCCCCGTCGCATCCCGCGCCCGCCCAGCCGATGCTCGGCGGGGTGGGCGCGACCGACGAGGAGGACGCCGCCGCCGAAGAGCAGACGGCGCTGGGCCGTCGCACCGAGGCCGAGCGCGCCGCCCACGCCGCCGAGCTGCGCATCCAGGCCTGCTGGGAGGCCTTGGGCTCCGAGGAGCCCGCCGCCGCCATCGCCGAGTACCGCGCCGTGCTGGAGCTGGCGCGCACCCGGTCGCAGCGGCAGAACGAGTTCGTCGGCCTCGAAGCCAAGACCCGGGAACTGGGCGCGGAGAAGGCCCAGGTGGAACAGGACCTGGTCGGCCTGCGCACCGAGCACACGTCGCTGGAGGGCATCGTCGAGGAGCGCGGCGCCCGCCTGGACAAGGCCCGCGGTGAGCACGACGACGTCCTGACCCGCCGCGACCACCTGCTGAGGCTCGCGAAGGCGTTGGTGGAACTGGCGGATCGCCGTTCCGCGCGGGAAGCGGCGGCGGCGCGCGTCGAGGAGCAGCAGGCCCTGGTCGCGGGTTTCGCCGCCGAGGCGGGCTTCGCCGACGTCGACGCCGCGCTGGCCGCTGCTCGCCCGGCCATCAAGGTGCAGGCGCTGGACGACAAGATCGCAGCCTGGGAGCGCGCCCGAGCCTCGGCGTCGGCGACGCTGGAGGAGCTGGCCGAGGTCGATCCGGACTCCGGCGTGGACCTGGGCGAGGTGACGGCCGCCGCGTCGTCGGCTCGTGCCGCCGCATCGTCCGCGGCGACCGGGCTCGCCCGTGCCCAGGCCGCGTTCGACCGGGTCGGTCAGCTGGCGGCCCGGTTGCGAGCCGAGTGGAAGTCGCTGGAGCCGCTGGAAGCCACCTACGCCGAACTGGACGCGTTGACCGACGTGATCAACGGGCGCGGGCAGAACTCGAAGAAGATGACGCTGCGCTCGTACGTGCTGGCGGCCCGGCTGGAGGAGGTCGCGGTCGCCGCCTCGGCCCGGCTGCACCGGATGAGCCAGGGGCGCTACAGCTTCGTGCACTCCGACTCGGCCGGCGCGCGCGGCACCCGCGGCGGGTTGAACCTCGACGTCCTGGACGACTACTCGGGGCGGGCCCGGCCGGCCAAGACGTTGTCGGGCGGCGAGTCGTTCCTCGCCTCGCTGTCGCTCGCCCTCGGGCTGGCCGACGTCGTCGCCAACGAGACCGGCGGGGCGTTGCTGGACACCCTGTTCGTCGACGAGGGGTTCGGGACGCTGGACTCGGACACGCTGGACATCGTCATGAACACGCTGGACGAGTTGCGGGCCGGTGGGCGCGTCGTGGGGCTGGTGTCGCACGTCGAGGAGCTGCGGCAGCGGATCCCGACCCGGTTGCGGGTCCGCAAGGCGCGAACGGGGTCGACGCTGGAGATGTCGCTGGGGTGAGTTGGCTCCAGGGCATGTGTGGAAGTCCGGTCCGCGGCAGCCGGGCCGGACTTCCACACATGCCCTAGCCTCGGTCCGTGTTGTCCCACGTGGAAGTCACCGCGCGCGTCACCGTCACCCCGGCCGCCCACTTCGGCTGGGCCAACAAGGTCGAGTACTCGCACGACTGCTTCGTGTGCCGCCGGACGGGCCGCACCGTCACCCTGCACCACGGCGAGGCGCACGGCCTGTGCCACTCCTCCCAGAGCCCGCTGGAGTGGCAGGACGAGGGGGAGGCGGTGGGCAGCCACCCGGCGCCGATCCGCATCACGGGCTTCGACGCAGCCGGCTCCGGAGCCACCCGCACGCTGCGGTGCAGGCTGTCGTTCTGGTGGTCGCCGTTCACCGACCTCCAGCGCCCGCAGGCGCAGGGCGGTGAGCTGGGGGCCGGTCCCTGGGTCCGGCTGCACTACCGCGTCGGCTGCCACACCTGCCGTGACGCGGGCGAGGACGCCTGGTTCAACGGGGAGCAGTCCCTGCAGACGAACGCCGTGCTGCCGGTCTCCAGGCCGTGCCGGAAGTGCGGCACGGACCTGGTGACGATGACCGGCCCGCCGGAGATCACCCTCGTCGGTTAGTTCTCGTGGGCCAGCAGCCAGCGCTTGACGTCGAGGCCCCAGCGGAAGCCGCCCATGTCGCCGCCGATCCGGATGACCCGGTGGCAGGGCACGAAGAGCGCCGCGGAGTTGCGGGCGCAGGCCGAGGCCGCCGCCCGGATCGCCGCCGGGCGGCCGGAGAGTTCGGCGTACTCGGAGTAGGTGACCGGTTCGCCCGCCTTGACCGTGCGCAGGACGTCCCACGCGTGCTGCAGGAACGGGCCGGACTTCTGGCGGACGGGGATCGAGTCGATCGCGGTCAGGTCGCCCTCGTGGTAGGCGGTGGTCGCCTTGGTGACGTCGCCCAGGTCCGGGCGCGGGACGATCTCGGACGGCATCAGCGAGGTGTGGATCTGGGGCGTCAGCAGCGCCAGGTCGGCGGTCCAGCCGCTGGCGAGCACTGCTCCGTCCGGCGCGACGATCGCGGTGAACGGCCCCGCCGGGGTGTCCACAGTGGACGTGTGCGCGACGGTCATGATGTTGCTGCCTTCCTCGTCAGGTGTGCTCCTGCGTAGGAGCGCCACGGCCGCCATTGCGGGCCGTGGGAAGCCAGGTGCCTGGCGGCTTTCGGGAGCACCAGCACGTCCGGTGCGCCCAGTACCCGCATGGCCACCTCGTCGGCCACCGCTGGGCCGGCCAGGGGGGTCAGTTCCTCGGTAAGGTCCTCGATCGAGCGGCCCACGTCCACGACGAGTCCGCCGCTCGCCAGGGCGTCGGTGACGGGGTGCTCCCCCGCGGAGTAGAGGTGGGTCAGGGCGCCGTCCGGGATCTGCAGCGGGACGCCGGTGAACGGGGCGACGAGCCGCAGCAGGGTCTCGGCGCCGTCGACGCTGCCCGCCACGCGGATGCCGGGCACCTCGCGGACCAGCGGTCCGATGAGCGGGTCCGCGCCGAGGAACGAGTCGACGGCCGCCGGGTCGGCGTCGAGGTCGAGGAGGCGGCGGACGCGGGCCACGGCCGCGCCCAGGTCCCGCACGTCGGCGAGGCGCAACGAGCACAGGACGTGGTCTGCCGGGAACGTCAGCCGGACCGTCGCCTCGCCGTGCGGGAGCGACAGCGTGCGGGCGTAGGAGTCGGCGGTGACCTCCTCGACGCCGGGCAGCGCGTGCGCCCGGAAGTGGGTGAGCAGGCCCGTGGCGTCGAACGGCGGGCGGTACGGCAGGCGCAGGACGATGCGGCCCGGCGTGCCGACCGGTGCCTTGCCGCGGCCGCGCATGTCGGACGGCGTCGAGGCGAACACCATGCGGATCGTGTCGTTGAACTGCCGCACCGACGCGAAGCCCGCGGCGAACGCGATGTCGGCGAACGGCAGTTCGGTCGTCTCGATCAGCAGCCGGGCGGCGTGGGCGCGGTGGGCGCGGGCCAGGGCCAGTGGGCCCGCGCCCAGTTCGGCGGTCAGCACGCGCGTGAGGTGGCGTTCCGAGTAGCCGAGCTTGGCCGCGAGGCCCGTCACGCCGTCGCGTTCCACGATCCCGTCGCTGATCAGGCGCATCGCCCGCCCGGCCAGGTCCGCGCGGAGGTTCCACTCGGGGGAGCCCGGCACGGCGTCCGGCAGGCAACGGCGGCAGGCGCGGAAACCGGCGGACTGGGCGGCCGCGGCCGTCAGGAAGAACTGGCTGTTGCGGCGCTTCGGGGTCACCGCGGGGCACGACGGCCGGCAGTAGATGCCAGTCGTGCGGACCGCGTGGATGAAGCACCCGTCGAAACGGGCGTCACGTGCGGAGCACACCCGGTACGCGTGTTCTTCGTCAATGACCATGTCAACGATCCTGCCAGCGAGAACGCGCAATGGCTCGCGGGAATCGGACACGACCGTCGCCTGCCGTAGACTCGTCGCTCGTGAGTTTGACCCTCGGTATCGTCGGCCTGCCCAACGTCGGCAAGTCCACCCTGTTCAATGCGCTGACGCGCAACGACGTGCTCGCCGCGAACTACCCGTTCGCGACCATCGAGCCGAACGTGGGCGTCGTGCCGCTGCCGGACGCGCGCCTCACCAAGCTCGCCGAGATCTTCGGTTCCGAGCGCGAGGTGCCCGCCGTGGTGTCGTTCGTCGACATCGCCGGCATCGTCAAGGGCGCGTCGGAAGGCGAGGGCCTCGGCAACAAGTTCCTCGCGAACATCCGCGAAGCGAACGCGATCTGCCAGGTCATCCGCGTCTTCGACGACCCGGACGTCGTGCACGTCGACGGCCGCGTCGACCCGTCGAGCGACATCGAGACGATCAACACCGAGCTGATCCTCGCCGACCTGCAGACCCTCGAGAAGGCCATCCCGCGCATCGAGAAGGAGGCGCGGATGCAGAAGGACCGCCGCGCACCCCTCGAGAACGCCAAGAAGGCCAAGGACATCCTCGACTCGGGCCGCACGCTGTTCTCGGCGCAGTCCGAAGTGGACGGTGAACTCCTCCGCGAGCTCTCGCTGCTCACGACCAAGCCGTTCCTCTACGTCTTCAACGCCGACGAGGGCATCCTCAGCGACGAGGCGCGCGTGAAGGAACTGCGCGAGCTCGTCGCCCCGGCCGACGCCGTGTTCCTCGACGCCAAGGTCGAGTCGGAGCTGATCGAGCTCGAGGAGTCGGAAGCCCTGGAGCTGCTGGAGTCGATCGGCCAGACCGAGCCGGGCCTGCACGCCCTGGCCCGCGCCGGCTTCCACACCCTCGGCCTGCAGACGTACCTCACCGCGGGCCCGAAGGAGTCGCGCGCCTGGACGATCCCGCAGGGCGCCACCGCCCCGCAGGCCGCCGGCGTGATCCACACCGACTTCGAGCGCGGCTTCATCAAGGCCGAGGTCGTGTCGTTCGACGACCTGGTGGCCTCGGGGTCGAAGGCCGACGCGAAGGCGGCGGGCAAGGTCCGCATGGAGGGCAAGGACTACGTCATGTCCGACGGCGACGTGGTGGAGTTCCGCTTCAACGTCTGATCGGTTGCGGGCGCCGGGCTCTGCGAGTCCGGCGCCTGGCTTCTGAGAGCGTGACGCCGCGTGTCCCAGCCCGCGCACCTAGACTCTCATCGTGTGAGAGTTGAGTACCGGGTTCTGGGGCCCCTCGAGGTACTGCTCGACGGGGAACCCGTGGCTGTCCCGGCGGGTCGCGGCCGTGTCCTGCTGGCCACACTGTTGTTGCGCGCCAACCGCTTCGTCTCGGTGGACGAGCTGGTCGAACGTGTCTGGGAGGGTGAGCCGCCCGACCTCGACCGTGCGCACAAGACGCTGCAGACCGTGGTGATGCGGCTGCGCCAGGCGCTGGGCGAGGCCAACTGCGTGCGGCACGAGCGCGGTGGGTACATGGCCGAGGTCGTGCCGGACCAGTTCGACCTCAACAGGTTCCGCGACCTGGTCGCGAGGCGGGACTTCGGGCCCGCGCTCGCCTTGTGGCGGGGGCCGGTGCTCGGCAACGTGGCGTCGGAGTCCCTGCACCGCGATGACGTGCCGCCGCTCGTGGAGGAGCAGCTCGGGGCTCTGGAACAGCGGATCGAGGCCGATCTCGTGGCCGGGCGGTCGGTGGATCTGGTGCCGGAGTTGCGGGAGCTCACACGGCGGTACCCGCTGCGGGACCGGTTCTGGGCTCATCTGATGCTGGCGCTGTACCGGTCGGGTCAGCAGGCCGGGGCGCTGGCGGCCTATCGGCAGGTCAGCGAGATGCTCGCGGACGAGCTGGGGATCGATCCGACGCCCGAGCTGAGCGCGCTGCACGACCAGATCCTGCGCGGCGAGGTGGCGCCGCCGAAGGAGCAGCGGGTCACACCCCGGCAGCTGCCGCCGGACCTCGCCACCTTCGCCGGACGGGAGAAGGACGTCGATCGGCTGGCCGTGAGCGATGCGCGCATCATCGTCATCTCCGGCACGGGCGGGGTCGGCAAGACCGCCCTCGCGGTGCACTGGGCGCACCGGATCGCCGGGCGGTTCGAGGACGGGCAGATCTTCGTCAACCTGCGCGGGCAGGACGAGGTGCGCGCGATGACGCCGCAGGAAGCGTTGATGCTCGTGCTGAAGGGACTGGGCGCCGAGAACGCCTCCGGCAGCCTGGACGAGCAGGTGGCGCTGTACCGGTCGCTCGTCGCGGACCGGAAGTTGTTGCTGCTGCTGGACAACGCGGCCAGCGCCGAGCAGGTGCGATCCCTGCTGCCCGCGTCGGCCGGGGCGCTCACCGTCGTCACCAGCCGGGGTGACCTGCGCGGGTTGACGCTCAACGACGCGGACCTCGTGCGGCTGCCGACGCTCACCGACGAGGGTGGCATGCGGTTGCTGGAACGGGTGCTCGGTGCTGCGAGGGTGCGTGCGGAGAAGGACGCCGCGGCGGCTCTGGTGCGGTTGTGCGGCGGGTTGCCGCTGGCATTGCGCATAGCGGCCGCCGACCTGCGCGCCCAGGACGACATGAGCATCGCGGGCAAGGTCGCGCGGCTCGGCGAGGACCGGCTGGGCGAACTGGAGGTGCCCGGTGACCCGGCGGCTGCGGTCGGTGTGGTGTTCGACCAGAGTTATGCCGCGCTGCCTGAGGACGTACGGCTGGTGCTGCGCCGACTCGGGGTGCTGCCCGGCTCCGACTTCACCGCGCACGACGCAGCCGCGATCTCCGGCTTGCCGGACGTGGGACGCCAGCTGGACCAACTCGTCTCCGTCCACCTCGTGGAAAGCCGCGGCGACCGTTTCGGCCTGCACGACCTGCTGCGCGTGTACGCCAGAGAGCGGTGCGCGGAAGAGGAGGTCGATGTGGCCCTGGAAAGGCTCTACGACTTCTACCGCCGCATGACCGACGACGCGGGCGAGCTGCTCTTCCCCGACCAGCGCCGCTTCCCGCTCAGGACCACGACGACCCAACTGCCCGACGTCGTGCTGAAGACGTCCGAAGAGGCGTTCGCGTGGATGGCCGCCGAGTACCCGAACCTGTTCTCGACGGTGGTGCTCGCGGTCGACCGTGGCGAGCACTGGCCCGCCAACCAGATCGGTGCCGTGCTCAGCGCGTACTGCTACGAGCTCAGCGACCTGACGAACTGGCAGCCGCTGTGTGAGATCCGGGACCGTTCCGCCCAGGCCTCCGGCGAAGACGAGCTGATCGCCGACGCGAACCTGTCCCACGCGATCTTCCACATGTACCAGGGCAATCTCGAGCGGGCGCAGAAGCTCACGGACGTGGCGCTCGACCTGAGCATCCGGACCGGCGGTCTGAAGGCACAGGCGACCGCGCACAAGCTCCTGGGCTCACTGGCCGGCAAGACCGGTGGCGACGGACTCCACCACCAGCAACAGGCGCTCGCGATCCACGAGCGGATGGGCGACCGGGAAGGTCAGGCGGTCGGCCTGCTCAACATCGCTTCCGTGCTGTACCAGCGGCCTGACCTCCCCGGCACGGAGCAGGCTTTGCTCAGGGCTCTGGAGCTCGCCGGTTCGGCCGCCGTGAGGATGCACGTGTACGCGTCGCTGACCGGTGTCCTGGCCGGGTTGGGCAGGTTGCCTGAGGCGATCGCGAACCACGAGGCCCACCAGGTGCTGCAGGCGGAACTGGGGAACCCCCAGCCGCTCACGATCGGCATCATCGCCGCGGCGAGGGCCAAGCTGCACCTCGGGCTCGCAGACGAGGCGTTCGACATCATGCTCGACGTGCTCGAAGGGCTGCGGGTGCGGTCCAGTTTCGACGAGCGTTGCGATGCCTGGGAGATGATGGCCGACCTGTTCGACCACAGCGGTGACCATGACGACGCGCTGGCCGCCGCACGCATCCTGCTCGAAGCCGCCTCTCGGGCCGACGTGCCCCAGGACGTGTCCGAGGCCAACCACGCGGCCGCGCGGGCCTACCGCAACCTCGGCGACCTCGACCGGGCGGCGCGCCACCTGGCCGAGATGCGCGCGAATTCCGGAGCCTCGATCGCGTTGTGCCTCGGCCACGAGCAGGCGGAGCACGCGCTGTTGAACCTCGCTCTGGGGGAGACGGAGGAGGCGCTGCGCCATGCGGAAGACGCCGTCGCCACATACCGTCGCTACCACCAGCGCTTCTTCGAAGCACGGTCGCTCGAGGTGCTGGCCGCCGTGCGGCGGGCTGCGGGAGACGAGGACGGTGCCGGGGAGGCGGAGACGCGGGCGGCCACCCGTTATCGGGAGTGCGGTGTGCCCGAACGGCCCTAGGCTCGCTCGTGCGGCTGCCGAACACCGCGTTCTCAGATCGCTGGACGTTCCCCTCGGCGGTGAGCAGGTCGACGTTCCGGCAGGATGCGTGCTGCTCGCGCCACTCCTGTTGCGCCCCTCACGAGAGTTCGTGTCGGTGGACGTCCGCGAGGAGAGGAAGGACCCACGGGCCGGGGCTGCTCGCTTACATCGGTGACGAATGTATGAAGCGAGGTTTGTACCGACCCCCGTGGGGTAATCCAGAAAAGGATTCCCCACCTGGAGGTGTCATGATCGTCCTTGGTCTCATCCTGCTCGTCGTCGGATGGTTGGTCGGTATCAACATCCTGACGACGCTCGGCGTGGTGCTTCTGGTGATCGGCGCGATTCTCGCCGTCCTCGGCGCGGTCGGCAAGCCGATCGGCGGGCGTGCGCACTACTTCTAAACGCGCACCAAGAGCACCGTTCCCTCCCCCTCGGAAACGGTGAAGGGGCCAACCTCCACTGTGGAGGTTGGCCCCTTCTTTGGTCTCACAACGGCTTTACACGTTGTTCTTCGTGCGTGCGGCAGCGGCGAACACTCCGAACGCGACCCCCAGCATGCCCAGAGCGGCGACAGCGGCAACAACAAGATCAACAGACATGATCAGAAAAACTCCCTCTTGCGATCTCTCCCGTCCTTATGACGCCGGGGTACCCCGGATCGTTGCCTCGGGTAACGTTTTCGGGGTGAAACTCCGTGCTGTGGAAGCGCGAGTGCTCTCCGTAGCGCCGTGGCTGTTCGGTTTGTCGGTGCTCGGGCACCTGTTCATGGTCGCGTTCCAGACGAAGATGACCATGATCGACCTGCTGGTCTACCGAAACGGGTCGCCGCACCTGTTCTCCGGCGACCTGTACGAGTGGCGGCTCGACCAGTACGCGGACGTGTTCCCGCTGCCGTTCACCTACCCGCCGTTCGCGGCCGCGATCTTCACGCCGATGAGCTGGGTGCCGTGGGAGGCGTCACGCTGGATCTGGCAGCTGATCTGCCTGGGCTGCCTCTACTTCATCGTGCGCACCAGCCTGAAGCTGCTCAAGCAGCAGGACCCGCGCCGCGCCATGATGTGGACGGCGCTGACGTTGTGGATCGAGCCGGTCCGCACCACGCTCAACTACGGCCAGATCAACCTGGTGCTGGTCGCGATCCTGATCGGCACGCTCGCGAGCGCGCGCAACTGGGTCGGTGGCGCCGGCGTGGGTTTCGCCGCGGGCATCAAGCTCACCCCCGCGATCTCGGGGCTGTACTTCCTGATCCAGCGCCGCTGGATGGCCGCTGTGTGGTCGTTCGTCGCTTTTGTCGTGGTGTACGGCATCGGCTGGGCCATCTCGCCGTCGCAGTCGGACAAGTTCTGGTTCCAGCTGCTCGGGGACGCGAGCCGGGTCGGGCCGGTCGGCAGCGCGATCAACCAGTCGATGCGCGGCGCGTTGAGCCGGACGTTCGGCTACGACGTCAAGACCGGGGCGATCTACATCGTCGCCGTGCTCGTCGCCGCCGCGCTGACGTGGTTCGCGGTCAGCAAGACGAAGGACGTGCTGGCGTTGATCGTCAGCGTCCAGATGCTCGGCCTGCTGGTCTCGCCGATCTCGTGGAGCCACCACTGGGTGTGGATGGTGCCCGCCCTGTTGTGGCTGGTCTACGAGGGCGGACACCTGCTGTGCAAGATCACCGCCGGCCTCTGGGTGCTGCTGACCGGCGGCTACCTGATCTCGTTCCTGCTGCTCGCCCAGCCGAACATCTGGGACTTCCCGCGACCGTGGATCTTCGTGCTGCTCGGCTGGGGCTATCCGGCCGCGGGTTTGCTCACGCTGGTCGCGATCGGGCTAGCAACCCGGCGTAAGAGGGACGAGCTGCTGCCCCGCGACGAGGAAGCTGCCGACGGCGAACCCAGCCGAGTCTCCGGCTGACGCGGGCCTCCAGGAGTTGCGGGCCGCGGTCCAGCCGAGCAGTCCGTCGGCGTCGAGCGCGGTCAGCAACGCCTGCCAGCCCTTCTGGGCGTGCGGCAGGTAGGTCGCCTTCTCGAGCACGCCCGCGTTGATGCCGGCCGCGATCGCGTAGGTGATCATCGCGGTGGCCGCCGAGTCCTTGCCCGTGGCGCCCCAGAAACCGTCGGGGCGTTGCAAGAGCTTCAAAGTCTGCACGCTCTTGCGCAGCGTCTTGGCGTACTCGGCGCGGTACGGGTGGTCGGCCGGGAGCGCGAGCATCGCCTTCGCCAGACCCTGCACGGCCCAGCCGTTGGTCTGCGCGTTCAGGCTCCACAGGCCCGTGAACTCGTTGAACGTGCGGGCCTTGAGGCTGCGGTACGACTGGAACGAGTAGTCGAGCATCGCCTGGTCCTTGTCCGCCACGGCGACGCGCGTGAACGACGGCAGTGCCATGTTCAGCGCGTCCGGCGAACGCCAGTAGTGCGTCTTCCCGTCCTTCACCTGGGCGCGCAGGTTGTCCCGCAACGGCTGGAGCACCTCGGGCTCCGGGTGGAAGTACGCCACGTCGAGGTACGGCTCACCGGTCGCCTGGGCGTCCGGGGCGAAGGGGTTCGCCGGGTCGACCGGCAGCAGGAACTTGTTCGCCTGCACCCACGGCCACGTCTTGTGGTTGCTGATGCCGGTGGTCCGCACCTGGGCGAGGTTGCCGACGTGGAAGTTCGCGTTGGACCAGGTGTTCGCCGCGAGATCGGAGCCCTTGGTGACCCATGCCTGACTGGCCTTGATCATCGTGTCCGTCACGGCACACGGCACGGCCTGAGCCGCGGTCGGAATCCCGGCAAGCGTCCCGGTCAGAACGACCACAAAAAGTGATGTGCGCAACCGCATGAGGGTGTTCCCTCTCCTGTCCGCGGGCGGCGGCAGCGCACATCTTGACCGAATCAGCTCAGCGCGTCCAGGACTCCGTCGATCTCTTCGGCGAGAGTCACGTCGAGGGCGGTGATTCCTCCCTTGTAGTGCGTGCTCAGGCGGAATGTCAGTGTCTTGTAACGGATGTCGATGTCCGGGTGGTGGTTGTCGTTCTCCGCGATCTCCGCGATCCGGTTCACGACCATGATCGCGTGGGAGAAGCTCGGCAGCTCCACGGTCCGGACCAGCGCCGCGTCCTGCGCGGTCCAGTCGGGCAGCTTGGGCAGCACGTCGTTCAACTGATCGTCGCTCAACAGCTCGGCCATGTCCTGATCGTCCCACCAGGTCACGTAAGCTGCGCGTTTGCCACGGGAGTCCGGTGAAGCGCCGGGCTGAGAGGAGGGCTCGCAAGCCCTCGACCGTCCACCTGATCCGGGTCATACCGGCGTAGGGAGAGATTTGACGTGAGAAGGATTTTCGCTGTTTGTGCTGCTCTGGTGCTGGCCGGGTGTTCGGCCGGTACCTCGACCGCGCCGCAGTCGCACGAGGTCACGCTGGTGACCCACGACTCGTTCGCGGTGAAGCCGGAGGTGCTGGAGGAGTTCCAGAAGGCCTCCGGGATCACCGTGAAGCAGCTCGCGAGCGGAGACGCGGGCGAGCTGACGAACAAGCTGGTGCTGACCAAGGCGAACCCGATCGGCGACGTCGCGTTCGGCGTCGACTCGACGTTCGCCTCGCGTGCCCTGTCCGAGGGCGTGTTCGCCGAGTACGCCTCGCCGGAGGCGTCGAAGGGCGCCCAGCGGTACAAGGCCGACGACTCGAACCGGCTCCAGGCCGTCGACGTCGGTGACGTCTGCCTCAACATCGACCCGGCCAAGCTCGGCGGTGTCGAGCCCAAGTCGTACGACGACCTGGTCGACCCGAAGTTCAAGGACAAGCTGGTCGTCGAGAACCCGGCCACCTCGTCGCCCGGTCTCGCGTTCCTGCTCGGCACGATCGCCAAGTACGGCGAGAACGGCTGGCAGGAGTACTGGACCAAGCTCAGGGCCAACGGCGTCAAGGTCGTGAGCGGCTGGGAAGAGGCCTACAACCAGGAGTTCTCCGCCACCAAGGGCGACCGGCCGATCGTCGTGTCGTACGCGTCGTCGCCGTCGGCCGAGGGTGGCAAGACCAAGGCCGTGCTGGACACCTGCTACCGCCAGGTCGAGTACGCGGGCGTGCTGTCCGGTGCCAAGAACCCGTCGGACGCGCAGAAGGTGCTCGACTTCCTGCTGGGCGAGAAGTTCCAGGCCCAGGTGGCCGAGCAGATGTACGTCTACCCGTCACGTGAGGGTGTCGCGCTGCCCGAGTCGTGGGCCAAGGACGCTCCGCTGCCGTCTTCGCCGCAGTCGCTGCCCGCGGACAAGGTGAAGGACAACCGCGAAGCGTGGGTCGAGCAGTGGCGCAAGATCGTGCAGGGCTGAGCGGTCGCACTGGAGGGCCGGGGCCGGCGCGTGCTCGCGCGGGGCTGATCTCGGCCCGTTCCGGGTGGTCGGCGGCGGCGCTGCTGCCGCTGGCCTTCCTGGGGTTGTTCTTCGCGTGGCCCGTGCTGGCGATCGTGTCGCTGGGCCTGCGCGAGGGCGGCGTCCTCTCCGTGCTCTTCGAGGGCGACACCTGGGAACTCGTCGGGTTCACGCTGGGCCAGGCACTGGCGTCGACGGTCGTGGCGGTCGTCGCCGGGATGCCGCTGGCGTTCGTGCTGGCGCGGTGCCGGATTCGCGGGCTCGGGTTGATCCGGGCCGCCGTGATGGTGCCGTTCGTGCTGCCGACCGTCGTGGTGGGCCTGGCTTTCCGGACGTTCTGGCCCGACGGCGGGGTGCTGCCGATCGTGCTGGCGAACGCGTTCTTCAACGTCGCCGTGGTCGCGCGGACCGTCGGCGGGTTGTGGGCGCACACCGATCGACGCGCCGAGGACGCGGCCAGGGCCCTCGGTGCTTCTCGTCCCCGGGCCTTCGTGTCGGTGGTGCTGCCGGCGCTGGCACCGGCGATCGGGTCGGCCGCGGCGGTCGTGTTCCTGTTCTGCGCCACCAGTTTCGGTGTCGTGCTGGTGCTGGGCGGGTCGCGGTACCGGACGCTGGAGACGGAGATCTACCTGCGGACGGTCGAGCTGTTCGACCTGTCCGGGGCGGCGGCGTTGTCGTTGCTGCAGTTCGTCGCCGTGCTCGCGGTGCTGGTGCTGGGCGCGCTGGCCCGGCGCCGGCGCGAGACCGCGCTGGCGTTGCGGGGCAGGGAAGAGCTGGCGCGACGGCCGTCCGGCGGCGAGTGGTACGTCGTGGCCGCCGCCTTCGCCGTCGTGGTGGCGCTGCTGACGCCGGTGGTCGGGCTGGTGACGCGCTCACTGTCCACTCGGGACGGCTGGAGCTTCGCCGGGTACGTGGCGCTGAACACCCGTGGTGATCGTGGCACGCTGGCGGTGACCGGGATCGACGCCGCCGTGAACTCGCTGCGGACGGCCTTCGACGCGACGCTGGTGGCGTTGGTGGTCGGTGTGTTCTCGGCCGTGGTGCTGGTCGGGCTGCGGCGGTCCGGTGCCCGCTTCGCCGAGGTGCTCGACACGGCTTTGATGTTGCCGCTCGGGGTGTCCGCGGTGACGGTCGGCTTCGGCTACCTGATCACGATGGACGCCCTGCCGGGCGACTTCCGGACCTCGCCGATGCTGGTGCCGCTGGCGCAGGCGCTGGTCGTGACACCGTTGATCGTGCGGATGGTGCTGCCGGTGCTGCGGGCCGTCGACGAACGGCTGCGGCAGGCGGCGGCGACGCTCGGTGCCTCACCGGCACGGGTGTGGCGTGAGGTGGACCTGCCGCTGGTCGGACGTTCCCTGGCGGCGGCGGCCGGGTTCGGGTACGTGGTGGCGCTGGGGGAGTTCGGGGCGACGAGCTTCCTGGCCCGCCCGGACGCGCCGACGTTGCCGGTGGTGATCGCGCGGCTGATGTCGCGGCCGGGGGAGTTGAACAGCCAGATGGCCTACGCGGCGTGCGCGTTGCTGATGGTCGTGACGGTCGGGTGCGTGCTGCTGATCGAGCGGTTGCGCGTGCCGAGCAGCGGGGAGTTCTGATGGCACTGGAACTGGACTCGATCACCGTCCTTTATGGACAGACGGCCGCGGTGTCGGACGTGTCGCTCTCGGTGGCGGACGGCGAGGTCGTCGCGCTGCTCGGGCCGTCCGGGTGCGGCAAGTCGACGTTGCTGCGCACGGTGGCGGGGCTGGAGAAGCCCTCCGCCGGTGCGGTCCGCTGGGATGCCGCCGACCTGGCCGGCGTCCCGGTGCACCGGCGCGAGTTCGGGCTGGTCTTCCAGGACGGGCAGCTGTTCCCGCACCGGACGGTCGCCGGGAACGTGGCGTTCGGCCTGCGGATGCAGAAGGTCGAGCGCGAGGCGCGGGACAAGCGCGTGCTCTCGTTGCTGGAGCTCGTGGGGCTGGAAGGGTATGCCGACCGCCGCGTGACGCAGCTGTCCGGCGGCGAGCAGCAACGGGTGGCGCTGGCGCGGGCCTTGGCTCCCTCTCCTCGCTTGTTGCTGCTGGACGAACCGCTGTCGGCGCTGGACCGGGCGTTGCGCGAGCAGCTCGCGGTCGACCTGGCGCGGCTGCTGCGAGAGGCCGCGACCACGGCTCTCGTCGTGACGCATGACCACGACGAGGCCTTCACGCTGGCCGACCGCGTGGCGATCATGTCGCGCGGCCGGATCGTCCAGGTCGGCCCGCCGGCCGAGGTGTGGTCGTCACCGGTCGACGTGGAGACCGCGAAGTTCCTGGGGTGCAACAAGTTCGTGCCGGGCTCGTTCGTCGGGCTGGACGTCGAGCGGGTCGGGTTGCGCGCCACCGCGTTGCGGGTCGACCCGGACGGACTGCTGCAGGGCACGGTGCTGGAACGGGTGCACCGGCGCGACCACGTGCGGTTGCTCGTGGAGATCGGCGGCGAGGAGTACGAAGCCGTGGGTCCGGTGTCCGTCGGCGACCGCGTGCGGCTCGCAATTGACTTGGACGGCGTCGCGCGCGTCGGGTAGGCATTAGGGCCTATGGGACTTCTCGGGGGACGCGTCGCGCTGATCACCGGCGTGAGCAGGCGGCAGGGCATCGGCTATGCGATCGCATCGAGGCTTTCCGGCCTGGGTGCCGATCTGTTCGTGCAACACCACGTGGCGCATGACGCCGCACAGCCGTGGGGCGCCGATGACGTGGACGAGGTGCTGGCGGATTTCGGCGCGATCGGCGTGGGCGTGGATCTGGCCCGTCCGGAGGCGCCGGACGAGCTGATGGCCGCGGCTGTCGAGGCTTACGGCCGTGTCGACGTGCTGGTGTGCAATCACGCGAGGTCGGGCGGCGACGGGCCGTTGGGCTCGTTGGACGCGGCGATGCTCGACGGGCACTACGCCGTGAACACCCGCTCGTCGATCCTGCTGGCGCAAGCGTTTGCCCGTCAATGGACCAGGACCGACGGCGGACGGATCGTGTTCATGACGTCCGGCCAGAACCTCGGGCCGATGCCCGGCGAGGTGGCCTACGCGGCGTCGAAGGGCGCGTTGGCGGCCATCGTCGCGACGCTGTCGCACGAGCTGGCGGACCGGGGCATCACCGTCAACGCGGTGAACCCCGGCCCCACCGACACGGGGTGGGCGGGTCCGGAGCTCACCGACTTCGTGAACGAACGGATGCCGGCGAAGCGCTGGGGTCAGCCGGACGACGCCGCCCGGCTGATCTCCTGGCTGTGCACCGATGACGCCGCGTGGATCACCGGTCAGGTGATCAACAGCGAAGGCGGCTTCCGGCGCTAGCTGTCCTTGGTGACCAATCGCATCGCCGCGAGGCCCGTACCGATCAGCAGGTAGCAGCCGGCCAGCAACGTGCTGTCGCCGATCTGCCCCAACGGGATCGGGTCGCGCATCACGTCGATCAGCCCCGGGAACCCGGTCGTGATCAGGAACGGGTGCAGCCAGTCCAGCGACGAGAACTGCCCCAGCACCTGGAACACGATGATCGTCGTCATCGTCGCCGCCTGCACCACCAGCGGGTGCTCGGTGGTGGACGAGACGGCGAGGGCGACCGCGCCGATCGCCACCATCTGGAACGTCACCAGCAGGATGAACAACCCGATGCGCAGCAGGCCCTCCGCGAACGAGAGCGTGGTGCCGGACAGCGTCATCATGCCGTCGGTGCCGAGGAACGCCGTGCCCGCGATGATGCCGACGACGGCCATCAGCGTGACGGCGAACAACGACATCGCGGTGAGGCCGAAGAGCTTCACGAACAGCAGCCGCACACGGGACACCGGTGCGACCAGCAGGCCGCGCAACGTGCCGTGCTGGGCCTCGCCCGCGAGTCCGTCCGCCGCCCAGATCGACGCCACCAGCGGCAGCAACAGGTTGAGCGACAGGAACAACGTGAAGATCGGCACGACCATGCCGTTGCCCTGCAGGATCGCGCCGAGGCCCGGAGGCCCGCCGCCACCCTCGTCCGAACCGGCGGTCCAGATGCCGAAGCTGATGATGATCGGCACGAGGATCAGGCCGAACAACCCGATGAGGGTCCGCGGCCGGCGCAGCATCCAGCGCACCTCGGAGCCGAACTGACGCGTGATCATCGGCGTCCCCCGTCCAGAGTGTCCACTGCGGACATTCCGCGCTCGGCCTCCTCGGCCTCGGTGAGCCGTGCGAACAGCTCCTCCAGGCCGGTCTTCCAGCGCGTGGCCTCGAAGACCCGTGCGCCGCCCTTGACCAGGGTCTCGATCACCTGCGGTGCGCTCGTCCCCGCGAGCTCGACGCGCAGTCCGTCACTCAACGGCCTGGCCGAGATCTTGGCCTGCCTGAGAGCGCTCAACGCGGACTCGACGTCCGGCGTGATCACCTGGAGCGCCGAACCGCCCGCCTGCAGCAGTTCGGTCAGTTCTCCCTGCGCCACCACGGTGCCGCGGTGCAGCACCGCGACGTGCGTGCAGGTCGCCTCGACCTCGCTCAGCAGGTGGCTGGACACCAGCACCGTGCTGCCGGCCGCGTGCAACTCCGCGATGATCTTGCGGATCTCCCGCGTGCCGGCCGGGTCGAGGCCGTTGGTCGGCTCGTCGAGGACGACGAGCTTGCGCGGCACGAGCAACGCCGCGGCCAGGCCGAGACGTTGCTTCATGCCGAGCGAGTACCCCCGGTACCTGCGGTGGGCCGCCTGGGCGAGCCCGACGCGTTCGATGGCGTCCTCGACCGCCTGCTTGATCTCCTTGCGGGGCAGCAGAGGTTCGAACGCGGCACACCTGACGAGGTTCTCCCGTCCGCTGAGGAACGGGTGGAACCCCGGACCCTCGACCAGCGCGCCCACGTGCGGCAGCGCCTGCTCGGCTCCCTCGGGAAGCGGCCTGCCGAGCAGTTCGATCTCCCCCTGCGTGGGGCGGACCAACCCGAGCAGCATCCGGATCGTGGTCGTCTTGCCGGACCCGTTGGGCCCCAGCATGCCGAGCACGGCTCCTTCCGGCAGCTCGAGGTCGACGCGGTCCACGGCGACCGTGCTTCCGTACTCCTTGCGCAGTCCCTTGGTCCGCGCGGCGACAGCGGTCTTGGAAGGCGCTGTCACCGGCGCGCTGGTCGAGGTGGTCACTTCACCTGTCCGATCGTGTCGAACAGGACCTGCTCGGGCACGGCGCCCGCGACGACACGACCGTCGTCCGCGATCAGGATCGTGGCGACCTTCGTGGTGAAGATCTGACCGCTACCCCACGCGCCGCTGACCTTCTTCGTGAACTTGTCGACCAGACCCTGCGCCTCGGCGGGAACCTGGGTCATGGCCTCGGCCGGGATGCGTGCGCCGACGACCGTGTCCCAGCCCGTGCCGAAGAACTGCGGGTCCTTGCCCTGCAACGCCTGCTCCAGGCCGAGTTCCGGCCTCTCGCTCCGGCCCTGCCTCTGCTCCTTGGCCTCCGGCGTGGTGACCTTGGCCTGCGCCGGTGGCGTGAACTCGAAGAGCTTCGGGTCCTGCGGGCCGACGTTGATCTCGCTGAAGCCGACCGTGCCCGCGGGCTCGGCCGTGCCGTTGGTGAGAACGGCGACGCGCAGCGGCATCTTCAGCTCGGAGTCGACCGCGATCCGCACCTCGCGGATCAGGGTCTTCTCGCTGGCCTTGGGGGTCAGCACGAGCTCGTAGGCGGCACGGTTCGCGACTCGCGCGGTGCCGTCGACGGAGATCTCGCTGAACTCCCTGGTCAACTCGACGACCTGCTTGGCGGCGGTCGCCGGGTCGACCGACTCGGCCTGGGCCGGCTTCTCGGCCTTCGGCTCGTCCTTGTGCTCGGACTTGGTGACCTCGTTGTCCTGCGAGTTCCAGGACCACGTGGTCTTGCCGTCGTCGACGATGGTCTGCTCGGACTGGCCGTTCGGCAGGGCGGCGCGGAACTTGCCGTTGCCGTCCGTCCAGATCCGCGCGCTGTGCTTGCCGTCGGCGAGCTGGGGGATCTGCGAGATCGACGGGAGACCGAGCTTGTTGTCGACCTCCACGGTTCCGCCGAACGCACCCGGCTTGCTCGTCAGCACCTGTTGCACGAGTGACTCCGCGGACACGTCCGGGAGTGATGGCGGCTGGCCCGCACCCGCTGGCATGGCGAGCAGGCTCAGGCCTGCCACACCGGTGACCACACCGGTCGCCGCAGCGACCAGGGACACCTTTCGCTTGTTCATCAGTGGTTCCCCTCCTCCAAGGGCTTGTGGCTCTAGCTTGGTGGTGGGTTGCTGAGATGGTGCTGAGACTACTTCTACCTGCGGTTATCCGCTCGCCGCGAGGTGTTTTCTGAGAGTCGGCTGAGATCTTGCGGGCAGCTGAGAGTTCCGCGCGGCATGCTGTGGGCTGTGAAGCCTCGAGTGCTGGTCGTGGACGACGAAGTCGGTGTGCGCCGGGCCCTGGAGCGCGGCCTGTCCGCTGAGGGCATGGAGGTCGTCACCGCGTCCGACGGGCCCACGGCGCTGCGGGTCGCGCTGACCGGTGCCTTCGACGTGGTGCTGCTCGACATCATGCTGCCCGGGCTGTCCGGGTATCGCGTGCTGCAGCGCATGCGGGCCGACGGGGTGCGCACGCCCGTGCTGATGGTCTCCGCCAAGGACGGGGAGGTCGACCAGGCGGACGGCCTCGACCTCGGCGCCGACGGGTACCTGGTCAAGCCGTTCAGCTTCGTCGTGCTGGTGGCGCAGGTCAGGGCGTTGCTGCGGCGGGGTGGTGGGGCGCGCCGCAAGCTGACGCTGGGGAGCCTGGTGATCGACCGCGGGCTGCGCGAGGTCAGCTGGGCCGGGCTCGACGTCTCGCTCAGCCCCCGCGAGTACGCGGTGCTCGACGTGCTGGCGTCGCGCGCGGGGTCCGTGGTGACGAAGGACGAGCTGCTGCGGACGGTCTGGGGGGACGAGCAGGCCGCGACCCGCAACGCCGTCGAGGTCTACGTCGGGTACCTGCGGCGCAAGCTGGAGGCCGTGGGGGCCGGTGAGGTCGTGCGGACCATTCGCGGGCACGGGTACATCGCGTCCACTCCGGACCTGGACAGCGCGCTGGGGAACAGGTGAGCCCTGGCTGGTGGTTGCGGCGCTCGCTGCGCTTCCGCATCACCGTCGTGGCCACCGGGGTCGCGTTGCTGTGCCTGCTGGCGTTCACCGGGCTGGCGCCGGCGTTGATCGGGCTGATCCAGATCACGGCGGTGGACCAGGAGCTGGCGAAGTCGGAACCGCGGGTGCTGGACGTGTCCGGGGTGCCGGTGGACGGCAAGCCGCCGCTTCCGTTGACGGACCAGGACATCCGCACGCTGAGGTCCGGCGAGCCCGTGCTGCGGATGGAGGGCGAGTCCGCGCTGCGCTACCGGGGCCAGGTCGTGTTCTCGGGTGACGGGTCGCCTCGCCTGGAGGTGTACGGGAGCACGCTGCTCGGGTACGAGAACGCCAACACGCTGGGCACGCGCTGGCTTGCGTTCGCGGCGGTGCTGGTGGCCGGGCTGGTCGGGATCGCGACGTGGCTCTCGGTGCGGTCGTCGTTGCGGCCGGTCGAACGGATGAGGGTCGCGGCGGGGGAGTTGCCGCACGGCGAACGGTTGCCGGTGCCGCCTTCACGCGACGAACTGCAGGCGCTGGCCGAGGCGTTGAACGCGTTGCTGGCCCGGCGTGACGAGGCCTCGGACCGGTTGCGGCGCTTCACCGGCGACGCGGCGCACGAGCTTCGTTCGCCCGTGGCCTCGGTGCGGGCGCAGGCCGAGGTCGCGGTGGCGCACCCGGATCCGGACTTCTCCATCGAGGTGCTGGAGTCGGTGGTCGAGGAGTCGATCCGGCTCAGCGCGCTCGTCGAGTCGTTGCTCATCCTGGCGCGCGCGGACACGGCCGCACCGCCCCGCGCCGAAGCCGTCGACCTGGTGCTGGAGGCCGAGGCGGCGATCTCCCGGCTGGACACGGAGTTGCTCGTGCGGCTCACCGCGCCGCCGTCGGCCTGCCTGGTGTCGGCGACGCGGTCCGAGGTCGAGCTGGTGCTGGACAACCTGCTGCGCAACGCCGCCCGGTACGCGTACTCGACGATCACGCTGACGCTCGTGCCGGTCGGGCGGGACGTGCGGCTGATCGTGGACGACGACGGGCACGGGATTCCTCTGGAACACCGGACGAAGGTGTTCGACCGGTTCTACCGGGTCGAGGAGGACCGCGGGCGCCGGTCCGGAGGGTTCGGTCTCGGCCTGGCCCTGGTGTCGCACCTGGTGCGGCGGAGGGGCGGGACGGTGCGGGCCGCGGAGTCCCCTGCCGGGGGTGCGCGTTTGGAGATCCGCTGGCCGTCCTGGTAGCAAGCTCCGGTGCCAGAGTTGCGAGCGTCGGCACTGGTCGACGCGCCTGTTTCCGTCGTCGCGGGTGCCCTGCTGGACACGTCGCTGATCACGGGGTTCGGGGTTCGCGTCCCGAGTTCCCTGCTGTGCCTGGGAGATGTGCTCGTCGGGCCGTTCGGGGTCCGGCTGACGGTCACCCGCGCCGATCTGTCCGGTGTGTCCGCTGCCGGTGACTTCCTGGAACTGCACACGGATCTCGTGGTGACCGCGGCCGGGACAATGGTGGTCGACCGGGTCTCGTGGACCTCGGTCCGCGGTGTCGTCGGGCGGTTCGCGGACGTCACGGTCGCGCGCGGGATGGCGTTGCGGGTGCTGGAGAAGCGCTCGGCGTTGCTCGCCCGGCGCTGTGAGGAGTTGCGCGCGGCCAGGGTCGTCGTCGGGGCGGCGATCGTCCGGGATGGGCGGTTGCTGGCGCAGCAGAGGTCGTACCCGGAAAGCCATGCGGGACAGTGGGAACTGCCCGGTGGACGGGTCGAGCCCGGCGAGAAGCCCGCGGACGCGCTGGTGCGCGAGTGCGTCGAGGAGCTGGGAGTCCCCGTCGTCGTCGGCGAGCAGATCGGGCCGGACGTGCCGTTGAAGGAGGACCTGGTGCTGCGGATCTTCGCCGCGCGGCTCGCCGACGGTGAGCCGGAGGCGTTGGAACACAACGCCGTCCGGTGGCTCACCGCCGGCGAGCTGCCCGGTCTGGACTGGCTGCCCGCCGACCGCGTGCTGGTGCCGGCCCTTCAGGAGCTCCTCAACTGAGCCCGGACAGGCGCAGGGCCGCGTTCAGCCGGTGCTGGGCGCGCTCGCGGGACCGTTCCGCGCCCGCCTGCCTGATCCGGTCCAGCTCGGCGGGGTCGGCGAGGAGCTCCAGCGTGCGGTCGCGCACCGGGCGCAGCTCCTCGATCACCGCTTCGGCCACGACGTTCTTCAGGTCGGCGAACCGGGTCGTGTAGTCCTCGGGCTCCTTGCCGGTGCAGGAGGAGAGGATCTCGGTCAGGTTCGCGATGCCCTCGGTCGACGAGACCGCCCTGCGGACCTTGCGCCGCACCAGGTCCGGCTCGTCGAGCACGAAGACGACACCGGCGGAGTTCTGCGCCGACTTGTCCATCTTGCGCGCCGGGTCCGAGAGGTCCTTGATGCGCGCCCCGACCTTCGGCACCACGGCGGTCGGCACGATGAACGCGTCGCCGTACGCGTGGTTGAAGCGCCGGGCGAGCGCGCGGGCCAGTTCGACGTGCTGGAGCTGGTCCTCACCGACCGGCACTTCCGCGGTGCCCTGCAAAAGGATGTCCGCGGCCATCAGCACCGGGTAGGTCAGCAGGCTCAGCCGCACCGATTCGCGGCCGAGTGACTTCTCCTTGAACTGGATCATCCGCGCGGCCTCGCCGTAGGTGCAGGTGCACTCCAGGACCCAGTTGAGCGCTCCCAGCTCGCGGATCAGGTCGCTCTGCACGCACACGCTCGCCGGATCGATGCCGGACGCGATGAGCACCGCGAGCTGCTCCCGCGTCATCGATCGCAGTCGTTGCGGGTTGTGCGACGACGTCATCGCGTGCAGGTCGCTGATGAAGTACACGTCCTCGTCGGTGCCCTCCCGAGCCCACGTGCGCAGCGCGCCGAGGTAGTTGCCCAGGTGGACCTGGCCGGAGGGGGTGATGGCGGAGAGCCGGATCATGGTTCGTCCCTTCGTGGGGACCGCCCGTCCGGAACGCATCAAAAAAGCCGCCCGTCGGGGCGGCCTGCGGTTCGCGTCAGTGGTGTCTGCGCGCTGCTACTCCGGCCGCCTGAAAGCGGCCCACCAGAAGGCGTTGAGAGTGCGCACGATCGCCAGTATAGGGCTACCGTCAAAGCATGTTCATCGTGCTGCTGAAGTACGCCGCGCCACTGGAACAGATCGACTACGCCCTCCCCGACCACCGCGAGTGGGTCGAGAAGCAGTACGAGCGAGGGCTCTTCCTCGCTTCGGGGCGTCAGGTGCCGAGGACGGGCGGCGTGATCATCACGCGGCCCATGCCCCGGGGCAAGCTCGAAGCGCTGCTCGCCACGGACCCGTGGGCGGAGCAGAAGCTGGTCAAGTACGAGATCTGCGAGTTCGAGGCCACTCGTACGGCACCGGAGCTGTTGAAGCTGAACGAGGCAGTCCTCCAGTCCTAGGGCTGTCTCGCGGAGAGCCACTCGATCGCCGCTGTGAGCGCGTCGCCGTCGACGACCGCCTGCGGGACGACCGGGGCGTTGCCGTACGTCCGGCCGGTCCGGTCGGCCATGAGCGCCGTCGTGATCGCGAGCCGGGCGCCGTCGGGGAGTGGGAACGACTGGTTCGCCGTGGCGTAGCCGGCGGTCGGCGTGCCGAAGGTCCTCGTGCCGGCGGCGCCGAGGAACGAGATCAGCACCGCTTCACCCGAACTCGCCGTGCGGTGGTCGGTGAGCACCGCGACCGGTTCGCTGCGGGCCGCGGGGATCCGGCGCCACCGGAACGCCGTCCGGTCGCCGTTGTAGACGTGGCCGCGCCGGACACCCCAGCCCGTGGAGCCGTGCGGGCCGACGAACCTGCCCCGTTCGCCCTCGCCGAGCAGCGGGGCGACCACGGTGAGCATCGGGTGCATGTCGCCGCCGCCGTTGCCGCGCAGGTCGACCACCCACCCGGTCGGTCGTGTCGCGATCAGGCGTCTCAGCGCCCTCAGGCCTGCCGTGACGTAGGCGCTCCCGTGGCGCGAGTGCGTCGGGGGCAGGACCAGCCAGCCGGTTCCGTCGAGCAACCGACCTGTCGGCATGGCGTGCCGCCGTGGTGAGGCCGCGCGCTCGGCCGTGATCAGGTGGGTGTGCGGGTTGCCGAGGGTGGCGATCACGTGACGGATCGCGTCGTAGGTGTCCTCGGGGCCGCGTGCCGAGGCGGTGGCGGCGTGAGCTTCGGCACGTACCGCGGGCCAGTCGGCCTGGGCGCTCTCGATCGAGTGACGCTGGAGAAGGCCCAGCGCCTCGTCGACGTAGGCCCGGACCGCGGCTGGTCTCAAGCCGCCTTCTTCAGGGCCTTCTTGGCTGCCTTCGCCGCCTTCTTCGCCGCCTTCTTCCTGGCCTTGTCACGCTCCTTGAGCAGGAACGGAACCGGGCAGCGCTTGCACTGGGGCTTCGACCGGCAGCACTTCTTCTTGAGCTTCTTACCCACAGGCTGGACTCCACTCCGACACGTGCCGTCAGAGTAGGTGAGGCTCAGTTCACTGGCACTCTTGTGTGGTAATGGCGACGCAGCCGGTAGTATGAACAACGGCCCTGCGCATCGAAGTGTCCGGCGCGAGCCCCTCCAACGCCTTCGAAGCTCTAGGAGTTCTGCGTGCCCACGGCCACCGCGTCTGCCCTTCAGACGCGAACTGACCTGCGAAATGTCGCGATCGTCGCGCACGTCGACCACGGTAAGACCACCCTGGTCGACGCAATGCTGCGCCAGTCCGGCGCCTTTTCCGCGCGTGCCGAGCTCGTCGACCGGGTCATGGACTCGGGCGAGCTCGAGCGCGAGAAGGGCATCACGATCCTCGCCAAGAACACGGCTGTGCGCAGGCACACGCCGGACGGCGACGTGATCATCAACGTTGTCGACACCCCCGGCCACGCCGACTTCGGTGGCGAGGTCGAGCGTGCGCTGTCCATGGTCGACGGTGTCGTCCTGCTGGTCGACGCCTCTGAGGGCCCGCTGCCCCAGACGCGCTTCGTGCTGCGCAAGACGCTCGCCGCCGGCCTGCCGGTGATCCTGCTGGTCAACAAGGTCGACCGCCCCGACGCCCGGATCTCCGAGGTCGTCGAGGAAGCCCACGACCTGCTGCTCGACCTCGCGACCGAGGTGGGCGCCGACGAGTCCGTGCTGGACCTGCCGGTCGTCTACGCCTCCGCGCGCGCCGGTCGTGCGTCGCTGACCCAGCCCGAGGACGGCGGCCTGCCGGACGAGGAGAACCTGGACACGCTGTTCCAGGTGCTGCTCGACCACATCCCCGCCCCGCACGTCGACGTCGACGGCCCGCTCCAGGCGCTCGTCACGAACCTCGACGCCTCGACCTTCCTCGGTCGCATCGCGCTGTGCCGCATCCACCAGGGCACGATGCGCAAGGGCGAGACCGTGGCGTGGTGCCGCGAGGACGGCGAGCCCGTCAAGGTCCGCATCACCGAGCTCCTCATCACCGAGGCGCTGGACCGCGTTCCCGCCGAGTTCGCCCGCGCGGGTGACCTGGTCGCCATCGCCGGCATCGCGGACATCACCATCGGTGACACGCTGGCCGACGCCGAGGCCCCCGAGGCGCTGCCCCGGATCACGGTCGACCAGCCGGCCATCTCGATGACCGTCGGTGTGAACACCTCGCCCCTGGCCGGTCGCAACGGTGGCACCAAGCTCACCGCCCGCGTCCTCAAGGCGCGCCTCGACGCCGAGCTCGTCGGCAACGTGTCGGTGAAGGTCCTGCCGACCGAGCGTCCGGACACCTGGGAGGTGCAGGGCCGCGGTGAGCTGGCGCTGGCCATCCTGGTCGAGCAGATGCGCCGCGAGGGCTTCGAGCTGACCGTGGGCAAGCCCCAGGTGGTCACGCACACGGTCGACGGCAAGATCCACGAGCCGTTCGAGCGCCTGTCCGTCGACTGCCCCGAGGAGCACCTCGGCGCCGTCACGCAGCTCCTGGCGAACCGCAAGGGCCGCATGGAGAACATGTCGGGCCACGGCACCGGCCGCATCAAGCTCGACTACGTGGTCCCGTCGCGAGGCCTCATCGGCTTCCGCACGGAGTTCCTCACCGAGACCCGCGGCACCGGCATCGCGAACGCCGTCTCCGAGGGCTACGCCCCGTGGGCGGGCGAGATCCGCACCCGCCACAACGGCTCCCTGGTCGCCGACCGCACCGGCTCCATCACCGCCTACGCGATGATCCAGCTGGCCGACCGCGGCACGTTCTTCGTGGAGCCGGGCGCCGACGCCTACGAGGGCATGGTCGTGGGCGAGAACCCGCGCGCCGAGGACCTCGACGTCAACATCACCCGCGAGAAGAAGCTCACGAACATGCGCTCCTCCACGGCCGACGTGATGGAGACCCTGGCCCGCCCCCGCAAGCTCTCGCTGGAGGAGGCGCTGGAGTTCTGCGCTTCCGACGAGTGCGTGGAGGTGGCCCCGGAGGTCATCCGCGTCCGCAAGGTCACGCTGGACGCGAACCTGCGTGGCCGCGAGCGGTCGCGTCTGAAGGCTCGCGGCTGACGCTGAGTTGAACGCCTGACAGGGGCGGCTGGGCTTCGGCCCGGTCGCCTTTGTCGTGTCCGGGGTGTGGTGCGGGCGGGGGAGGCCTTGGGACGTGCCTGGAGTGGCACGGATGCCCTGGAACGCCAGGGCGGGACTCAGCGGGGCACGGGCCACACCAGGCAACAGCCGCACGGCGAAGCCGAGGCGTCAAACCGACCCGAACCACCCGACCAGGTGAGCCGTACTACCCACCGTGCGAGCAACCCCGTCACAACCCGGCACGTCCACCAAGTGGCGCGGGTGACAAAACCTGGGTTGCCCGAACGCCACCACCACCCTTCTGGCAATGTGAGGACCATGAGGCGACTCGGGGGAGTGCTTGCCGCGGCGCTGCTGTGCGGCACAGCAGCGGCGTGCACGAACGCGCCTCCTCCGCCGCTGGTCCCGAAGTCCGAGGCGCCCGTCATCACCACCACGGGGCCCAAGGTGACCGAGATCGTGGTCGGTGTGGACGACGTGGCCGGCGGTTACAACCCGCACGCCCTCGCGGCGCAAAGCCCCATCACGACCGCGCTCAGCTCCCTGTTGCTGCCGAGCCCGTTCAGGCCGGGCAACGACGGCGCGCCGCAGCTCGACCGGAACCTCATGGTGAGTGCCAAGGTCACCAAGGCCGAGCCGTTCACGGTCACCTACACGATTCGCAAGGACGCCAGCTGGTCGGACAGCGCTCCGATCGCCGCCGAGGACTTCTACTACCTGTGGCAGCGTATGCGCGCCGAGCCCGGAGTTGTGGATCCGGCGGGTTACCGGCTCATCAACAACATCAGCGCTCGCGAAGGCGGCAAGACGGTCGAGGTCGCCTTCGGCAAGCCGTTCCCGGGGTGGCGCAGCCTCTTCTCGAACCTGTTGCCCGCGCACCTGCTCAAGGACGCGCCCGGCACGTGGTCGAACGTGCTCGCCACCGGGTTCCCGGCCACCGCGGGGCCGTTCCAGGTGCGCAGTCTCGACGAGCCGCGCGGTGAGGTCGTGCTGGAACGCAGCGATCGGTACTGGGAGGTGCCGACGACGCTCGACCGGGTCGTCATCCGCCGGGCCACGCACAGCGCTATGGCCGAGTCGCTGTCCAAAGGCGACAACCAGGCGGTGTTGCTGCGGGCGGACGCGGCGGACGTGAACCTGCTCAAGGCGATCGACAAGATCACTACGAAACCCGTGCCGCGCAACGAGGTCGTGCAGGTTTTGCTGCGGCCCGCGAGTGAGCAGCTCAAGGACTTGAAGACCCGCAAGGCGATCATGGCCGCGCTCGACCGCGAGGCGCTCATCGCGTCCGGCACGCAGAGCGGGCCCAGTGCGTCGTTCCGGGCCGACTCGTACGTGGTGCCGCCGAGCCGGGCCGGGTACGTCAAGACGATCAACGCGAACACGCTCGACGCGGCGGCGAGCGACCAGTTGCTCACCGAGGCCGGGTACGCGAAGGCCGGCATCGAGTGGCAGAAGGCGGGCAAGGCGCTCAAGCTCCGGATCGCCGCGCCGGAGAAGTCCGAGCCCTACGTGGGCATCGCGAACCGGATCAAGGCCCAGCTGAAGGACCGCGGGATCGACTCCGAGGTCGTCACGCCGAGTGCCGAGGACCTCTTCAGCAAGCAGCTGACGGAGAAGGAGATCGACATCGCCGTCGTGCCGCGGGTCGACGCGGGGGACACGGCGGCGGCGCTCGCGAGTGAGTACGGGTGCGCCGGTGACGCTCCGGACGGGGCGACGCCCAGCCCGCAGAACGTCGCCGGCTTCTGCGACCCGGCGATCCAGGCGGACATCGACGCCGCGCTCAACGGCAAGGTCCTCGTGTCCGACGTGCTGGCGCGGGTCGAGCCCCTCATCGCCGCCCAGGCCGTCTCGGTGCCGTTGTTCCAGGTAGTTGATCTACTTGGTGTGCTTCCCACGGTTTCAGGTGTCGGTACCGGGGCACCCCTGGCGGGCGTGCTCAGCGGTGCACCCGAATGGCGGCGCCTCGACAAGTAGTCGAGGTGCCGAAATTGCGTTGCGCGCATCTTTTGAGCGTTGCTACGTTCGGCCGTTCTCGTTGACAGAATTCCGTGCGCCCGGTCAACGAACGCTTCCGCCCGGTAATCGGGCCATTGCGGCCTGCTACAACCTGTTTCCATTGGGTCACGATCGCCCTCTCAGGTAGTGACCGCCGCCTCAACGGGTTCTTACGGTGCTGCCCACGATGTGCCGGTTCGGGGCGCGTATGGCACATCAACGTTATGGGCGTGCATGCCGACCTGGCCACGGCCGCCCAGTGCTAGGAGGGCACGTGTCGATGAGGAGAACCAAAGCACTTCCGGCGATCGCACTGGTCGCCAGCGCGTCTCTCGTGCTGGGTGCCTGCGGTGGTGGCGGTGGTGGGAGCAGCGACGCGAACGGTGGCGACTCCACCATCGCGGAGATGGCTGTCGCACGCGGCGAGTCCGCGGACGGCTACACCGCGCCGGATACGAAGCAGAGCGGTCAGGTCGTCGTGTCGACCGAAAAGCCGTTCACCTCGTACAACAACGCGACCGAGGACGCCAACCAGTCTTACAACACGTTCGCGCTGGTTCTCGTGCAGCCTGGTGCGCACATCCTGAACGGCAACAACAAGTACAGCGTCAACAAGGACGTGATGGAGAGCGTCGAGGTCACCTCGAAGTCTCCGCAGGTCGTGACGTGGAAGCTGAAGAAGGGCGTCAGCTGGTCCGACGGCGAGGCCTGGGACTGCGACGACTTCTACATGGCGTGGTTCACCCAGAGCAACTCGTCCAAGAAGGCCGACGGCAGCAAGTACTTCAAGCCGGCCGGCGCCACCGGGTACGACCTCATGACCGGTGAGTGCAAGGACGACCAGACGTTCGTCGGCTCCTTCGCGGACCCGTACCCGGACTACATCGGCCTGTTCAACAACGACATTCTTCCCGCGCACATCCTGGAGAAGAACGCCGGCATCGCCGATGTCACCAAGCTGAACAAGGACAGCGCCGCCGCTGACATCCAGAAGGCAGCCGACTTCTGGAACGAGAAGTGGAACGGCTTCACCAAGGAGCTCATGCCGGGTGCGGGCCCCTACGTCCTGACCGGCTTCGAGCCGAACCAGTCGGTGACGCTGGAGCGCAACCCCAAGTGGATCGGCAAGGCCGGTGGCCCGGAGAAGATCGTCCTGAAGGCGGTCCCGAACCCGGTCGCGCAGGCGCAGGCGCTGGAGAACGGTGAGGTCGCCGTCAACTCCATGGCCCAGCCCGACGCGAACGCCGCGACGAAGCTGAAGGGCCTCAGCGCCCAGGGCGTCACGTTCGGCGCGGGCCCCGGCCTGTCGTTCGAGCACCTCGACATCCAGTTCAAGAACCCGGTGCTGGCCAAGGAAGAGATCCGCAAGGCCTTCTTCATGTGCATCAAGCGCCAGGACATCATCGACAAGCTGATCACCGAGGTGCAGTCCGACGCCAAGCCGCTCGGCAGCCTGATCTTCTTCCCGAAGGACGAGGGCTACAAGGACCTCTACGCCGAGAAGGCGAAGGGCGACGCGGCCGCGGCGAAGAAGATCCTCGGTGACGCGGGCTGGGCGCAGGGTGCGGACGGCGTGTTCGCGAAGGACGGCGTGCGCGCCTCCTTCCGGATCAGCCACACCGACATCCCGCGGCGCAAGCAGACCGTCGAGCTGATCCAGGGCCAGTGCAAGGAAGCCGGCATCGAGGTCAAGGACGACACCGACCCGAACTTCCTCGACGAGCGCGTGAGCCAGGGCGACTACGACGTCGCGCTGTTCGCGTGGTCCGGTGGCCCGACCAAGAGCGACAAGAAGTCGATCTACGAGACCGGCGGTGGCCAGAACTGGCAGAACCTGACCGTTCCGGCGGCGGACGAGGCCTTCAAGTCGGCCGTGTCCCAGACCTCGATCGCGGACTCGCTCAAGTTCTTCCAGAAGGCCGACGAGGAGATCTCGAACGCCTACGGCTCGCTGCCGCTGTTCCAGATGCCGAACATGTGGGCATTCAAGGGGATCGACCGCGTGTACAACCAGAGCTACTACGGCGCGCTGTGGAACGCCAACGAGTGGCAGACCAAGTAAATCGTCTTAGCTGAAGTGCGCAACGCCTGACCGGGCGGGGCCGGACCACGAGTCCGGCCCCGCCCGAGCCGGGTTGTTCCCTAGGAGCCCGCCCGTGATCCGCTACATCATCCGGCGCCTGCTGATCTCCATACCCATCCTGCTGATCGGCAGCTTCGCCTGTTACGTCCTCGTCGCCACCGCCGGTAATCCCTTGGCGGAGATGCGATTCCGGCCCGGCGTCACCGAAGCCGACCTCAAGGCCGCGGAGGCCGCACTGGGCTTGGACAAGCCCGTGTTCGTCCGTTACTGGAACTGGCTCGGCGACTTCCTGTCCGGCGACTGGGGCCAGAGCATCGCCCTCGGTCAGGCCAAGACCGCCGTCTTCCCCGCTGTCACCGACGCGCTGTGGACGACCGGACGACTCGTCATCGGCGCCGAACTCCTCGCTCTGACACTGGGTGTCTCGGTCGGCGTGCTCGCCGCCGTGCGCCAGTACTCGATCTTCGACTACCTCGCGACCAGCACCGCGTTCCTCATGTTCTCGATGCCGATCTTCTGCGTCGCGGTCATCGTGAAGAACTACGGCATCCAGTTCAACAACGTCCTGGAGTCGATGGGGCTGGACCGCTGGCTCACCACCGCGGGTCCGCGGCCGGGCGGCTTCACCGGCAGCTTCGGTGAAGTGATCTTCAAGTACACCGGCACGTTCCTGCTGCCGACGGTCGCGCTGATGCTGATCAGCTTCGCCGCCTACAGCCGGTTCGAACGCGCCTCCATGCTGGAGATCCTGCACTCGGACTTCGTGCGCACCGCACGGGCGAAGGGCATCTCGCAGGGCCGCGTGATCTTCAAGCACGCGTTCCGCAACGCGCTCATCCCGGTGTCCACGCTGTTCTCGCTGAACTTCGGTGCCGTGCTGTCCGGCGCGATCATCACCGAGACGGTGTTCGGCTGGGCCGGCATGGGCACGCTGCTGGTCAACTCCGTGCGGCAGTTCGACCCGCCGATGCTGATGGGCTGGCTCGCCGTCACCGCGACCCTGGTCGTGCTGTTCAACCTGCTCGCCGACATCGTGTACGGCATCCTCGACCCTAGGATTCGCCTTGGCTAACATCAACATGGCGTCCGAGGGCGGCGTGGTGAACAGCGCTCCCCAGTCCGACTCGCACGAGTTCGACGCCACCAAGACCCGCACGCAGGGCCAGTTGGTCATGCGGCGCTTCCTGCGCCACCGGCTCGCGATGGTGAGCCTCGGCGTCTTCGTCTTCCTCATCCTGTTCGCGTTCCTCGGACCGTTCGTCTGGACGTTCGACTACGAGGACGTGAGCAGCAAGTCCTACCAGCCGATGAGCGGCACCCACCCGCTCGGCACCACCCAGGTCGGCAAGGACATGCTCGCGCTTCTCATGCGCGGCACCGGGTACTCGCTGCAGATCGCGTTGATCGTGGCCGCACTGGCGACCGCGGTCGGCGTGACCTTCGGCGCGCTCGCCGGATATCTGCGCGGTTTCGTGGACGCCGCGTTGATGCGTCTCGTCGACCTGCTGCTGATCATCCCTCAGATCGCGGTCGCCGCGATCGTCGTCAAGGGGTTCTCCGGCAGCTGGTACGTCGTCGCGCTCGTGCTCGCCGCGTTCGCCTGGATGTCCATCGCCCGCATCACCCGGGGCGAGACGCTTTCCTTGGCACAGCGCGAGTTCATCGAAGCGGCACGCGCGTGTGGCGCCTCGACGCCGCGGATCATCTTCAAGCACCTCGTGCCGAACATGATCGGCAGCATCACCGTCAACGCCACGCTGGCGATCGCCGCGGCGGTCCTCACCGAGGCCGCGCTGTCGTTCCTGGGCCTGGGCGTCCAGCCTCCGGACACCTCGCTCGGCGTGATCGTGCTGGAGAACTACGGGCAGTTCCAGACCAGGCCGTGGTTGTTCTGGGGTCCGTTCATCGTGCTGGTGGCACTCTCCCTCGCCGTCAACTTCATCGGTGACGGCCTGCGCGACGCGTTCGACCCGAGGCAGACGAAGGTGCGTGCCTGATGAGTGTTTCCGAACTGTCGGAGGACTTCCTGCCCTCCAACACCACCGCACCGCTGTTGTCGGTCAAGGACCTGAGCGTCACGTTCCCGACCGACGACGGCGACGTTCGCGCCGTGCGCAACGTCTCGTTCGACCTCAACGCCGGCGACGTGCTCGGCATCGTCGGCGAGTCGGGCTCCGGCAAGTCCGTGTCCTCCATGGCGATCATGGGCCTGCTGCCCAAGAACGCGATCATCGAAGGCTCGATCCGCTACCGCGGCGAGGAGCTGAACGGTCGCAGCTACAAGCAGATGCAGCCGTTCCGCAGCAAGCACATCGCGATGATCTTCCAGGACCCGATGACGTCGCTGAACCCCGTCTACACCGTGGGGTGGCAGCTCGCCGAGACCTACCGCGCGCACCACGACGTCTCCAAGAAGGCGGCGTGGGCCAAGGCGGTCGAGGCACTGGAACTGGTCGGCATCCCGCAGCCCGACAAGCGCGCGGCCCAGTACCCGCACGAGTTCTCCGGCGGCATGCGGCAGCGCGTGGTCATCGCGATGGCGATCATCAACGATCCCAGCGTGATCATCGCCGACGAGCCGACCACCGCGCTCGACGTGACGGTGCAGGCGCAGATCCTCGACACCATGCTGCGCCTGCAGGCCGAGACCGACGCGGCGATCGTCATGATCACGCACGACCTCGGCGTGGTCGCGGGCATGGTCAACCGCGTGCAGGTGATGTACGGCGGCACCGTGGTCGAGTCCGGCCCGGTCGACGACGTCTTCGAACGGCCGCGGATGCCTTACACGGTGGGACTTCTGGGCTCGGTCCCGAACCCGTCCACCCTGGGCAAGAGGCTCACCCCGATCAAGGGCGCGCCTCCGTCGCTCGTGAACCTGCCGACGGGCTGCTCGTTCTCGCCGCGCTGCCCGCTCGTCGCCGACGTGTGCAACGAGTGGGAACCGCTGCTGGAGGAGGCCGGCGCCGCGAACCACACGACGCGGTGCCACCGCTGGGAGCACCTCGCGACGATCGAGACGCCGCAGCGGCTGTTCCTGCACGACGAGATCGGCACGGTGGAGAACCCGGCCGCGTTCGCCGCGGCCAACCCCGACGAGTCGCTCGAAGTGACCGCCGTGCACGGGTCTTTGCTCAAGGATGAGGAGGCGAAGTGACCGCGCCACTGCTGGAGGTCACCGACCTCGTCAAGGAGTTCCCCGTGCGGGGCCAGGGAATCATCCCGCGCAACGTCGGCACGGTGCAGGCCGTCTCCGGGGTGTCGTTCACGCTGCACCCCGGCGAGACGCTCGGCCTCGTCGGTGAGTCCGGTTGTGGCAAGTCCACGACCGGGCGCGCGATCCTGCAGCTGCACAAGCCCACGTCGGGCTCGGTGAAGTTCGAGGGCCGCGAGCTGACGACCATGAGCAACAAGCAGTTGCGGCCGTTGCGCAAGCACATCCAGATCGTCTTCCAGGACCCGTACGCGTCGCTGAACCCCAAGTGGCAGGTCAACGACATCATCGCGGAACCCCTGGTGATCCACGGTGTCGAGGGCGGCGTGCAGCGGCGGGTCAACGAGCTGATGGAGCTCGTGGGCCTCAACCCCGAGCACCGCGGCCGCTACGCGCACGAGTTCTCCGGCGGTCAGCGGCAGCGCATCGGCATCGCCCGTGCGCTCGCGCTGAACCCGCGGTTCCTGGTGCTGGACGAGCCGGTGTCCGCTTTGGACGTCTCGGTGCAGGCCGGAGTCGTGAACCTGTTGGAGGAACTGCAGGAACGGCTCGGGCTCGCCTACCTGTTCGTCGCGCACGACCTCTCGGTGGTGCGGCACATCTCGGACCGGGTCGCGGTCATGTACCTCGGCAAGATCATCGAGATGGGCGAGCGCGAGGCCATCTACAACAAGCCGATGCACCCGTACACGCAGGCGTTGCTGTCGGCCGTGCCGATGCCGGACCCGAAGGCGGAACGTCAGCGTCAGCGGATCGTGCTGACCGGTGACGTGCCGTCGCCGGTCAACCCGCCGTCGGGGTGTCGCTTCCGCACCCGGTGCTGGAAGGCGCAGGACATCTGCGCGACCGAAGAACCGAAGCTCGAAAGGCGCGGTGGCCCGGAAGGAACGTTGTCCGCCTGCCACTTCGCCGAGGAACGTGCGGTCGTGTAGCAGCATTGCTCTTCGTGCCGGACCGTTAGCAAAGGCCGCCTTTATCAACCGATGAAGGCGGCCTTTACTCTTTTCCGGTGACGCTGACTGCCCCACCACGGTTGCTCTTCGTGCACGCCCACCCGGATGACGAGAGTCTCTGGACCGGCGGCACCATCGCGCGCTACGCCTCCGCGGGCGCGCACGTCACCGTCGTCACCTGCACGCTGGGCGAAGAGGGCGAGATCATCCCGCCCGCGCTGGCGCACCTCGCCGCCGACGCCGCCGACCAGCTGGGTGGATACCGCGTGGGCGAGCTGAGAACAGCCTGCGCCGCACTCGGTGTGACGGACCACAGGTTCCTCGGCGGCATCGGCCGCTGGCGCGACTCCGGCATGGTCGACGTGCCGTCCAACGCGAAGGCGCGCGCGTTCGTCCAGGGCGCCGTCGAAGACCAGACCGCCCAGCTGGTCGAGATCCTGCGCGAGGTCAAGCCTCAGGTCGTCGTGAGCTACGACGCGTTCGGCGGCTACGGCCACCCGGACCACATCCGCGCGCACGAGATCACGGTCGCCGCGTGCGCCCAGGTCTCCGACGTCGAACGGGTCTTCTACGCCGTGACGTCCCGCGACGCCACGGCCGCCGGTGTGGCCGGGCTCGAGAACGTCCCCGAGGCGTTCCGGCTCCCCGCCGCGGGTGAGCTCCCGGTGACGCCGGATGAAGAGATCACAACGGTTGTCGACGTGTCGGAGCACCTGACGGCGAAACGCCGTGCGCTGCGGGCACACTCGACGCAGGTCAGTGTGTGGGACGGCGGGTACGCGTTGTCGAACGACATCGCGCAGCCGCTGGTCGGTGCCGAGTACTACGTGCTCGCGAAGGGTTCCGCGGTCGGCGCGGAGACGGATCTGTTCGGAGGACTGGGTGGTGACAGGTAGCTGGCGAGTCGTTTTCCTGCTGCTTCTGTGCGTGGAGGCAGCAGTGCTCGCCGTGCTCGAAGCGTTCTTCCTCCCGGTGCGCCTGGACGGCACCCTGCTGCCCAGGCTGGGAGACGTCCCGTTCCCCGTCACGATCGCGGTGGCCATCGTCACCACGCCGTTGCTGGTGCAGTGGGCGGCCGGCCTGTCGGACCGGGTCCTGGCCGCCGCGGCCCCGCTGATCGTGTGGTTCTTCACGATCTTCACGCTCGGCTTCCTGGAGCCGGGCGGCCAGGGCCAGTTCCTGCTCGGCGACTGGCGCACGCTCCTGCTGATCGCGGGCGGTGCGATGCCCGGCGCGGTGGCCGTGGGCGCCGTGATGGCGCGCAACGCGGCGAACCGGCCGGGCCTCTACGAGACCGCCGGGATCCAGTAGCGGTAGCGGTGGTGCTCGGAGCAACCGAGCTCCTCGTACAGCCTGATCGCCGGCTCGTTGTGCTCGGCCACCTGCAGCGCGCACGTCGTGGCGCCCTGCTCCAGGCCCCAGCCCCCCAGCTCGCCCATGAGGCGCCGTGCGAGGCCCTGGCGGCGGTGTGACGGCCGCACGGCGAGCCGGGCCACGTGCAGCACGTCCTCGACCACGGCGCCCCGCACGGCCGCGATCACGGTGCCGTCGGCGGTGAGGCTCGCGAAGCAGACGTTGCCGCCGCTGCCGAGCACGTGCCGCTGTGCGGCGGAGACCTCGGATCCGGCCGTCAGTTCCCACCATCCGGGAAGATCACGGCTCTCGGCTACGCCCTCCGCGAACTTCTCCAGCGGGCCGGTCATGACCAGTGACTCGGCACCACCGGGATGATCCAGATCCACCCGCCAGCCTGCGGCTTCGATCGCGGACTCGGGTGGTGAGCCGTTGACCACATGCGCCGTGGGTTTGATGCCGTGCTCGCGGGCGAACCCACGAACGGCCCTCAGTGCGTCCGGGATCGGCAGTCCGGGATCACCGCAGGTCAGCGTGCTGTTCGCGCGGCCGGTGAAGCCCTCGGCGGCGCGCATCAACCAGTCTCCTAGCGGAACTTCTGCCAGGACGGGCCATGCTCGCGCGCAGAGACGTTCCAGGTGATCCACGGTGTGCACAGGTCCATCTTGACTACGTTGGCGAGAGGTTTTCCAGGTAGCCGTGAGGACGTGTCACATCGCATAGCTAAGGCAAGCCTGACCGGGTGATACTCGAACGTGCCGCGTACTCTCCGGCTTGCGCGGTGTGACCAGATGAAGTTGGAGAGCGCAGTGACTTATGTGATCGCCCAGCCGTGCGTGGATCTGCTCGACAAGGCGTGCATCGAAGAGTGCCCTGTCGACTGCATCTACGAAGGCGACCGGATGCTCTACATCCACCCCGACGAGTGTGTGGACTGTGGCGCGTGCGAACCGGTGTGCCCGGTGGAAGCCATCTACTACGAGGACGACGTCCCCGACGAGTGGAAGGACTACACCAAGGCGAACGTCGACTTCTTCAACGAGCTCGGCTCGCCCGGTGGCGCGTCGAAGGTCGGCAAGGTCAGCGCCGACCCGGAGTTCGTGAAGGTCCTCGCGCCGCAGGCCGAGGGGCATTGATCATCAAACGCAGGGGGCCGGCGCTGCCGGACTTCCCGTGGGACCAGTTGTCGGACCACGCCGCCAGGGCGCGCAAGCACCCCGGTGGTGTGGTCGACCTGTCGGTCGGCACCCCTGTCGACCCGGTTCCCGCGGTGATCCAGTCCGCGCTGTCGTCGGTCGCCGACGTTCCCGGATATCCGACCACCCACGGCACTCCTGAGCTGCGTGCGGCCTTCGTCGCCGCGGTGGAGCGCCGGTACGGGATCGTCGGGCTGTCCGCGGACGCGGTGCTGCCCACCATCGGCTCCAAGGAGCTCGTGGCGTGGCTGCCCACCCTGCTCGGCGTCGGGCCGGGCGACGTCGTCGCCGTGCCTGCCGTCGCGTACCCCACCTACGAGGTGGGCGCGCTGATGGCGGGAGCCGAGGTCGTCCGCCTGGCCGACGGGGAACCGCCGCCCGCCGGCACGAAGCTGGTGTGGCTCAACTCGCCGTCGAACCCGACCGGGCGCGTGCTGTCGGCCGGGCAGCTGCGCGACGCCGTCGCCGCCGCCCGTGCGGCCGGCGCGATCGTGGCGTCCGACGAGTGCTACCTGGCACTGCCGTGGGACTCCTCGCCGGTGTCGGTGCTGCATCCGTCCGTTGTGGACTCCTTCGACGGCCTGCTCGCCGTGCACTCGCTGTCGAAGTCGTCGTCGCTCGCGGGCTACCGGGCCGGGTTCGTCGCCGGTGATCCGGAGCTGGTCGCGGGCCTGCTGGAACTGCGCAAGCACGCCGGCATGATCGTGCCGCGGCCGGTGCAGGAGGCCATGCGCGCCGCCCTGGAGGACGACGAGCACGTCGCCGAGCAGCGGTCGAGGTACCTGGCCCGGCGTGAGGTGCTCAAGCCCGCGCTGGAGGCGGCCGGGTTCACCGTGTCGCACTCCGAGGCGGGGCTCTACCTGTGGTCGTCACGCGGTGAGGACGCCTGGGAGACGATCTCCTGGCTGGCCGCCCGCGGCATCCTCGCCGCTCCCGGCACGTTCTACGGGCCGGCGGGGGCGAAGCACGTCCGGATCGCCCTCACGGCGACGGACGAGCGCGTCGCGGCCGCCGTGGAGCGGCTCAAGGCTTGAGGGCCGACCACACCCGGCGCGTGAACTGGTTCGGTGGCACGGCGTCCGTCGTGAGCCGCACCGACGTGCTGATCTCCTCGCCGCTCAGGCCGAGGCCCAGCACGAGGTGCCAGTGCAGGTCCCAGAGGTCGGCGAACGAGTCCAGTTCCACGTCGGCGTCCGCGCTGACGTGGAGCACGGCCGGTTCCGCGACGCGCACGACGCGTTCGACGGCCCGCACGTCCCGCGTGTTGGTGCGGAAGCTGAACTGCAGGTCGACCGTCGCGAGGTCGAGCCCGTACGTCGCGTACGAGTGGCATCTGTGGTGCGGCAACGACAACGGCTGGTTCGTCTCCAGGTAGAGGTCGCCCTCGAACCGCAGCGTCGGCGAGTGCTGGCTCAGCGTCGCGCGGGCGCTGACGAACTCCCAGCCGGGCATGTCGAGCTTGGGCACCAGCAGTTCCAGGATCTCGCCACGGCGGGCCGACCTCGTGCGCTCACCCGAGCGCCACGGGATTTCCCTGCTGTACGGCTCTTTCTTCGTGACGAACACGTACGGCGCGTTGTCGGTCTGCAGGCTGAGAACGACCACCGTGCGGTTTCTCGCCCAGTCGAACGCGACGGTGGTCAGTCCCGGCGCGACGCCGTCGAAGTGGCTCTCGACCCGCGGCCACCAGCTCGACAACTCCTCGGCGGGAGCGCCCTTGACGTAGCGGCCCTTCTCGTCGACGCCGACGATCCACATGGCCTCGGACCCGCGTGCGGCGTTGCACAGCGCGGCGATCTGGCGCGCGGCCTTGCCGTGGTCGACGGGCCACTGCGTCTTGAACTCCACGAAGGAGTCCTCCGACTGCGCACCCTGGAGGGCACGCTCTATGGCAGCGCGAGCGTTCAACTCCAGTCGCTGTTTCAGCACGTGCACCTCCTTCAGGTGAGAGGGGCCCAGCCTGCCTGCGCAGACCGGGCCCCGGACACCGAATTCCCGTGTCAGTCGTTCGCGTGCAAGGCCGCGTTCAGTTCGACGCCGGTGCCCTTGCGGGCCAACACCCGGACCGTGCCGGTCACGGAGTCCCGGATGAACAGCAGGTTCGATTGTCCGCTCAGGGACACCGCCTTGACGACCTCGCCGTCCGGAAGCGTGACCTTCGTGCCCGCGGTGATGTAGAGACCGGCCTCGATCACGCAGTCGTCGCCGAGCGAGATGCCCAGACCGGCGTTCGCGCCGAGCAGGCAGCGCTCGCCGATGCTGATGACCTGCTTGCCGCCACCGGACAGGGTGCCCATGATCGACGCGCCGCCGCCGACGTCCGAACCGTCGCCGACCACGACGCCGCCGGAGATGCGGCCCTCGACCATCGAGCTGCCGAGCGTGCCGGCGTTGAAGTTCACGAAACCCTCGTGCATGACCGTGGTGCCGGACGCGAGGTGGGCGCCGAGGCGGACGCGGTCCGCGTCACCGATGCGGACGCCGGACGGGACGACGTAGTCGACCATGCGCGGGAACTTGTCGATGCTGTAGACCGTCACCGGGCCCCGCAGGCGCAGCCGGGTGCGGGTCTGCTCGAAGCCGTCGACCGCGCACGGGCCGTGGTTCGTCCACACGACGTTCGTCAGCAGGCCGAACATGCCGTCGAGGTTCGCGCCGTGCGGCTGGATCAGGCGGTGGCTGAGCAGGTGCAGGCGCAGCCAGACGTCGTAGGTGGTCTCCGGGGCCGCCTCGAGGTCGATGACGGCCTTGACGCCGACGACCTCGACGCCGCGTTCCAGGTCCTCGCCGAGCAGCTTCGCGGCGGCCTCACCCAGCGCCTCCGCGATCTCGGCGGACGACACGCGGACGATGCCCGGCTCGCCCGCCTCGCCGAGGGCGGGGGACGGGTACCAGGTGTCGAGGACGGTGCCGTCCGGGGTCACAGTGGCCAAGCCGATGCCGTATGCGGTGCTCACGGGTACCGAGCTTAGTCCGACGGCCGAACCCGTGACCGTGCGGCGGGAGGTGCGACGTGCCCTCGTGGCCACGCCGGAAGCGGCGCCGGAGGATCAGTCCGGAACCTCGGCGCTGAAGTACAGCGAGCCCAGGTCGCCGCGGGTGGCGATGAGGGCCTCGTTGCACTTCGACTGGCGCGCGTCGGTGCTCGAGACGTTGTCCACGCGCACCTCGCCGCACTGGTGCGCCTCGAAGTCGCCCACCGCGGTCATCAGCCGGGGCAGGACCTCGCTGACGTCCTGCTGGACCTGCTTGCCCTGCAACGACCTGTCGAGGCGGCGGGTCATGGTGCTGACCTCCCCGACCCACGCGGCGCAGTCGGCCGGGGTGAAGCTGTGCTGCGAGCCGCAGGGCGCCGTGAACAACGTCCGGATCTCGCCGCACTGCCGGTCGCACGCGGCGGGAGCCTCACCGCAGCCGGTGGCCATGAGCAGCAGGAAGATGACCAGGAGTGTGCGCTTGATCACGCACAGCACGGTATCGGCTGAACGGCCCAGCGCCCAAGCCGCCTGAGTAGGGTGAACCGCGTGTCCGACACCCTTGATCTCCACGCCGACCCGATCGACCTGACGACCTCGCTGGTGGATGTGCGCAGCGTGTCGGGGGAGGAGGCGGAGATCGCGGACCTCGTGGAACGATCGCTCCAACTCCACGCGCCCCACCTGGATATCACCCGATCAGGGAACGCCGTGCTGGCGCGGACGAACCTCGGCAGGGAGCGCCGCGTGGTGCTCGCCGGGCACCTGGACACCGTGCCGATCAACCAGAACTTCCCGAGCCGCCGCGAGGGCGACGTCCTGCACGGCTGCGGCACCGTCGACATGAAGGGCGGCGACGCGGTCATGCTCGCGATCGCGGCGCTGAGTGCGGACGCGCGCCACGACCTCACGTTCGTCTTCTACGACTGCGAGGAGATCGAGGCCGAGCGCAACGGGCTGACGCGCATCCAGCGAGAGCTGGAGGAGTGGCTGCGCGGCGACCTCGCGATCGTCTGCGAGCCGTCCAACGGCACGGTCGAGGCCGGCTGCCAGGGCACGATGCGCATCGAGATCCGCACGTCGGGCAAGCGCGCGCACACCGCCAGGGCGTGGATGGGCGAGAACGCGATCCACGGCCTGGGCGAGGCGTTGCGCCGGCTGGAGTCGTACGTGCCGAGGCAGCCCGAGATCGACGGCTGCCACTACCACGAGGGCCTGCAGGCCGTGAAGATCAGCGGCGGCGTCGCGGGCAACGTCGTGCCGGACGCGGCCGTGCTCACGATCAACCACCGGTTCGCGCCGGACCGCACCGTCGAGCAGGCCGAACAGCACCTGCGCGAGGTCTTCGAGGGCTTCGACGTCACCGTCACGGACCTCGCGGCCGGTGCGCTGCCGGGCCTGAACGCCCCCGCCGCCCAGGAACTCGTGCGGGCCGCCGGCGGGACGCCCGTGGCCAAGCTGGGGTGGACGGACGTGGCGCGGTTCGCGTCCTTGGGCATGCCCGCGGTCAATTTCGGGCCGGGTGATCCGACGCTGGCGCACACTCAGGAGGAGAACGTGCCCGTCCGGCAGATCACCGAGTGTTTCGACGTGCTTAAGCGATTTCTGTTGAACTGATCTCTAGAATCTCAGTGATGACGGAAGAGAAGAAGAACGGCGCCGTCGACGAGCGCCCATCGGAGAAGCGTCGCGGCCCGGTCGTGGAACGACGCGACCGCAAGGACGACCGCACCACCACCACCGACCAGCGGCTGCTGGACTCCCGCGGCCCCTCCGACTGGGTGCACACCGACCCGTGGCGGGTCCTGCGCATCCAGGCGGAGTTCGTCGAGGGGTTCGGCGCCTTGGCCGAGGTGCCGAGCGCGGTGACGGTCTTCGGATCGGCGCGTACCGGCCGTGACCACCCGGAATACCAGCTCGGGCGCGACCTGGGCGCGGCACTGGCGGAGGCCGGGTTCGCGGCGATCACCGGTGGCGGCCCCGGAGCGATGGAGGCGGTCAACCGCGGCTGTTCGGAAGCCGGCGGCTTCTCGATCGGCCTGGGCATCGAGCTCCCGTTCGAGCAGGGCCTGAACCCGTGGGTCGACCTCGGCGTGAACTTCCGCTACTTCTTCGTGCGCAAGACGATGTTCATCAAGTACTCGCAGGCTTTCATCTGCCTGCCGGGTGGTTTCGGCACGCTCGACGAACTGTTCGAGGCGCTGACGCTGGTGCAGACGAAGAAGGTCACGAAGTTCCCCGTGGTGCTGTTCGGAACCGAGTACTGGCAGGGGCTCTACGACTGGATCCAGAGCTCGGTGCTCGCGGGTGGCAAGGTCGGGGAGAAGGACCTCGCGTTGCTGCACCTGACGGACGACATCGACGACGCGGTGCGGGTGGTCAAGGACGCGCACAAGGCTTGGGCGGACGCCCACTGACCCCGCTCACGGCGAGCTGACCAGCCCGTCGCGGAACGCCGAGGCCTGGAGTTCGAACAGCTCGAAGTAGTGGCCGCGCAACGACATCAGCTCGTGGTGCGTGCCCTGCTCGACGATCCGGCCCTGGTCCAGCACGATGATCCGGTTCGCGTTGCGGATGTTCGCGAGCCGGTGGGTGACCAGGATCGTGGTGCGCCGCGCACTCGCTTCGCGGAGTCCCTCGAACACCCTGGCCTCGGCCTTGGCGTCCAGTGCCGCGGTGGGTTCGTCCGCCACGAGCACGGCGGCGTCGCGGTAGATGCCCCTGGCCACACCCATCCGCTGCCACTGGCCGCCGGAGAGGTCCTGGCCGTCGTTGAAGTACTTGGACAGGACGGTGTTCGCGCCCTCGGGCAGGGTGTCCAGCACCTCGTCGGCGCCGGACCTGGTGATGGCGTCGTGCCAGGCCGCACGGTCGGGGTCGGCGCGATCCAGCCGTCCGACCAGGACGTTGTGCTCGGCGGTCATCGGCCACTGCGCCGGGGCCTGGGCGATCACCGCGACGTTCGAGTGCACGGAGTTCCGGTCGGTGGTCGCCAGGTCCACGTCGTCCCAGCGCACGACACCCTCACCGGGCAGGTACAGGCCGGTGATCAGTTTGCCCAGCGTCGTCTTGCCCGACCCGTTCTCGCCGACCAGCGCCACGACTTCACCGCGGCGCACGGTCAGCGAGATTCCGCGCACCGCCGGGGTGTGCTGCCCGGGGTAGGCGAAAGTGACGTCGTCCAGGCTGATGAGGGCGGGATCCTCGGGAGCGGTGATCGTCGACGGCGCGGGTGCCCGGCGAGCGCCCTCGGCCAGCAGTGTGCGGTAGTAGCCGATGTAGAAGGAGTTCTCGTACAGCGTGTTCACCGCATTGGTGGTCGAGGACAACGCGGTGTACGCGGTTCGCATCGCCAGCACGGCGGTGCCCGCCAACGCCAGCGCCATCCCGCCGGAGTACAGCAGGAAACCCAGGACCAGGTAGGCGAACGCGGTACCCAGACCCGCGAGCGTCCGGCCGCCCAACTGCACGAGGTTGCCGCGGTGCGCGAGCCGGATCTCCTCTCGCGCCAGGCTCGCGGTGATCGTCCGGTACTCGTCGAGCAGCCGTTCCTGCAACGTCAGCGCGTGCCGTTCGAGGGCGAAGTCGCGTTGCGTCGCCACCTCCTCGACGACACCCTTGCGCATCGTGCGGGTCACGTTGTCCAGGAAGTGCTGGTGGTTGAGCTTCGACACCTTGCCCGCCGCCCACCCGTTCGCCAGCGCGGCGAGCAGCAGCGCGGGCGCCAACCAGGGGTTGAGCAGGCCCGCCGTGACGACCGCGGCGAGCATGGAGATACCCGAGGAGACCAGATCGGCCACCGACCTGAGACTGGTGTCGATGGCACGCACCCCGTGACGCCCGCCCTGGCTCGCGAGCTCCCGGAAGTCCGCGTCCTCGAACGCCACCAGGTCGACCCGGACCACCGCCGAGGTGACCTCCTCGTCGGCCGCGCGGGTGACCAACGGGCGCAGTGACGCCTCCACGGCGGCGACCGCCGCGTCCAGCAGGGCGCGCAGGGCGTAGGACCCGACCACGACGGCGATCGCGGGCAGCGAGCCGGCCAGCCTGTCCGGTGTGGCGCCCTCGCGCAGCAATGCGACGAACACGTCCGAGGTGGCGAGCAGACCGAACGCCGTCACGACACCGGACACGACCTGGGCCAGACCGGCGAGGACGGTCAGCCGGCGCGAGCTCCGCCAGGCCAGGCGCAGCACCAGGGCGATCACCTCTGGCAGGCCGCGCAGCGCTCGGCTGAAGCTGACGGTCGCCGCGTCGTGGCCCACCGCCGCCCACTGCGGCGTCGCCACGTTCTCCACGCCGATCAACGGAGCGGTCATGGTGTTCCCCTCGCTACGAGATGAGCAGTGCGGTGTCCCAGTTGCCGGACTCCGGATAGCCGCGCGCGTGGTCGTCGAGCGCCAGCCCGATCCCGGCGGCCCCGTCCAGGAAACCGGTGTTCTCGACGTCCACGAAGTCGGTGAGCCGGGCGGCGAACAGATCCGCGGACGCGCGCAGCACCGGGTCACCGCTGTCCTTGGCCATCCGCCCGGTGAGCTGCGTGACTCCCGCCCAGCCGTGGCACAGCCCGGCGTCGCGCAGCAGACCGGGTTCGGCGACGAGCCTGCCGACGGCGGTTCGCGCGACCGCGACGGCACGGTCCGCCCAGTCCGGCCGGTCGAACGCTCCCGCGGCCAGCTGGATCGCCCTGGCGACACCGCAAGTGCCGTAGCACCACCCGAAACCCTCTCCTGGGATCGGTCCGCGCGGGGTGACGCAGCCGGGCCAGTACGGCCCGTCGCCCTGGTCGTCGAGTTGCTCGAACAGCCAGTCCACGATGGTCTTCACGGCAGCGTCGTGGCCGGCCACCCGGACTTCCGCGCGCCACGCCAGCGCGAGCAGCGCGAGTGCTCCCGGCACCCCGTGGGCCATGCCGAGGTTGGCGTGGGTGCCGAGGAACGCCGGGTCCGCCTCGACCATCTCGGGTGTGCTCTCCTCCCACCAGCCCCGGTGCGCGGAGGTGACCAGACGTGTCAGCAGATCGGTGAGCTCCGGGTGTTCCTCTCCGCGGTGCAGTAGGTACCGCCCGAGTCCCACCAGGCCGTCGGCCAGGTCGTAGGAGCCGGACAGCCGCTGCCGCACCTGGGCGCGGACCAGGCCGTCGACGGACGCGAGCAACGAGCCGTACTCACCGGGCAGGCGAGCCGCGATCGACGCGACCAGGCCGAGTCCGGCGATCCCGTCGAACAGGCCGCGCGCGGCGGCGGTCGGTGCCGCGACCGCCGCCGCGAGGTGGGAGTGCGCGTGCGCGCGGTAACCCGCGTCGTGGCGGCCGAGCTCGGCCAGCAGCAGGGCGCTGCCGGCGAGCCCGCCGGACAGACCCGCGGTGGCCGGCGGCGCGGCCAGCAGCCGTTCGGCCACGCGGTGGACGGGATCGGTGCTCACGTGGTGAACCGGGCGCGGTCCTGGTGCGCCTGGACGACGCCCCTGGCGATCGCGTACGACTCGGACTCCACGTCGTACGACGCGCCGAGCCGGTTGCTGTGCATGTGCAGCAACGCGGCCATGGCCACGGACCACGAGTGCTCCGCCAGCCCGTCGCCGTAACGCCGGACGGCCGCCGCACGTGACCCCAGCGCGGCGAGCAGCTCCGCCCCGCCGGCCCGGCCGCGCAGGCCCGTCCACTCGCCGGACGGGTCGACCAGCGAGACGGCCTGCCGGCGTCGCTGCTGGAAGGCGGAGTGCTTGTCCCCCTTGGGGAACGCGGTCAGCAGCCACTCCGGCCAGGTGGGCGTCCCGGTCGCCGCCAGGAGGTCGACGTGACCGATCGCCAGTAGCAGTGCGGCGTCCACATCGGACAGTTCGGTGCGGCGCAGGCGCAGCTGGGCCAGCGCGGCCTCGCTGTCCGCCTGGAACACCGCCTCGGCGTCCGCCATCGCCGCGAGACCGCCGTAGCGCTGGAGTTCCGGTTCGTAGTCGTCCAGGACGAACCTGTTGGCCAGCCGTGCCTCCCGGAGGTCGTCCACCCACTCGCGCAGCAGCGGCAGCGCGGAGGACGTGAGCCGGTCCGGCGAGCCGTGCAACCGCAGGCGCAGATGCGGGTCGGGGTCGGCGTAGCGCAGGAAGAACCACCGGTCGACGTCGTCGCCCAGTGCGGTCAGCAGCTGGGGCAGCCGCTCGGTCAGGATCTCGTCGTGGTGCGCCGAACCCGCGTACACCTTGGCGTAGAGCCATTCGCCGCCCGGTGAGTGCCGCGGCGGCACCTCGGTCGCCGTCGACGGGACCGGTCGGGCCCGCCGGGTCGGCGGAGTCGCGCGGTGCAACGGGAAGACCAGTTCCGCCACGTGCCCGTCGAGCCAGCCGAACCGGTCGGGCCCGGCGCCGACCACCTCGGACAGCAGCACGAACTCGCGCTTGCGGAGCTCGTCGCGCAGCACCTGGCAGTGCAGGCCCACGGTGAGGTCGAGGTCGACCCGGTGGTCCTGCACCGCGATCTGCACCTCGCCGGGCACGCGCCACTCCTCGCGCCAGGTGGCCAGCTCGGCGAGCCAGCCGGCGAACGACAGCGTCTCGTCGTGCAGCGACTTGGGCATCAGCCAGGACGCCGGTGACAGCACGGTGCGCCCGTAGCGGACCCGCGGGTGGTAGGGCAGCACCATCGCGCCGCCCCAGTCCCACGCGTGCAGCTGACGGGTGCCGCTCTCGGCGACCTCCCGCACCAGGCGGACCGCGTTGGGCACACCGACGAGGTCGTTCAGCATGTGCGGCACCAGCGGCACGATCTCCGCGTCGCGGGACAGCGACCGGAGCTGGAAGCGGTCCTCGTCGGCCGAGATGTAGATGTCGTCGACGCTCACCACGTGCGGGTCGTCCGCGTCGGCGAACACGCCGATCGCGAGCTGGTCCGGCACGACCTGAGGGACCTGCACGACGTTGCCCGACCGAGGCGACACGGTCGGGTAGACGAGCTGCAGGTGGGCGGTGTGCGGCTCGTCCGGCACCCGGTAGAGGTCGCGGAAGTGGCCGTGGTCGCCGAAGAGGTACGCGAAGCGGCCGAAGGTCGCGCCCACCTGGCTCGTACCGACCAGTGGCGAGACGTGCAACGTGAAGTCGCCGTCGTCGACGGCCTCGCGCGTCGAGCCGCAGAGGTACACGGAGATCTCGACGCCACGCGGGACCGCGCTCTTGGGCTTCTCGGCCACCCACTCCAGGTCGGCGTCGGTCAGCACGACCTCCGCCGCACCACGCAGCATCGCCGCCTGGGCGAGCCGGGCGAGCTTGCGGTCGCGGGCGGTGGTGGCACGGCGCTCCGCTCCGCGGAGGACCCGTTCGTTGCGGGGCGTCCGGTAGCCGGCCGGCGCACCGAGCCCGGTGGCGGGGTCGAGCAGTTCGGTGATCTTCACGAGCCTGCCGTACCCGTACTTCTCGCAGAAGTCGGCGTGGTACTCCCGCAGGTGGGTGGGCCAGCCGTCCAGCGGGGCCAGCCGCCACAACGCCTCCGCGGCCCGGCGCGCCTCCTCGCCCACCTCCGACGGCAGTCGCACGTCCGCGTCGAGCCGCAGGTCGACGTGGACCGGTGGTTTGGTGCTGGGGCTGCGTTCGCGCATGGCCGCCACGACGCGGTGCCAGTGCGGCAGTCCCTCACCCGGTGCCGCCGTGCGGAACGCCGCGAGCAGGTCGGTGATCTCCTCGAGCAGGTCTTCCGAGGAGGCCGCCACCAGCCGGGCGAACGGGTCGAGCTCCGTCGTGGCGGGCCGCAGGTCGGTGAGCAGGACGTCGTTGGCGATCAGGTGGTTCACCAGGACGCGGACGCGGTCCGGGGTCGCCGCGGCGAAGGACCGGCACAGCGCCTCGACGAGATCCGGGTGGGTCACCGGGGTCCGTGCCAGCTCCAGCGCGCGCAGCACGACCGGGGTCGCCCGCAGCGAGACCTCCTCGGCTCCGGCCTTCGACCGCTCCCCGGTGTTCTCGTCGACCTCGCGGACGTAGGGCAGCACGATGCGCCCGGCCCGTTCCACGCACAGTCCGTTGGTCACCACGCGCAGGTGCGGCTGGATCTCGGGTGAGCGCTCCCACGCCGTCACGAGCGAGGTGAGCCACGCGCTGTCGGGGCGCACGCCCTTGACGTGGTTCTCGCCCAGCCGCACCGACGTGGTGTCCCCGAACGACGTGACGCCGACACCCGCGAACAGCCCGAAGGGGGTGGGACGACCGGACATCCGCAGCAGGTAGCGGGTGACCGCGAACGCGGCCCGCTGGAGCTTCGACTTCGACACCGGCTCACCGGACCGCAGCCGGTCGAGCGTGCCCGCCAGCTGGTCGCTGGACACCGTGATCGCCTCCAGGAGGAGGGGGTCCTTGGTGACGTCGCGCAGGTAGTTCGCCAGCCGCTCGGGGTAGTCGGGCACGTCCGGGTCGAGGTCGACGTGCGTGACCGCCGCGCGGTCGCCCGGCAGGACGGCCATGCGCAGCATCCCTGTCGTGCCCACGCGGAACAGCGGGTGCGGAGCCATGTCTGCTTGCCTTTCCGTTCGGTGGTGCGGGCCTCAGCCGAGCAGGAACAGCCGGAGCCACTGCCTCGGTGCGACGTCCGCGACGGTGAGCAGAGCCAGCGAGATGCCCGCGGCGCCGTTGAGCAGACCGGGGTTGTCGACCGCGTTGCCCTGGTTCTCGACGTCCTGGAAGCCGAACGGCAGTTCGGGGTCGTAGTGGCCCGCCACCTCGTCGACCAGTTCACCGGTCCGCAGCCGCAGTTCCTCGTCACCGGTCGCCCGCGCGAAGGAGTCGGCGAGGAGCATCACGCCGGCGATCCCGTGACAGATCGTCGGGCTCTCCGGCCAGGTGGGGCCGCTCCTGCGGTCGGCCAGCCTGCGCATCGCACCCGCGGCGAGGTCCTGGAACCGGGTTTCGCCGAGCGTCCGCCCCGCCACCCACAGTCCCCAGGCGACGCCAGGTGTGCCGTAGCACCAGCCCCAGCGGCCGCCGTTGCCCGAGGGAGCGGCCCTGCCGTCCTCGTCGCGCAGCAGCATGGACGGCCATTCCAGGTCGTCGGCGACAGCCGCCAGCCTGCGGGCACCCCAGTCCAGGCCGCGCAGCACCTCGTCGGTCGGTTCCACCAGGCCGTCGGACACCAACAGCGCCAACGTGGCCAGCACGCCGGGCACGCCGTGCGCCAGGCCGCAGTCCTCGTTGCCGCCGGGTGCCGCCGCGGCGAGATCCGGTTCGAGGTGCCGGGCGGGCACCAGCAGCCGGGGACGGCCGTCCCGGTCGTCGAGCAGGGTGGCGAGCACGTCCGCGAGCTCGCGGAGGGTGTCGCCGACCTCGCCGGTGGCCGGTCGCAGCGACAGCGCGGCGGCCCACCCCGCGACTCCGCTGATGAGGTCGTACTCGGGCACGTCGACGTCCGGGGCCTCGGCCACCCGCCGCGCGGCCGCGCGCATGGTGGGCAGGGCGGTGCGGTCGAGTTCGGCGAGCATCCGCTGGTAGCGCGTGCCTTCGCGGCCGAGCAGCGTCGTGGCGCTGATGGCACCCGACAGTCCCGAGTAGAGCGAGAGCAGGCCCTGACCGCGTGCGAGCCCGTCGACACCCTGCGCCAGGCCGGCTCGTCCGCGCCGGTCCCAGCCCTCGTCCGGCTGGGCTTCGTCCAGCACCGCGCACAGCAGCGCGTTGCCGAGGTCGCCGGTCGCGAGCGAATCCGGTCGCCACCGGTGGATGAAGGGGTAGGCGGTCTGGCGGGCGATCAGGTCGGGTGCCGCCTCGACCAGGTCTGGCCGTGTCACCCGGCGCGCCACGTCGAAGGCGATCTCGACGGCGCGCGTGGAGGTCTGCGTGGTCATTTCCGTTCCTTCCCCTCTGCAGGTCTGAATTTGCCTGCCGCGCAGCATCGAAGCAAACACTTCGAATTCTCTTGAAATGATTGGTCGGCGGGGTTCTTGCGATTTATCGTCCAGCCTGTCGAAAGTGCTGGTTTTAATCTGAGGGGAATTTGCTCATGACTGCCATCATCAGTGCCGAGGAACTGTTCGACCTCGATGTGAAGCTCAGCTTCAGCGAGATGGACGTGCAGGAGGGCGTCAAGGCGGGCGTGACCGACGGTTGCACCATGACCAAGACGTGCACCGGTGGCTGGAACACCTGCTGGATCAGCTGCGGTTCGATCACCGGCCGCCCCTGCCCCTGCTGATCACGAGCCGGGAGCGGACTGTCACCGCGCCGACAGCGAGCCGATAGCGGCATGTTCCATCGTCCCCCTGTGATCGGCTCTGGGGGGACGATGGAATCTTTGGTGCGCGTAGGTGTGTTAGACCAGGTCAGAGCGACCGTGGCGCCCTGGCAGGGTGCCACGATCATGTCGCTGGTGGCCGGGGTGTTCGGAGGCCGGGCGCAGGGCGTGCCGCGGCAGTGGACGCACCTGCTGGCGACGGGGTCGGGCGAGATGGTCCGGCCGCTGTTCGCGCGGGGTGCTCCCGCGTTGCCGGACTGCCTGGTCCCGCTCGGCGGGGACATCGGTGAGCAGCTCGACCGAATCGGTGACACCTCGGTCGAGACATTGCTCTCCGAAATGGAGAAGGAATCTTGCGGTTTTATTCCGGAGGTGTGGCAACCGATTGTCCGTCGACCGGCGGAATTCATTTCCGGATACCACCGGCTGCTGGCCGGCGTGTGGTCCGCGTTCGCTCCGATCTGGAAGCGGGCAGGACCGTTGCTCGGCCGCGAGACCGAACGGGTGGGGACGGCGGTGGTGAGCGGTGCGCTCGACGTCGTCCTCACGGGCATCGGTCCGCGCTGCCGGTTCTCCGGCGGCGCGCTGCGGCTACCGGACCCGTGTCCGAGGGACGTGGATCTCGCCGGACGCAGGCTTGTTTTCGTGCCGCTGGTGTCCGGCGTGCACGGGTGCGCGTTCGACCTGGACGGCGCCGACCGGGTCTGGGTCGGCTACCCGTTGCCGGGGCTGGGCACGCTGTGGGGCGACGAGCCGCTGACGGACCCGGCGTCCGACCCGCTGGCTCTGCTGCTCGGCCCGGCCAGGGCGGCGTTGCTGCGGTACGCGGAACGCGGCATCACGATGGGGGAGACCGCGATCCTGCTGCGGTGCACCGCGGGCACGGCGACCTACCACTGCGGACAGCTGGAGGCGGCGAACCTGGTGCGTCGCGAACGGCGGGGCCGCGAGGTGCGGTTACAGCGGACGAATCGGGGTGACGCCCTGCTGGAGCTGCTCGCCTGACTCCTCGATCTTCTGCCGGACGGTGCCGGCACTGTCGTGCCGCAGATCCTCGAACAGGACCAAGGCCCGCTGCCACGTGCGGCGGGCCGCGGCCACCTCCCCTGCCGCGCGCTGCGCGTCACCCAGCCGGTCCAGTGTGGCCGCCTGCTCGAAGCGGTCGCCCAGTTCGCCGAGCAGGTCGGCTGACCGCTGGTAGGCGTCGATCGCCCTGCGGTGGTCACCGAGCTGGTGGTGGATGACGCCGATGCTGTCCAGGGTGTGCGCCTCGCCTGACCGGTCGTCGAGCCGGCGGTGCAGGAACAACGAGCGTTCGCAGTGGGCGACCCCGTCCCGGTGCCGCCCGAGTCTGGACAGGTACAGGCCCACGGCGTTGAGCGCGCTCGCCTCGCCCGCCAGGTGTCCGGAGGTCTCGAACAACGCGACCGCGGCGCGACCGTGTGTCAACGCCTCGTCCCAGCGTGACGTCAGGTCGAACAGCAACCCGAGGCCGCGGTGGGCCCGTGCCTGACCGGGGCCGTCACCGAGCCGCCGGTACAGCTCGATCGACGCCAGCAGGTGGCGTTCCGACTCGTCGAAGTCGCGCACCTCGGATCTGGCGTGCCCGATCATGTGGTGGATGCGCGCCTGAGCGTCCAGGTCGCCGAGCGCCCTGGCGGCGGCCAGCGCGGTGTGCTGCATGTCGGTGAGGTCCTGCCACCGGGCCAACCGGCCCAGGTACATCGCCATCGCCCACGGCAGCTGCCAAGCCTGCGCGGGGAATCCTTGGCCGCGTGCCAGCTTCGGCAACACCGATAGCACCTGCTCCTCGGCCTCGAACCACGCCCACGCTTCCGTGTGATTCCCAAGCTCCTCCGGTTCCACGCCGGGCACCGGCTCGTCGAGCGTGAGCCCGTCCCGCCACGGATGCAGCACCGCTGACGCGGTGATGGCGGTGTGCGTGTAGTGGTCGAAGAGCCTGGGCAGCGCCTGCCTGCGCTCCTCCGGTTCGACCTGCTCCACCGCGTACGCGCGCAGCAGGTCGTGGAAGACGAACCGGCCGGGATGGTGCTCGGTCAGCAGGTGTGCCTTCGTCAGTTCGTCGAGCGCTGCGCGGGTCTCGTCGCCGGACAGCCCGGCGAGGCTCGCCGCCGCGCGCCAGGAGATCTCCGGGCCGGGGTGCACCCCCAGCAACCGGAACATCCGAGCGGCCTCGGCGCCCAACTGGCGGTAGGACCACCAGAACACGTTGCGGACGCTCGTCACCGGGTCGCCTGTGTCCAAAGCGTCCAGAAGAGTCGTGTCGTCGCCGAGTTCGCTGGCCAGCGTTCGCAACGGGAAGACGGGATCGTGCACCGCTCGCGCCGACACGATCGCCAGTGCCAGAGGCAACCTGGCGCACATGGTGATCAGGTCGTCCACGGCGGCGGGATCGGCTGCGACTCGGTGGTGGCCGAGGTGTTCGACCATCATCGCCCGCGCTTCGCCCAGGTCGAGCGTGTCGAGGACGAGTGGCCGGGCGCACTCGCCCGCGACGAGGCTGGTGAGCCGATCGCGGCTGGTGATCATGACGTGACAGTGCGACGTGCCGGGCAGCAACGGTCGCACCTGGTCGCTGTCGCGCGCGTTGTCCAGCAGCAACAGCACTTTCCGCTCGGCCAGCAGGCCGCGGTACAGCGCGGCCTGTGCGTCCGGGGACGGGGGGATCTTGTCCGGTGGTACGTCCAGCGCGCTGAGGAACCCGCGGATCACCTCGGCCGGTGCCGTCGGCTCGCGCGACGGGTCGAAGCCGTGCAGGTTCACGTACAGCTGGCCGTCCGGAGAGCGGTCCGCCATCAGGTGCGACCAGTGCACCGCCAACGTCGTCTTGCCGACGCCCGCGGTGCCGATGATCGCGGTGATCTTCACCCTCGACGCGTCGTGGTCCAGCGCCGACAGCTGGGCCAGCTCCTCGCCGCGTCCGACGAAGTGAGGCGTGTGCGCAGGTAGCTGCCTCGGCGCGCGCACCGAGGTGGCAGCGGCGGACGGCTGCGTGGTGACCGGGGACGGTGCCGGTTCGGCCCGGAGGATCTGGAGGTGCAACTCCCGCAGCGGCGCGCTCGGGTCGATTCCCTGCTGACTCGACAACAGCCGGCGCACGGACTGGTAGGCGTGCAACGCCTCGGCTTGCCGGCCGGAGTGGTAGTGCGCCCGCATCAACTGGCTCCACAGGCGTTCCCGCAGCGGGTGCTGCCGGGTCAGGGCGAGCAGTTCACCGACGACCGCGTCGTGCAGGCCGCGTGCCAGGTCCGCCTCGATGCGGTTCTCCAGGATGGAGAGCCGGTGCTCCTCGAGCGTGGGAACGAACTCGCGCTGCAGTGCCTCGGAAGGGATTCCGGTCAGCGGCTCGCCCCGCCAGAGGCCGAGCGCCTCGCCCAGCACCTCGCTGGCCTCGTCGACGCTTCCCCGATCCAGCAGGGACTTCCCGTGCCGGCCCAGCTTCTCGAAACGCTCCAGGTCGAGCGCGTCCTCCGCGACCTCGATCAGGTAGCCGTTCGCGCAGGTGACGATGATGTCCCTGGCACCCAGTGACTGGCGCAGGCGCTGCACGTAGCTGTGGACGGTGCGGCGAGCGCGTCCGTTCGATGAATCACCCCAGAGGCGCTTCACCAGCACGTCCACGGACACGACGCGGTTGGCTTCGACGAGCAGGGCGGCCAGCAGGACGCGGAGCTTGGGTGATCCCGGCGACACGGGCACGCCGTCCCGGACGATGTCGAGTGGACCGAGCAACGCGAACTCGAAACGCGATTCCACCCCACGCCTCCGTAGCAGTGCGCGTGTACGAACCAGGCCACAGTGTACGTGCGGTTTCGGCCACGTCCGGGCCCGATCCCGTCTCGGTGATATCGTTCTCGCAGGTGGCGCACTTCGTTGGCGCGCCTGGACAACCCACCACGGAAGTGCGAGCCTCGTGCCGATGTACATCGCTGTTTACTGCGGAAGCCTCGCCACCGTTCCCCAGAGCTACGTCGACCTCGCCGCCGAGGTCGGGCGCCAGATCGCGGCACGCGGCTGGCACCTCGTGTGGGGTGGCGGGCAGACGTCGATGATGGGCGCGGTGGCGCGCGAGGCCAGGGCAGGTGGCGCGCACACCTACGGCGTGATCCCGAAGGGCCTCGCCACCAGGGAGATCGCCGACCGCGACTCGACCGAGCTGCACGTCGTCGACACCATGCGCGAGCGCAAGAAGATGATGGACGACAAGGCGGACGCGTTCCTCACGCTGCCCGGCGGGATCGGTACCGCCGAGGAGTTCTTCGAGGTGTGGACCGCGGGTGTGCTCGGCATGCACGGCAAGCCCGTGGTGCTGCTGGACGTCGACAACCACTACAAGGGGCTCGTCGAGTGGCTGACCGAGTTGCGGGACAAGGGTTTCGTCTCGCACGCCGCGTTGAAGTCGCTGATCGTCACGGACGACGTGTCAGTCGCCCTTGACGCTTGCGTCGTCTAGTCCCTTGGTCTGAGCGAGGAACTCGGTCTCCGGCAGGAGGTCCGGTAGCGGGCGGTACGGCGTCGCCGTCACCTCGAACCGCTTGCCGGACACCACCCTGCCCTGCCAGGAGCCCGCTATCTCGCCGTCCACCAGGATCGCGCCGCGCCGGCCGAGGATGCGGAAGATGTCCTTCTGCGCCGCCTTGTCGGGCAGGAGGAGGTCCCGGTCGCGGGCTTGCAGGTACGGGTCGGTCGGCGGGAGCAGACGGACGTCCGGGGGTTCGGCGTCGACGATCTCCAGGTCCTCCGGCAGCCAGGCCTTCTGCCCGTCGACGGTCACCTCGACGAGACCGTCCTTCGGCCAGCGCTTCTTGACCTCCCGGGTGCTCGTGCCGAAGTAACTGGCCACTTCGGACGGTCCCGCCGGGCCGTGCAGGGTCAGGTAGCGGTGCACCAGTTCGTCGAAGCCCGCCGTCTTGCGCGGGACGCCCGGCCAGCCGTGGATGCGTTCGAACGTCACGGTCTTCTCCTCCGGGATGATCCGGAGGCCCGCGGGCAGCGCGCCCAGGCGGAAGATCGGGTCGCTCACGTGCTCGGTCTGGCAGCCCCGGCACGGTTCGACCGTCTGCTTCGGTGCCAGCGGGGTCAGCGCCCTGCTCACCTCGCCCTTGGCCATCGGCTTCGTGACGATGGACCGCATGGCGGTGGCGATGTGCCGCAGCGCGTCCAGCAGGTCGTCGGCCTTCGGGCGTGCGGCCCTGGCTCGGGCGTCGGCGTCGCTCCACGGCCACAGCGCGCGGGAGAACGCTTTCAGCTCGCCCGCCCGGTGCAGGTGCGGGGCACCGCGCACGGACCAGGTCACGACGAAGTCGTCCACCTTCGGCTCAGCGAGACGGGCGGCGAGACTCAGCAGGGCCGAGCCGGAGGTGTTGTCCTGGACGCCCAGGGAGAACACCGCCAACTCGGCCGCGTCACTGATCCGCCGGTCCAGTTCGTGCTGATGGATCCGGTGGAGGAGCACCTGCTGCCGGGTGAGGTCCACCCGCACATTCTTACGCCTTCGGAACCGTGAGGCTCGACGGTCCGAAGGTGACGGTTGAGCCGCGAGTTGATTCCGTGAGATAACGCGGGTCCACCGTGTCGATCACCAGTGCGATCCGGTTGCCCGCGCCGACGTTCCACGCGGTCGGTTCGAGCTCCACGTCGAGCGTCTGCGTGCGGCCCGCGCCGGTCACCTTCACCGGCTTGTGCGTGATCAGCGCGCCGAGGCCGAGCGGGCCGACCTCGTACAGGTACGCGAACAACGTCGTCGTCTCCGCACTCGGCGTGACCTGCAGCTTGAGCTTGGGCGTGCCGGCGAGCGTCGCACCGCCCGGGTACTGCGGTCCGCTCCACACACCCGCGACGTTGCGGTCGACGAACGGCAGCGACACCCCGGTCGGGATGTTCAGGAACCCTTGCAGCGCACCGGAGAGCAGGATTGTGCCGCTGTCCGCGACCGTGCCCCAGCCCGCGTGGATCTTCTTCGGGTCGAGCTGCACGGTGTCCGCGTTGGCGTTGGGCCACGCGCCGAACGTCCGCCACGCGCCGCCGTTGTTGGGCTTGAGCCGCACCGGCTGCTCGGCGTCGATGCCGTTGGCCGTGCCCTTGACGTAGCGGTCGAACCAGCGGCCGACCGACTCCCAGATCTCGTTGGGCAGACCCGCCGCGCCGAACAGTTCGGCGGTGGCGTGGTCGCCCGGCGAGAGCATGAGCCGCTTCGGGCCCGTGAGCCTGCCGTAGAAGTCCGCGATCTGGCCCGGCGCGAAGATGCCGTCGTTCCAGGCGTTGCCGAGCATGACGGCGGTGCCGTTGGCGTTGATCTGGGCGATCTTCGACGCTGCGGAGCGTTCCGCGGAGATCGGCACGACCTCCCAGAACCTGCCGTCGCGGTACGCGTCCTCCGCTTCCTGGAGAACGGGGCCGGGACGTCCGGTGGCCTTGCCCGCCGCCAGCAGGACCTCGACGGCCTGCTTGTTCACGGTGCTGTTCGGGTAGAGCGAGCGGGCCAGGTCGGTCCACGTGCTCAGCGCGGCCGCGGCCTTGATGCGCCGGTCACTCGCCGCCGCCAGCAGGGACTGCCCGGCGCCGTAGGAGATCCCGGCCGCGCCGACCTTGGTGCCGTCGGCGTGCGCGTTCGCGATGGCCCAGTCGATGACCAAGCTGACGTCACCGACGGTCTCGGGCCCGGCGACGTCGATCGTGCCGCCCGAGTCCCAGAAGCCGCGGCTGGTGTAGCTGACCACGACGTACCCGGACTGCTTGGCGAGCTTGGCCGCCGCGCCGACGTACTCGATGTTGGGAACCGCCCAGCTGGACGGCATGACGAGCAGCGGGAACGGGCCGCTGCCCTGTCCGGTCGGCTCGACGACGAGGGCCTTCAGGACCGTGCCGCCGACGCCGGGGATGGACCGGTACGAGATCTGGTGTCCCGGGGCCGCCGTGGCGGCAACCGGAGCACCGAGCAGGGTTGAGAGGAGTACCAGGACTAAAACAAGTGATCGTCGCACTCTGGTCCTCCTTGACCATGACGTAGATCACACAGGGTTGTTACTGGGGAGTAAAGCAGGTTGCTACTCGTGGGTAGCAAGAGGCTGTGAGCCAGGTCACCGTTCTGGCCCCTGTCTACGCTGGGTGGCGTGAACCGATTCCGCGTCACTGAGCTGCCGAAAGACCGCGTGCTGGTCGTTGCGCATCTGACCAGCACGGACGCCGTGGCGGGGGCGGTGGAGGCCGGTGCCGACGTCGTCGAGTTCGACGGCGAGCTGGAATTGCCGTCGCTGTCCGAAACGTTGGACGTGGTGACGATCCCCGGAGGGGACGAGGACTTCACGCTGGCGGCTGCCACAGTCGCTGCGATGTCCGGAGCACGCGCCGTTCGTGCGACTGACGTACGGCAGGCGAGGAAGGTCGTGGAGATGGTGGCGAGCGTGATGGGGACCCGTCCGCCGGTCCGGGCGATGCGGGCGCTCGCCTGATGCTGCCCTCCGTCGAAGCCTGGTTCGCCTCGCACACCTGGCAGCAGCCGTCCTGGACCGTCGACGAGCTGGTCGCGTTGAAGCGCGGCCGGACGGTGTCCGTGGTGCTGCCCGCGTTGAACGAGGAGGAGACCGTCGGGGCCGTGGTCTCCGTGGTCCGGCCGCTGCTCGGGACGCTCGTGGACGAGCTGGTGGTGATGGACTCCGGGTCGACCGACGAGACCGTCTCCGTGGCTGCCGCGGCCGGCGCTCGGGTCGTGCTGCGCGAGGACGTCGTGCCGTGGATTCCGCCGTTGCCCGGCAAGGGCGAGGTGCTGTGGCGGTCGCTGGCCGCGACCTCCGGGGACCTGATCGTCTTCCTCGACTCCGACCTGGTGGACCCGGAGACGGCGTTCGTCACGGCGTTGCTGGGGCCGTTGCTGCTGGACGGCGGTGTGCACCTGGTGAAGGGCTTCTACCGGCGGCCGTTGCGGCTGGAGAGCTCCGGCGGTGGACGGGTGACCGAGCTGGTGGCGCGGCCGTTGCTGAACACCCTGCGGCCCGAGCTTTCCGGTGTGGTGCAGCCACTCGGTGGCGAGTACGCGGCGACCCGGTCCTTTTTGGAGTCGGTGCCCTTCGCCGCCGGGTACGGCGTGGAGATCGGCTTGTTGCTGGACGTGCACCGGATGCACGGGCTTTCCGCGCTGGCGCAGGTGAACCTGGGCGTGCGCAAGCACCGGAACCGGTCGTTGCTGCAACTCGGGGCGATGTCGTCGCAGATCATGGGAACGGCGCTGGCCCGGTGCGGGGTGTCCGCGGAGTCGGGGCCGTTGACGCAGTTCGTGCAGGTCGGCGGGGAGTGGCTACCCGACTCGACCGACGTGCTCGTGGCTGATCGGCCGCCGATGATGCACGTGGTCGAACAGGGCTAGCTGCTCCTCGCGGTGCGTCACGACCAGGGCGGTGCCCCGGCAGTGGTCGAGGACCTTGGCGAGCGCGCGGTCGGCCTGCTCCGGATCCAGGCCTTCCGTGGGTTCGTCCAGGAGCAGGACCTCCGGGTTCGCCAGCACCGATCTGGTGAGGATCAGGCGTTGCCGTTGGCCGCCCGAGATCTCCTCGCCGCGTTCGCCGACGACCTGGTCCCAGTCGAGGTCCAGTTCGGCGATCCCGGCGGCCCGGTCGAGTTCTTCCTGCGTGGCATCGGGTTTGGCCAGCAGGACGTTCGTGCGGACCGTGGTGTGGAAGACGTGCGCGTCGGCCAACGCGCCCTTGCTGGGTTCCAGCTCGCGGGCGATGGCGTTGAGCAACGTGGTCTTGCCCGCGCCGCTCGGGCCGACGATCGCCGTCCTGCCGTTGAGGCCCGGGGCCTGCGTGGTGTGCGTGGGCTCGGGTTCGTCGGTGGGTTCCGGCAGTGGCTTGGTGAGCGCGGCGAGCGGGATGGTGATCTCGAACGTGGCGACGGCGGCCATGATCAGCCACGCCGGTTCGTGCTGGGCGAGCAGGAGCAGTGCCGTGCCGAACTGGACGGCGATCGCCAGCGGGGTCAGGTCTCGCGTGCGTTCGGCCCGGGACAGTTCTTTCGCGGTTCTCGTGGCGGCAAGGAGTTTCTCGTCGAACAGGCCGTAGGCGACGAGTTCTTCTTTGCTGTGGACCAGTTCCGTGGTTTGTTCGGTCAGCCTGGCGCGCAACGGGGTGAGATCCTTCGGCCCGCGGAGCGCGAGTCGGGGGAACAGCGCGAGGTTGATCAGCAGGCCCGCGACCAACGGCAGCGAGAAGCCCGAGGCCGCCGCGACGACGGCGCCGACCACGACCGCGGTGATCCACGGGAGGGTGGCGCGGAGCCTGGTGTCGAGGTGCTGGTCGACGTTCGTGACGATGCGGGTCAGGGCCGTGCCGGACGGGACGTGCCTGCGGTGCGCGAGGTCGTCGTAGACCTTGCCGCGCAGTTCGACGGCCTCGCTGAGCACGGCTTTGTGGCTGGTCAGGCGTTCGAGGTAGCGCAGGGCCCCCTTGGCGAGCGCGAGGGTGCGGACCGCGACGATCGCCACGGTCAGCGCCTGCATCGGCGGGTGCTCGGCGGCGCGCATGATCAGCCACGTCGCGGTCGCGGTGAGGCCGACGCCGGCCAGTTCGGCGAGGGTGCCGACGAGGATCGCGAGTCTCATACCCGGACCACCCTGTCGACCTCGCCGAGCACTGTTTCGCGGTGCGCCACGATCACGGCCGTGCGACCTCGGGTGAACTCACGCGTTGCTTCCAGCACAAGGGATTCCGTCTCCGCGTCGAGGTGTGCGGTCGGTTCGTCCAGCAGGAAGAGCCCCGCCTGACGCCGGTCCAGGGCGTTGGCCAGTGCGACCCGCTGCTGCTCGCCGGACGAGAGGTTGGCCGGGACGAGCGTGGGGCGTTGCGGCATCCACGCCAGCGCGGCCAGCCACTGCCGTTGGTCGATGTCGTTCAGGTCGACGCCACCGACGGTGATGCGGCCGTGGTCGGGTCGCACGAACCCCAGCAGCAGCGCGAGAATCGTGCTCTTGCCGGCACCGCTCGGGCCGACCAGAGCGATCCGGTCGCCGGGCTGGATTCGCAGTGAGAAGTCGCTGAGGCTGCGCACGCTCACGCCGTCGAACACGATCTCGGCGTGGGCCAGATCCGGCGGTGCCTGGCCGGTGGTGTCCTCGTGGGTGGGGACTTTGGCGAGCACCTCTCGGCCCTGCGCGCTCGCGTGGTACTGCGCTCCGGCCGCCCGGAGTGGCAGAAAAGCTTCTGGGGCAAGGAAGAGCACGAGCAGTGCGGTGTGCAGTGGCACTCCGCCGTCGAGCAGCCTCAGGCCCACGGGCACGGCGACGAGCGCGACCGACATGGTGGCCACGAGCTCCAGCACGAACGCGCTCAGGAACGCGACTCGGAGCGCGGACATCGTCTCGGTCATGTGCTGTGCGGCCAGCTTGCGCACGGTCGTGGACTGCGCCTCGGCCCGCCCGAACGCCCGCAACGTGCCGATTCCCTTGACCACGTCGAGGAAGTGGCCGCCGAGCGTCGCCAGCGCGTCCCACTGGCGGGCCGTGCGTTCGCGGGTGTGCGCGCCGACCAGCGCACCGAAGATCGGGATCAACGGCAGCGTCGCGAGGATCGTCAGGGCCGCGGCGAGGTCGGCGAACGCCAGCCTGATCACCACCGCGAGAGGCACGACCACGGCCAGGACCTGTTGAGGCAGATACCCGACGACGTAGGGCGTCACGTCGTGCACGCCCCGCGTGACCAGCGTGGCGACCTCGCCGGCCTTGGTGCCGGGCTTCCGCAGGAACGCCTCACGCAGCCGTGCGCGAGTGCGTTCAGCAGCCCGATGCGCCCACGCGCGGTGCAGCCACCACACCAGCACCCTGGCACCGATCACCAGACCCAGTAGGAGGAACCCCGTGCCGCCGCTGAGCACCGACGCCAGGAGCTCGGCCTGGGCCAGCACCAGGAACGGGACCGGGATCAGCGCGAGGAGATGGCGACGATCGACCATTGCAGCACCACCACCAGCGGGATGACCGGGATCGCGACCCACGCGAGCAGGCCGAGCGTGTCGGAGTGGGCCATGAGCCCGGTGACGTCGATCGAGCTGAACGCCAGCGGGATCGGCAGCGCGCACAGAGCCGCGGTGACGGGGAACAGCTTCCAGAGCCGGTTCTGGAACACCCAGCCGTGCACCGCGAACAGCACCGGCATGATCAGCGCCACCGGCCAGGGCGCTTCGAGCAGGTGCGCCAGGAACAGCCCCCAGCCCACGGACACCATCAGCGCGCCCGTGAACACGAGCCACCACCAGAGCCGTAGCTGCACGGCCGCCATGAACAGCACCAGCCCGGCCAGGAGCAGCGTGAACGTGCTGTGCGCGCCGGAGAGCAGCTCGCCTTCGAGGCGCGGGAAGGCCGCGAACAGCACGCCGATCGCGGCGACCAGCCAGACCTCGTTGCCCAGGAAGAACGGGTTCATGAGACGAGACGTCTCGTCTCGTTTCGGCAGGACCAGCAGCAGACCGGAGCCGTAGTCGAACCCGGCCAGCGCGAAGTACCCGACGGTGAGAACACCGAGCACGGTCAACCAGAGAGCTTCCATCAGAGAGTCACCACCATCGGCGAAACGGGAGCCGGCGCCACGTCCGGACCACGACGGACCGCACGTGCGATCAACGCCCAGTCCACACAGGCCAGCACCACGAACAGGAACGTGAACACGACGAGCGACAACAGGATCTGCGAAGCGTCCACATGCGACACCGCGTCCTCGGTCCGCAACAGCCCGTAGATCAGCCAGGGCTGCCGCCCGATCTCCCGGAACATCCACCCGAAGATCGCGGCGGCGAACGGCAGCGGAATGCCGATCATCATGAGGTACAGCGGAAAGCGCAGCCGGATCACGGCGTCCTTGATGAGCAACGGCAGCGTGAGCCAGCTGACCGCCGTCAACGCCATCCCGATGAGGATCATGAACCCGAGCGGCGCGCCGATCCACGGCGCCGCCTCGGTCTTGCCCGGCTGGTACTGCGAGATCACCGGGAACTGCGCGAACCCCGCGCCGATCAACGTGGGGGTGGCCAGCGCCGTCGTCACCACGCCCATCCGCAGCGAACGGCGGAAGAAGTCGACCTCGGGCGTCCGCTTGATGAAGTGGTACGCCGAGACACCGGTCATGAACACGCCGCCGACCGTGATCGACGCGAAGACCACATGTGTCAGCGCCGAGGTGAACGTCGGGTTGGTCAGCAACGCGCCGAAGTCGTCCAGCCGCAACACGTTCCCGTCGACCCGGTAGCCGACGGGGTGCTGCAGGAAGCCGTTCGCGGCCATGATCCAGAACGCCGAGGCGAACGCGGTCAGCGCCGTCAGGTACAGCAACGCGAGGTGCAGCCAGCGGTGGAGCTTGCCCCAGCCGAAGATCCACAGGCCGAGGAACGTCGACTCCAGGAAGAACGCGATGAGCGTCTCCAGCGCGAGCGGCGCCCCGAACACGTCGCCGGCGTAGGTGGCGAGGCCCGACCAGTTCAGCCCGAACTGGAACTCCATCACGATGCCGGTGACGATCCCGAGCGCGTAGTTGATCACGTAGATCCGGCCCCAGAACCGCGTCATCCGCTCGTGCACGGGCAGGCCGGTGATCGTGAACCTCGTCTGCATGACCACCAGCAGCGTGACCAGGCCCAGGGTGAGCAGCACGAACAGGAAGTGGAACGACGTGGTCGTCGCGAACTGGAGGCGGGCGAGGTCTACGGCACTCATGAGTAGGGAAGGTATGTGTAGCCCGGCTACTTATTAAGGCCTGAAAGCGCATCTCAGGGGGATCTCAGGGCTGACCCTGACGGAGGATTTCAGGGGATACTCCGAGGGCCTGGATCAGTAGACTCGCTACCCATGAAGCCCGACGCGCTACGAGGCCACCTGGACGCGTTGCTGCTCGCGACGCTGGACGGCAGGCAGTTGCACGGCTACGCGATCATCGAGGCGTTGCAGCAGGGCAGCGGGGGTGCGCTGGACCTCCCGACGGGCACGGTCTACCCCGCGTTGAGACGGCTGGAGCGGGCGGGGCACGTCACCAGCGACTGGAGCACGGTCGGTGGCCGCAAGCGCCGCACCTACAAGCTCACACAGGCGGGACAGCGGGCGTTGAGCGCCGAACGCAACGCGTGGCGCGAGTTCACGACGGTCATCGACGGGGTGCTGGGAGGTGGTGGCACATGGGCACAGACGTGATCGAGCGGTACGTGACTGATCTCGGGTCACGGTTGCAGGGCTCGCGCAAGCAGGTGCGCGACCTCCTCACGGAGACCCGTGACAGCCTCACCGACGCCACCGAGGCGCATCTCGACGACGGGCTGACCGAGGTGGAGGCCCAGGAGCGCGCGGTCGAGGAGTTCGGGCCGGTGCGCGAGATCGCCCACGAGTACCAGGCCGAGCTGGCCGTCGCCTATGGCACGCGCACGCTCGTCTGGCTCGCGATCGTGCTGCCGTTGATGCACATGGCGTGGGAGTACGGCCGGATGTTGCTCATCGGTCCGTGGCAGGACTTCGGCACGATGCCGCCGGCCTGGTACCTGTTCGTCGCCAAGGCCAACGACCTGACCAGCGGCATCGCATCCGGCGTGGCGTTGGTGGTGTTGGTCCTCGGCCGGGTCCTCGCCCGCAAGTACGACACGAGGCTGCTCGCCAAGGTCGGCGCGGGGGTCGCGCTCACGGCCGTCGGCGCCGTGCTGCTGGGCAACCTCTCGATCATCGCCGCCACCGCGCACCTCGATCCGGCACGGCTGGTGCAGTCGTTGCCGATGAGCGTCGCGAGCCTGATCTCCTGGATCGTGATCATTCGGCTCGGTCTGCTCGCTCGCCGCAGCCTGAGCTGTGCCACGATCGTCGCGTGACCAACGCCCTGATCTACCTGATCGTGATGATCGCCGTCGCGGCAGTGGTGTTCCTGCTCGCGGCGTTGGTGTTCGGGCGCGGCGAGGAGCTCGCGCCCCTGCCGCCCGGCGCCTCGCCCACGAGGCTGCCGTCCGACGACATCACCGAGGACGACGTCCGCGAGCTGAAGTTCCAGCAGGTCTTCCGCGGCTACAAGATGACCGAGGTCGACTGGGCGTTGCAGCGGCTCGCGACCGAGGTCGAGACGCTGCGGGCGCGCGTCGCCGAACTGGAGCGACTGGAGACCAGTGAACACGGATCTTGAGCTGACCGTCGAGGTCGCGGCACCGCCCGACACGATCTTCCGGGCCATGACCGACTGGGAACGCCAGTCGGAGTGGGTGTTCGGCACCACCGTGAAGGTGGTCGAGGGCGACGGGAAGTCGGTCGGCAGCGAGATCGACGCCGTCACGTTCGGCGTCTCCGACCGGATGCGGATCACGCGCTGGGACCCGCCGCACGCCGTCGAGGTGCTCCACCTCGGCAAGGTCGTGAAGGGCACCGGTGTGTTCGCCGTGCGCGGCAGCCGGTTCGTGTGGAGCGAGAGTCTCGACGTGCCGTTCTTCTACCCGGTGGTGAAGCCGCTCTTCGTCGTGATGCTGCGCCGCTCGCTGCGACGCTTCGCCCGGTTTGCCGAGGGCTACCGGTGATCGTTCGCTGTCCGTGGGGCGACTCGACCCCGGACTACGCCGAGTACCACGACACCGAGTGGGGCGTGGAGCTGCACGGCACTCCCGAGCTCTACGAGCGGATGTCGTTGGAGGCGTTCCAGTCCGGGCTGTCGTGGATCACGATCCTGCGCAAGCGGCCGGCGTTCCGGGCCGCGTTCGGCGACTTCGACCCGAAGCTGGTCGCGGAGTTCGGCCCGGCCGACGTGGAACGGCTGATGGCCGACGCGGGCATCGTCCGGAACCGGCTCAAGATCGACGCCGCGATCCACAACGCCCGGCTGATCGTCGCGGAGGCCGTCGACCTGGACGCACTGCTGTGGTCGTTCGCGCCCGCCCGCCACAAGCGGCCGAAGACGTTCGCGGACGTGCCGGCCATCACGGACGAGTCGAAGGCGATGGCCAAGGAACTGAAGAAGCGCGGCTTCAAGTTCCTCGGCCCCACCACGTGCTACGCGCTGATGCAGGCAACCGGCATGGTCGACGACCACATCTCGACGTGCTACCGCGCCACTAGCGCCCGATGAACTTCGGCGCCCGCTTGTTCACGAAGGCGTCGACCGCCTCGCGGTGATCCTCGGTCGCGCCGCAGTCGGCCTGGGTGCGGCGCTCCGCTTCGAGCGCGTCCTCCAGCGTCCCGTCCGCCGCCGCGGCCAGCGCTTCCTTGATCTTCGCGTACGCCGTCGTCGGCCCGGCGGCGAGCTTCGCGGCCAGCAGGTGCGCGGTGGACAGCAGTTCGGAGTCCGGCACGACCTGGTTGACCATGCCGACCCGCAACGCCTCCTCGGCGCCGACGGGCTGCGCGAGCAGCATCATCTCCATCGCTCGGCCGTGCCCGATCAGCCGCGGCAGCGTGTACGACGCGCCGGAGTCCGCGGTCAGGCCGACGTTCGCGAAGGCCATCAGGAACTTGGCCGACTGGCCCGCGATGCGCAGGTCGGCGGCGTAGGCGAACGACGCGCCCGCACCCGCCGCGCTGCCGTTGACCGCGGCGATCACCGGCTTCGGCATGCCGATCAGCTCTCGCACGATCGGGTTGTAGTGCTTCTCGACGGTGTGCAGCGGCGCGGGATCACCGGCCTGTAGCAACCCGATGTGCTCCTTGAGGTCCTGGCCCGCGCAGAACGCCCGGCCGGCACCCGTGATCACCACCGCGCGCACCGACTCGTCCGCCGCCGCGTCCTGGAGCGCGGCGAGGAACGCCACCTTCAGCGTGACGGTGAAGGCGTTGAACGACTCGGGGCGGTTGAACGTGAGCGTGCGCACACCATCGGCGTCTTCGACGAGGAGCTCGGACACTGGACCTCCATCAAGCTGTGGAAACGTTGCGCACCGGCCGCAGGCACTCGTCGACGAAACGACTCGTGCCCGGTGCCAGCCGCAGTGTCTGTTCGTCGAAGAACGACGCTGCCGCGTGCCCCGGCCAGTCCGGTGGCAACAGTTCAGCAGGAAGACCGGGATCGCGGAACAGGAACTTCCGCCACGCGTGCAGCAGCCGCTGTGACGCGGCGAACGCGGTCGCGTCGTCGGTTTCGTCCACAACGGACACCGTCTCGTGCCAGTGCGCGACGAACCCGGCGTAGTCGCGGCCCAGTTCGGCCAGGTCCCACGCCTTCGCCGCGAGCTCGGCATCGCCACCGTCGTGTGAACCGTGAAAAGTTCGTGCGGCGACCTGCTCGGCCGCCAGCACGTCGGCCAGCTCGGCCGAGGGCCGGGGAGCGATCCACGTCACAGGACCGAGCGCGCCGTAACCGAGCAGTTGCAGTTCGGACGCCAGGTGATCGCGCGAGTCGCGGCCCGGCATCTCCTCCAGCACCACCACGTGCCAGCGACCGTCCCACGTGGACGGCCCGGTGCGGTAGATGCGGGCAGCGGCCTCGTCGAGCCGCCGTTCCCCGCGGGGTGTCATGGCGTATCCGGGCCCGTCAGGAAGCCGTGAGGGCTGCAACCAGCCCTGCCGGACCGTGCGGGACACAGCCGTGCGGACAGCCGGCGCGGCGAAACCCAGGGGCTCCAGCAGCCGGACGAGCGCGGCGATGGTGGCGGCGCCACCGCGATCGCGAAGGTGGCCGCCGTAGACGTCGAAGAGCGCGGAACGGGCTCGCACCCGGCCCAGTCTGTCACGACACGGCAGGGCGTGCCCAAAGTGTTGCCTAGTCGCGAAAACGGGTGCTGATCAGGGACAAGCCAAGATCGACAAACATCACCCGGACTCGCCAAAAGATCGGTTCGGTTTCGCCCCTGAGTCGCCATAGGGGAGAATGGAGCAGATCCGGCCTGGCCGGACGGGGAAGATGTTGACGATGGGAGCACGCGATGGCGGCCATGAAGCCCCGGACCGGTGACGGTCCCCTCGAGGTGACCAAGGAGGGACGCGGCATCGTCATGCGCGTTCCGCTCGAGGGTGGTGGGCGCCTCGTCGTCGAGATGTCGGCCGACGAGGCCAGCGCTCTGGGCGACGCGCTGAAGGCCGCCTCCGGCTGAGACCTCCCGGTGAGAAGCACGTGAAGCCCTGGTTTCCACAGTGGAGACCAGGGCATCGCTTCGTTCCGGCCGTGGGTCAGAATGAACGGTCGTTAATGCAATAGGGGAGGTCCAGCCGTGGCGTCGACGGTTCCGTCAGTGCCCACCAAGCTCGTGGACGTCGAGGTGGCCACCACCTCGCGCCGCAACGTTCCGGCGGTCGTGCTCGCGGCCACGGGACCGGCGCTGGGACCGGGCGGCGACGGCATCGACGTCTCCGACCTGACCGGCAAGGCCGGCGAGGCGGTGCGGCACGACGAGACCTGGACGCTCGGTGTCGGTACCGGCACGCTCGCCGACTACCGCACGGCCGGTGCGTCGCTCGTGCGCGCGTTGAGCGGGGACGACGCGCCGAAGACCGCCGACGTCATGCTGACCCCGGACTTCGACGCAGCCAAGGTGCGCGCGTTCGTGCTGGGCGCGGCGCTCGGTGGCTACCGCTTCAAGGTGACCGGTGAGGACGGCCCGAAGCGCGTCGGCTCGCTGCGGCTGATCACCGCCGACACCGGGTTCGAAGAGGTGCTCACGTCGGCCGCGCTGAAGGCCCACGCGCTCGCCACGGCGACGTCGCTGACGCGTGATCTCGCGAACACCCCGTCCAACGTCAAGGACCCGCGCTGGCTCGCGACGACTGCCGCCAGGCTGGCGGACAAGGTCGACGGGCTGAGCGCCACCGTGCGCGACGAGAAGTGGCTGGCACAGCAGGGCTTCGGCGGCGTGCTGGCGGTCGGCGGCGGCTCGGCCCGCCCGCCGCGCTTCCTGGAGCTGACCTACGGCACCACCGGCCCGCACCTGGTGTTCGTCGGCAAGGGCATCACGTTCGACACGGGCGGCATCTCGGTGAAGCCCGCCGACGGCATGCACCTCATGCGCACCGACATGGCGGGCGGCGCCGCGGTGATCTCCGCGCTGCTGGCCGTCGCGCGCCGGCGGCTGCCGGTCCGGGTCACCGGGCTCGTGCCGTGCGCGGAGAACCACGTCTCGGGCTCGGCGTACCGGCCGGGCGACGTCGTGCGCCACTACGGCGGCGCGACCACCGAGGTGCAGAACACCGACGCCGAGGGCCGCATGGTCCTGGCCGACGCGATGGCGTACGCGGTGAAGAACCTGAAGCCCGACCTGGTCGTGGACGTGGCGACGCTGACCGGCGCGATGAAGGTCTCGCTCGGCCTGCGCACGGGCGCGGTGTTCAGCGCGTCCGACGAGATCGCGGCCGAGGTCGTCGCCGCCGGTGCGAACGTCGGCGAGCAGTGGTGGCGGATGCCGTTGCTGGAGGAGCACGTCGGTGCCGTCGCCAGCGAGATCGCGGACTACAAGCAGTGCCCGCCCGGCCCCGGTGGCATCACGGCGGCGCTGTTCCTGCAGAAGTTCGCGGGCGACGTGCCGTGGGCGCACCTCGACATCGCTGGTCCGGCGCGGTCGGAGAAGGTCTACGACGAGGTCGTCGCAGGCGCGACGGGCTTCGGCGCGCGGACGCTGGTCGAGTTGGCTGAAAAATATTCGCGTTAACCTACGATCGGCCATACGAGACGGCGGCGTTCCACGGCATGATGTGAGCTCCTTCACAACGCCGTAGAGGAGCTCTCGTGTTACTCCGCCTGGCACTCGCCGTCTCGCTGGTCATAGCGTCGTTGTCCCCTGCCACGGCCGCGACGCCGTGGTGGGAACCGGTGGCGCGGCCCGCGCCGGACTCGCAGATCAACGTGACCGGAGAGCCGTTCAAGGGCGTCGACGGGCAGGGCAGGGTGCGCGGGTTCGTCGACGCGCACAACCACCTCATGACCAACGAGGGCTTCGGCGGCAAGCTGATCTGCGGCAAGCCGTTCTCCGAGCAGGGCATCGCGGACGCGTTGAAGGACTGCTCGGAGCACCACCCGGCGGGCCTCGGCGCGATCTTCGAGGCGATCGTGACGGGCGACCTCGACGGCCACGACCCGGTGGGCTGGCCGACGTTCAAGGACTGGCCGTCCTCCACGACGGTCTCGCACCAGCAGAACTACTACGCCTGGCTGGAACGGGCCTGGCGCGGCGGCCAGCGCGTGCTCGTGCAGGACCTGACGAGCAACGCCACGCTCTGCATCATCCACCCGTTCAAGGACAAGCCGTGCGACGAGATGCAGTCGGTCCGGCTGCAGGCCCAGCGCACCTACGAGCTGCAGGCGTTCGTCGACAAGCAGTTCGGCGGCGCGGGCAAGGGCTGGTTCCGCATCGTCACGTCGGCTGAACAGGCGCGGGACGTGATCCAGCAGGGCAAGCTCGCGGTGGTGCTCGGCATCGAGACCTCCGAGCTCTTCGGCTGCCGCACGTTCCTCGACATCCCGTTGTGCAACAAGACCGCTATCGACCGCGGCCTCGACGAGATGTACGCGCTCGGCGTGCGCAGCGCGTTCCTGTGCCACAAGTTCGACAACGCGCTGTGCGGCGTCCGGTTCGACTCGGGCACCCAGGGCGGCGTGATCAACGCGGGCCAGTTCCTGCGCACCGGCCAGTGGTGGCAGACCGAGGTCTGCAAGGGCCCGCAGCAGGACAACCCGATCGGCACCGTCGGCCCGAACGCGCTGATCCCCGCCTCCGCCGTCGCGCCGGCGTACGACCCGGCGAAGCGCTGCAACGTGCGCGGCCTGACGTCGCTCGGTGAGTACGCGGTGCAGGGCATGATGAAGCGGCACATGATGATCGAGATCGACCACATGAGCGTGAAGGCCGCGGGCCGGACGCTGGAGCTCGCCGCCCAGGCGAAGTACCCCGGCATCGTCTCGAGCCACAGCTGGATGGACGCCCAGTGGACCGAGAAGGTCTACCAGCTCGGCGGGTTCATCGCGGGCTACGAGAACGACCCCGGCGGTTACGTCTCGCAGGCCGCCGCCGCGGAACCGTTGCGGCGCAAGTACGACGTGGGCATCGGGTTCGGCTCCGACTACAACGGCGTCGGCTCGCACCCGGCCCCGCAGAGCGGCGTGACCTACCCGTTCCGCAGCTACCCGGACGGGCCGCTGGTCGACCGGCAGCGCACCGGCGAGCGCGTGTGGGACATCAACGTCGACGGCGGCGCGCACATCGGTCTGCTGCCGGACTGGGTCGAGAAGGTCCGTCAGCTCGGCGGTGACCAGCTCGTCCAGGACATGCTCGGTGGCGCCGAGTCGTACCTCAGGACGTGGAAGGGGACCCAGACCTGGTCCCGGTGACGCCGTGAGTCCTCAGGGCGTGGTCGCGGAACGCGCGGACGGCGGGTGGCAGCGGGTTGTCCCGCAGCCACGTCAGCCCGAAGATCCGGCCGGTCCGCGGCGTCAGTGACAGCTCCCGCAGGCCGGGAGGCGGCGCGAACTCGGCGTGGGTGAGCAGTGCCACGCCGAGTCCGTGCGCGACCAGGCCGCGCACGGTCTCGATCTCCTGGCACTCGAACACGTAGCGAGGCGTGATCCCGGCCGCGGCGCACATGTCGTCGGTGATCTGGCGCAGGCCGTAGCCGGGTTCCAGGGTGATCAGGTCCTCATCGGCCAGGTCCTCGATCCGCACGGCCCTGCGGGACTCCAGCCGGTGGCCCGACGGCACGACGACGATCAGCGGCTGCTCGAACACGACCACCGACTCGAACTCGGGCCCCTCCGGCGGCGGGGCGACCAGCGCCAGGTCGATCTCGCCGCTGACGAGCTTGGCGACCACGGCGTGACGGGCGTTCTGGACCAGGCCGAACCGCACGTGCGGGTGCTCGGCGCGGTAGCCGCGGACCAGTTCGGGCACGATCGCGCGGCCGAGCATGTGCAGGAAGCCCAGCACGACGCGGCCCTTCTCCGGGTCGAGTTCCTCCTCGACCTCGCGCAGACCCGGTTCCAGCGCGGCCAGCGAGCGGGTCGCCGCTTCGGCCAGCAACCGGCCCGGCCGCGTGAGGCGGACCCGCCTGCCGTTCTTCGCGATGATCGGCGTACCGAGCTGCTCACCGAGCTCGGCGATCCACCGGCTGACGGTGGGCTGGGGGAGGCCGAGGCGTTCTGCGACGCGAGTCACGTGCTCGTCCGCGGCAAGCGCTTTCAACATCGCCAGCTTCGGTGCCAGGTCCGATTCGTTCACGGATCGATTCTGGCGCATTTCCGTATTGGACGTATGGCTTAGCGTCAGTTGCGTGACCAGGTTGACCGCGTCCATCGCCGCTTCGGGGTTCGCGTGCTTCGCGCTGCTCTACACCCCGCAGGCGGTCATGCCGCAGATCGCGGCAGAGTTCGGGCTGGGGCCGGGCAGCGCGTCGCTCGCGCTCTCCGCCGCCACGCTCGCGCTGGCGGTGGTCGTCGTGCCGATCGCGATGCTGTCCGAACGGGTCGGGCGGCGTCCGGTGATCGTGGTCAGCGTGCTGGTGGCGGCGTTGCTCGGGCTCCTGCTCCCGTTCGCGCCGAACTACGAGGTGTTCCTGGTCCTGCGGGTGCTGCAGGGCGTCGCGGCGGCCGGGGTGCCCGCAGCGTCCATGGCCTACCTCGCGGACGAACTGGACAAGGGGAAGCTCGGCGCCGCCATGGGCGCGATGATCGCCGGGAACAGCCTGGGCGGCATGTCCGGGCGGCTCGTCACCGGCATGACCTCGGACTGGCTCGGATGGCGCGGCTCCGTGCTGCTGGCCGGTGCGTTCGGGCTGGTCGCGGCGCTGGTCGTGGTGTTCTTCCTGCCCAGGGCCAGCGCGATGCCGAAGCGGGCGCCGAGCGGCATGAAGGCAGCGCTGCGCGACCCGGTGCTGTTGTCGTTGTACGTCGTCGCCGTGCTGCTCGTGGGGACGTTCATCTCGTTCTACAACGTCGCGGGCTTCCAGCTCTCCGGTCCCGCCTGGCTCGAGACGCTGGTGTTCCTCTTCTACGGGTTCGGCAGCACCGCGGCGGCGTTCGCGGGCAGGCTCGCCGACCGGTTCGGCCGCGGCCGCGTGCTGCTGCTGTGCATCGGCGTGCTGGCTCTGGGCGCCCTGGCGAGCCTGGTGTGGGTGCCGCTCGGCCTCGCGATCGTCACCGCCGGGTTCTTCGCCTCGCACACCACGGCGAGCGGCTGGGTCGCCGCACGGGCTCCGTCGCACGCCCGTGGCCAGGCCTCGGGGCTCTACCTCGCCGGGTTCTACGTCGGCAGCAGCATCGGCGGGACGTCCGGCGCCACCGCGTACGAGGAGTGGGGCTGGGGCGGACTGGTCCTCGTACTGCTCGGCTGGCTGGCGCTGGCCGCGATGCTCGCTCAGAACTCCAGGGCGAGGGTGGCGCGCGAGTCGACGGCGGAGATGCTCGTCGTGCCGAGTCGCGGCAGGTCCAGCACCCCTTCGACCATGCCGACCGAGACCGAGCGGGTGTCCGCCGGCACCTCGACGACGACCGCGAACGGCAGCGGTCCGCCGTCGTAGCGGGCGCCGACCTGCCGGGCGGTCGAACCGTCCGGCAGCGTCACGGTGATCAGGTCCTTGGTCAGCAGGCCGCCCGCGGTGTCGGGCAGGTCGCCGGTCGCCTCGACCCGCACCTCCAGCAACGCCTTGTCCGGTCCGGAGATCGTGGCCACGTCGTACTGGCTCTCGCCGAGCTTGACCGGCCGCTGCCGGCCGAGCCGCACCCCGGTGATCTTCATGCCGAGCTCGCGGTCGCCGAAGCGGATCTTCTGCGTCTGCTCCTTGAACTGGGCCGGGGTGGCGGCGCGCTGCAAGACCGCCGGTGGGGTGTCGGAGCGCTTGCCGGACGGGATCTCGACGCGCTGGTCCAGCGACTTGGCGCCGAGCGTGCCGAGCGCGAGGTTCTCAGGGCCTTCCTGCGGGTCCGGCACGGTGTAGACGACGAAGACCGCGCCGTTGGCCGGCAGCCGGTCGGCCGGGAGGACCTGGCGCTTGCCGGGCACCTCCAGCGCGAGCTCGGAGGGTTGCGGGGCGAACCCCTGCCAGTTGGTGCGGTGGAAACCGCTGTCCGTCTCGTTGAGCTTCTCGACCTTCATCCGGACCACGCGCAGCCGTGAGCCGGTCTCGGCGCGCAGCGTGCCCTCGGAGGTGAACCAGATGTCCGGGTTCGCCCAGCCGGTGACCGTGGTGCTGAGCAGGTCGTCGCGCAGCTTGATCTCGGTGTTGCCGAGGCCCAGGTCGTGGTTGGAGCGCTTGCCGTCGTCGGGCAGCACGGCCAGGAAGTCGCGTCCGGCCGTCATGTCCTGTTGCTTGGACGGGTCGAACTCCTTGCCATCGGTGCGCACGAGCATCCCGCCCGGCGTGCTGCGGTTGCCCTTCTCCGGCACCTGCGGCGACTGCACCTCGTAACGGACCTCATCATCCGTCTTGGTGACTTCCTTGATCGGCACGGGCACCCAGTCGGTGCCGGCGCCGGTGCCGGGAACCTGGACCGGCCCGCACCACAGCCGCTTGTCGACCTCGGACTCGAGGCCCGTCTTCGAGAACCAGCAGCTGACCGCGGCGGCGCCCGCCCGCGCGACGTAGCCGTACTCCAGCGTGTAGGCGAGCTGGGCCTCCGCCTGCGACTGCAGTTCGGAGGCCTCGGCGAGCTTCTTGCCCTCGATCGTCGGCTGCAGCGCCGCCGGCTGGGTGGCGGGAGCTGAGGTCGCGCATCCGGTCACCGCGAGGAGGACCGTCAGACCCAGCACCGCACAACGCACAGTCCTCGTGCCCCTAACCAGTTGAAGTCACAACGTCACTACTGGTTAAAGGCGGTGCTCACTCTTCCGGGTTGCCCTGGTGGAGTGTGACTCAGATCACACTGCGGTACACCTCGACGGTCTGCGCGGCCATCGTCGACCACGAGAACTCCTGCTCAGCCCGCGTGCGTCCGGCCGCTCCGAAGCGTCGGGCGCGATCGGAGTCTGTGACCAGTTCGTTGATCGATTCGGCGAGCTGGTGTCGATATGTCGACAAATCATGCTCGTCGTAGTGGACGAGAAGGCCCGTCTCGTCGTGCACGACGACCTCGGGGATGCCGCCGACGTCACTCGCGACGACCGCGGTGCCGCACGCCATCGCCTCCAGGTTCACGATGCCCAGCGGTTCGTAGACCGACGGGCACACGAACACCGTCGCGTGGCTCAGGATCTGCCGGACCTCGGCGGGCTGCAGCATCTTCTGGATCCAGAACACGCCGGGCCGTTTCTCGGACAGCTCGCTGACCGCCTGCCGGATCTCCTCGGCGATCTCCGGCGTGTCCGGAGCTCCGGCGCACAGGACGATCTGCGCTTCCGGGTCGATCTGGTGCGCCGCGGCCACGAGGTGGCTCAAACCTTTTTGGCGGGTGATCCTTCCCACGAAGGCCACGATCGGCTTCGCGGGATCGATTCCACGGGACGTCAGGGCGTCCGTTCCGGTGACGGGGCGGTACGCGTCGCTGTCGATCCCGTTGCGCACGACGTGGACCTTGGAGGGGTCGAGAGCGGGGTAGGCGTCGAGCACGTCGGCCCGCATCCCGTCGCTCACGGCGATGACCGCGTCGGCGTGTTCGTACGCCGTGCGCTCGGCCCAGGAGGAGATCCGGTACCCGCCACCGAGCTGCTCGGCCTTCCACGGCCGGCGCGGTTCCAGCGAGTGCGCCGTCACCACGTGGGGGATCCCGTGCAGGAGTTTGCCCAGGTGACCGCCCATGTTGGCGTACCAGGTGTGCGAATGGACGAGGCTCGCGCCGGAGACCGCCGCGGCCATCTCGAGGTCGACCGCGAGGGTCGTGAGGGCCGCGTTCGCCTGCTCCAGGCTGTGCGGGGGGTTGTGAGCCGTCGCGTCGGATCTCGGCGCACCGAAGCAGTGCACGTCGACGTCCACGAGCTCGCGGAGGTGGGGCACGAGGAAACCCACGTGCACACCAGCACCGCCGTACACCTCTGGCGGATATTCCCGGGTCAGCAGCGCAACTCGCACGCACCCACCGTAGATCACAGACGTAGGTGTTGGGACGAACCGGTTTGCGTCTGGTTCGAAAACGATCGCACGGATAGGGTCACATGCTGTGAAGGGGCAGCCGCACGTTCTCGGAATTGTGCTTGCCGGTGGTGAAGGCAAGCGCCTGTGGCCACTGACGGCCGACCGCGCGAAACCGGCTGTGCCCTTCGGGGGCAACTACCGGCTGGTCGACTTCGTGCTGTCGAACCTGGTCAACGCGGGGCTCGCGAAGCTCTGCGTGCTGACGCAGTACAAGTCGCACTCACTGGACCGCCACATCTCGACGACGTGGCGCCTGTCCAATGTGCTCGGTCAGTACGTGACCCCGGTCCCGGCCCAGCAACGCCTGGGCCCGCGCTGGTACACGGGCTCGGCCGACGCGATCTTCCAGTCGTTGAACCTGGTCCACGACGAGAAGCCCGACCACGTGGTCATCTTCGGAGCCGACCACGTGTACCGGATGGACCCCGGCCAGATGATCTCGCAGCACGTCGAGTCCGGGGCGGCCGTGACCGTCGCCGGGATCCGGGTGCCGCGGAACGAGGCCAAGGCGTTCGGGTGCATCGACTCCGATGCCTCGGGCAAGATCACCCGGTTCCTGGAGAAGCCGTCCGAGCCGCCGCACGTGCCGGACGATCCTGACGTGACGTTCGCGTCCATGGGCAACTACGTGTTCACGACCGAGGCGTTGCTGGACGCTTTGCGCGGAGACGCGTTGAACCCCGACTCGGACCACGACATGGGTGGCGACATCATCCCCATGCTCGTGGACCGGGGTAAGGCGCACGTCTACGACTTCCAGGACAACGAGGTTCCCGGAGCCACCGATCGGGATCGCGGGTACTGGCGGGACGTCGGGACCATCGACGCCTACTACGACGCTCACATGGACCTGGTTTCGGTCCATCCGATTTTCAACCTCTACAACCAGTTGTGGCCTATTCGGACTGCCACTCCGCCGTTGCCGCCGGCCAAGTTCATCGCCGGAGGGTCTGCGGAGGACTCGATGGTGGGGCCCGGGGCGATCATCTCCGGGAAGATCCACGGGTCTGTGGTCTCTTCCGACGTGATCGTCGAGGTCGGGTCCGTGGTGCAGGGGTCGGTGTTGTTGCCCGGGGTTCGGATCGGCAAGGGTGCTGTGGTTCGGCGGGCTATTTTGGACAAGAACGTTGTTGTGCCTGATGGGGCGTTGATCGGTGTGGATGCTCCTATGGATCGGGAGCGGTACACGGTTTCTGCTTCTGGGGTGACTGTTCTTGGGAAGGGTGTTCGGGCTTACTGAGCGCGGCTTCCGGCGGGTGGTCGCCTTTGCGGTCCGCTGACCTTGCGGGTGGTCGCCTTGCGTTCCGCGACCTTGCGCTCCGCGACCAGGCGGGTGGTCGCCTTGCGTTCCGCGACCTTGCGCTCCGCGACCAGGCGGGTGGTCGCCTTGCGTTCCGCGACCAGGCGGGTGGTCACCTTGCGAGTGGCGGGTCGCTGCTGCGTGCTTCCCCTGGGGCTCTGCCCCAGACCCCGGCAATCTGATCAGGGGGCCCGCGCCGCCCGTAGGTAGATGGCACGCCTGTTGCGTTGGGCGGCTGCCTGTTGCTTAGTTTGGTTGCGTTGGCGGTGGGGTCCCATCACGAGTCACACCAAGAGCGGGCCACATGC
>NZ_JARAYZ010000014.1:0-1118 GCF_033794685.1 Streptomyces sp. ID05-26A
CGGTCGCCGCCGGGTTTGGTGTCGATGACCGGCGTGTGGATGCCAGGCACGAAACCACCAGGCTTGTCGCCACCAGGCTGTTCGCTACTGGGCTTGTCGGTGCCGGGGTGTTCGGTGCCGGGCTTGTCGGTGCCGGGCTTGTCGGTGCCGGGGGCGCCGTCCGTGTCCATGTCGCCGGGTGCCGGGGTGCCCGATACCGGGGTGCCCGGCACGGTCACCGGCGGCACGGTCACCGGCGGCACGGTCACACCATCCTTGCCCTGACCACCGTTCTTGAACCCGGCGATCTTGTGACCCGCGTCCTCCGCGCCCTTCTGCACACCACCACTGAACGCGCCACCCAGGAAACCGAACCCCAGATCGTCGAAACCGCCCCCCAGCGCCCCCGACACACCCGCACCCACAACCACCTCGGTGGTGCCCTCCAGGCCACCATGAAACGCCACCGAGTCCGCGTGCTTGCCCAGCACACGCTGACCCAGCCTCACCCCGCCCATCATCAACCCACCCGCCACACCACCGGCGATCGCGCCAACAACAGAATCCTGCGCATCCCACGAACGACGATTCTTCTCAATAAACTGCAACGCCTGCGCGTTCGCGTTCTGCAACACCTCACTCGCGGCCTCACTCGCCACCGTCCGAGCCAGCATCACCGCCGCATTGTCAATCCACTGCAACCGTGCCAGCAACCGCGCCCGCAACGCCGCCGTCAACGCCGCATACCACGGCGCCCCCCACGGACTGTACAAAGCCCACCAAATCTGCGGAAAAAACAGTGCAAGCTCCTGCACCATCTCATAAACATTCTTCTCATCCGCCAGCGCCAGCTCCCGCAACCCCACCGCGTCACGCCGCGCCAGCGACCGCAACGACGAACCATGCGCCGTCACCCCACCCACAAGCTTACGAACACCAGCCCCCACAGCCCCGCCCAAAGCCCCACCCACCACCGCCGCGGCACCCTCCGCGTCCAGCATCAACCGCTGCAACGCCACACCATCAGCGTCCACCCGCGCAGCCAACGCCCGCGCCCCATCCACATCCAGATTCGACAACGTCGAACCCACCACAAGAACAAACAACCACTCAAGCTCAGGAGGAACAGAAACCGCCAT
>NZ_JARAYZ010000015.1:0-1058 GCF_033794685.1 Streptomyces sp. ID05-26A
GGCGAAGCTGAGAACTTAAGCGCCAGTAAACGGCGGTGGTAACTATAACCATCCTAAGGTAGCGAAATTCCTTGTCGGGTAAGTTCCGACCTGCACGAATGGCGTAACGACTTCTCGACTGTCTCAACCGCAGGCCCGGCGAAATTGCATTACGAGTAAAGATGCTCGTTACGCGCGGCAGGACGGAAAGACCCCGGGACCTTTACTATAGCTTGGTATTGGTGTTCGATTCGGCTTGTGTAGGATAGGTGGGAGACTGTGAAGCGCTGACGCCAGTCAGTGTGGAGTCATCGTTGAAATACCACTCTGGTCGTATTGGATGTCTAACCTCGGTCCGTGATCCGGATCAGGGACAGTGCCTGGTGGGTAGTTTAACTGGGGCGGTTGCCTCCCAAAGAGTAACGGAGGCGCTCAAAGGTTCCCTCAGCCTGGTTGGCAATCAGGTGTTGAGTGCAAGTGCACAAGGGAGCTTGACTGTGAGACTGACGGGTCGAGCAGGGACGAAAGTCGGAACTAGTGATCCGGCCATGGCTTGTGGAAGCGTGGTCGCTCAACGGATAAAAGGTACCCCGGGGATAACAGGCTGATCTTCCCCAAGAGTCCATATCGACGGGATGGTTTGGCACCTCGATGTCGGCTCGTCGCATCCTGGGGCTGGAGTAGGTCCCAAGGGTTGGGCTGTTCGCCCATTAAAGCGGTACGCGAGCTGGGTTTAGAACGTCGTGAGACAGTTCGGTCCCTATCCGCCGCGCGCGTAGGATACTTGAGGAAGGCTGTCCCTAGTACGAGAGGACCGGGACGGACGGACCGCTGGTGTGCCAGTTGTTCTGCCAAGAGCATTGCTGGTTGGCTACGTTCGGAAGGGATAACCGCTGAAGGCATCTAAGCGGGAAGCTCGTTCCAAGATGAGGTATCCCACTCTTCGTGAGTTAAGGCCCCCAGCTAGACCACTGGGTTGATAGGCCAGAGGTGGAAGACCGGTAACGGTTGGAGCTGACTGGTACTAATAGGCCGAGGACTTGTTACAAAGACGCTACGCATCCACTGTGCGGTTCTGG
>NZ_JARAYZ010000017.1:0-598 GCF_033794685.1 Streptomyces sp. ID05-26A
CGGTGAGGATGTGGGTGCCGTCGGGGGACCAGGCCACGGATTGAATCCAGTTGGTGTGTCCGGTGAGTTCGTGGATGGGTTGGCCGGTGGTGGCGTTCCAGATGCGGGTGGTGCCGTCGTCGCTGCCGGTGAGGATGTGGGTGCTGTCGGGGGACCAGGCCACGGAGTGGATCCAGTTGGTGTGTCCGGTGAGTTCGTGGATGGGTTGGCGGGTGGTGGCGTTCCAGATGTGAGCGGTGCCGTTGCTGTTGCCGGTGAGGATGCGGGTGCCGTCGGGGGACCACGCCACGGCGTTGACCGTGTCGGTGTGTCTGGTGAGTTCGTGGATGGGTTGGCCGGTGGTGGCATCCCAGATGTGAGCGCTGCCGTCGTCGCTGCCGGTGAGGATGTGGGTGCTGTCGGGGGACCAGGCCACGGCGTTGACCGTGTCGGTGTGTCTGGTGAGTTCGTGGATGGGTTGGCCGGTGGTGGCATCCCAGATGTGAGCGCTGCCGTCGTTGCTGCCGGTGAGGATGTGGGTGCTGTCGGGGGACCAGGCCACGGCGTTGACCGTGTCGGTGTGTCTGGTGAGTTCGTGGATGGGTTGGCCGGTGGTGGC
>NZ_JARAYZ010000018.1:0-589 GCF_033794685.1 Streptomyces sp. ID05-26A
CTGTGGAGCGCGGGACCTGAACTTGTAGTAGTCAAGCGATGGGGTGACGCAGGAGGGTAGCTCCGCCAGTGAGTGGTAGTACTGGTGCAAGCGTGTAGGGAGAGGCATAGGCAAATCCGTGCCTCACATATCCTGAGACGTGATGCGTAGCCGATTGAGGCGAAGTAGAGTGATCCCATGCTGCCGAGAAAAGCCTCTAGCGAGCTTTCACGCGGCCCGTACCCCAAACCGACACAGGTGGTCAGGTAGAGAATACCAAGGCGATCGGGCGAACTGTGGTTAAGGAACTCGGCAAAATGCCCCCGTAACTTCGGGAGAAGGGGGGCCGTAGCGCTTGAAGCCTCTTGCAGGCTAGGGCGAGACGGCCGCAGAGACCAGCGAGAAGCGACTGTTTACTAAAAACACAGGTCCATGCGAAGTCGCAAGACGATGTATATGGACTGACGCCTGCCCGGTGCTGGAACGTTAAGGGGACCGGTTAGTCCGCAAGGGCGAAGCTGAGAACTTAAGCGCCAGTAAACGGCGGTGGTAACTATAACCATCCTAAGGTAGCGAAATTCCTTGTCGGGTAAGTTCCGACCTGCACGAA